>CANNQP010000029.1 GCA_947507875.1 Verrucomicrobiaceae bacterium | reverse complement strand
GCCTTTGTTGCCTTAGGTCGGGTGAACGCCCCTTCAGGGCTTGATGCTCTATTCGGGCGTGGTTCCCCAGGGCGATGCCCTGGGCTGAGATGACTGGGGAAGGGGCGTTGGGGCGGGTGCGGTTTTCCAGCGCCGAAGGTGCGACCTAGGACAGCCCAGGGCATCGCCCTGGGGAAAAGGGAGATGCCCACCCCAGCGGAGCCCTGAAGGGGCGAGCCAAGCGGGCGGAGAGGGTTCGCCCCTTTGGGGCTCGGGTCGGAGGTGCGTTCGCCACGAATTCCCAGGGCGCTGCCCTGGGCTGAGATGAGCCGGGCTGTTGGCCCTGGGGAAGGGATGTTGAGGCGGGCGCGGTTCCCAGGGCGATGCCCTGGGCGGAGGCGGGACGGGCCGTTGGCCCTGGGGCATGACGGATCGGATTTTGGCGCTTTGGGATCACCCGACTTTCGAAGTCATGGGGGCAAGAATGCCCCGTTGACAGAGAACTTCGGGATTCAGCTTCAGGGCTTCTTCTTGGGGGCTTTTTTGCCGGCTTTTGGGCTCTCGAACAGGGGCGGAATGGTGCCCTTTTCCCAGTCGGCGATGGCTTTGTTGAATTGGGCGACCAGCTCCGGCTGTTCGGCGGCTAGGTTTTGGGTTTCGCCGATGTCGCGGTTCAGATCGTAGAGCTCGGGTTGGCCATTGGCGGCGCGGAAGAATTTCCACGATCCCTGGCGAACGGCGTGGATGCCCTTGGGCCCCTGGCTTCGCCAAAACAGACGCTCGTGGGGTTGGCCGGATCGTTCACCGGTGAGGTAGGGCACGAGATTCACGCCATCGAGCGGGCGATCTTCGGGCAGCTTGGCCTCTGCCAGGGCGACGGCGGTGGGCAAGAAGTCCAGAGCAATGACGGGGGCCTCGTAGGTGCCGGGCTTCAGGTGGGCGGGCCAGCTGATGAGGAAGGGCACGCGCATGCCTCCCTCATGCAGGTCGCCTTTGGCCCCGCGCAGGGGGGTGTTGTCGGTGAAGTTGCCTGTGCCCTTGGCGCTGAGGTTGGGGCCGCCGTTGTCACTGACAAAAAAGATGAGCGTGTTCTCGCGCTGCTGGGTCGCCTCCAGCTGGTCCAGCACTTGGCCGATGGCGGCATCCATGGCGGCGACCATGGCGGCGTAGGTTTGGCGGCTTGGTGGGCTGAGGTGGGAGAACTTTTTCAACCAAGCCTCAGGTGCCTGCAGCGGGGTGTGGGGTGCATTGAAGGCTAGGTAAAGAAACCATGGCTGACCCGCAGCCTGACGCTTCACGTAGGCGGCGGCTTCTTCGCCAAACTGTTCGGTCAAGTAGCGGCGCTGTGGTTCATCGGCACCGTTTCGGTCCAGCGGGATGGTGTATTCCACGCCTCCCTTGTCCTCAGGAAAGTACACGTGCCCGCCGCCGAGCGCGCCAAAGTATTCGTCAAAGCCGCGCTTCAGGGGGTGAAACTGCGGATGCGCGCCCAGGTGCCACTTGCCCACCGCGCCGGTGTGATAGCCTGCGGCTTTCAGCAACTGGGGAAGCGTGATCTGATCGAGCGGCAGGCCATCGTGGGTGCTTTCGGGCTTCCAGGCGGGGTTGTTTTCATGGCCGAAGCGGTGCTGGTAGCGTCCGGTGAGGATGCCTGCGCGGGTGGGGCTGCAAAAGGGATGGGAGACGTAGCCATTCGTGCAGCGGACGCCGGAGGCCGCTAAGCGGTCGAGATGAGGCGTGGGAATCTCCTTCGAACCCTGAAAGCCGACATCGTGGTAGCCCAGGTCATCGGCGATGATGATCATGACATTCGGGCGATCCGCTGCCAACAGGGCGTGCGCCAAGCCAAAAAGGGTGAGCCAGGAGACGAAAAGCTGCATAGAGTGTCCTGCAACGTGGTCCGCCGCTCCGGCTTGCGCGGAACAGCGGTGTTTTGGGACGAAAGACGACATTTCCCCCGCTTGCGCCTTCGTCGGAACCGGCTTTGGATGGCTTCATGGTCAATGTCATCGTCATTTTGGAAATCGATCCGGCCCGGGTGGACGACTTCCTGGAAGTCATTCTGCACAACGCCGCTGAGTCGGTGAAAGAGCCGGGTTGTACTCGCTTCGAGGTCAATCGTCAGGCGGATCAGCCCAACCTTTTCGCGCTGAGCGAGCAGTATGTGGATCAGGCCGCGCTGGAGGCCCACACCCGCACGCCTCACTTTGCCCTCTGGAAAGAAAAATCGGCCACGGGCTTTGTCATCAAGCGTTGGGCCGTGAAAGGGCCGCTCCTAGCCTGAGGTTTTCCCCTTGCTCCTCTGCCACGTGGAAGACGCCTTTGGTCATCGCATTTCTTACCTGCGCGTGTCGGTTACTGACAGGTGCAATGAACGCTGCCGCTATTGCATGCCTGAGGAAGAGCAGGCTTGGTTCCCCAAGGAGGAGGTGCTGAGCTATGAGGAAATGCTGCGTGTCCTGCGTGTCGGCGCGACCTTGGGTATCCAAAAAGTGCGAGTGACGGGCGGGGAGCCCCTGACACGACCAGGCGTCGCCGAGTTCTGTGCCCAGATCGCAGAGATCCCTGGCATCCGCGAGATCGGCATCTCCACGAATGGCACGCTGCTCAGTCGGGAAGAGAAGGGCGTGAGCCAAGCGTCCCGTCTCTTTCAGGCTGGGGTTCGCAGCATGAATATCTCCCTGGATTCCCTGGATCGGGAGGCTTATCGCCGCACCACCAGCCGTGATCTGCTACCGAAGGTGCTGGAGGGCATTGAGGCAGCGCTGAGTGCCGGGTTTCAAAACCTTCGGCTCAACTGCGTGCTGATGAAGCATCAAACTGAGCGCGAGTTCGTGCCGCTGCTCAGGTTCGCCGCGGAGCGCGGGCTGCTTTTGCGCTTTATCGAGCTCATGCCAGTGAGCAGTCGCGAGGTGCTGGATGAGCAAAATTTTCTCTCCACGGAGAGCGCGCGCCGACTGATCGAGCAACACACCGGCCCGTTGATCGCGCTGTCAGACTTTCGCACGAACGGACCGGCCGCCTACTGGCAGGTGCCTAGCACCGGACAGAAAATAGGCTTCATCGGGGCCATGACGAACCTGCATTTCTGCGAGAGCTGTGACAAGCTGCGCCTAACGAGTGATGGCAAGCTGCGGCCCTGCCTGGGCAGCTACCTGGAGTTTGATCTCCGGGATCGAATCCGCCAAGGCTGTCGGGATGAGGAGCTGGCTGACTTCATCCGCAGTGTGGTCGCGCGGAAACCCAAGGAGCACGACTTTCGTCAAAATTATCAGCCCAACCGGCGAATGATCGCCATTGGTGGCTAGCCAGGCTTGCCAGGACGCTCGAGCCCAGCGTAAAAGTACATCTCTCTGCAAAAAGCCTTTGCCGTGGTGAAGATCACGCGCCAAGTGTTCACTAGAACATAAAACTCACTCCCTCACGACTATGGCCCGAGCCCCCAAAGAGACCTCCGCTGAACCGAACACCAACAAGATCGCTGAAGCCCGCGCACGGAATCTGGACTTAGCAATCCAGCAAATCCAAAAAGACTACGGCGAAGGCGCTATCCTCCGCATGGGCACGGGGGAAAAAGCAGAGGTCGCAGTCATCCCGACAGGTAACCTCTTGATTGACCAAGCGCTCGGCGTTGGAGGTTTCGCCCGTGGGCGTATCATTGAAATCTATGGTCCTGAATCTTCCGGTAAAACCACACTCACGCTGACGGCCATCGCCCAGGCGCAAAAGGCGGGTGGACTCGCCGCCTTTATCGATGTGGAGCATGCTTTAGACCCGAACTACGCGCGCCGCTTGGGGGTGAAGATGGATGAACTGCTCGTCTCCCAGCCCAGCAGTGGAGAAGAGGCTCTGCGCATTTGCGAGACACTGGTCCGCTCCAACGCACTCGACGTGATCGTCATCGACTCCGTCGCCGCCCTTGTGACTCGCCAAGAACTCGAAGGTGAAATTGGCGACAGCACGGTCGGTGCCCAGGCGCGTCTCATGAGTGCCGCGCTGCGAAAGCTCACCGCCATCATCAGCAAAGCGCGCACGACCTGCATTTTCACCAACCAGATCCGTGAAAAGATCGGTGTCATGTTCGGCAATCCCGAGACTACCCCTGGCGGTAAGGCGCTGAAGTTCTATGCTTCCGTCCGAGTCGATATTCGCCGCATTGGTGCCATCAAGAGCAGCGATGGCACCGTGACCGGCAACCGCACCAAAGTGAAGGTCGTGAAAAACAAGCTCGCTCCCCCCTACACGGAAGCCGAGTTCGACATCATGTACAACGAGGGCATCTCGAATGTCGGGTCCATGCTCGATCTGGCGATGGAGTTCGACATTCTCCAGAAGCGAGGTTCCTGGATCAGCTACAAGGGCACCCAGCTCGCCCAGGGGCGCGATGCGGCCAAAGATACGCTCAAAAACGACGCAGCGCTCTACGTTGAGATTGAGGATGCTGTGAAAGCCAAGCTGGCTGAAAAAGGTGGCCTCACGGCCGCCCCTGCCGCTTCGGAGGAATAGTACAAATCCAATCCGTTCAGACCAAGCCACCGCGACTCATCCGAGTTCGGTGGCTTTTTCATCGGCCGTTTGGTCACGGTCTGCCGCTTTTCATGAAAGTTCGGTCCTGAACCCGCCTTAGCGCGTGGATTTTCCCCATCGCTTCAGCACGAGGTTCAGGCACCATGCTCCAAGGTAGCCCCCGCAGAGATCAGCCAGCCAGTCCCAGGGGTCATTTCCACTCCGGCCTGGCGTGAAAGTTTGGTGATACTCATCCAGCGCCCCGATGAGGCCGGCGAAGAGCATGCCTGTCAGCGAGGCATGGGAAAAAGGCAGATCCATCCAGCGGCTGCCGCGCAGCGCCAGCAGGAAGGCGCCGGTGCCCGCCCCGAAATACAGGCAGTGCAGCAGTTTGTCCTTTAGCAAAAAAGAGGGGCCTATCGGCGGGTGAGAGTCTGCCGATAGATTCCATAGCACAGCAGCCCAGAGCATCACCACCAGTACCCAGAATCCACGCAGATGAATCCCTCTGGAGATCCATGAAACGGAGTTCATCCCTCCTTCATCTCCTGCTCCATGCGCTCGCTGAGCCACTGCTTGATCATGCTTTGGTAGTTGAGGTAACGGCGACGGGCGATCCTCTTGATCCTGCTCAGCATGCGGGGATCAAATCGCAGCGTGATCGTGGTGGATTCACGCACATCGTTGCGATGAATCGACATCTGCATCAACCGTGCGTCGAGCTGGTGATTCGCCCAGAATTTACCCTCCTCTTCATCGCTTTCAAAGATAGGCACATCTTTCCACAATCGAATGAGGGCGAGATCTCCTTCGAGAGTTGCCGGGCGACTCATCAGGGTGGTGTCTCCTTTACGGCGTGGTTCCATAGTGTTTGTGGTGATGGTTCAAACGTCTTCCGCCTTCTTTCTCTCAAAAAAATCGTGCTCAGCCGTCGTCATATCCCGTGAAAAGACCACTCGGTAGCGTTTGCCGTCCGTCCAGAAGACGCTGAACACGGCTCTACCGCTCAGGGATTTACCCAGGTTGAAATAGCGTGCGGAAGCTCCATCGCCATTTTCATCTGGCAGCAATTTGAGAGAGAAGGGATCCTCGAAGGATTCCTCAATGTCTTTGGGAGGTAGCTTAGAGAGATCAAAAGAAACGCCGAGCCAATCGAAGTCCATAAAGTAAGAAGGGTGATGTGAACGCTCGAAAGTCAGCTTATCTGACTATTTCCGATATTGAATCAATTCTATCTCGTAACCCTCGGGGGCGTCAATGAAGGCAAAGACCCCGCTAGAACTTTCTGTGGGCCCATCAGAAAGCGGGTAACCGCAGGCAGCCGAATGAAGAGCGAATTTTTCCAAATCTTCGACCTCAAAAGCGAGATGCGTGACATCGGGACCGAGCTGCACGGGCCCGCTGGCCGGGTAGGCGCAGATTTCGATCAGCTCATCGCTCTGGGGAGTTTTGAGAAAAACCAATTCAGACCCACGGGGTGATTTGTGGCGGCGCACCTCCTCCAGGCCGAGCACTTGCTTGTAAAAGTTCACGGTTTTGTCCAGATCATTAACGCGGTAGCGGGTGTGTAGAAGTTTGGTGACCATGAGATCAAAGGGATGATAGCCATACGCACAGTGCCGCAGGTGAGGAGCTTGGCAAGGTGCCGATCTTGTCGGCTGAGATCGTCATGGCGCTGATTCTCATCATGAGGCATGCATGAATCGCGGATGGTGTGCTCTGGTGGGCTGCTTGGCCGAATTGTCCTCATTGGCTTGGACGCCTCCAGGCAGAGCTGCTTTTGGAGAACTCAGAAAAGCGCATTGCAAAAAAGCGCGCTTTCGCCTCATTCGCTGAGTCCACCCCAATCCCACTATGAAAAAACAACTGCCGTTTCTTGCCGCCTTCGTTCTTGCGTTTGCAGGCCTGACCGGAATCAACCAAGCCCAGGAGGAAAAAAAAGAAGTGAGTGAGTCTAAAATCGTCAAAGTCGTGATGGAAACCAGTAAAGGAAACATTGAGCTCGAACTGGATGCAGCGAAGGCTCCCATCACGGTCGAAAATTTCGTGAAATACGCGAAAAAAGGCCATTACGAAGGCCTGATTTTTCACCGCGTCATTCCGGGATTCATGATCCAGGGCGGAGGCTTTACATCAGACATGAGCCAAAAAGCCGTGGATGCACCGATCGCGATTGAGTCCAAAAACGGCCTCAAAAATGCCCGCGGCACCATCGCCATGGCGCGAACAAGCAATCCAAACAGCGCCACTAGCCAATTCTTCATCAATGTGAAGGACAATGCCAACCTAGATTATCCCAGCTTCGATGGTTACGGTTATGCCGTGTTTGGCAAGGTGACTGCAGGACTGGACGTCTGTGATGCCATCGTCTCGGTTCCCACCAAGCAGGTCGGACCACATGGCGATGTGCCCGTGGAGCCGATTCTGATCAAAAGTGTGAAGATTTCTGAATAACTCGTTCGCTAGAGAGAGTTCCCGGAGGCCCGTGGCAACACGGGCCTTTTTCTTGTCTTGAAGAAAAAATGCACGCTTAAGCACCTTGGGCTCCGTTTTGAACAGGAGTCTCCTGTCTTGACTCTCACCCCGGCCCCATTGACCGTTTCTCTTCACATGTCCGACACCTCAGCTTTATCGCCCGTTCTCGCCTCGGTTCCTGACCAGGAATCCATCGCTCAATCCGCATCCTGGGTAAAGCCTTTGCGCGAGGAGATCGCGCGGGTGCTCGTGGGCCAGAACCATCTCGTGGATCGTCTGCTTGTTGCTTTGCTGACCAACGGTCATGTGTTGCTGGAGGGTGTTCCGGGGCTGGCCAAGACTCTGGCCGTACGCACGCTTTCCAGCGCCTTGCAGGCCAGCTTCAAGCGCATCCAATTCACCCCGGACCTTCTGCCAGCGGATGTCGTTGGCACCATGGTTTATCATCCCAAGGATGGCACTTTTTCTCCACGGTTGGGCCCGATTTTTGCCAATCTCGTGCTCGCGGATGAAATCAATCGTGCGCCCGCCAAGGTACAAAGTGCTCTTCTTGAAGCCATGCAGGAGCGCCAAGTCACCATCGGCGAAGCCACGCACAAGTTGCCGGACCCCTTCCTCGTTCTCGCCACGCAGAACCCTATTGATCAAGAAGGCACCTACACCCTGCCGGAAGCTCAGTTGGACCGCTTTCTCTTGAAAGTCCGCGTCGTTTACCCCACGCCTGCGGAGGAACGCCAAGTGCTCGACGCGATGGCCACCAGTGCGCCGAAGCTGGACGTGAACCAAATCATCGACGCGAAGCAAATCGTGGCGAGCCGTGCCATCGTGAACCAAATCTACATGGATGAAAAAATCCGCGACTACATCGTGGCCATCATCCATGCGACCCGTGATCCTGGCGCGATTGCACCGCACTTGAAGCTTTTGATCCGCTGCGGGGCCTCGCCGCGTGGCACGATCAATCTGGCACTCGCCTCCAAGGCCCTGGCCTTCCTCGCCGGGCGAAACTACGTCACTCCTCAGGACATCAAGGATCTCGCGCCTGACATCTTGCGTCACCGCATCTTGCTGAGTTACGAGGCAGAAGCCGAAGGCGTCTCTAGCGAAGATGTGATCAAGCAGCTGCTCGACAAGCTGCCTGTTCCATAACCGTGCAGTCCCTGACCGCATCCCACGGCTCTCCCCTTCATGCCTTCGAACCCTGAAACTGAGGACGAACGTCTCACCCGCATTCTAAAGCGTGTGCGGAAGATCGAGCTGGTGACGCGCGGTATCGTCAAAGAAACCCTGGGCGGGGCTTATCATTCCCGCTTCAAAGGGCAGGGGATCGAGTTCGATGACTTCCGCGAATACCAGCCGGGCGATGATGTGCGCTTCCTCGACTGGAACGTCACGGCCCGCATGAACGATCCGTATGTGCGCAAATACATCGAAGAGCGCGAGTTGACCGTAATGCTCATCGTCGATGTCAGCGGTTCGGGTGACTACGGAAGCCAGGAGGATAGCAAGCGCGAACGTGCGGCAGAAGTGGCCGCGGTGTTTGCCTTCAGTGCGGTTCAAAATCAGGACAAAGTCGGACTCATCCTCGTCTCCGATCAAGTTGAACATTATCTGCCTGCGCAAAAGGGCAGCGCTCATGCGCTGCGCTGCCTGCGTGACATTTTGAACCATCGCCCCAAAAGCCGAGGTACTCAGCTCGGCCCTGCATTGGACCTTGCGCTGACGCGGATTGCCCATCGCGCCTTGGTGGTGCTCGTGTCTGATTTTCTCACGCCAGACAGTGCCTGGGAGCACAACCTGCGCCTGCTTGCAGCCAAGCATGACGTTGTCGCCGCGCAGATCACAGACCCGCGTGAATGGGAGCTGCCCGCGGTTGGGCGGGTCTGCCTTCAGGATCCGGAGACGGGGGATCAGTACGTCGTGAATACCTCCCACCCGGCGGTGCGTCAGCACTACGCGGCCAAGATGAGCGAAAAGCAGGAGTCCCTGACGCGTGCCCTGCGCAAAAACGGCGTCGAGCGTCTCGATATCCGCACGCACGATGACTATGTGCCTGCGCTGAAAACGTATTTCCGGAGTCGCCGAAGAAGAAAGAAATGATGACCGGTATCGCCCAGCTTTTTTTGGCTCAGCAGGCACCACCGCTGCAGCCGCTGCCACATCCTAAGCTGCCTGATCCAGCCTTGGTTCAGCTTGGGCCACCGTGGTGGGTATATGCTGCCGCTGCAGGACTCGTGATCGTCCTGCTCGGTCTCGTGCTGTGGCTTTTGATGAGGCCCGCGAAAGCCAAGTCGCCCCCGCTCAAGAAGCCCTACAGTGCTGCCATGAAGCGACTGCAAGAGATCTTGATGCAATCGCCCCAACAGCTACCCGGCCAGACGGCTGCAGAAGTGTCAGAGACCCTGCGTGTTTATTTTCTGGAGCGATACAACATCCCCGCGCCGATGCGAACGACCCAGGAGCTTTTTGAAAAAGGCGGTATTCCTGCCACCTCACTCCGTCTGCAAAAATATGCCTCTTTGGCGGAGCTATGGGATCAGTTGGCCTTTGCGCCTGTGCCCGTCAATCAGGCCGAGGCCACCGCGCTCGTGCAAAAGGCGATCACCAGCCTAGAGGAGGACCGCGCATGAATCTGCCTTTTCTGCCCAACATCATTTTCGGGCGCCCTGAGTGGCTGCTCTTGATGCTCCTGTTGCCCGTCATGGCTTGGTGGCGTGGCCGCAATGGCAGAGCTCCCACCATTGCTTTTTCCACGGCCTTTGTGCTGCGTGAAATGGGCATCAAGACACGCAGCGTGCGGGGTGGCTTCACGCTCGGCCTTGTCTTGCTGAGTCTCGCCGCGGCGATTGTCGCGCTGGCCAGACCGCAGAAAGTCATCTCACACGATGAAGAGAATACCGAGGGAATCGCCATCTGCCTCACGGTGGACGTTTCGTTGTCCATGCTGATCGAGGACTTCTACATCGGTGGCCAACCCGTGAACCGACTCACGGCCGCGAAGCGGGTCATGCGCGATTTCATTCGGGGTCGAAAGTCAGATCGCATCGGTATCGTCGCTTTTGCTGGCGCACCGTATTACCCCTGCCCGATGACGTTGGATCGAGAGTGGCTGGAGTCTAATTTGGAGCGAGTGCAGACTGGCGTCATGGAAGACGGCACGGCGATTGGTTCCGGTCTGGCCGCTGCCGCGCGTCGGTTGGACAAAGAAACCGTACCTAGCAAGGTCATCATCCTGCTCACCGATGGAGCCAACAACAGTGGCAAGCTGAGTCCTCAAGATGCTGCGAAACTTGGTGCTACGTTGGGTGTCAAGATTTACACCATTGCCATCGGCACACCTGGCGTTCACATGATCCCGCTGCCAAACGGACGCGTCATCACCAGCGGTCGTCAGGAGTTCGATGAAGCGACGCTGCAAGCCGTGGCAAACATTGGCGGCGGCTCTTTTTACATGGCCCAGGATCTCAGCGCCTTGGCGGACATCTTCGAGACCATCGACAAACTTGAAAAGAAAGAGATCAAAAAGCGCACCATCACCGAGACCGAAGAGCTTTTCTTTTACCCACTGTCGTGCGCCGCTGCTCTCCTTGGGCTGGCGCTTTTGCTCCGTTTTACTCTCCTGAATGCGGCTCCCATGGCAGTGGCCACCTGAACGATGTCTTTCCTCGCCCCCAAGATTTTGTATTGGTTGCTAGCTCTTCCCGCGCTCGCCGGGCTGAAGCTGCTGGCGGATTGGCGTGCGCAGCGGGTGCAGCAGGCTTTTGCAGCGCCTCGGCTTCGGCAGGCCCTGATCACGGGGGTGTCCGCGCGCCGTTCCTGGGGCATCTTTGCCTGTCAACTGCTCGGCCTCGGCTGCTTCATTTGTGCCTTGGCCCGTCCTTGGTGGGATGAAGACAAAGTGGTGCAGCAAGAGTCCGGCAGAAATGTCATCATCGCCATCGACAGCTCACGCTCGATGCTCGCGAATGACGTCGTGCCTGACCGGATGACACGTGCCAAGCTCGCGGCTCAGGACCTCATGCTCTCCTTGAAAGATGATCGTGTGGGCTTGATCGCCTTTGCTGGCAATGCCTACCTTCAAGCGCCATTGACTACCGATCACGATGCTGTGGTGGAGGCGATTCAGTCGCTTGATTTCACCTCGGTGCCTCGTGGGGGCAGTGAACTCGGCCGGGCGCTCAAGCTGGCCATCGATACCTTTGAAAAAAGCCCCGCGAGGAATCACGGGCTCATTCTTTTCAGCGATGGCGGAGAGCCAGATGCTGAGATCGCCAACTATGCGGAGCAAGCTGCGAAGAAGAACATCCTGGTACTGACGGTCGGGATCGGTACGGAGGGTGGATCGCTGATCCCTGACCCAGATCCCGAACGTGTGGGAGATTTTGTCCGTGACCAAGAGGGCAACGTGGTTAAAACCAAACTGGAGCCTGGCTCCCTCCAGCAAATCGCCACACTCACTCGGGGGCGTTACTTGAAGCTAGGTTCTCAGGGCCTTGCCGCCGATGTCGTGCGCAGCTTGGTGGCTAGCCTGCAGGCACAGACGAATGCCGCGCGTGAAACCGTGAAGCCCATTGAGCGTTTTTACTGGCCGTTGTCTCTTGGAGTTCTGTGTCTCTTCATCGCCTGGATCATCCGTCCCTCCGCTCGCATGAAACTGCCCGCCGCCCCCATCATTGCACTCCTGGCCTTCTTGCTTACTGCGGCTGAAGGTCAAGCTGCCTCCACGGCTCCTCAGCAAGCTCATGAAGCCTACCAACGAGGCGAATATGACCATGCGGTGAAGCTTTATGACAAGCTGGTCAAAGAGCCGCCGTCTAGGCGACAAAAGCCTCTCTTTGCGCTCGGGCTTGGTGCTTCTGCCCATCAGCTCAAGGATTATGATCGCGCCGTGGGCGGCTTTAGCCAAGCTCTCGAAAGTGCCGAACCAAAGGTGCAAAATCAAGCACACCGCGGCCTAGCGCACAGCCTTTACGATCAAGGTGACAAAGCGCTGGCCAAGCAGCCCAAGTTCAGCCTAAAGGCCTGGCGCGATAGCGTGAAACACTTCAATGCAGCGCTAGCCATTGATCCTGAAAACAAAGAGGTGAAGGAGAATCGCGATTTCGTGCAAAAGCGCCTGGATGAGCTGCAGCAGCAGATGAATCAAGAGCAGCAGGGCAACAAAGGCGACAAGAAGAAAGGTCAAAAAGGCCAGAAGGGTGAAAAGGGCCAAAAAGGCGAGACCGGCGAAGCGCAGGAAGGCGAAAACGGCGACGAGGATGGCGAAGGCGAGAATGACGAAGACAAGTCACGCAAAGAGAGCCTCGGCAAAAAAGAAGGCGAAGAAGAGGGCGAAGATGGCCAAAAAGAGCATGAAAAAGAAGGCCAACTGCAGGCTGGTGATGCGGGTAAGCAGGAGAGTCCTGAAGCCCGTGAGGCGCGTGAACGCCGAGAGGCCGAAATGGCCGAAAATCAGGAAAACGAAGCCACCGGCTTCAGCCGCAATGAGGCGAGATCCTTCCTCCGCACTTATGCGGATGATCAAAAAAAAGCGATGATCGTTCGTCCGCGTGACCAGCCCGTGCGTGGCAAAGATTGGTGAAGATTCAGAACAGAAGATCGAGATGACCCCACATTCACTCACACCTCATCTGCGTCACGGTCAGCGGCCATTTTTGGGCGTGCTGATCTTGTCCGTGATTATCACTTGCATGGGCTTGCTGCAGCCCAGCACGGCCAGCGCCGCTACCGTGCGCGCCTACATTCAGCCGAGCTCAGCACGTCCGAATCAAGTCATCAACTACGTCATCCTGGTGCAGGATGGTCAGGTGAATAGCCTGCCCAACTTGCGGTTTCCTCTGCAAATCAGTCAGGCTAGTGGTGCGAGCACCTCTCAGCAGATTCAAATCATCAATGGCCGCCAAAGTGCTTCCATTCAGCTTTCCTGGGGCATCACGGCGACGGAACCTGGCGAATTTGTCATCCCACCTCAAACCCTGGTCGTGGATGGCCAGACGTTGACGACGAATGAGGTGAAACTCACCGTCGAAAACGGCGGCGGTAGCTTTCCGCAAAACGGCCAGCCACAAACGAAGGACGAAGCCAACCAGCCCATCCTGCAAATCGAGCTCGGCAAAAAAGAAATCTATCAGGGTGAGGTCGTGCCGGTGAATGTCAGCCTGTATGTCCCGCGTCAGGTGCAGCTGCGTCGCCTGGGCCTGATTGAGATGGAAAAGAGCGACTTTGCCATCGCGCGCTTTCCTCAGACCAATGAGCAAACCAGCACGGTGATTGATGGCATTGGCTATTACGTTCTGACCTTCCGCAGCACGCTTTCCTCGCTGCGCACCGGAGATCTCAAGGTCGGCCCGGCCAATCTGGAGCTTCTCATCGAAGTGCCCATGCAGGATGGTGGCCAGCGTGGCATGTTTCCGCCGGGCTTTGGGCAAAACTTCCCGCCTGGTTTTTTTCCTGGCATGTCTGAACCCAGGAAATTGGATGTGAAAAGCCAGCAGGTCACTGTGAAGGTGCTGCCGTTGCCTAACGATGGACGTCCTGCCCAATTCAGTGGAGCGGTCGGTGAATTCCAGATGACAGCGACCGCTTCGCCCACTGACCTGACCGTGGGTGATCCCACTTCTGTCGAGTTGGCGGTGTCAGGCACGGGCAACTTTGATGCGCTGAATACCCCAGCGCTAGTTTCCACGGGCGGCTGGAAGCTCTATCCCGCGAAGCGCTACGTGATCGAAGGCCAAATGGATCAAAACCAGACTCCGACCTTGGAACGGAAAATCGGTTACACCCAGGTGCTGATCCCGGAGGCAGTGCATCCGAATGTGCCGCCTTTTGAGCTGAACTATTTCAGTCCCTCGCAGAAAAAATATGTCGTGCTGCGCACGGAGCCCATACCGCTGAATCTGCGCCCGGCTCCGGCCCCTGCCGCGGCGGAGGCGACTGCGTCCGGTTCTGCTGCTTCTGTCGAGACGCCCGTGGCCCCGCCGCCCGTGGCCGATCCGCAGGCGGACATCACGGATATTCTCGTGCGTCCCCCGTCTCAGGCTCGTTGGTTAGCTCCCACCAGCATCCTATGGCTGCGCAGCAGTACCTTTTGGAGTGTACAGGCGCTGCCAGTGGTCTTGTTTGCCATAGCGAGCGGGCTCGCGGTGATTCGTCGTCGGCGCGAAGCGCGTCTCGCCGGTCGAACTGGTGAGCTGCGCTCGGCCTGGGATGCCTTCGAGGCCGAATCGTCTGGCGCTTCCGATCAGGATTTTCTGCGTGCGGCAGCTCAGTTCATCCAGACCGCCCAGGCCGGTCAACCTCTACCCGAAGGGCCTTTGAAAAAAATCATTGATCGCTACGAAATGACCAATTTTGCCGCGGGGGCTTTGCCTGCTCTTGTCGAACAGGAACGGCGTGAGGTGAAGACCACGCTTGCGGCTCATTTCCGCCAAACGATGGCTCGCCTTGCGATCATCGCTATGGCTATCTTGCTGGGGAATTGCTCTACTGCTGAGGCCGCCGAGGTATCTAAGGCGACCACGGCGACTCCGGATGAAGTGTATCGAGAAGCCGTGGTAGAAATCGAGAAGGAAAATTTTACCCGCGCTCAGTATTTGGCAGAGTCGTTGACCAAAAAAGAGCCGCCTCACCTTAGCGCCGAGGTGTTTCAAATCATCGGCCATGCCCGGTATCGTCAGGGCGACTTGGGACGCGCGGCGCTATGGTATCAGCGCGCGCAGTTGCTGGATGGACGCAATGCAGAGCTCAATCAAAACCTGCGGCACATTCATGAGCGCACACGCTACTTGAGCTTTGAAGAAAAGTCGCCCCTCAAGGTGGCCAGCTTCTTCCTCACCACGAATGAATGGCTGTTCCTCGCCGCCATCGGTGGTTGGTTGGTTTTCTTGTCACTCACCTGGCGAGTGTTCCGCCGTGGGCAAAAGTCCACCTGGTCGGTGGCGGTCAGCGTGATCGGGGTGTGCATCGCCGTGCCTGCTTCCACCATGGCTGCTCTGCGCCCACTCGGCCCCCAGCGTGTGCGCGACATCAGCATCGTCACTCAGGCGGATGTGAATGCCTACACGAGCGCCACCGTCACGGGCGGGACCGTCATCGCCCTGCCGCCCGGCACTCAAATTCGCGTCTTGGAAAAACGAGGTTCCTGGTTCTATGCCGAAATTCCCAGCAGCTCGGACCCTCTGCGCGGTTGGGTCGAGAGTTCTGCCATCACGCCCTTATGGATCTGGGATGCCTCTTGGGTGCCTTGACTTGCTGACTTGCCAGTCAGGGCTGGCTGCGGAAGGATGCAGGTCATGAAAAGCATGACCGGATTTGGCCGTGGCGAGGCGCGGCAAGAGACTACAGGCACCACTTGGGTAGTGGAGTGTTCCAGCGTGAACCGCAAGCAGCTCGAAATTAGCATCAGCCTTCCCAAGCATGTGGCTGACCTTGAAACGCTAGTGCGCAATCTCGCGGCCACGTTTTGCTCACGCGGTCGAGTCAATATTCAAATTCGCGCCGATCGTGCCACGGCATCTGCTATGCCTTTGCAGATCGATGTGCCGCTCGCCACATCCTACATGAACAACCTGCGCCTTCTGGCGCAGCAGCTTGGCATTTCTGCCGATCTCTCCCTGGCTGAGTTGATTCGTCTTCCTGGGATTTTGGTGGCAGAGCCTAACGAAGAACCGGTGGAGGAAGTCTGGCCCGTCGTGGAGGCCGCTCTTGCCGCTGGACTGCGGCAGATGGTGCAAATGCGTGCCACGGAGGGCAGCCATCTGCGACAAGACATCGAGACGCGCTTGGTCGAGATTGAAAGCCTGTTGCAGCGCATTCAATCGCTCGCTCCTCAAGTGCCTGAGCAGCATCGTCAAGTCTTGCGTTTGCGGTTGGAGAAAGCGGGGCTTCCTCTGCCTTTGGATGATGAACGCCTCGTGCGTGAGATTGCTCTCTTTGCCGATCGCTGCGACATCTCTGAAGAACTCTCCCGAGCTGAAAGCCACTTGCGCCAGTTTCAACAGTACCTGGATTGTTCGGAGCCAAGCGGTCGTAGCCTCGATTTTTTGATGCAGGAGTTCTTCCGCGAGTTCAATACCATCGGCTCGAAGTGCTCTGATGCTACCATCGCCCACCACGTGGTCTCAGCAAAATCAGAGCTGGAGAAGATCCGTGAGCAGGTGCAAAACCTGGAATAACCAAGTCCATGTTCGAGCACTGAGGGAATGAAAAAAGGTCCGAGGCCGGTTGGCTCCGCTTTAACGCGGAAGAAAACCTAGCGGCCTTGGAACGCGAGCTGACCCCCACTTTGCAAAAAAGAGCCGATCAGGCCAGCCACATCAGCCGCGTGAGGGAGCCAGCGCGAGAGTCCGTGAAGGCCTTTGTGAAGCGCTGGATGCCACACCTTGCCGACCCTAGGATCGAAATTCGCTTCGCTGATGAGGTTTCGTCATCAATGCCCTAGGTTTAATTCTCTGTCAGACCGTGCAGAGACTGTCATCTTTTGTGACGACTTTCTGACAAGTTGTCTAGGATTCCATGCTTGTCCTAACGGCTTTGATCTGGCATAACCCAGGGGTAAATCATTCCTTGTTATGTCACAGTCCACCCACGGTGCTCCATGTCCGCTTAGCCAAGATTGCAACGCAGGAAAGATTCAGCTTTCCCAGATGCTAAGCCGTCGAGACTGGGTGAAATGCTTCGCGCTGGGCTTCGTCGCGTCTTCAGTGGGCCGATACACCACGCTTGCTGACATTTCACCCGCGGCCAATCAGGCCAACATCATCTCGTTGAATGTCGAAAGCTTTCCAGCCCTGAAAGTGGACTATGGCTCCGTGAGGGTGCAGTTGCTGACCTCCTCCACCACCTTCAACGATAGCCGGCTGATCATCACGCGCGCTCCGGGGAATGTGTTTTATGCTGTGACGGCGAGATGCACACATCAATTCTCCACAGCAGAGCCTTACGATCATAGCGAGGGCACGCGTGCTATTGTCTGTTACACTCATGGTTCGACCTTTGATATCGAAGGCAACATCCTTTCTCCTGCCGATAATACCGTGACCCCCTTGCCGAAATACAACACCTCTTTCGCGAATGGTATTTTGCGGGTGGAGGTGCCTTCGATGAACTTTAAAGTGAATTCGTTTGCCGTTCAGAGTTCTGGGGTGACAACACGCAGGGCGCTCAATTTCCAGCGTAGAGCTGGAGGAAGGTACCGTGTGCTTTATACGCCGGACCTTTCCACGGCCCCCGTGCCAGTGGACTTTGCGACGACCAGCACAGGTCCTTTGAACCGAGGGCCTAGCTTTGCGAACCAATTTTTCAGTAACAATACCTCGCCCGCAGGCCAAACCACAGTCGCTCAAACCCTCTGGGTCGATTCGACGGCTGATCGCGGCTTCTACCTTGTAGAACTTTTGGTGACGCAGGAAATCGCTGTGATTCCAGCCTAAGTCTCATTTGGATGTTGAGATGTGGGCGCCCGCAGGCCCATGTTCCCGATCAAGGACGGCGGTTTACCACCAGCCTGGCAAAGTGTCGTGCGGTGCTGCTCGGTAAAATAAGGCCAACCTTGACCTCGTTGAGGGTGCCTGAAAGGGAGACATCTCTTTCGAGGGTCGCACCATTCTCCACGGTCGGGCTACTGCCTCCGCGGCTATTCGCCAGAGTGACCCAAGTGATCAAGTTTTGACTGATTTCCAGGCGATAATCGAGATCCCAAGCGGCGGTATCCCGTCGAAAGAAAAGATGCAATTCCACGCCACCTCCAGGCAGCGAATCCACCATAAGCGGAATCAAGGCCTGCTTATCGGCGACGTTGGGATTTTGCCCATAGGCATATTCGATCTGGTTTGCGATACCGTCTCCATCAGGATCTCCTTGTGGATCAAGAAATTCACCCACGCGCATGCCTGGAAAGTGAGTTTCACGCCATGTCTGATAAGGTGGTGCTGGCATCAGGGTCAGAGTCGGTCGCTGCTCGATCACGGCATGCTCGCGGCTGGCAAAGCGGCGCTGCGAGTTCAGTGCACCTTCCTCTGACATCATGAGCCAACCGTAATTCACCTCAGACCCGTCTAACCAGCGGTGTACATCCGCCACCATGCCCTGGCCCTGAAAAGCGTAAGCTCCAGGCTCCCCACGAATGCCTAGCGCGGCTGAGGGCTGATCGACAAGGTCGCCCCCCTCGGCATCCCAGAGTTGAGGTGTTACGATGGAATAAAGGCGACTGGTCCACGTGCTATCACCTTCCTCAGCCGCTATCCCTACGGTGCCCGTCGCGGTGCCTTCTCCCCAGTCTTGAAGCAGACGATAAAGCAACGTGTTGCGCTGAGGGTTCGTCGTGGGGACTGCGGCTTGGAGCTGATGCATACGTAAGATGGCGGATTCATAACGCATTCCCATAGGCACCGTGGAGAGATCAAAACGCACCAGAGCCCGGCGCACGCCGCCAGCGGAACTGGTTGCGGTCAAAAGGTCACCCGCGCCATTGGCCAATTCTTCTCCACCGGTACCACGCTCCGAGAACAACGTGCTGTCCCGTGTTGCTGTCAGCACGATGGGCAAAGGTTTCGTTGGTACGGCGATCAGCTGGTAGAGACCCCCATTGGGTAGATTATCGGTGGTTTCCATGACGCCGCCCGTGAGCTTAGTGCCCACATAGAGCTCGCCACGTTCATCTTCACCCAGGCAGAGAATGCGCATGGAGACTGGATTTCCCCCGAGCAGCGGAATGCCTGGCACGAGCTGAAAGGTGTTGGGCTGCGTCTCCTCTAACCCCATTAGAATGCCGCTGGGTGCTCCAGAGGTCGATCCATAGTCGCCGAAGACATACTTGCCGCGCAGGGCAGGAATGTCTTGCCCCCGATAGACATAGCCGCCTGTCACGGAGAGGCCAAGCTTGGGCAGGATCGTGTTGGAGATATCCGGGTGGGCGTACTGCGCGATCGGCGCGATCAGGGTGCCCCCTGGATTCGGCATCGGATTGGTCACTGCACCTGATGAGAACGTCGGATTTTCGCTGCCCTCCAGATAGCGCCAACCATAGTTGCCACCCGAGGTGATGAGATTAACCTCTTCGATTCGGCCCTGTCCGACATCTGCGCAGAAGAGTCGCCCCGTCCCACCTGGACGATGATCAAAGGCAAGGCCCCAGGGGTTCCTGATGCCGTATGCATAGATCTCTTTTTTGATCCCTGCGGATGCATCCGAGACAAATGGATTGTCTGGCGGAATTCCATACTGGCCGCCCGGCCCATTCGTGCCTAAAGGATCAATGCGTAAGATCTTCCCCAGGTAAACGGTGCGGTCTTGACCATTTCCGAGCGCATGGCTCGGGCGCGGATTCGTGTTGGCTCCCCCTGTGTGGCCGACGTTGTTGTCATCGGAACTTCCCCCATCACCACTGCCAATGTAAAGCATGCCATCGGGTCCGAAGGCCAAATTGCCTCCATTGTGATTGGCCTGAGGCTGGGGGTATTTCAGCAGCACACGCTCGGAGCTAGGATCTGCCAAATCGGGGTGAGTGGAAGAGACGCGGAACTCGGCGATCACCGTCACACAGTCCACGGTCCAACTGCCCCCATCATGTTGCGGAGGATCAATGCCCGCTTGATACGCCTTGGTGTAATTCAGGTAAAAGCGCCCATGACCTGGGCTGCCTGGTTTTGCGTAGTCAGGATGAAACGCTAGACCCAGCAGCCCGCGCTCAGAATAAGAGGTCGGTAATTGGGGTGGAGAAGTGCGAAAAAAAAACACCTTCGAGTTCAGTCCGCTGGTCGTCAGATCTAGAAAAGGGGTCGGCTGCAGCATGCCACCCTGGATGATATGGATTTTGCCGATTTGATCACAGACAAAAAGCCTGCCGCTGCCATCCGCTGCCCCGGTGATGCACGTGGGTGAATGAATTTGCTGCAAGACCAATGGCTTGAGATAAAGCAGTGGGAATTCCGCCCCGCTCCTCATGATGAGGCTAAAAAACAAGAGCAGCATCAAAGGAAGCTTCATACAAACATGACGGATACGTGCACACTCCACCAGAACCGACTTCAAAAAGCAAGACAAAGGATGATGCATTTGAGTCTGAGGAACTCTCAACTGAAGAGTTGAAAAACTTAGGTCATAAAGGCAAAAAGATTGCACAGACAGCTTTTCACGGTCGTATGGTGCTGTTTTTGTCCCATCAAGTCATTTCCAGGGTTTTAAAATTCCCTCATGTCAGCGAACCCTCAGCTTCTCACCTGGATAGAAAAGCTCCGTGCTCATCGGGGCTTTTGTCGTTGGGTGCATCTGATCTGCTTTTGGTCATGGCTGATCTCTGCCGAAGGAATTGGTCCAGCGGCCTGTGCATGGCTCGCCAGTCTCGATCAAGTTCATCAAGTGGTCGTCTGTGCTGAAGCTAACGGACCTGTTCAGGTCATTTTGACGCATGAGAGCGAAGCGGCACATCTCGAACCTCATGGCCCGCTGGTCGATGCCCTTCTTGTCATGGGGCAGGCTTCTTCAGAACAGTTCAAGGATCATGTTCTGAGCTTTCATGCGCTGGATGATGGCCGTCGCTCTGATGCGATTCATCTAGAAAAACCCGCATTCATGATGGTTCAGCTTCCCCTTGTTCGATTCGCTCATGCGATTCATCCAAGATCCCAGCCTATGCTGAAATGGGATATGGCTACCTTGGCTAGGCAGACAAGTCATCCACGACGTGTGATGCGTTGTTGAAGCTGTGGGGACTCATCCCCGGCATGATTGATGCCAAGCGAAAGGCAGCGTCTTTTTATGCTCCTCACTGGGCTTAGCGGATGCTGAACAAAGCTTTTTCGCTTTTTCCCATCCCATTCTAGCTCAGAGCTTTTCTCCACTCCATTTTCCATGACTGCGACTCCATTTTCAAATCCATCCTCTCAGCCACTCGCGGCCTGTGACTTGTGCGGACATTCCCACTTTGCCGTTATTGCCCATCAAGACCGCCACGGGCAGCCACTCCAAACGGTTGTATGCAAAAGCTGTGGCTTGGTTTCCACTAACCCAAGACCCACGGATGAGGAGCTCGAAAGTTTCTACCGTGATGAGTACCGCAAGTCCTACAAGCAGGTCGTCAAGCCGAAGCCCAAGCATGTCTATCGAGCTGGCCTTGTTGCGTTGGAGCGTCTTCATTACTTATTGCCGATCCTTCGCCCTGGGCAGAGTGTGCTCGACTTTGGAGCCGGTGGTGGCGAGTTGCTTTTCATGCTGCGTGGGCTTGGCTATCAGGTTCAGGGGATTGAACCAAACCTTGGTTACGGCGGTGCTGCTCGCGATCATCTTGGCTTGCCTGTGCAGGTGACGCATTACCAACATGCCCAAGTGGCCCCTGAGAGTTTAGATGTCGTCACGTGCTTCCATGTGGTTGAGCACCTTGCACATCCGATTGAAGCTCTCTCGGTAATGGCAGGCTGGACCAAACCCAAGGGCTTGGTTCTGATTGAAGTGCCCAATGTCATGTCCCGTTGCCAGTGGCCTCACAGTCGCTACCACTTGGGGCATCTCCATCACTACAGCAGCAGCACGCTATCCTTGGCCGGTCAAAAGGCGGGCCTCATGCCAGTCGATAGCTTTACTTCGCCTGATGGAGGCAATGTGATGGTGGTTTTTCAGAAAATGAATCCGCCCTTGGTTTCCGAAACGTCGGCACTTCCTGGGCATGCCACTCGTGTGCTGAAGCACCTGCGCAGCCACACGGCCCTGGCGCACTTGAAGACAGCTCACCCTTACTTGCGTCCTTTTGAAAAGATGGCGAGCCGAGTGAGTGAGCAAATCGCTCTCTCCAGCCGCCGTGATGCACACGCTATCCTCGATCATCTGCTAGAGCGTGCTAAAATCATCGCTGAATCGTTCCAAGAGGAAGAGCCACCGCAAGATTCTCCAGGGCTCGCCTGCCTCGCCGGTGCAGCCTGAGGGCGCTTCTTTTACTTGGGTTCTTTTCGTTATGGGATGGAATCTCTTGGTTGGCTGTGCAGGTTAGTTCACCAGCATCTGCCATCTCCCGGACTCTTTGCGGCGAAAAATGACGGCTCCTTCGTCTTCAATCGCAAAGAGATGAAGCCAGCCATTCTCGGCGAGATCACGCACAGTTTCATGTTTGCTGATGATGGCATCAATCTGGTCTCGTGGAGCTTCGAGAAAGACGCTGAGACGCATTGGTTCGTGCATCCAGGTCTGGCCATTGTGCAAGCTTTGTAGCGGTAGGCCTGCCTGAAGGTCACCTCCATTGCCTTGCTGAATGCCAAACGTCCCGACTACATTGTGAGTGACTTTGTTGCCGCTGCCCCAAAGACGATTGTTTACCGTGCTAGCGTAGTATTGCAGGTTGATCCAGTTCGCCACGACCATGGGAGCGGTCATGATCAGCTCAAGCGTGCTTTGGTCGGTATCTTTCAAATAATGATAGTTGTGCAGAAAGACACGGCCTTGGAGGTCTAAAATCTGAGTTCTTTGCCGAGGTGCCGCAACAAAAGCGGCATTTCCTGCTAATCCCCATTCAGGACGCACCTGAGACCAATCGCCACTGCGCTGATGAATAACTTTCTCGAGATCTTCGTAGTCGGATGGATGAATGCCAAGGCTCGCCGCACGCTGCAGGCGGCATCTCTTGCTTCCTTTGTCTAACCAAAGTTGAAGCTGAAGAAGATCCGTCTCGTGTGAGCTGGGTAATTTGTCCTTATCGAAAAGATGAATTTCATCCGTCGTGGTATCGTGCAGAGCTGCAATGAATTGAGTGGTTGAAGGAATGCTAATGCCTTCATTTGCTAACCTAACGCGCACGTTGGGTTGATTGAGAATCATGGCGGCCACTCGCGCATTTGCCTCACCCGTGTGGCCGCCACAGGCACCGCAGTCCAGACCGGCTGCATAAGGGTTATTGGTCGTATTGCTGCCATGACCACAGAGCATAACGAGTCGCGCGAAATGATCCGTGAGCCCCATGTTTTTCAAGGCGCCGTGTGCGAAGGTTGCCTGATCTTCGAGTGGAATGCCACTTTCAGGGTAGGTGTCATCCGCTGGGCTGGAAAATCGTCTTTTCTGTTCATGCAAGTTGGGGGCGGCGCAGGATGAACAGCTGTGTGGCTGGCTGGGTTCACCCATCTGAAAACTATCCTTCAGCAGTTTCCAGGCGAAGCTGATGCCTGCAGCTTCCACAAAGCTAAAGCAACTCACCGCTGAGGTTTTGAAGGCATTCCAGGAATGAGATACACGCCGCCCTACCTGCATTTTCCATCGAGTATTCTTTTCATCCTGAGGCGTAACGTGGGGCAAGTGTTCCCGAACCCGATACTTGGGGGAAAGCAAAACGGGCACCTGGGAGCTGCCGCGGCGCTTGCCAAGCGGCACGTATTCGATCGGCATACCAAAGAACCCTGCGAAGCCGAGTGTCTCGATCTCAGGTGATACCGATTCCAAGGATCGGCGCATGATCTCAGATCTGACATCAATGCAAAACACGGCTTGAACGCTTGGATGCGCTTTCTGTTCGCCAACGATGGTCTTGCTAGCGCCTGCGATTTTGGTGGCGAGTTCTCTCTGAAAGCCAGCCTCCAAAGCCGTATGCCAGAGAAGCTGTTTTTGCAGACCTAAATTCTCTGAGAAAGGGGCGCTTGTGCTCTGATGCCATCGTTCGAGAAGGCCGTCGCCCTTGTATTGCTCAGCTAGATAAGCCTCGAACACCAACCGAATTGTCAAAAGCTCCAGGAGCGATTCATCATGTTGGCCATGCAGGGTCCTCTCCCGCACCCGATACTGAACGTAGCTGCTCCATCCTGGTAGAGTCATCAGCAAGTGATGGAGGTAGTTCACTGATTGATCGGGGTGCAGCTTTAGCGAGATCAGCATTGTGACTAAAGCGTCTGGGGCGTTGTCTGGCAGAGCTTTCACAAACGTTCGAAAACCTCTGAAACCCTGCAGTTCAGGCGTTGCGTCGATCTGTGCCGCAGAACGCCAAGCACTGTAGAACGGTTGCTTTTTCCAGGGCATTCGCCATGCCGACTGTCCTTCATCAAAGTATGCTGCGCACCATTTTGAAATCTCTTCGGTCACTGTCGAGCTAAGGTTCTGACCGAAGCTTTCCTTCGTGAAGTCAGTGAGGCACTGAATCTCCGACAAAGTGCTAACTTCAGGCTCCTTCAGCCAAGCCAACAGGTCAGTCGTCGTCAGGCTCTCTTGATGAAGATCAATCGCTTCCATCAAATCCTGAGGAGTGATGCGCCCATTCTCGTATTGTTGGCGGAAATAATCCGCGCTCATCAGCATGGATTCATGCGTTACCTGCTGCATCAGGCTGCATACTTCAGCGAATGGCTTGCCCACGAGGCCGACAAAAGGATTCACCGCGACAAAGCTATGCAATGGCCAGAGCGGAGGAATGCGCTGGCAGGCATGACGAGCCTGATTCAGCCAATGACTTTTTTCCATGGAACTGGCTGGGCTGTTGAGCTGAGCTGGGGGGAGTTCTGAGACGGTCGTGTTCATGGCAGTGATTAGGCTGAGATGATGCTTAGGCGACCCATTTCCGAGTGACCCGATTGAATAGCGTGCCGAGGTAAAACCCGTTGCTGGCGTGAACGTAGAGTCTGACAAAGGCGGGTCGTGCCGCCCAGGCAGGCAATTGGGACTGAAACACCAGCACGGCTAGGAATAGCAGCCCGATCATGATCATAATCACCTGCTCAGCGTAGCTGCGGGTAGGTGCATACATGGACACGCTCCCTGACAAGGCATGTTCAAAAGCTGCATGGAGAGCAAAGCTAGACGCTGTGGCTAGAGTCACGATGCTGACTCCACGTAGGATCAGACGCTGCCTCATGCTGCTGCTCCATAGTGTCCATAGCAGATGCGCCATGGCCATGATGAAGACCGTGACCAGCAGAAGATGTCCAGGGTCGTTTTGCAAGGTGATCCCGAATGCAGCCGCAATGCCGAATCCAATCATGATCGAGATGCCCAGCGAACCCATCACCACTAAAGGATGGGCTGCGGGTCTGCCCACGGGAGCCCATGCGGACCTGGTGATATTCACCACGCTGCCGCTGCTCAAGAAGGCGTGCGCTTTGTAGAGGGAGTGCGCGACGATATGCATCATCGCTAGCGAAAATGCGCCCAGGCCGCATTGAAGCATCATGAAACCCATCTGCGACACGGTGGACCATGCTAGTGATTTTTTGATGCTCGTCTGCGTCATCATGATCACGCTGGCAAACAGGGCCGTGAACGCGCCGAGTAAGGCCAGAGTATTCAATGCAGCCGTGGATTGAGTGACTAGAGGGCTCAACCTAATGATCAAAAAGCCGCCTGCATTGATGATGCCAGCGTGCATCAAAGCGGAGACCGGCGTAGGCGTTTCCAAGGTGTCCGGCAGCCACGAATGAAAAGGAAACTGCGCTGATTTCAGCATGGCTGCTGCCACGAACAAGCTGGCGATGAGCCCCGAGTTAGGTCCTGCGGGGTTAGCGAAGAGCGTATGAAACTCCCAGGTGCCATGCCCCTGCCAAACCAAGGCTAGAGCCGTGACCATGCAAGCATCGGCCAAGCGGCTGATGATAAACTTTTTCCGTGCGGCCATGACGGCAGCTGCTCGTTTTCGATAAAAAGTAAGCAATTGATGCAAGCTGAGACTGGTCGAGATCCAGGCGATTGTGAACAGCAGCAGATTGCTCGAAACGACCAAGACGAGCACGCTAGATAGGGTTAAAATCAGCCAGCGAGAAAAGATCGCCTGACGCTCATCGCCATCAAGGTAGTTCACCGCATAGTGAGTCACAATCAATCCGAGGAAACTCACGAGCAGGAGCATTATGGCTGACAAAGGGTCAAGTAGTATCGCCAAGTGCATCGAATGCCAGCTTGCGAATTCGATGCGTATCGAACCTAGGATTGCCACGCTCCCCGCTACGATCAAAGCTGCTAGAAAGTATAGCCTCGCGACCATGGCGGCTCCTTCTGCAGCCTTTCTTCCTGCCTGCATCAGCATGGCTACGCTGATTGTAACAATCAGGAGAAGTGGAGTTGTCCACTCGGAAGCTTCAAGAAGGGCAGGTGACATTAGTGGCAGGGATTGAATGATAACTCCTTGTTAGTCAGTCCCAGATGGATTCCTTCCAATTCATGTTTTGCCAAGAATCGTTCGCTTTGCTAAATGCATGAGACATGGCTTTTTTGAATTATCATCATCTCCGTTATTTTCGCGCCATTGCCCATGAGGGCAGTCTGACCAAGGCGGCTCGATATCTGAAGTTATCGCAGTCTGCGCTAAGTGTGCAGCTTCGTAGCCTTGAGGAAAATTTAGGGCAGGCGCTTTTTGAGAGAAAGCACAAGGCCCTCGTGTTGACGGAGGCTGGGCGGATTGCGCTGGAGTATGCTGATTCCATCTTTCGAAGCGGTGAAGAGCTTAGCGATCTTCTGCAAAACCGTGCGAAACGCAGTCGTGGTTTCCTTCGCGTCGGGGCAGCGTCGAATTTATCGCGCAATTTTCAGCTCACTTTCCTGCGTCCGCTGATCACGCGTGATGATGTGGAGCTTATCATCCACTCTGGCACGCTGCGCGAGCTTTTGACTCAGTTGCAGGCTCATACACTGGATGTCGTATTGTCGAATACATCCGTCCGTCGTGATGCTGAAACTGGCTGGCACAGTCACTTGATCGACGAGCAACCTGTGAGCTTGGTTGGTCACAAGAAGCGTGGCATGAAGCCCTTTCGATTTCCCGAAGATTTACGCACCACGCCGATCGTCCTTCCAAGTCTTGAAAGCAGCATTCGCTCTGCGTTTGATGTACTCATGGATCAAACGGGTATCCGCCCAATCATAGCGGCCGAGGTTGATGATATGGCCATGCTTCGACTTATGGCTCGCGAAACCTCAGGCGTGACTCTCGTGCCTCCTGTTGTGGTTCGTGATGAGCTGGAGAGTGGGGCTCTGGTTGAGCGTCATCGTTTCCCGCAGATCAAAGAAAGCTTTTATGCGATCACGCCGAGTCGCCGCTTTCCGAATCCGATTCTGCGCGAATTGATGATGAAGAAAAAATGATTTAGAACTTCTCTGGCCTCATCACCTGCACCTCGCTTTCGTAAGCGACCATTGCGTAATCTTGGAAAAAATTGAGGTGCAATCTCTGGAGCAGATTTTCCGCCACAGCGGGTTTCGCGATGACCTCAATCTGCACATTGCTGCTCTCGACGAGATCGGCACTGCGTGCCCCCTGGCGACCGCTGCCGCGCACATCAAAGGCCGTGTGGCCATGTGCGCCGCATTCGTGCAGCACCTCGACGATGCGCTCCTCCAAAACGGCTTCGCAAATGATGGTGACAAGTTTCATGGGATGCAGGTTCATGGCGGATCAGGCGTTGAGGAGTTTGGCTGCCTCAAAGAATAACGGAATGCCCAGACTGATGTTAAACGGAAACGTGATGGCCAGCGCAGCTGTGAGTGAATAGGTTGGATTTGCCTCGGGCACCGAAAGGCGCACTGCGGCCGGAGCCGCGATATAACTCGCGCTTGCTGCCAGCACCCCGAGCAAGGTCGCCCCACCGACACTCAGTCCTACCCAGCCACCGAGCAGCACGCCTGCCAAGCCATGCACCAGCGGCGCTGTAACACCGAAAACCAGCAGAAAAATCCCGACCTTCTTCAAATCCCCGAGTCTCCGCCCCGCCACCATGCCCATTTCCAGAAGGAACAGCGCCAGCACACCTTGAAATGGCGTCACAAAGAAGCCCTCGACCGAGGCCATGCCGCGCTTGCCACATAGCGAGCCAATCACCATTGCGCCAATCAGCAGCAGCACGCCTTTGCCGAGCACCGCATCGCGCAGCGCATGCCGCACACCAGCATCCGAGAGCGAAAACTTGCCCCCGCCAAGTGCTCCTTTGCCCAGCATGACGCCTACTATAATCGCAGGTGATTCCATCACGGCAAGAAAGGCTGATGCATAGCTCTCGAAGGGCTCATGGATGCTTTTGAGGAAGTTCGTCGCTGCGATGAAGGTCACCGCGCTCACGCTGCCATAGTGCGCTGCAATCGCGCCTGCGTCCGCTACGCTGAATTTGCCTAGTTTCCGCAGCATCGGGTAAGTCCAAACTGGAATGATTCCACCAAGTGCCATCGCGGCTAACGCAGGCAGCCAGACCGCACCAATGCCCGCTTCATGGATTGCCACCCCCCCTTTGAAGCCGATGGCAGTGAGCAAATAAATCGTCAGCGTGGTGTAGAGCGAGTCGGGAAACTTCAAATCGCTCTTCGAGACTGCAGCAAAGACTCCTAGCAAAAAAAACAAAACGGCAGGGCTGAGGAGATTGGATTGAATGGCAGTGAGGAGGTCCATGGCGATGATTCCTTGCCTCCCCAGCAAGATTCTTTCCAATTCATGTTTTGGGCTAATTCGTTCGCTTTACTAAAATCATGGCCTCGGTCCATAAACGGGTGTTTTGTCGCCTGCATAGGCTCCGGCTTCGGTGAGCGTCGAGAGGTCTGGCGGTTCGTAAAGCCTGGCGGGGTCTTCAGGGAGTGACACGCGCACGTCCAACACACGTCCGTTTTTTTCGAAGTCGGTGCCCGGTAGCTTCTGAAAGGTCCAGGAGCGGATTTTGCCTTCGAAGGGCATGCCGAGCACGGCGTAGGCATTGTGGTCGATGACACAGTGGTCGCCAAAGCTCTGCGCATCGACAGCGCGGCCGCGTCCGGGGCCGTAGCCGCCGTATTTCACGCTTTCGGGTGCTTTGCCGCCAATGAAAAGGTTGTGGGTGATCACGGCATGATCAAATGGCTCGCTGGTGTGAATGCCGAGCCCGTCGCCAGCTTTCACGACGGTGTTGTGCTGGATGACATCGCCCTGGCTGAAGCGGTGCAGTTTGAAGGGCTCGAGGATGATGTTGAACATCACGTTGCGCCGAAAGTAGTTCGGACCGCCGAGGCCGGGCTGCGAGGAGATGCCGACAAAGCAGTTCGTGAGTCGATTCCGCATCACGCGGCAGTTGTGCAGCGCGAAATCGGCCTCGATGCCGTCATCGAGACCCGCGCGAATGTCATTGTTAAGGATGTCATTGCACATCTGCGGGGCCGCGCCGTCGTCTTCCATGTGGCTGAGGCAGTCGCGGAAGCCGCTGACCCGGTTGTGGCGGATCACATTCCCGCTGCCGGTGAACTGAATGCCTTCGCCCTCGTTGTCACCACCCGCGCCCATGATCACCGGCTTCCATTCGCGGATGCCGGTGATGACGTTGTCCTCAATGCAGCAGTTCATCATGCCTGGCTTGTAAGCCTTGATGCCAAACTGCGATTGGATGTTGCAACGCCGCACCACGCAGTGTTCCGAGCCGTTCAAGCGAACCGGCCCGTTCACGGTGACTCCTTCGAGATAGACCCACTTGCGATTCGACATGCTGATCTCACGGAAGACAGCTTTCCCACTCGTGCTTCGATACACAATGGGCCTTCCCGGCTCCCCATCGCGATTGAAGGTCGCCGCGCCGTAATCGCCATCGGCGAGCAAAAGCACCTCGCCGGGCTTCACGGCATTCAAATCGCCCTTCGAGCCGTTTTTGACCACCGCATCGGCTGTCGCGATGGGTTCAGGTCGCGTCGAGGCCCTGAGGATTTTCATCGCTGAACCGCCATCGGGATCATTGAGTTTCAATTCGATCTCGTAGCTCGTTCCCGATGCCAAATTGAACACACTTCCGCTCAGTCGATTTGTCCACGTGAAGAGTGGCGAGGTCTTCTGGCTCTTTCCGGCAGGAACGCGCCGCAATGCTTCGGCTTGATTCCAGGTGGTTTCTCCTTCTTTGCGCAGCTTCACCTCACAGGTGGCATCCAGATCATCATCGCCCTCGATTTGCCATTCGATGGCGAGATGATTGATCGTCGGGAATGGTATGGTCACCTCACCGGGCGTGAGGGAATTGAGCGCGTGCAAGCACGGGGCCCAGGCAAAGAGGAGCGCAAATCGGAAGATCATGGCAGGGTAGTTCACCGATAACGCTGGTGTATCTTGAATTTCAGCAAGGGAACGACAAGAGCTCTGAGAAAAATGTGCCTCGGGGCGCTGCCGAAGCCAGCATCTCAGGCGTGCGTAAGTTGTCGCGATCGTTGTTAGGTGCATGAGCCGCCCAACGAGTTTGTGCGGTTCCACCAACACCGGCGGCTTGAAGTGTCATGTCATTGGCCCATAGCTTCAGCGTTGATCTCCACGGACTTCGTCGCTATCCACTTGCTGGTGCTGAGATCGTGCGGATGGAGAAAATGCGATCGAAAGCACCCGCTCGATGATCACACTGCCAGCGACGCTTCTTCCTGCATGAACTCTTTCCGATGCTCCCACCGCATCCGCGTCCTCGCGGTGCTCGTGCTTTGCATAACGAATGCCATGACTTTTGCAGCAGAAGCCGAAGGCATGCGAATCGGCGCGATCCGCTGGGATGGCTGGTATGGGAAGGGTGGCGTGGTGAAGGCGGTGGAGGCCTCGCTGGGGCAGCCGAAGTATCATTTCCGACTGCCGTGGTTCGCGGAGGTGAAGGCGGGTGGCACCGTGCGCATCAACGGCGATTCGCAGGCGATCATGGAGCAAGAGATCGCCTATGCCGCGCAGGCCGGGATGAACTACTGGGCCTTTGTGGACTACCTCGACGAGGCTCCGGACATCAGCATCGCGCTGAACCGCTTTCTGGCAGCGCCTGACAAACGCGGCCTCCGCTACTGCCTCGTCGAGGAAGGTCATCGGCTGGACAAAGCGGGCGCGGAAGCGTGGAAGCCGATCGTGCGGCATTTCCAGCATCCCGATTACCAGACCGTGCTCGAGGGTCGCCCGCTGCTGTATGTGTTTTTGCCGACCACGAAGCTCGCTCGTGCCGAGTGGGATGAGCTGAGGCGGTTGACCGTCGCCGCTGGCCTGAAGTCGCCCTACCTCGTGCTCATGGGATTTGGTCCCGAGCAGGATGCGAAAGCGATGGCCGACCTCGGCTTCGATGCGGTGTCCGCGTATGCACGCGGCGGCAGCTACAGCATGACGCAGCCATCGTATGCGGAGCAGTGCGCGATGATCCGCCGCGATCGCTGGGAGACGTGGCAGGCGCTGGGCGTGCCGAGCGTCACCTTTGCCAGCGCGGGCTGGGACACGCGTCCGCGCAATGAACGCCCGCCGCCCTGGATGCGCGACGAGGTGAAGCCCGAGCCTGATCCCACGCCTGCCGCCCGGCAAAAGCCGCTGCTGGATGCCGTGACGGCCACGCCGGAGGAACTCGCCCGCCACCTGGGCGAAGCCGTGCAATGGGCCGCCTCGCATCGCGAGCTGAATCCCGCGAACACCGTCATCCTCTACGCATGGAACGAGCACGATGAAGGCGGCTGGCTGCAGCCCACCCGCCGCGCCGATGGCTCGGCCGATGACTCCCGCGTGAAGGCGGTGGGCAAAGTGCTTCACGCTTTGGGCGGCACCCTCCAAGCCAAAGACCCGTCTCTCTCCACTCCAAAACCCTGATGAAACTCACTCGAAGAAACTTTGCGCGACTCACCAGCAGCACGCTGGCAGTTCGTCTTCTCTCCGACACCGCACTGGCCGAAAATGCCATCGAAGCCGATGTCTGCATCTATGGCGCGACGGCGAGCGGCATCGCGGCGGCACTCGGAGCCTCCGATGCAGGCATGAAGGTGATCGTGGTGGAGCCTTCGCGATGGCTGGGGGGCATGAGCGGTGGTGGCTTGAATGCGATTGATTGGGGTTACAAGCGCGCCGTCGGCAAGATGGCGCTGAAGCTCCTCATCGAGAAGGACGACGTGGCGATGCGCGAGCTCTACAAGCGCGAGCTCGCCCAGCGTGGCATCCCGGTGATCTATGAGCATCGGCTGGCGAGCGTGGTGAAGGAAGGCGCTCGCATTCGCCGCATCACGCTCGATCACGCGCCGCCGGACAAGCTCGGCTGCCCCATCGAGCAGCCTTTGACGAAGAACGCGAAGACTGTGGCAGCGCGGATGTTTATCGACGGCTCGTATGAGGGCGATCTGATGGCGAAGTCCGGCGTGAGCTACACGAGGGGCCGTGAATCACGCGAGGAGCATGGCGAGTCACTCGGCGGCGTGCGGCCGATTTTGATGCGCTACGACATCGACCCGTATGTGAAGCCGGGCGATGCGAAGAGCGGCCTGCTGCCGCTGTTGCAGGACATTCCAATCGGGCCGCTGGGCAGCGCGGACAAGCTGACGATGATGTATGCCTTTCGCTGGGTGCTCACGCGCAAGGACCCGATCCGCATCGAGAAGCCCGACGACTACGATCCGCGCCGCTACGAGATCTTCCGCCGCGGTTTTCAACAGGGCGTGGACATGCGTGCGGGGCGGAAGATGCACGTGCTCGGCGAATACTCGGAGAACAACGGCTGGGGCATCTTCAGCGGCAATTCGAGCCGTGCGCTGTGGGCGCAATCGGTCGCCGGTGAGAACGCGGCCTATCCCGATGGCGACTGGGTCACGCGCTCGCGCATCTGGCGGGACCAGATGAATTTCGTGCGCGGCATGTATCACTTCCTGCGCACCGATTCGTCCACGCCAGCGGAGTTTCGCGAGCGAGCGGAGGCCATCGGCTTCCAGCGCGGCATCTTTGATGAAACGAACGGCTGGCCGCATCAGCTCTACGTGCGCGAGGCGCGGCGCATGAAGTCGGACTACATCGTCACGCAAAAAGATCTCGAAGGCGCGGCGAGCCCGGAGGACTCCGTGGGCCTCGGCAGCTACGGCGTCGATGACTGGCCGTATGCCACGATCGCGCACGAGGGCGGCATCGCACTCAGCGGCGGCGAGTTCAGCATCATGAAGGCGAATCCAGCGCACAGCGGCATCCATCGCCTGCCGTATCGCGCCATCCGGCCAAAGCAGAGCGAGTGTGAGAACCTGCTCGTGCCCGTGTGCTGCTCCGCGAGTCACATTGCCATGACGTGCATCCGCATGGAGCCCGTGTGGATCACGCTCGGCCTCTCCGCCGGCATCGCCGCCGCGCATGCGATCCAAGAAAACGCCGCCGTGCAGGCCATCGACTTCCCGCGCTACCGCCGCGCCCTGCTCGATGCCGGCCAGATCCTCGAACTCAACGAAACCAGCGCCGTCGGCTGGAACTCCCGCGACGAGTGGAACCAGGCCAAACGCGGCTACGAATGGGCCTTCGATGCCATCGACGAAGACCAAGACGGCCGCATCTCCCCCGACGAGTATCGCGAGTTCCAGGCCTTCAAGCAGAAGCACAAGGACTGGCAGCAGCGGCTGAAGGCGAAGCTTGGCAAAAGATAGTTCTAACGGTGTTCGTGAGTCGATCCCCTCACCTTGCTTTCTAGTGCAGACTTCAGCCTCCATTCAGGCCTTAGGCTGTTCTGGCGCAAGATCCGGCGGGGGATGAACAAGGTGCGGGCAGCAGGGCAGGGCGGGGCAGGGCAGGGTGGGGGCGACGAAGTTGCCCATGAAGACTCCTCACGACAAAAACAACGGCCCGGTGCTGCGCGAGCACTCCTACGATGGCATCCAGGAATACGACCAGAAGCTGCCGAACTGGTGGCTCGCGACCTGGTACATCACCATGGTCTGGTTCGTCATCGCCTGGGTGGCCTACTACCAGTTCGGCCTCGGTCAAAGCGACACCCACGAGGTGGAGCAGGCGATGGCCAAGATCGCGCAGCAGCAGAAGCAAGAGCTGGAACTGATCAACGACGACAAGCTGTGGGCGATGTCGAAGGACCCAAAGGTGGTGGAGGCGGGCGCGGCGACCTATGCGACGACCTGCGTGGCCTGCCATGCGGCGGACCTGAGTGCGCATCTGGCGGGGGCGAAGCTGCCCGGCCTGCCCCTGATCGACCAAGAGTGGAAGCACGGCGGAGCACCGACGCAGATCCTGACCCTCGTGCGCAAAGGCGCACCGGATGTGACGAAGGGCATGCCACCCTGGGAACCGCAGCTGGGCCTCCAGCGCGTGGTGGAGGTGGTGGCCTTTATCCTGAGCAAGCACAATCCGGGTGAACCGATCACCCTGGCGGCTGACTCTCCTTTGAAAAAGTAAGGCTCGTTCGGCTCTGCGCCTCCTCATGAACACTCCCACGCTGGACACGCTCTCGACCATCCACACCGACGGATCGAGGAAGTTTGTGCATCCGGCGGATGTGAAGGGGCGCTTCACCGCTTGGCGACGCACGGCAGGGGCGCTGCTGCTGCTGATTTACATCGCGTTGCCTTGGATTCCGGTGCGGGGCTACCCTGCTGTGTTTTTGGACGTGCAGGAGCGTCGCTTTCACTTCATGGGGCTGACGCTGGCCACGCAGGACCTGTGGGTGGGCTTTTTCTTGATCACGGGGCTGGCCTTTTCTCTGTTCTACGTGACGGCACTTTTGGGTAGGGTGTGGTGCGGGTGGACCTGCCCCTACACGGTCTTCATGGAGCATGTGTATCGCCGCGTGGAGCGATTGATCGAGGGCGATGCCACGGCGCGCCGCCGTCTGGAGGATGCGCCCTGGACGGCGGAGAAAGTTATGAAGCGCGGACTGAAGCACGGGCTTTTTCTGCTGATCTCGGCGGTGATCGCGCACGTCTTCCTGAGCTACTTTGTCTCCATCCCGAAACTGTATGAGATGATGAAAGGGCCGCCCACGCAGCACCTGCTGGCCTTTGGCGTGGTGGCCTTCTTGACCGGGGCGCTGTACTTTGCCTTCAGTTGGTTTCGGGAGCAGTTCTGCATCATCCTTTGTCCCTACGGACGCCTGCAATCGGCGCTGACAGATGACCACAGCGTGGTGATCGGCTATGATCAGGCGCGTGGGGAGCCGCGTGGCAAGGTGGGCAGCACCCCGGGCGCCTGCATCGACTGCCGCCGCTGCGTCCAGGTGTGCCCGACGGGCATCGACATCCGCAACGGCCTGCAGTTGGAGTGCATCGGCTGCGCAGCCTGCGTCGATGCCTGCGATGACATCATGACCAAGTTGAAGCGTCCGACGGGTCTCGTGCGTTACGATTCCTACGTGGGGCTCAAGGGTGGCAAAACGCGCTTCATCCGCCCACGTATGATTTTCTACAGCTTCATGCTGCTGGCAGGCTTGGCCGCGTTTGGCTTCGCTGCCACACGCATCTCACCCCTGCGGGCGAGTGCGGTGCGCATGATTGGCGCGCCTTTTTATGTGGCGGATGGCGTGGTGCGGAACCAGTTCCTGGTGCGCGTGATCAACAAGCGCAACGAGCCTGTCTCCTACCGCCTGGAGCTGGTCGGGGAGGCTCCGGCGGAGCTGAAGGCGACCGGCCTGGATCAGGTGCTGACTGTCGGCCCGATGGGCGAGGAGCAGAAGACGCTGGTCCTGTCCCTGCCCGAGACGCTGTTTCAAAAATCCTTCCGCCTGAAGGTCAAGGTCACCGATGCGGCCCGCGGTGACAGCATGACGACGCGCGTCATGGAATTCCTGGGCCCTGATCCACGACTCCGCTCCGATGCACCTCTCGATCCGAAAGCTTTTCTTCAATAAGCCCTGGCTGCTGCCCATCCTGGCCTTTCTGGCCTTTGTCAGCCTGTGGGTGGCCTTCATCTTCTTCGCCATGCAGTACAAGCCCCGGGAAGTGCCGCGTCTCGGCATCCACCAGCGCGCATGATCACCATCGACACCAGCGCAGCTGCCTTCCTGGCAGGCCTTGTCACCAGCATTCACTGCGTGGGCATGTGCGGGCCGCTGTCCTGCTCCTGGGCCGTGTCGGCGCAGGGCGGTGGCTTCCTGAAGGCGACTGGCCTTTACCATGCCGGTCGATTGTGCGCCTATGCCCTGCTGGGTGGCATCGCGGGCACGGTGGGCGTCGTGCCGCTGGGTTTTTTCCAGCACGGTGCGGGCCTGGTGCTGCCCTGGCTGCTGGTGTTGGCCTTTGCCCTGGTGGGCGTGGGCCTGGATGCTTGGCTGCCCAAGCCGAAGTTCCTCAGCGCGGGTCTGCGCCGGGTACAGGCGGCGGCCTTTCGCCTGCGCGGCCCGGTGCGCGCAGGTTTGCTCGGTCTGGCCACGCCGTTGCTGCCCTGCGGGCCGCTTTACGTCATGTTCACCCTGGCGCTGGCCAATGGCAGCCCGAGCCGAGGGGCAGGTTTTGCCCTGGCCTTTGGGCTGGGCACGCTGCCGCTGCTCTGGCTGGCGCAGACCCAGCTGCACTGGTTAGGCGGTCGGCTGCCCCCGGCGACGATGCGGCGCGTGCAGCGCGGACTGGCCCTGGTCGCAGCCGTGGTGATGGCCTGGCGACTGCGAGAGACCCTGCTGGGCGGGGCAGAAACGGTGCCCAGCTGCTGCCACGCCGGCCTGTGAGAGCGCTTTTTGAAAGGAAACTTTGTGAAACAGCGTCTCAATAGCCATTGACGAACGGCAGGATTTCGTCACCTATGCCTCCGGTTCGTCCTTCCCCAACCATGTACTCCACCACGGCTCTCGTTTTGAATGTGCATTCCGGCTCGCAGTCTCTGCGCCGCGAGGATTCGACGCGTGTGTCCAGCCCGCCCGCCACCCTGCGGATGCAGATCCGCCAGCCGCAGAATCACCTGGGCCTGTCCTGGATGGTCGCCCTGACCGCCTGCTTTTTCGCCGTCGGCGTCGCGGGTTTGTTCCGTCAGGACGAGTCCCTGCCTGCCCTACTTTCCGGTCTGCCGGGTGAGGGGCCAGGCGTGGCTGCTGCAGCGGGCATGGAGGCCATGATGATGGACGTACAGTCCGCCGAGGCGGTCGCGGAGCAGACAAATGCACTGGAAACGCCCGACGTCACCGAGGTGCCACCCCTGCCGGACACCGTGGAGATGACCCAGGATCTGCCCGAGATGGAAGAGGCTCTGGTGGCGGAAGATTTGTTCGTCATCCCAGCTGCGCCGAGGGTGGAGACGGCCTTGCGTCCTGTCGATCCCGTCGAGCCAGCCCCGAAACCCGTGGCGAAAGCGGCTCCCCGCCCAGCCAGCCGTGCCACCGGCCCGCGCGCAGGTGGCAGCAGCAGCGGTGCCACAGGTCCTGCCGGCGGCAGCGGTGGTGCAGGCACCGCAGGCATGGCTTCGGCCCGTGGCAAATTCGTCATTCCCCGCCCGGCTTATCCCAGCTCCCTGCGGGCTCTCGGGGTCAGCGGCACGGTGCGCTTGAGCATTCAGGTCGGTGCGTCCGGTCGCGCGGAAAGCGTGGCGGTGGTCAGCAGCAGCGGCAGTGCCGCCTTGGATGCCTTTGCCGCCTCCTGGGTGCGGCGCAACGGACGCGGCCCAGCGGGTGCTCCCGGCAATGTCATCGCCCCGCTCAGCTTTGTGCTGCGCTAAGCTCCTTTTTTCTTTTTTTGCATGTTCGTCCCCCCCCTACCTGTCGCCAACGCGATCGTTGAGTTCATCGTCAAAGGAGGCCCCATCATGTATCCCATCCTCGTGGTGGGGGTGGCGGCTGCCTGTGTCATCCTGGAGCGCCTTTTCTGGTGGTCCCGCCTCGGCCTCGGGCGCAAACCGCGCCTGCTGGAGGAAACCTACGCCGCCCTGGATGCGGGTGATGTCCAGCGTGCCATGAGCCTGTCCAAGGACAGCAGCGATCCGGTGGTGCGCATGGTTCACCATGGCCTGAACCACCACCACACCTCCCTGCAAGGAGCACTGGAAGTGGCTGCCGGTCAGGAGTTGCAGTCTGCTGGGCGTTTCCTCAGCGCCATGGACACCATCGTCACCCTTGGACCGCTGTTGGGCCTGCTGGGCACCGTCACCGGCATCATGGGTTCCTTCACCTCCATCGGCGATTCAGAACTGGCCGTGGAAAAGGTCACGGGTGGCATCGGCGAGGCCCTCATCGCCACGGCGGCAGGCCTGGGCATCGCCATCAGCACGCTGATCCCGATGAACTTTTTTCACAGCCGCTTGGCCCGACTCCAGTTCGAGCTCGAAGCCGCTGCCAACAACGTCATCATCCTCGTCACCCAACGCAAAGGCTGATCTCATCCGCCACGAGTCTGGAGTTTAGTCCTAGAGGGCTGTTCTTCGCCTCACCCGCACGTTCCCCCTGTGAAGCTTCATTCGCCCATCCCTCAGAAAAAGACCCGCCTGGAGATCATCCCGTTGATCGACGTGATGTTCTTCCTGCTGGCGTCTTTCATGATGGTCAGCCTCACGATGACCAAGCAGCAGACCATCAAGGTCAACCTGCCGTCCGCAGCGGCCAGCCAGCCGGACTTCAAGCCGGACATGATCAACATCGGCGTCAGTGCCTCGGGCGACATTCACCTGGACACCCAGATGATCAGTCTGCCGGACCTGGAAAAAAAGCTCGCAACCCGTCGTGCGCAGGATCCGAACACGCCCGTTTACATCAGCGGCGATTCGGAAACCCGCCATGCCGACATGGTGCGCGCGCTGGATGCGGTGCGGCGGGCTGGTTTTGCCAAGATCGCCTTCAATGTTAGGCCGGTCACTCCCGGCGCGGCAGCTCCTTCCCCCGCTCCTGCCAAATGAAGCGCGTTCTCCTTGCCCTTCTCATTCTGCTTTCCCTGGGCCTGTGCGGCATCTGCCTGGTGCAGTGGCAGCGTGAATTTCGCCTGCGCGCCACCATCTTAGACCTGCGCACGGCCTTGGTTGCCGAGAACAAGTTACGCATCGAGGCCGAGGCCAAGGTGGAGCAGTACGGCCAGGAGATTGAGCGACTGAATGCCATCCGCCAAGAGATCGAATCCCGTCTCGTGGATCTCACGGAGCAAGTCCAGACGCTCACTCAGGACCAGAGCGCACGCGGCTACAGCATCGCTCTGCTCATGAATGAGACCCTCCGAGCGCGCAGCGAGTTGAAGGCCTATCAAAAGCTCGCAGGGCAGGGCAGCGATGCCCTCAAGAAACACAACGAAACGGTGACGGCGCAAAACAGCGCCATCGAAAAAGCCAATCTCCAGATACGCCAACTGGCGAAGGATCGCGATGAGGCCATTACCCGCCTGAATGAACGCACGCGCGAGTTCAATGAACTCGTCGAGAAATACAACAAACTGAGCAAGCGCTGAGTCTTCCTGGGTCGTCTTAGCGTTGATGCTGATGTCGCCCTGTGTTCGGGATCGCAGCTTTGTTGAGTGTGATCCTGCGGTCTTCATCCTGCACGCTTTGGGCTGATCTGCGATCGGGTTCACGGATCGAGCTTAGACTGCCTGCGTCGCGTAAATGAGACAGCTGCACTTGTTTAACGGAACGAACTTGCCAGGGATGACGACCGCCTATGCCCGCCCTACCTCAGCCTACGCTCAAGGACATCGCCCGTGCCACGGGGGTCTCCATCATGACCGTTTCTCGGGTGCTGCGTGGGGCACCGAAGGTCTCGCCCGAACGCCGCGCCGAGGTGCTGGAGGTCGCGCGGCGGATGAATTATCAGCCCGACCCGCACCTCATGCGCATGATGCAGGTGGTGCGCAGCCGCAAGCAGAAGCGTCTGCGGGCCGTGATCGCCATCATCCGTGAGCATGTGCCTCAGGATGGCTTGCTGAGTCCCTCGTATCAATACGTGCCGATTGAACCCATCCGCCGTCGTGCCCACGCTCATGGTTATGCCGTGGAGGAGTTCTTTTTGGGCAAGGATGGGCTAACGCCCGCGAAGCTGCAAAAGATCCTGCACGCGCGCGGCATTGAGGGCGTCATCGTCTCTCCACAGAGCCTGCAGCTGCCCTGCAGCCGAATCGATTACACGCCCTACGCGGCGGTCACGTTTGGCAATGCGATGAGCTCCCCCGCGCTGCACATGTGCGCGGGCAACATGACGCTGGGCATCCACATGGCGGCGGAGCAGCTCGCCGCCCGTGGCTATCAGCGCATTGGCGTGGCGGTCACGCGCTGGATCGTGAATCGCTCCCAGTTTGGCTACAGCGGTGGGCTGTTTCATTGGCAGCACAGCCTTCCGCCCGAGTCGCGCGTGCCGCTGCTGTTGTTCCCGAGCAATGACATCAGCCGTGGCTTCGATGCTTTTTCTCAATGGATGCGCGAGCACGAGCCCGATGCGGTCATCAGCTTCGACACGCATGTGCCGGGCTGGCTGCGCAGGCTCGGGCAGCGCATTCCGCAGGACATCGGTTTTGTCGTGCATGACTGGACGTCGAAGATGGCGGCCTACGCGGGCATTTATCAGCAGCGCGAGCACCTCGCGGCGGCAGCGGTCGATCTGGTGGTGACGCAGCTTTCGCAAAACGAGCATGGCATCCCCGAGGTCCCACGGCAGATCATGATCCCGCCGCGCTGGGTGGAGGGGCCGAGCCTTCGGCCTTTGGCCCCGGTGGATCAAAGCCGGTCGCGCTAGGCCTTCGTGCCGCTTTGCAGATCGGTGCCGACGGCCACAAAGGCATCGGCCAGCGCCTGCCAATCTTCGGGCTTCGTTTCGTGTCCGGCGCTGATGCGCACGACACGGCGCAGCTCTTCAGGATCGGCACCGAGTGCCTGAACCACCACCGACGAGCCTTCGCGGCCTGAGCTGCATGCGGAACCGGTCGAGATGGCAAAACCCAGCCGACTCAGTCGCGTCAGCCACTTTAGGTTGGAGTGATCGGGCATCACCATCAGCACCGTGTTCCAGAGCCGGGGTGCCGCTTCGCTGATGATGCGCAGGCCGGGAAAGGCGGCCTTCATGCGTTCAATGAAGGCATCGCGTCGTGGGGTCTGCGCGGCGCTCACGGTCAGCCCCTGTTCCTGACGATGCTCCAGCGCCGTGACCATGGCCTCGATGGCGGGATAGTCCTCTGTGCCCGCGCGCCGCCCGTGTTCCTGAGGACCGCCGTGCAGCAGAGGGAAGCTTTCTTCCTCATGCGCCAGCAGCAGAAAACCGATGCCCTTGGGCCCACCAAACTTGTGCCCACAGCCAGTCAGGTAATCGCAGCTCGCAAGGCCCTCGGCGGGCATTTTCCCCAGCCACTGCGCCGCATCGGCATGAAAACGCACGCCGCGTTCCCGGCACTGGGCCGCTAGCTCCGACCAGGGCTGGAGCACGCCACTTTCATTGTTGGCCAGCATCACGGAGACGAGCGCGGGCTGGCGTTCGTCGAGCACTTGCTTCAAGGCCGAAGGCGTGACGATGCCCGCGGCATCCACGGGAATCTCAACGACTCGGGCTCGGCCTAGCCAAGCGATCGCCGCAGCCCGCACGCTGGGGTGTTCAATCGCCGAAATGGCCACGCAACCTTCGGGCGACAAGCAACGCGCCAAGCCCGCGAAAAGCGTGTTGTTCGCCTCCGAGGCCCCCGAGGTGAACAAAAGGCGCGTGGGTTCGTCGATGCCCAGCAGGTCGGCCAGTCTCTCCCGCGCAGCTTCCAGGGCTTGACTGGCGAAGCCTGCCTCGCGGTAAAGGCTGGAGGGATTGTGCCAATGCTCCTCCATCGCACGCAGCCAGGCCGCCCGTGCCTGCGGCAGCAGCGGCGTGGTCGCATTGTGGTCAAAGTAGGCAGGCATGATGGGAAAGCTCTTCTTTACGTCCCACTCAGAGCTTTTTCCAGTGGCCGTGAACCATCCCCTCCCAGCTTTTCATCCAGAGCCTCCAGCCGCTGGATCAGGTCCACGACGTGGCGACGCGGATACATGCCGCCGGCAGCCTGACAAAAATGCGTGCGGCAGCCAAAGGGACGGTGCTGATAGATCGTGCAGCGTCCGTCCCGCCCGAGCAGGGGACAGGCCCCCTCGGGATGCGGCTTCAGTTCGCGCCGCCCGGAGGCACGCACGCCGATGAGGGCATACAGGGCCTCGCCGCGTGTGAGCTGGGGGGTGCGACCGGTGAGCCGAAACTGGCAGCAGCCCGCGAGGCCGGTGCAGTCCCTCGGCAGGGCGCGCTTTTCGAGGTCAGCGTAGATCTGCCGGATCTCCGCGAGATCCTCGGGGCTGAGCGCTTTGGGGGTGGATTTGGAGGACGGTTTGGGCATGGCGGACCGTGGTTTGACCGGATCATGGCCAGCCAGTGCGTTCGCGCCAGTCTGCTTCTCTGATGGATCGGGGCAGCGGCGGCGTTTCTTGTGCTCCGACTCTGCATGATTTCACGTCCTGTCACCTCCCTTGCCTTCCTCTTGCTTTGCCCGCTGGCCATGGCCCAGCTCAGCCCCACTGGAGCCACGGCCTCCTTTCGCGGCAGCCTGCCGCCGAAGCCCGTCGCCGCTCTTTCTGCCGAAGAGGAAGCTGGGCTGGAAAAGACCCTGGCGGAGCTTCAGGTCGATTTTGAATTCGTGAAAAAGCACCCGCGCTCGGCCGACGCGGCCATTTTTCTCAAAGCCGTGCGCTACGCGCTGGAGTTCGACGAGTGGTATGACAAAAAGCCAGCGGACAATCTGAAAAAAGCCAACGCGCTGCTGACCGAAGCGCGCCAACGCATCACCTCGCTGAAGGCAGGCCAAACGCCATGGATGGACGGCCCCGGCCAAAAGGTGCTCGGCTATTACTCCAAGCTCGATGACTCCGCGCAGCCTTATGGCGTCGAGGTGCCTGAGGGGCTGGAGATTGGCCGAGCCAAGGTCCCGATGTGGATTTGGCTGCACGGTCGCGGCGATACTACCACGGACCTGCCCTTTGTTTACAGCCGTCTCATGGCGAAGAAACCGGGGCAATTTCAGCCCAAGGGCAGCATTGTCATTCATCCCTTCGGGCGCTACTGCAATGGCTGGAAATCGGCGGGTGAAGTCGATGTGTTCGAAGCGCGGGATGACGCCATCGCCCGCTTTCAGGTGGACACGAATCGCATCGTGCTCGCAGGCTTCAGCATGGGGGGAGCGGGAGCTTGGCACCTGGGGGCGCATTACCCGGATCAGTGGGCCTGCGTCCACACGGGGGCAGGTTTTGTCGATGTGAAGCGCTACCAAAAGCTCACGCCCGAGAAGTATCCGCCGACCTATGAACAGACGCTCTGGGGCTTTTACGATGTGCCTGACTATGCCCGGAACCTTCTGAATGTGCCTCTCGTCTGCTACAGCGGCGAAAACGATGCTCAGCGCGATAGCGCCGAATACATGATGGAAGTGCTCGGCAAAGAAGGCCTGCATCCGCCGCACCTCATCGGCCCAGGCATGGGTCACAAGTATCATCCCGAGACGCTGAAGGAGGTGCAGGCACGGATCGAAAAACACGTCGAGCAAGGCCGCGTGAACTTCCCCGCTGAAGTTCACATTCAGACCCGCACGGCGCTCTATGGCCGCGTGAAGTGGGTGAACCTGCACGGCCTGGAGCAGAGCTGGCAAGAGGCAAGACTCGACGCCAAGGTGGTGAATGCCCAAACGGTCGAAATGCAGACGCGCAATGTCAGCCGCATCGTGTTCTATCCACCGCCGCAGGTGCGTGGCCGTGGTGACAAGCTGACCCTAAAGATCGATGGCCAAGACCTGAAGCTGCAGATCGGGCCGGAGCTGCCGAAGTTCGAGAACTTCCTAAGTCCAGGCCCACGCGTGCCCCATTCATTGTGCCGACTCATCAAAGCGAATGGCCAGTGGCGCGATTTTGGCAATGCCACGCCTTTTTCTCACGAAGGCCCGAGCGATGGCAAGGGCGGGGCGCATCCTGGGCCGATGGATGCGAGCTTCATGAAGCGCTTTCTCGTGGTGCTGCCCGATGGCCAATCTTCTTCCGCGGCTGTGGAGGCCTGGGTGCAGGCCGAGTCTGCGCATTTCCTGACCCGCTGGCGCAGCCTGATGCGCGGCGATGTGCGTGTGGCCAAAGCCTCCGAGATCACCGACATCGACAAGGAAGGGCAAACGCAAAGCCTGATCCTGTGGGGCACGCCCGAGTCGAACAGCTGCATCCGGCGCTTGCTCAGCCGCCTGCCGGTGCAGTGGGACGCGGAGAAGGTCGGCCTGAAGGGCAAAGCCAGCGTCGATGCTCGTAGCCATGTCCTGGCGCTGACCTACCCAGCGCTGAAGTCCGCCGGGTTCGAGGTTGTGATCAATTCGGGCCTAACCTTCCGCGAAGCTCACGACCGCACCAATTCCCTGCAAAACCCGAAGCTGCCGGACTGGGCTCTTTTGGACATCACCCAAGCGCCTAGCCCGGACGCAGCGGCAAAAGTCATCGCTGCCGATTTCTTCGATGAGCTCTGGCAGGTGAAGTGAGGGAACCCTAGCTCCTAGCGAATCACCGCCAGATCGTGGGATCGCTGCTCTCCATGACGGATGGCAGGTAGGTCGAGTTCTAGCTGGATCTCGCTCTCACGTGCGCAGCGGAGATCACGACGGCGCAGCTCGGTGGGGTGGTGGCCGATGAGGTGGCTCAGTTTACGAAAAAGGGTGGCAGTGGGGCTCTTTTTGCTGTTCATGAGAACTGCATTCTTGGTGCATTCAAGAATGTGGTCAAATGAACAGTTGTCGTGTTTGAAAAATTCACGTGCCGCGTTTGTTGCCAAATAGCTCCAGGTGCAGCCGTGGACTCAGCCGATGGCCGTGAGTTTTGCAGGCATCGATCAGAAGCGGATACAGCGCGCGCATCGCCTCGACGCTGGTGCCTTCGGGCATCAGCAGGATTTTTTCAGCAGGAATGGGCACGCCGAGGCTGGCGATCAGCGCGTGGACTTCAGCCAAGTCTTCCGGCGTGGAAATGACGAACTTCAACTGGTAGTCGAGCGCGGTCTCGATCCAGGCGCGCAGAACCTCGGGCTGGCAGCGAGTCTGCTCGTGCTTTTGCACCCAGGCCGCCCCTGCCAGGGCTTCGCTCGGCGTGGAGTTCGCCAGCTTTGGGCTGAGGCTGGCCAGATCGACCACACAGCCTTCTGGGGCGATGGTCCCGGCCGTCTCGACCGTGACGTGGCAGCCCGCTGCCCGCAGCCGCGTGAGGAACTCACGGATGCTTTTGGCGATCATCGGTTCGCCGCCCGTCACCACGACATGGCGGGTGGGCTGGGCGGTGGCTTGGGCCAAAAGTTCATCCAGGCTCATCTCGCTGCCTTCAGGCTGCCATGAGGCATAAGGCGTGTCGCACCAAGCGCAGCGCAGGTTGCAGCCCGAGGTGCGGATGAAGACGGAAGGCACGCCGGTGAGCACGCCTTCGCCCTGGATAGAATAAAAGATCTCGGAGATGCGCATGGTGGCTGCCGTAGGGGAAGGCGGAGCTGGGGTCAAGTGTGGGAGCCACGCTGCCGCACTTGACCCTCAGGTCAGGTCCGACGAATGTGGCACATGCACGCACGCGTTTTCCAGTTTCAGGTCGGCCGGTCGAAGCTCGGCGGTTTGGGCAAGGTGATCTTGGCGGTGGTGGCTGTGTTGGTGACCGCCTTCTTGGTCATGTTCGGCATCTTTGCCGCAGTCTTGGGACTCGCGACGAAGGCCTTCCTTCAGCTCTCCCGAGCCCTGGGCGCAGGACAGCAGCCCCGCGCTGATTCTTCGCCCAAGCGCATGCGCTCGGACCTGTCGGAGCAACCCGCCCGAGAGGCTGGCCACGGCATTGTCCGCGATGTCGAGGTGGAGGTGCTGAAGATCGAGGATCGGGCCTGATGCGCGCGCATGGATGGCCATGCTGAGAGTTTGGGTAAAGATCGGGCCGGCGTTGGCGTTTCAGGCGCAGAAACGCTCTCCGTCTTATGAAAATGCTCTCCTTGCTGCTCTGCGTCTCGGTTTCGGCCCACGCGGCAGCTTTGCCTGAATCGGCCAAGATCGACCAGCTGCTGGCCGAGGACTGGGCCAAACACGGCCTGAAGGCCAACCCAGCGGCTCCCGATGAAGTGATCGTGCGTCGGCTGTACCTCGACATCGCCGGACGCATCCCGACCGTGGAGGAGACGGAAACGTTCCTGCGCAGCAACGATCCACAGAAGCGCGCGAAGCTCATCGATCAGCTTCTCGCGGGCGATGGCTTCACCAGCCATTTGTTCAACTACTGGGCCGATGTGCTGCGCCTCACCGACAATGTCAAAGGTCGCCTGACGGCTGAGGCCTACGAGGAGTGGATGAAGAAGCAGCTGAAGGCCAACACGCCCTACGACGAGATGGTGCGGAACCTTTTGACGACCGAAGGCGGAGCCTGGGACAGTGGCAGCATCGGCTTCTGGATGCGCGATGAGAACAAGCTGGATCACCTCGCCTACACCGTGCAGGTCTTCCTGGGCACCAGCATCGTCTGCGCGCAGTGTCACGATCATCCCTTCGATCGCTGGTCACAGCTCGACTACTACGGCATGGCCGCTTTCACCCATGGCATGGACACTCGGGGCAGTGGCAAAGACTACCTGAAGGTGAAAAAGCCCGGTGAGCTGGACAAAGAAGCACTCAAGGCCATGACCAAGCAGGAGCGCAAAGACTACCTGAAACAGCAGCGCGCGGCCCAGAGTGCACAGCCGAAGCTGGACAAGCAGCAGCTGAATCAAGTCCGCGAAGTCATGAACGATGTCATGAAGCCGCTGCGCTACACCAACATCGACTGGCAGGAAGGGCGGCTGCCGGTGCTGCCGCACGATTACAAGTACAGCAACGCCAAGCCGGGCGATTCCATCCAACCCAAGGTCATGTTTGGTCATGAAGCTGCGCCCTTGGGCGGTGAAACGACGCTGGCCGCCTTTGCCCGCTGGATGACCAGCCCGGAGAATCCGCGCTTCACCACCGTCATCGCGAATCGCCTCTGGAAAAAGGTTTTTGGTCTCGGGCAGATCGAACCTGTGGATGAAATGACCGATTCCACCGTGGCCTCGAATCCCGCGCTGATGGCCTACCTGACCCAGCTCATGGTGGAGAAAAAGTACAGCCTGAAGTCCTACCTGCGCGTGCTCTTCAACACCGACACCTACCAGCGCATGGCCAGCACGCAGGAAGTGGCTCTGGGGGAAACCTACCGATTCACCGGACCGATTCTGCGCCGCATGAGCGCCGAGCAGGTGTGGGATTCTCTCGTCACCCTCACGGCTGGAAATGTGGACAACAGCGTGGATGCAGACAACGACCGCCTGCATCAATACCTGAACGACCTCGCCTTTTTCCTGAACACCGTGCGCGACAAAGGCGCGGAAGGTCTGATCCAAATCTCCAAGCAAGCTTCGGCCCAACTGGCCGCGAACCAACAGCAACTCGCCGCCATGCGCGCTCAGCTCGCCGAGAAAAAAGAGCTGGGGCAAACCAGCGCGGCGGACAGCAAGGAGCTGGCTCAGCAGGCCAATCGGCTGCGTCGCGAGGCGAGCCAGGACATCCTGGAAGCCCTGCTTGGCGAAGAGCGTGCCAGCGATCTACGTCGCGGTTACAATCCCAAAGCCAAGGACAAGAACGCACGTCCTCAGGTCGATGAAACGAAGCTCGCCTCCATGGACAAAAAGGAGCGGAAGCAGTACTTGGCGGAACTGCAAAAGACCGCCAAGAACGTGCAAGGGCTGAACATCCGCGCCTCGGAGCTGCCCAGCCCGGCCAAGCCAGGTCATCTGCTGCGCACCTTTGGCCAGAGTGACCGGGAAGTGATCGAAAACGCCAGCCGCGATGCCTCCGTGCCCCAGGCCTTGACGCTCTTGAACGGTCCCATCGTGCAAGCCGTGACCAGTCCCATCTCCAGCCTGAGCCTGCATGTGCAAAAAGCCGGTGCCCCTGAGCAAAAGCTGAGCCTGCTCTACACAGCTCTGCTGAGCCGCCAGCCTAACAGTGTCGAGAAAGCCATGCTTGCCAGCGTCATCCGTGAGCGTGGCTCCCAAGCGGTCGAAGACGTGACGCACGCCCTTCTTACCGGTTCTCAATTTCTTTTCATCGAGTGAGGCTTCGCGCCGCGCTCCTCCCCAACCTCCAACTCGCCCCCAGGCCCTTTTTTCATGAACCCGATCCGTTACCCCGCCGACGAACCCACGCGTCGCGACTTTGTTCTCGGTCTCGCCAAATCTTGCTTGGGCGTTTCGATGCTGCCGATCCTGCAAGGCACCGCGCAGGCTTTGTTTGATGGCAGTTCCAAACTGAAGCAGGTGCCCACGGCGCGGAATGTCATCTACCTCTACATGGCGGGCGGCATGACGCACCTGGACACCTTTGGCTGTGTGCCCGGCGCTGACACGATGGGGGAAACGCAGGCCATTCCCACGAGTGCCGAGGGCGTGCTCATCGGATCAGGTTTGCCCACGGTCGCCAAACTCATGCACCACGGGACCGTCATCAACAGCATGACCAGCACGCAGGGCGCGCACGAGCAGGGAAATTACTTTCAACACACCAGCTACACGCAGCGTGGCGGCACGCGGCATCCCTCCTTGGGGGCTTGGCTGCAAAAGTTCCAAGGCAAGGGCCATCCCGATCTGCCAGGCAGTGTGGTCATCAGCGAAGGCAGCAAGCACCCTGGTGCTGGCTTTTTCGAAGCTTCCTTTCAGCCGCTGGTCATCAACGACCCCAGCGCGGGTCTGCAAAACAGCCGACGTCTCGCCAACCTCACCGAGCAGGATTTGGATTACCGCCTGGGGCTCAGCGCGCGCTTGAATGCGGGTTTTGAAAAAACCTACCCGCAGAGCGGCGTGCGGGCTTACGCCGATGTCTATCAGGCTGCGGTGCGAGTCATGAAAAGCGCGGACCTGAAGGCCTTCGATCTCTCCGAGGAACCTGCGGAGCAGCACCAGCGCTATGGCCAGAGCAAATTCGGCCAGGGCTGCCTGCTTGCGCGCCGACTCATTGAGCATGGCGTGCGCTTTGTGGAGGTAGGCAATGGCGGCTGGGACATGCACCAGGAGATTTATTCGCGCCTGCCTGAAAAGATCGCCGACCTCGATCAAGCGCTCGGCGCTTTGCTGGCCGACCTGGAGGCACGCGGCCTGCTGCAAGAAACGCTGGTCGTGCTCACCACCGAGTTTGGTCGCACGCCGAAGATCAATCCCAACGCGGGCCGCGATCATTACCCGAAGGCCTTCACCTGCGTGCTCTGGGGCGGCGGCGTGAAGGGCGGCTACGTCCACGGAAAAACTGACCAAGGCATCGAAGTCACTGAGGCCAAGATGAGCGTGCCCGACTTCAATGCCAGCATCGCCTACGCGCTGGGCCTACCGCTCGATCAGGTGCTTTTCTCACCGAACAAGCGACCCTTCACCCTTGCGGACAAAGGTCAGCCTGTGCCCGAGCTCTTCGCGTGAGGTGCTTTTCACCTTGTCCCAGGCCCGGTCCCATGCAGCCTGCGCGCCTCGTGTTCCTCCCCCCTCGTTTCGTTCCTCTTCTGTGCTTCTGCCCGCTGCTTGCGGGTTGTGGCTTGCTGCCTTTACTCGGTCAGGGCAGGCTGAAAAAAGACGTCGCGACGGTCCAGGCCATGGCTCCCGGAAAATGGACTGCGCTGCCCGCGATCGAACCCAGCGCCGCCACGGGCTGGTTGGTTGACTTTCGCAGCCCTACCCTTCGGACGCTGGTCACGCGTGCCATCGAGGCCAATCCCGACCTCAAGGCCGCCGCCGCCCGCGTGACTCAGGCCCGCGCCGAAACGGTGCAAGCTGGCGCTGCCCTGCTGCCTTCCATCTCGGGGAACTTCAGTGCCTCTCGTAACCAGAGCCCGAATGATCAGCGCTTCTCTGGGCTGAGCTTCATCAACAACCGCTTCCGTCTGCCGCTGAATGTGAGCTGGGAGATCGACCTCTGGGGCCGTGTGGCCGATGAGCGTTCGGCGGCCAAAGCGCGCCGTTTTGCCGCGGAGGAGGATTTTCATGCCGCTCGGCTTTCCCTGGCTGCAAATGCCGTGCGAACCGCCGTGACCCTGGCGGAGGCGCAGAGTCTGCTGGCCCTGGCGGAGCAAAACGTGACCACACGGCGCGTCCAGTTGGGCATCTTGGAGCGCCAGATGGAGCGTGGCCTGGAGCCAGATCGCGCCGCGCTCGATGTCTCGCTGGGGCGCGCGGATCTGGCGCGTGCGCAGTCCACCGTGCAGCAGCGCCGTGCCGCTGCGGATCAATCCCGCCGCGCGCTAGAGGTCCTGCTGGGCGGCTATCCTGCGGGAACCGAGCGCGGTTTGGCCAGCCTGCCCAGCTTGGAGCGTGGCATTCCCGCTGGACTGCCTTCGGAGCTGCTCCTGCGTCGTCCTGATCTGCGGGCGGCTGAGCGCCGTCTGGAGTCGGCGCTGCGGTTGGAAAGCTCGGCTCGCAAGGCCTTCCTGCCCAGCATCCGCCTCACTGGAGATTCGGGCCGCACCTCTCAGCGCACGGGCGATCTCCTGGTGCCAGAGGCTGCGTTTTGGAACATCGCCAGCAACGTGACCCAGAGCTTTTTTCAGGGCGGGCGAATCCTCGCCACCGTGCAGCAGACGGGCGCACGTTATCAGGAGCAGCTGCAAACCTACACCAGCAGCGTGCTCACCGCCTTTCAGGAGGTCGAGACCGCACTCGCGGCGGATGCTTTTTTGCGCGAACAAGCCGTCGCCCTGGAAACCTCAGCGGCGGAGGCCGAGCGCGCGGAATCCCTCGCGCAGGGCCAGTATGAAAAAGGGCTGACGGAGGTGCTCACCCTGCTGGACACGCGTCAGCGCGCCTTCGATGCACGCAGCGCGCTCATCGCCGTCCAGGCCCAGCGCCTGAGGAATCGCGCCGACCTGCACCTCGCACTGGGTGGGGAGTTTTGAGGCCTAGGTTAGGCTTCCTCCAGGCTGCCAGATGCCTGTGAATCGCCAGCAGGCTGTTGGGCGGCAGCTCTCACCAAGCGGGCCGCATAAAAGCCATCGTGACCGGTCTCGGCAGGGTTGAGCTTCAGTTCTTCCTCCAGCGTCCATTCCGAGCCGTGCGTGGCCAGGAACTTCTGCACCTGCTGCTCGTTCTCGCTCGGCAGGATGGAGCAGGTGGCATAGACCATCTTGCCGCCCGGCTTCACCATCGTGCTGTAGCGGGTCAGGATGTCTTGCTGCTCTACGATCAGGCGGTCGATCTCCACCTCGCTGAGCTTCCACTTGGCATCGGGATTGCGACGCAGCACGCCCAGGCCAGAGCAAGGCACGTCCAGCAGCAGCCGGTCGGCATGGTGGGCCAGGCGTTTGATCGTCTTGCTGCCCTCGATCAGGCGCGTCTCGGCCACGTCCACCCCCGCGCGACCGCAGCGTTTGCGCAGCTCCTTGAGCTTCCAGTCATGCACGTCCAGGGCCAGGATCTTGCCTTTGTTCTGCATCAGCGCGCCCAGGTGCAGCGTCTTGCCGCCACCGCCCGCGCAGGCATCGATGACTTTCATGCCGGGCTCCACCTGGAGAAAGGGGGCCACGCGCTGGGAGGAGGCGTCCTGCACCTCGAACAGCCCCTCTTTGAAGGCAGCCATGCTGAAGACATTGTAGCGCTGCTGCATGACGAGTGCGGTGGGGATGGGCTTCAGCGCTTCGGTGATGAAGCCGTCCTGCCCCAGCCGTTCCTTCAGGCTGCGGCGGTCCGTCTTGAGCGTGTTCGTGCGCAGATAGACCTCCGCGGGTTGGTTCAGGGTCTCACGGATCGCGGGCCAGGCCTCTCCCAGCTCCTGGGCACAGCGCGCGTCCAGCCAGTCGGGCAGGGAAAGGCGGATCAACGCAGGCAGGCTGTCCTTTTCCTGAGCACGAGCGCGAAGGTCAGCGGCACGGATGCCCGCCAGCTCATCAAAAAGCGGCAGTTCCTTGCCACTCAGCAGCCACTGCGCGGCCCAGACGCTCCAGAGCTGCTCCTCGCCGATGCCTTCGCGGCGCGCATGATCGGCATCCGGCAGACCGGCCACATGCCAGAGCCAGCGCCAGTGGCGCACGCATTCATAGACGGACTCCGCGAACAACCGCCGGTCACGGCTGCCCCACTTCGGGTGGTTTTTGAAGGCAAACTCCACCGCCTTGTCCGAGTAACGCCGATCGACGAAGATGTCATGAAGCGTGCGGATTATCTGGGCGATGATGAGGTGCGGAACTTTCACACCCAGGTGATGGCGCGGCTTGAAGGGGGAAGCAAGGAGGGCGAGAGGCAATTCCTGGGTCCCAGGTGGATGAGCCTATGGAGGAGAGGAGATTCATGCCACACCTGGTCAACGTTGGATTCATCCACTGCGCCCACAACATCCCCCGTCCAAAGCCATGCCCAGCGATTCATGGCAGCGCCTCATCGTGAGACGCATCGTGATCGGCCCGGTGCTTTGGGTCGGCGGTGGCTTTTTCTTTCTGTCGGAGACTGCGGCTGCACGCCTTTTACGGCTTTGTGTGCCATCAGGCGATCTCTTGGCCGCTTACGGCCTTGTTCATCAACGTCTCGGATCAGGCAACGGCGAGCGCAAGACGTGGCTGACACGACCGATGGCCTTCGAGCCGTTGCCTGCATCCGTTTTGTTCGGCCTCTTGGAACTTGGTCACATTCGCTTTCACGGCATCTTGGTGCCTTTTCTCATTTCGCGTTCGATCATACGTTGTTCATGTTCGATACGCTCCTTCTGGCGAAGCAATGTCAGCATCAAGTAGCTCGCAGCAGACATCACCACACCTGAGCCGATGATCGTCAGCGTAGTGGTGTCGCCGAAGCTTCGAATCCATGGATACAAAATGCCACCTAACGCTACTAGAACACCGAGAATGCTATATACCTTGAGAATGAGTTGTGTCCTCCAAAGGGTGTGACGTCTTGTCTCAGTGCGGAAGTAAAATCGCTCAGAAAGCTCACGAACATCAGAGGCCGTAACCTCAACATCCTCGTCTCCAAAAACATACTTCTTGGACTTTATTGCCTCGCCAAGTTCTTTCTCGGCCTTCTCATGAAATGCCTGGAGTTCAGTCTTGGCGCTTTCGGTGTAAATCAGCTTCATGGTGGGTTACTTCAAATAGACGTTGCGGATCACAAATAGAACGACAGCAGCAGTCAAACCAGCACCGAAGCAGATAATGCCCCACTGCTGACCTAGCTGTCCTCCCCCTACCCCTGCCATGGCCGTAAATACATACTCTCCCACCTGACAAACGACGGAGGACTTGGAGTGAGGTGACCTTGGGCCGACTGTGGCTATCGCGTGCGCCGCTGATCTCACATGATCGTGAGTCACCTCCCGATTCATGCCGGGTGCCTTGTCAGCGTCAGCATAAAGAACGGCCTTCTGGTGGAGAGTATCAGAAAAATCTCCGACTGTTTGCGAGTATCGTTGTCGGCCCGACTGAGTGAAGCCATCTTGTTCAAGTTCGGTGTCTGTCTTCATTAAGTCTGACTTCTTGTGGGTGACTTTGTTTTCTTGGGCGAACGACTTAGCTCTGGCACAGCGGGGGCTGGGACGCAGCGTTGCCGAAGGAAAGGAGGGTTCGAGCCATGAGTGACAAGCAAGACAAAGCCGCCCCCGCTGTTGCCAGCAGCGTTTTGTTAGCCGTCGGTTGCATCTTGAGTTTTGTCACGTTGGGCAATCCTCCGAAAATGATATGCCGTGTCTCCGATCAGGCCGCCCAAACCTTGCAGCGTATCGCGCCTCAACTGCTCAATAGGCTCCCCGCGAAGGCAGGCTGTGTCATACTCATCCAGCATTGAAGTCACATGTCGAAAATCAGAAATGCTCCGATCAACCACTCCCTGAATCAGATTATGCCAGTTGTTGTTAGCATCAAAAACGTCGGCGGGCGGGAGGTAATAACCTGCCCAAAAGTTGGTCTCTGCGGTGTAGCACTGCATGGCTACCAACATTCTCGTCCAATCTTTGGTGGAAACACCAGTGCTAGATACCTCCGTAATGCGGAGCATCTGAACAACCTCGGGAATACCCTTCAAGGTATCAATCACCAGCCTGCTCGGGTCAGGCTGGGGAGGATGCTTGGTGGGAGTGGTAACATACTTCGTGAGCCTATCGAGGAAAGTGGCGCTAACAGCCTGCAAGGCGTTGGTCTGCTCACGAATGGAGGCAAGGGCCACTTCAACACGGTTGGCGTCGTCCTTCTGCTTGTTGAAAAAATGGATGGAGAGCCATCCAGCCAAGATGCCGATAATCAACGAAACGAAGCTGGCTACGATACTGGCGATTTCCATGAGCGTGGTTCTGGTTCGGCTAACGTCGAGGTGTGGCACCGGCTACAGGGAGCGCCACTCCGCAACAGGGTTAAGGTTTGTAGCAAAGAAGGTCACTTCGACTCGGCGCGTGTAGCCGGTTGTCCACCACAGTATTGTTAGCCAGGCGTGTCTTTTGAGGTAGCGCCGCGAACATTCAAGACGGTCTTGATATACTCACGAAGCCCGTTATCGAGCTTGTTCTTCCCGGCAATAGAATTCTCGTAAAAGAGGGTGCGGAACGGTGAAACATCGAAAGGCAACTTCGTGCCCTTCTCCGCAATCAAGATTGTAGGTTTATTAATCCCGTGGGCGTAACCCACTTCGTAAAACACATTCGCATTGAGGGGCGATATGTCAGCAATCACTATTGTCGAAGATAAAATTGCCTGGCTTATGTCTGAAATTATGAGCCCCGGCCCCATTGCTTCATCTATCCGCATGACCTCAACCCCCAACTCCTCACAGACGGACTTAATTACCTCCATGTATACATCATTGTATGGTGCCGCAAACTGCATCACCACGAATGCTTTTGGCTTTTGGTTCTGTATCTCAAAGCTCTTAACCACAATATCATGGCGGCCGATGAAAAATAGACCCGCTTGACTCTGTGAGAATGGGAAGGGCAAGTTGCATCGAGTTGTCTCCACTCCATCAACAAAAAGCGAAAGCAAGGAGCCATCAACTACGACGGAAATATCATAGTCTTTGTTTGGTTGGAGTGTATCGCGCTGACCCACTCCTGCAATTTGTTCCCATTTGCCACCACGCCACTCTCGGACACCAAATAAGTTATAGGAATTTACTGGAATCCCCACATTCAAGGTGTGTTGGGTTAGGGGGTCGTATCGGATCACGAGCTCCGCGCATGACATCAACTCAACGTCATTGAATCGAACCGTGAAGCTTGCCCTGCCACCGGTGAAGGTCTCGTTCGTGATATACAGCCCCATTAGCGCACGTTCACCCTCCTGATCGTCGGCTTTTTGCACCCCTCCCCTAAAAATCAGAGATCCCTTGGAGGAGATGAGTGGGGCTCCAAGAATCGGGATCCAGTTTGCATTTGTCATGATCATTTTGGGTGTGGAGATTTTTCTTGGCGAACAATTCAAATAAGAAACAATTTTGTTTTGTTCGTCAAGAACCTTATGGGTTACCATTTTTTGGATTAAGAACGACTTAGCCGCTTCCTGGTTGTTGCTTTTTGCCATAATTCGCTTCATTAACAACCTGATTGTTGATTTAAGCTCTTTGGGGCGTGCAAATCTGGGTGAAACTATTGACATGAAACTCGAAGACCAGATCCGCGACACGATGCGGTCCATAAACCTCTCCCTCACGACTGAGGTGAGCTAGGTGGGTTGGTCGCAGCGCTAGGTG
>CANNQP010000028.1 GCA_947507875.1 Verrucomicrobiaceae bacterium | reverse complement strand
CATCTTCAGAGGCAGAAAGGGAACGCTACGATCAACCAAGCCCAACGGGCTTGCGTCATGCAGCCTAGGGTTCGCAGAACCCTGGGTATCGAGTCACCACACGTTTTCATCCCGCCGAACCCCAACGGGGTTCCGTCAGGCTCCACGGCAATCGCATCTCGCGTGAGCGTTTTGGAACCGGAGCGCAGCGGAGATAGACAGCCAAAGGCTACCCGAAGGATGAGCATAGCGAATCAATGCTACAGCCCTCTGGAGCTTTTCGCAGGACTGACGAAACCCGAAAGCGCGGGAGGGCCGGCGCACTCCAGGACGCTGGCGCGCGATTTCGGGAGGTGCGTGAGGGAGAATGCTTTTGAAGCACTTTGTTCAGTGCTTCGTGCGCAGAAGTCCATCAGCGATTGCGCAGATCTTTCAGAACAACGCTTGGCTTTCTTTTGTCATTTCTGCGGTTTCTCTCCATGCTGAGGCAACCGGTCGCAGCGACTGGACGATTTATTGATCCCATGCCCAACGGTCCTCTCTCCACCAAGCTCTTTGACCTCGCCAAACAAGTGATTCCTGGCGGGGTGAACTCTCCTGTGCGTGCTTTTCGAAATGTCGGAGGCGATCCGTTTTTCGTGCAGCGGGCCAAGGGCTGCCGCATCTGGGATGTGGACGGTCGGGAGATGATCGACTTTGTCGGAACCTGGGGGCCTGCCATCCTGGGCCATGCGCCGGTTTGCGTGATCGAGGCCATCCACACGGCGGCAAAAGAAGGCGTCAGCTTTGGCATTCCGAATCCCTATGAGGTGAAGATGGCCCAGACGATCTGCGAGTGGGTGCCCTCCATCCAGAAAGTGCGGATGGTCAGCAGCGGCACAGAGGCGACGATGAGCGCCATCCGTCTGGCGCGTGGCTTTACGGGACGTCATCGCTTGGTGAAATTCGATGGCTGCTACCACGGGCACAGCGACAGCCTGCTGGTGGCCGCAGGCAGCGGCGCGCTGACGCACGGCAATCCTGACAGCGCAGGGGTGCCCCCAGCCTTCGCAGAATTGACCACGGTGCTTCCTTTCAACGATGAGGCAGCGCTGGAGGAGCTTTTTGAACAAAAGGGCCACGAAATTGCGGCGTTGATCGTGGAACCTTACCCTGCGAATGCGGGTCTCATTTTGCCAAAACCTGGCTTCCTGCAGAAGCTACGTGACCTGACAGCCAAGCATGGAGTGGTCTTGATCTTCGATGAGGTCATGACTGGCTTCCGGCTGGCCAAAGGAGGCGTTCAGGAGCTGGAAGGCATCACGCCTGACCTGACTTGCATGGGCAAAGTGATCGGTGGAGGCTTGCCGGTGGGGGCCTTCGGTGGACGCGCGGACATCATGGATCATCTAGCCCCCCTGGGCCCCGTCTATCAGGCAGGAACACTGAGCGGGAACCCAGTCGCCCTGGCGGCTGGGCTGGCCCAGCTGCGTGAGCTGGACCGCCAGAAGGGCTATGCCTACCTGGAGGAAATCGGCCAAGTCATGGAAGACGCCGTGCTGGATGTGCTGAAGAAGAAGGGCCTGAACTACCGCTGGTACCGTCGTGGCAGCATGTTTTGCCTATTCTTCACGGAGAAAGAAGTTCACAACCTGCAGGACGCGAAGACCTCGGACTTGGCCGCTTTCCGGAAGTTTTTCCATCACTGCCTGGATCATGGCGTTTACTTCGCCCCGAGCCAGTTTGAAACGGGCTTCATCAGCATGGCGCACGCGAAAGAGGACATGGAGCGCACGGCCGAGGTGGCAGCGGCGGCGCTTTCCGCGTTTTGACCCCAACTGAATCGCTCGAAAAAGACATCGGTCCACCTTGGCAGGAGTCCCGCCCTTGCCAAAGGCGCGCTTCCGTCCACTATCACACCCCCTCTGGCGGTCAGACCCGCCGGCCCATTTCCCATGTTTGACTGGATCATTAAAAAAATCATCGGCACCAAGAATCAGCGCACCGTAAAGCGCTTGCAGCCGATTGTGGCCGAGATCAACCGCATCGAGCAGCAGCTGCAGGGCGAATCGGATGAGGCTCTGCGTGAACGAGTCGCCAACTGGAAGAGTCAGTTTCGGGCTTTTCATACCCCCCAGTTTCTGGGCGGTGTCTCGCTCCGAATCGCTGATGAAGAAACCGTGAATGCGTGCCTGCGCCATGTCGCGGGCTACTTTGGGGCTCTGAAGCCGCATTTTCCTTCCCTGGAAGATGCCTACCTGGCCGAGGCTGCCTGGAGTTCACTGTCCCTGGCCGAAAAAAAGGAGCGCATTGACCGCGCACGCGAAGCCTGGAATGACATCCAGCCGCGTTTTGCCGAGATTGAGGCAAAGATGCTGAATGACATCATGCCCCAGGTTTACGCCGTGGTGAAAAACACCGCGCGTCGTCTCTGCGGCCAAGAGCACATGGTCTGTGACACACCGTTGAAGTGGAACATGGTCCACTTTGACGTGCAGCTGATTGGCGGCATCGCCCTGCATCGCGGCATGATCGCAGAAATGGCCACGGGTGAAGGCAAAACGCTCGTCGGCACCTTGCCCGTGACGTTGAATGCCCTCACAGGACGTGGCGTGCATGTCATCACGGTGAACGATTACCTCGCCCGACGTGACTCGGAGTGGATGGGTTACCTCTACAAATTCCTGGGGCTCACGGTTGGCTGTATCCAAAACGACCAGCCCAGCCATCTGCGACGCCAGCAGTATGAGTGCGACATCACCTACGGCACGAACAGCGAATTCGGCTTCGACTACCTGCGTGACAATGGCATGGCCTCCAGCAAGGAGCAGCAAGTGCAACGCGGACATTACTTTGCCATCGTGGATGAAGTGGACTCCGTGCTGATCGACGAGGCCCGCACCCCATTGATCATCTCTGGGCCCGTGGCGGCCGCCGAGAGCAATCACCAGTTCGAGCGCTACAAGCCGCTGGTGGAGCAGTTGGTGCGCCGCCAGACGACATACTGCAACCAGCTCGCCAGCGAGGCGAAGTCACATGCTGAAAAAGGTGACCTCGAGGAGGCAGGCAAAAAGCTCTTCCAAGTCAAACTAGGGCAGCCGAAAAATCGCGCACTGATGCGTGCGATGGAAGATCCTGAGCTGCGCCGTGCAATGGAAAAAGCCGAGCTCAAGACCTATGAAGACACGCAGAAAAAGGACCTCTTCGCCCTGAAGGAAGACCTTTATTTCTTCATCGAAGAGAAAAGCCACGACGCCGACCTGAGCGAAAAAGGACGAAACTTCCTCTCTCCCGATGATCCTGACGCCTTCGTGCTGCCTGATCTGGCCACCCTTTATTCGGAGATCGATGGCGACAAGACGACGAGCGATCAGGAAAAGCAGCAGAAAAAAGCCGAGCTACAGGACCGCCTGAGCTTTCAAGGACAGCGCATCCACCAGATCAGTCAGTTGCTGCGAGCTTACTGCCTTTACGAAAAAGACGTTGAGTACGTCGTCGAGGACAACAAAGTCGTCATCGTGGACAGCCAGACCGGACGCAAAATGCCAGGTCGCCGCTGGAGCGATGGCCTGCATCAGGCCGTGGAGGCCAAGGAAGGCGTGCAAATCGACGCCGAAACACAAACGCTGGCCACCATCACCATTCAGAATTACTTCCGCCTCTATCAGAAACTCGGCGGCATGACCGGCACCGCCGAAACCGATGCGGCCGAGTTTCACGACATTTATAAGCTCGACGTCCTGAACATCCCGACCAACAGGGCCGTCAAGCGCGTGGATCAGAACGACAGCATCTACAAAACGCGCCGTGAGAAGTACAATGCCGTGATCGAAATGATCCGCGAACGTCATGCCAAAGGTCAGCCCCTGCTGGTTGGTACCGCGAGCGTTGAGGCCTCTGAGACTGTCAGCCGCATGCTGAAGCTGCAAAAGATCCCACATGCAGTACTGAATGCCAAGTATCACCGCCAGGAAGCGGAAATCGTCGCACGCGCCGGTCAAAAAGGTGCCGTGACCATCTCCACGAACATGGCCGGTCGTGGCACGGACATCAAGCTGGGCGAAGGCGTGGCCGAGCTGGGTGGCCTGATGGTGCTGGCCACCGAGCGTCACGAATCCCGCCGCGTGGATCGCCAGCTGCGCGGTCGCTGTGCCCGCCAGGGAGATCCAGGCGAGAGCAAATTCTTCCTCAGCTTCGAGGATGATCTGATGCGCAACTTTGGTGCGGCAGACCGCATGACGAAGATGATGGAACGCTTCGGCATGCAGGAAGGCGAGGAGCTTCAGCATCCATGGCTGAACCGCAGCGTCGAAACCGCGCAGAAGCGTGTGGAGCAACGGAACTACGTCTGGCGCAAACGCGTCTTGGAATACGACGACGTCATGAATCAGCAGCGCGAAGTGATCTACGAGCGCCGCAACGAAGCCCTGGAGTCGAACGATCCACGTCTGCTGATCAACGATGCGGTGGAGCAAGGCATTCAAGACCGCTTGGGAGAATTCCTTCCGCAAGACAAAGGCAGCGACATCGAGGCAGACTACGAAAACCTGCTCCAATGGCTAAACAGTACCTTCCCCCTCGGCTTGCAAGAACTGCCTGAGGATTTCAAAACCTTGACCTTCGAAGCTCAGTCAGCCTGGGTCAAAGACAAGGTCCTCTCAGCGTATGACATCAAGGTCGGCGGAGCCAATCCGCAGGCGCTGCAGGAGATCGAAAAAATGATCCTGCTCAATGCCATCGACCGACTCTGGCAGGAGCATCTCTATGCCCTGGATGCCCTCAAAGAAGGCATCAGCCTGCGCAGCTATGGGCAGAAAGATCCGCTGGTCGAATTCAAGCAAGAGGCCTTCAGCATCTTCTCGGAACTGATGCGCAACATCCAAGGCGAGATCCTGAACAACTTGTTCAAGAGCACGCAGCAGCTCGCCGCCTTTGAGCATTTCCTGGCGCAGCTCGCCATGATGCAGAATGCCACCAGCGAACCTGCCGCAGCGCCACAAGCTCAGCCCAAAAAGCAGGCATCGGAGGAAGCCAAACCCGCAGCTTTCGATCCTGCAAAAGAAGGACCTAAGTTGATTCTACCCACCCAGGTCGCCCAGCCGCAACGCCGAGCTATTGCCCAAAACACAGGCAGGAATGATCCTTGCCCATGCGGCAGCGGGAAGAAGTTCAAGCAATGCTGCGGTCGGCTGGCATGATCCATTCGTATCCATTCAACCCTCCTTCATGCTTCTGCAGGGCCTTTGGATTCATCTCCAAAGGCATTTTCAGCAACGGAGTGACGGAGTTTTGATAAAAAACTCCGACTGCACCGATACCATCTGCTAATTTTTTCGCTTCCTTTTGCCCAATGTCAGAGATTCCCGCCCACCCGCTCCCTACCATCTCCGAATGGAAAGAGATCGTTGCTAAGTTTCAAGTTCCATCCATTCCTCGCGCCGTCTGGCAAATGGTCAATACCTTCGTGCCCTATGCCCTGTGTTGGTATCTCATGTGGCGGAGCCTTGAGGTATCTTATTGGCTAACACTGGCGCTTGCACTGCTCGGTGGGCTGTTCGTGGTCCGATTGTTTATCATCTTCCATGACTGCTGTCACGGCTCTTACTTCAAATCGAAGCTGGCCACCGACATTGTGGGTTTCATCACTGGCATGTTGACCTTCACCCCCTACGGTCACTGGAGATGGCAGCACAATGTGCATCATGCCACGTCCGGGGATCTAGACCGCCGAGGAGAGGGCGATATTTGGACGCTCACGGTACAGGAATACCTCGAGGCTTCTCGCTGGAAAAAGTTCGCCTATCGCTTAGCTCGGAATCCATTCGTGCTCTTTGTCCTGGCTCCTTTGGGCATGTTTTTGATCTACCAGCGTTTCCCGTCCTCATCGGCAAAGGGTAAAGATCGCAAATCCGTGATGGCGATGAATCTAGCTCTGGCCGTGTGGGTGTCCTTGATGTGCTGGATGATCGGGTGGAAAGCTTATTTCATGATTCAGCTGCCCGTCACCATGGTGGCGGGGGCCGCAGGCATCTGGATGTTCTATGTGCAGCACCAGTATGAAGACGTTTATTGGGAGCATCACGATGAATGGAACTACACTGCCGCAGCTCTTCACGGCAGTTCATTCTACAAGCTGCCCAAAATCCTCCAGTGGTTCACGGGTAACATCGGCTACCATCACATTCACCATCTCAGTCATAAGATTCCTAATTATTACCTGGAGCCTTGCCATAACTCACACCCGCTGTTCAAGAGCATTCAACCGCTGACCTTCTGGAAGAGCCTGAAGTGCATGAACTTGAGACTTTGGGATGAAGAGTCGCGTCAGCTTGTGAGTTTCAGCCACCTCAAGAAGCTCCGTGCAGCCTGAGCCAACTCACGCCAAAAGGTAACCAGCGGCGAGCTGACGAAACGACTCGACCTGGTCAAGACACCACGCTGCGTCTCTGCTTAATTCTGCGGCCATCAGTTCTGCGACGCTAGGCGCGGCTTCTACGCTGGCTTTAGCATGGAGCAGCAGAGCACGGGTGCGTCGAGCCAACACATCCTCCACCGTGCGTGCCATTTCATGCCGCACATGCAAGACGACCTCTGCTTTCATCACCTCTAGCTCAGGGTGCAATCGCTGGCCAAGAGAAGGATTCGTGACCACTAGGTCACGGATCGCACGCGCATCGCTGCCATAGACGGCCCAGGGATCGCCCACCCTTAGTTCGGGTGAATCAGCGCCATGAATCGGCAAATGATGCGTGCGGCACACGCGGTGATCCAGAGCACCGATCCTTTCCGCATGATCCACCGCATCTTCCGCCATCTTGCGGTACGTCGTCCACTTGCCGCCAGACAGAGTCATCAGCCCAGAATCGGAGACCGAAATCAAATGATCGCGAGATAGCGCTGCGGTACTCCCCCCCGCCCCCGCCTTGATCAGCGGTCGCAGACCGGCGAAGTGACTGAGCACATCCTCACGATGCGGGTCACGCGTTAGGTAACGGCGGATCTGGGTGAAGATGAAGTCGATCTCTTCTTCCAGCGCACGCGGCTCGAGGCTGACTTCCGTGACCGCTGTATCCGTGGTGCCGACGATGATACGCCCGTGCCACGGGACGGCAAAAAGCACGCGGCCATCATCCGTCTTGGGGATCATGATGGCAGACTCGCCAGGCAAAAACTCTCGGGGCAGGACCAAATGCACTCCCTGGCTAGGGCTGATCAGAGCCGCTGCATTCGGCTCATCCATTCTTCTCACAGCATCAGCAAAGACGCCCGTGGCATTGATCACGACCTTTGCTTTCACCTGAAACTCAAGGCCTGTCTCTTGATCGCGAAGCAGCACGCCAGCGACTTGGCCAGCCTCTTTCATCAGCCCATGGCAGCCGATGTGATTGAGCAAAACCCCGCCCTGCTCAGCTGCAGTTTGGGCCAAGTTTACCGCCAATCTGGCGTCATCGAACTGCCCATCGTGATAAATGATACCTCCACTCAAGCCTTCAGGCTCCAGATTGGGGACCATTTCCAAGACATCCTCTCGAGATAGCCAACGCGAAGGTTCCAGACCCAGGCGACCCGCAAGACCATCGTAAACCTTCATGCCAATACCGTAAAAGGGCCCCTCCCACCAATGGTAGTTCGGGATGACAAAGGGCAGACTGTGCACCAAATGCGGCGCATTGCGAACCAACAACCCACGTTCCCGCAAGGCTTCCAAGACCAGGGAGAGGTTTCCTTGCTTCAGGTAACGAACACCCCCATGAACCAGTTTGGTGCTTCGGCTGGAGGTGCCTTTGGCAAAGTCCGATTGATCCACCAGCAGCACCGAATGCCCGCGGGAGGCGGCATCGACCGCAATACCTAGGCCGCTGGCCCCTCCCCCGATGACGATGATATCAAACACGATCCCTGATAGAGCCGCCTGGAGATGAGCTTCACGCTGGAAGGGTAGGGCCATGGCGCTGAATTCAAGCAGATTCAGTTTCAGCGCGCCAGCCAGAATCCTGAACAAGGGGTCAAAGTCTGCCGAGCTGGCAGATCCTATCCCAATGGGCCTTTTCGACCGGAGTGATGGAAAGGCGATTGCCGCGGCGCAGGATTAGCATGTCCGCCAGTGCAGGATCGGCACGCAGCATGTCCAGCGACACAAAATCTTGAAAATCAGCCTGCCAGCGGACGTCCACCATCAGCCAGCGAGGTTCCTCGGGCCGACTGCCCGCATCGAAATATTCTGACGCAGGCTCAAACTGCGTGGGGTCCGGGTAGGCTTCGCGGACAATTTTCACCACCCCTGCGATTCCTGGCACGGGACAGCTAGAATGATAAAAGAAGCCAAGGTCGCCCTCGTGCATCTGGTCTCGCATCATGTTCCTGACCTGATAATTGCGCACACCATTCCAGGGCTCCGTCTTTTTCGGACGCGACTTCAGATCAGCGAAGGAAAAGACATCGGGTTCAGATTTCAGCAGCCAAAAAGACATGATGGCAGCCAATACACCGACGGAAAGGCTAGCCAAGCACGAAACTAGCCGTTTCGTGAAGCACTGACCGCCAGCAATTCAGCCGTAAAAAGGCACCTTTTGTGTGGATGTTGGGTAAGCAGAGACAGATGATAGAATTTAGGTTTAGGGCATAATTCCCTGCCAAACTCCTTGCGACTATCCTGGCCGTTGGCTAAAAAGAAAGGTTCAACGCCGTCACGCGGACGTTTACCCCTTATGAAGTTTACCATCAGCAAGGACACTCTCCAGCAGGCCATCAACCAGGTACAGCACGTGGTCAGCGCCCGCACCACGCTTGCCATTCTCTCCAACGTGCTTTTGAGAGCCAAGGATGGAATCCTGGAACTCACCACCACCGATCTGGATGTCGGCGTCACTTGCACAGTGCCAGCTGAAGTCGAGGAAGAAGGTGCCACCACCCTGCCTGCGCGCCGATTATCGACCATCGTGCGGGAACTGCCATCGGATGAGATCCATGTCAGCGTCGATGAGAAAAACTATGCTTCCATTCGTAGCGGCCCTTCTTTCTTCAAGGTGGTCGGCCTGACCAGTGAGGAATTTCCTGCCCTGCCCCGATTTGATGATGCTCGCGAGTTTGTGCTACCCCAAGCTGTGATGCGGGATTGCTTGCGTCGCACCTCCTATGCCATCTCCACCGATGAGACCCGCTATGTGCTCAATGGTATTCTTTTCTCCTTCAAGAATAACGCACTAACCATGGTAGCCACTGATGGCCGTCGCTTAGCCATGGTGGAGCAAGATGTAGAATTCCCCCAGAGCCAAGAAGTGGACATCATCGTGCCAACCAAGGCCGTGAACGAGCTCGCTCGCCTCTGTGGTGATGATGGCGATGTGGTCATTCGCATCACCGGCAGTCAGGTGGGTTTTGATCTCGGCAGCAGCCTACTTATTAGCAAACTGATCGACGGCAACTACCCCAACTATCGTCAAGTGATCCCTGGCGAGGCTAAAGAGCGGATTGTGTTGGAACGCGAACCTTTCCTGCGTGCCATCGGGCGTGTCTCTCTGCTCGCCAGTGACAAATCAAACTCGGTGAAGTTCCAGTTCACGGCCGGCCAGGTGGAAATCATCGCAAGCAGCCCCGACATCGGTGAAGCACGCGAAACCATCGCCATCAATTACAAAGGCACCCCGATCACCATTGCCTTCAACCCAGAGTTCACGATGGCACCGCTGCGCAATCTGAGCGCAGACGAAGTCACCCTGCATCTGATCGACGAAATTAGCCCTGGTGTAATCCGCACGGGAGAGCACTTCCTCTATGTGCTGATGCCAATGCGTGTTAATAGCTGACCTAGTTCCGTTTTTTCAACACCACGACACTTCCCCTGCTCCGATGTCCCTCCTCCGCCCAGCCATCGTCCTGTCCGCAGCCGCGTTGTGCGTGGCTTGCCAATCACAACCCCAACCGCGGCCTTTTGCTGGACGCAGCGGGCATAGTCTGGATCAACCTCCGCGCTACGGTGAAGATAATCGCTACATGGAGCCCATCGCTCCAGCACCTGGACAGATGGTGGTGGACCCCAACGCTGCGGCCGCAGCAGCGGCTGCAGGCATCGACCCGCGGACTTTACCTCCAGGAGCTAACCTGACGCCACCAACCAATTTGCCGTCCACCCCTCCCGCTGGAGTCAATCAAGGACTGGTGGTGATGCCCCCCGCACCTAGCTACCCACCCGCTCCTGGTGCAGCTCAACCACCTGCAATGCCACCCTCCACGGTTACGCCTCCTGCAGTCGCGCCAGGTGCGGTCACGCCCGCAGCCCCACCACAAACCACGCCTCCAGCGACGAGTGACGTTCCCTACGCACGACCTGTTCCAGGCAGGCCAGGGTATGTTTACACCCCCAAAGGAGGCAAAATCATCAGCGTCGAAGGATTGCGTCCAGGCACCAAAGCCAAAGACCAAGACACGGGAGAGATCTTCCGGGTTCCTTATCAGTAAGGCGCCATTTGGCCCCTTGGGTTGGAGAAGCGGAAAGGTGGCAATGCATGAACCCGAGGAATCCACCTGCATAGGAGAGACTTCTCCTGCGGGTTTTCCTCGGTTGCCAGCATCGCTTGCTGCCGCTTTAGTACCGTCGCATCATTCCTTCTTTCGCGCGAAACATTTCAAACAACCCCATGATCGACGTCCAGGACCTCACTAAGCATTACGCCGGACGTGTGGCCGTGGACCGATTGACCTTCCAGGTGGAACCTGGACAGATCGTGGGATTTTTAGGCCCTAATGGGGCAGGAAAATCCACCACGATGCGCATCCTATCCGGCTACATGCCCCCGACCAGCGGGCGCGCTCGCGTCAATGGTCACGATGTATTCCATGCATCGTTGCAGGTCCGAAAAAGCATCGGCTACATGCCGGAGACGGCTCCACTCTACACCGACATGCGGGTAAAAGAATACCTGCGTTTCCGCGCGGAATTAAAGGGTCTGACAGGACGGGCCTTGGGACAGCGCATGGGTGAGGTCATGGACCTCTGCATGATTTCCGATGTGCGCCGCCGACTCATTGGTCATTTGTCGAAAGGCTATCGGCAGCGCGTGGCCCTGGCGGACGCTCTTTTGCACAAGCCCCCTCTGCTCATCCTAGATGAGCCGACCAATGGTCTGGATCCCGTCCAAATCCGCCAAGTGCGCGAGATCTTGCAGAACTTGAAACCTGCACACACCATCCTGCTCTCCACGCATATTTTGCAGGAAGTGGAAGCCGTCTGTGATCGCGTGTTGATGATTCACCAGGGCCGGATTTTGGCCCATGACACACCGGACAAGCTGACCCGCCAACTGCGCGCTGCGACGCTGGTGCAGCTCGAACTCAAAGGTGAAGGCACCCATTTGCTAAACCAATTGGAGTCACTTCCAAATGTGCGCAAAGCAACCCTGGATGGCGAGGATGAAGGCTGGAAGCGCATCAGCCTGAGAGTGGAGGCACGGCAAGACGTGCGCGAAGCCGTCATGAACCTTGCCAGCGCCGAGCGCTGGCAACTGCGCGAGATGCACCGTCAGATGCCGACGCTGGAGGACGTCTTTGTGGAACTCGTCGCTTCGGATCGAACCCGCTGATCGCTCGCCTCGATCTCTCTTCACCTCACCCCATGCGCCTCCTCTGGATTTTGCTCAAAAAAGAACTGCGGGCCTTCTTCGTCTCCCCCGTAGCTTACGTCGTGCTGGCCTTGGTGATGGTGCTCAGTGGCTATTCATTTCGTGCTGCTTTGTCGATCTTAGAACGTGGCCCCAGTGAGGGGAGCATCGTTCAGTGGATGTTTCAGCCAAACTGGTTCTGGCTCTCCTACTTCTTCGTCTTTCCTCTGCTGACCATGCGCCTCTTTGCGGAGGAAAAAAAGATGGGCACCTTTGAGACACTGTTCACCACACCGGTCAGGACTTGGCAGGTCGTGCTGTCAAAGTACCTAGCCGCCGTGCTGGTCTATTCCGTGCTGTGGATGCCGAGCTGGCTGAATTTCAAAATCGTCGATTGGATCACTGCGGGGCAAGTCGTCGTTCCACCCGGCTCGCTCACGGGCAGCTACCTCATCCTGTTGGCCATGGGTTGCTTCAATCTCGCCATCGGCTGCTTTGCGTCTTCGCTCACTTCGAACCAAATCATAGCGGCCGTCGTTTCGTTCACCTTCAGCCTGCTACACTTCCTCGGCGGGCTTTTCATCATGGTGCTGGGTCGTAAGGTCTCCGAGACCTTCGTGGACATCATCAATTACTTCGCCAGCATGGAACACATCCGCACCTACACCAGCGGACTTATCGACACCCAACCTCTCGTTTACTACAGCAGCCTCGCGCTGCTCTTTCTGGCACTCACACATCAAGTGCTCGAGTTCCGCCGCTGGAAGCCCTGAACCTGCGCTGAATGGACGCTAAACAGGAACCCCGAATGCCCGACCTGACCGAAAACTCTCAAGCGAGCCCACCCATGCCCAAGCGCTGGAGCATTGGTCTCAATGTCGCCCTGCAGGTGCTACTCACCCTAGCGCTCTTTTTTGGCATCAATCGCATCAGCTATCGCTACCACACGCGCTGGGACCTCAGTCCACAGCAGCGCTTCACCCTCAGCAGCGCCACCCTGAACTACCTGGAGAAGCTCTCCAAAGATGTCTTCATCGCCAACGTCATCCCGCGGGATGCCAGCCTGTTCGGTGAGACCCAAACCCTGCTGGAAGAATATCGCCTCAATGGGCGTGGACGAGTCAAAGTCCGCAGCATTGATCCGCTGCGTGACATCGAACGCGCTGAAACCCTGAAGACAGAAACCGGTCTGCCGCTCGACCAAAGCGGCATCGTCATCCGCTGTGGCAAACGCGTGCGGTTCATCGCCGAAGAAGAGCTGGTGATCCGCGAAAAAGGCACTGAGACCCAGCGTGCCATCAAGGAATATCGCGGTGAAGACGCCGTCACTTCAGCCCTGATCAATGTGGTCGATGGCGATGAGCGCAAATTCTACATCGTCGTCGGCAAAGGGGCCCGCACTGAGGCGGCGCTCCTGGAATCCATGGTCGCGCTGGGTGAGCTAGGCCGAGCGCAGAACTTTCAGCTCTTCCCCATCAATCTCGCTGAAGTGAGCAGCATCCCCGCGGATGCCGATGGCCTCATCCTACCTGGCCTGCGCTACGATCTCTCAGAGCGCGAAATCGGACTGCTCAAGACCTACTGGTCAGGGGCGCGCTCAGGCATCTTGGTCCTGCTGGACCCCTCTGGGGAAACCCCACGGCTGTCGGCTTTTCTCGGGCTGAATGGGGTCATGCCACGCAACGATCGCGTTCTCTATGCCGAAAGCACCAGCAGCGGCGCACGGAAAGAATTTTCCGTCCAAGCCGTCTTTGACAACGAATCGTCGATCACCCGCCACCTCGCCGCCAGCAACACGACACTGCCAGGCCAGACCGAGTCCCTCGAACTGCGGTTTGATGACGAATACCTGAAGAATCAGGGCATCACGGTGCATCCGCTCATGGGCGCGACCAACCGCTACTGGGGCGAAAAGAACTACCTGGAAGAGCTCCCCGTGGCCGAGGAAGAAGATACCCGCAAAGACATCTTCCTCGCGGCCAGTGTCGAGCGCGGTACCATCACCGACGAACGCCTGCGTGTGGATAGCTGCCGCATGGTCGTCGTCGGAAACGCTGCTTTGCTCGATCGCCAATCTGCTTTGGCCGTGAACCGTGACTTCATCGCGGCCAGCCTGAATTGGATTCTCAACCGCGAAAAGCTCATCGGCATCACGCCGAAACCACGCAGCAACTACCGCATCCAGCTCACTCAAAGACAAAACGAGATCATTTTTTGGAGCACTACCTTTGTTCTGCCGGCGACGGTGCTTTGCATCGGCCTCATGGTCTGGGCCAGCCGGCGGGCAGCATGATCCTCTAAGCCGAAGCAGGATTTTTTTCACCGGGCTGAGCGTTTTGCTTCCCAAAGCACGCACGTTTGCTTGGCGCTCGCCAAGCCCCTTCAAGATTGTCGCAAGTCCGCGCCTAGACTCGGGCTCTTTGCCGCGTTAATGGCTGTTCCCTCTTCATTTAATGTGGCTCTCTGACACTTCCGTACGCCGCCCAGTGCTGGCTTTGGTGATGAACTTGGTGCTCGTCACCTTTGGTATCGTCGCCTACACGCGGCTGCCGTTGCGTGAGTTTCCTGACATTGAGCCCCCCATCGTCACGGTGGAAACCTACTACCGAGGGGCCTCGGCCAGCGTCGTGGAGCGGCGCATCACCCAGCGTTTGGAAGATCGCATCTCTCAAGTCGAGGCGATTGAGAACATCTCCTCCATCTCGGTGGATGGAAAATCCGAGATCACAGTGGAATTCACGCTGGGCCGGGACCTCGATGCCGCCGCGAATGACATCCGCGAGGCGATCAGCCCGATCCTGCCCACTTTTCCCAGTGAGGTCGAGCCTCCAAACGTGGGCAAAACAGAGCTCAGCGCCGAGGTGCTGATGTACATGAACCTGACCAGCGAGTCGCGAAACACGCTGGAGCTGAATGACTATGCCGAGCGCTACCTGGTGGACCGCTTTTCCCGACTGCCTGGCGTGGCCCGCGTGCGCATCAATGGCGGCACCCGCTACGCTCTGCGCATCTGGCTGGACCGCGAGGCGCTAGCCGCCCGTGGACTGACGCCCGTGGATGTGGAAAAGGCGCTGCGCAGCGAAAATGTCGATCCTGCAGCAGGCACCGTGCAGTCCCTCGATCGTCAATTCACGGTGCGGTTGAGTCGTCAGTATCGCAGCGTCGAGGACTTTGAGAAAATGGTCATCGCTCGCGGTGAGAACGGCTACCAGGTTCACCTTTCTGAAGTCGCCCGAGTTTCCCTCGGCGCCGAGGAGGCACGCACGGTGTTCAAAGGCAATCGCGTGCTCATGGTCAGCCTGGGCATCATCCGCCAGTCGCGATCGAATCCGCTGGAAGTGGCACGGGCGGTGCGTGCGGAGGCCGACGAAATCCGCAAGACGCTGCCCCCCGACCTGCGTCTGGAAAACAGCTATGACATCAGCCAGTTCATCGAAGAATCGCTGCATGAGGTGTATCGCACCCTAGGCATCGCCATCGTGCTGGTGGTGATCATCATTTTCTTGTTCCTGGGCAGCTTCCGCGCCGTGCTGATCCCGACCGTGGCGGTGCCGGTGAGTGTGTTTGCCACCTGCCTGGTGCTTCTGGCGCTGGGATATTCGATGAACACACTGACGCTGCTGGCCTTTGTGCTGGCCATCGGCTTGGTGGTGGATGACGCCATCGTCGTGCTGGAGAACATCCACCGCCGCATCGAGCATGGCGAAAAGCCACTCGTCGCTGCTTACAAAGGCACACGTCAGGTCGGTTTTGCGGTCATCGCGACCACGCTGGTGCTGATGAGTGTGTTCGTGCCCGTGGCCTTCATGCCGGGAGACACTGGGCGCATGTTTGCTGAGTTCAGCGTCACGCTCAGCATCGCGGTAGCTTTCTCGGGCTTTGTGGCTTTGACGCTATCGCCCATGATGGCCTCCAAGATCCTGCGTGGGCGCGAAGGAGATGGCTGGATCGCCAACGTGCTCGACCGCCTCTTTGCCAAGATTCAGCGCAGCTACCGCTGGCTACTGAACTATGCCCTCCACTTCCCCGGCTCCGCATTTCCCATCGTCGGTGGACTGATCGCGCTTTGCGGCTGGCTGCTCGTCCACATCCCAGATGAATTCATGCCTCGGGAGGATCGTGGCTCTTTCTTTGTCACGGCGACCTCACCACCGGGCACCACCTTTGCCAGCACGATGGTCACTTTGGACAAGCTCACGGACAAGGTCATGTACCTCGTGGAAGAGACTCAGGAAGCCACCCGCGTGAACTCACGCGCGCCTAGAAATTTCGGGGCTACGGCCGACTTCAATGACTCCATCGCTGTCATCACGCTTTCGCCCTTCGGCACCCGGCGGGATGGCTTCACCATCATGGAAGATGTGCGGAAGCGCACCGCGGACATGACGGAAGGAAAGGTCTCTGTCATCATGCGACAGGCGATCCTACGCGGACTGAACAAGCCACTCGAAATCGTGGTCAGCGGGTCCACGTTCGAGGAATTGGCCGAGTGGCGCGACATCATCTTGGCGAAAGGCCGCGCCAACCCTGACCTCGTCGGCTTTGACTGCGACTACCGCGACACGAAGCCACAGCTGCGGGTCAGCATCGACCAAGCCCGTGCTGCCGACCTCGGCGTGTCCACGGCGGACATTGGCCTGACGTTGGAAACCATGCTGGGCGGCCGACGTGCGACCACCTTCATCCACCAGGGCGAGGAATACGACGTGATGATCGAAGGTAGCTACGACGACAAGCGCACGCCCGTCGATCTAAACAATTTGTTTGTCCGTAGCGAGCGCACCCAAAAACTCATCCCGCTCTCGAACCTGGTGAAAATGGAAGAATTCGCCGACAGCGGCACGCTGAATCGCTACAACCGCATGAGGAGCATCACCTTCGATGCGGAGCTGCGCCCAGGCTACAGCCTTGGCGAGGCCGTGACCTACATGGAAGACCTGATCCGAGAAAATCTGCCCAGCAGCGCCATCATCGGCTACAAAGGGAACTCGCTGAAGCTGAAGCAAAATCAGGGAAACATCGGCATCATCTTCGCCCTTGCGCTGCTCATCGCATACCTCGTGCTCGCGGCGCAGTTCGAGAGCTTTGTGCATCCTTTCACCATCATGCTGACGGTGCCCATGGCTGTGGCAGGCGCGCTGCTCGGTCTGCTGATCATGGGCATGAACCAAAGCATCCACAGCCAGATCGGGCTGATCATGCTCATTGGCCTTGCTGCCAAAAACGGCATTCTCATTGTCGAATTCATCAACCAACTCCGCGACGAAGGCGTGGAATTTCGCGAAGCCATCCTGACGGCCAGTGAGCAACGCCTGCGGCCGATTTTGATGACCGCTCTGGCCACCGTCATGGGTGCCTTGCCGCTGATGCTGGGCGGAGGTGCGGGCTTTGAGACACGGCGCGTCGTCGGTGTGGTGATTGTCTTCGGGGTCAGCATCGCCACCGTGGTCACGCTGGCGCTGGTGCCCATGATGTATGCGCTGCTCTCCCAGCGCACGGGATCGCCGCTGGAGGTCACGCGCCGCCTGGAAGCCGAGCTGGAAGCAGACGGCGAGAAGACACCCTAGCCTGCATCGCGCGCTGGACACAGCCGCCCAGCCATCTAGGAACAGAGTCATGCCTACCCCCGCCCCTGAAGAGCTGCTCCGCCAGCGTGCCTCGGAATTCAAAGAGACCTTCGAGCTCCTGCCCGATGCGGAGGAACGCATGCGCTACCTCATTCAGCTAGGTCGCAGCTACCCAGCCATGGAGGAAAAACACCGCGTGAAGGAAAACCTGCTCGCCGGGTGCATCTCGCAGCTGTGGATTCACCCCGAGCTGCGCGATGGGCTGTGTTATTTCCAAATGGATGCCGATGCCCTGACGCCCAAGGGCACTGCTGCGCTGCTGTGCGGCTTTTACAATGGCATCCCCGCCAAGCTCGTGGCCACGACCGAGCCGGATTTCATCCAGGAATGCGGCCTCGGCAGCTACCTCACGCCTTCACGCCAGAGCGGACTCAGCAGCCTGCGGCGGTTCATCCGTGGTTTCGCGGAGGCAAATGCCTGAGCTCCCGCCGTTGACCGCGCAGAGCATGCGCCCGAGGCACCGAACTGCCCTGAGCAAAGAGACGCAGCCACTCCAGCGCGAGTTCTGGGCTGAGCCAAGGCTGACCCGCCGGTAGCCGCGAGAGCATGGCATGGCACTCTTGGCGGTGCTGCGCACCGCATTCCTGGCAGATCCAGCTCTCGTACTGCACCAGCCATTCGCTAAACACTCGCCCAGCAGGCTCCAGCAGGTTAAGATCGCCAGACACGAGGCGATCGTAGTCATACTGGCCCGGGATCGCAGGCTGAACCTCGCGGTGCGCATAGCAGCGACGGTCCGTGCGGACAAAGAGAAAACCGATGCCGCTCTCCGGCCTCAGCGGATACCAACCCGCGCAGGCCCCATGCAGCTCGATGACACCGCCTGCCCAAGCTTTGCGATAGCAGCTGGTGCCCTTCAGGCCGGGTGACTCATGTTTTTCAAAGCCATGCCTCAGCAGCAAATTCCCCGAGACATGAAGCACATCCCGACCCCAGAAAAACATCTGCTGTCCCATCGCCTTGGTCAGGTCATTCAGATGACCGCGTGTCAGGCTGGCCGCCGCTCTGACTGGCCCCGCGGGGCGGGCGGGAACTGCGGCTTTCTCGCGGAGATTAGGCAGCCACGCTTTCATAGTCCTCCACCTCAGGGTTTTCGGTGCCCTCGGACTGCACGGCGCACTGACAGTCCGCACAGCAGCTCAGATCATCCAGCATGAAGCCACGCTCGCGCCAGAGCTTCAGTGGCTTCTCCCAGTCGCGCCCGAGACGCTCAGCAATCGTCCGCGCCAAGATGCCAAAGCGCGCACGGAATTTGTAAATGAAGCAGAAAAGCATGCCGCGATGGCTCAGCGACGGCCCGCTGTAAAACAGACCCGGATGCAGGGTGGATTCGTCCGCCTGCTCGGTGAAAACAGGCAAGCCCTGACGCCATTCCCAGAGCTCACGCACCGGCTCCAGCGCATGCCGGAAGCCTGTGGCCAGGATGGGTGGCGTCTGCGTCACCAAAGGCGTGCCCTCATCATCCACGAGCTGGAACCCCTGCGGCACCCGCGACACCTCCAGGATGTTCGCCTTTTTGTAGAATCGCACCTGACCAGGCGACTCCAGCAGCGCGCGTTTCAGTCGGTCCCGAGTGTGCGGGCTCAGGCTGCGGCTCGGGTCCGGATCATCGCTGCCCCAGGGTTCGCCCCGGCTCAGCACATGGACATGCTTGCCCAGGTGCATGAGATTCACCGCCGCATCGAGCCCACTCTCGTAACCTCCGATCACGGCAAAGGCATCGCCCAGACGCGCCACTTCTTCCCAGTCACGCACGCGGCTGTTGTGCAGGCAAAGGTCCGCACCCCGGATACCGCCATCGTCAGGACGACCAAACTCACCCGCTGCCCAGATCACCTGATCGGCTTCGTAGCTGCCCTGATTCGTCTCCACCTGGAAGCCGCCCTCGACCTGGGGGATGATTTGCGTGACCTGCGTGGGCGCATCCACGAGCAGTTGGTAGTGAATGACCAATGCCTTCAGGTAACGGGCATACTCCTCACCGGTGGGATGCTGCGTGTGCAGAAAGTCCGCCACAGAAGTCTGAGGCGTCAGCGCATTCAGGTCCACGGCTCCAAAGGAATTGCTGTGAAACGAAGGCGTGAGCAGTCGCATCTGGCGCGGCCACTTGGAAAAAGAACCCCCAACGCCTTGAGCATCCACCAGCTGTGCCTCGATGCCACAGGCCTTCAACGCCACCGCGCAACCAATGCCCGCCGGCCCAGCGCCGACAATGAGAACAGGAATGGAATGCGATCTCATATCCACCAAGAAATCACCCACGCACTGACGAGAGAGGTCACCGCCTGCCTTCCTGCGATGAGCGCCGCGGCTTTCCAACCTAGCTCGCGGCGCACGGTCCATAGAGTGACCAGGCAGGCGGTGAACGTGGAGGCCAGCCAGACCAGCACAACAAGCTGTCCGGCTGACAAAGCGGAGAGCAGCGCGCCCTCCCCGCTGTTCAGGGTGAGCAGGCCATCCTTGCGCAGGATGGAAAAGAGAATACCTGGAGCTGCCTCGCCGGGTAGGCGAAACAACCCCAGGACCGGGGCCAAGCCAGCCGTGAACCAGGCCATGACCCCGAAATGCTCCAGCAAGGCAGCGACGAAGCAGATCAAAAGGAAGATCGGCATGGCCTGCTTCAGAAACTGCCCGAGCGCAGCCCTCATGCGCCACCGCACGGCGCGTGGAGAGGGCCTCTGCAAAAACGACCGCTCCTGCAGGAGCTGCACGCCCTCATCCACCAAAGCTCCGTGCCATAGGCGCGTGTGCAGTGCCCCTACGGCCAACAAAGCTGCGAGGTAGGGAAAGAATAGCGTGGGATGCCCCGCTGCGCCAAAGAGGCTGAGTGACGCTCCGATCTGATAGCTGCAGGCACTGCCAAAACCGATCATGGAAACGCAGGCGGCACGCGAACACTTTGAGCAGGAGCGCGACTGAAAGACCGCCACCACATTGCAGCCGAAACCAGTAAGCACGGGGATCAAATCCCGCCCGCTCAGGCCGATGTGGCGCAGCCAGGGATCGAGAGCAGCCGTGATGCGATCTTTCCAACCGGTCTCCTCCGCCAAAGCGACGCTGAGGCTGATGAGCAGGACCACAGGGAAGGCCCACAGGAAAGAATACCAGCCCAGCGTGATGATCCCGTAGCCACCGGTCAGCAGCACCTGGGCGAGCTGAGGCCAGGAAGCTGCCGCTGCTTTCAAGGGAGTGATGGCCAACTCATCCACGAGCGGCTGCGCCCAGCTCGCGAAGACGTAGGCCGCATACACAGGCAGGGCAAACATCAGCCCCATGCTCAGCAGCGCGAGCCAAGGACCAACGATCTTGTGCTCAAAGGGCGTTGTCTCCGGCTGCACGGCAAGGGGGTGCAGTCCTCCGCCCTGCTGAACCCCACCGGTAGGCTGCACCGCCTTCATCTGCGCGGCGCTTTGGATCGCGGCGAGTACTCGACCGCGACCTTCCTGATCTAGCTCACGAGCGTTCACGACGACCACAGGAATGCCCAACCGCTCCCGATAGACCTGAGCCAACGTCTGGATTTGCTCGGGGGCCTTGTCTTGAAACGTGATGGCTAGGGCGGTGCGCTTTTGCTGCAAATCCAGCTCCCGCAGCAGCGTCTCCACCTCACTCACGGCATGGGTGCCACGGGCGACGAGCAGCACGGCATCGGCCTCCTGCGTGGCCGCTAGAGCCGTCTGCGTGGTCTGCGCATCACCGACAAGACGGATGCCGGGTGTATCCACGACCTCGCAGCCGCAGTCTGGCACTCGACACTTCCGGCAGACGACCGTCGAACCACGAAAATTCGCCTCATCCCCCGTCACCTGGCCCGTCAGGCCGCGGAAGAGCGCGGACTTCCCGACCGATTCGAGTCCTGCGAGGACGATGGATGGCGGCGTTGGCATGAGTTTAACGCAAGAGCATTGCATTAAGAACAATGACTCTTCAATGCAAAAATTTTGCACTAAATTCAGCCTAGCTGGACCCGCTGCCTGGCTTCCTACTAGACGGAATGTTCTCACGACCACGATTGCCAGGCTAAAATCCGCCGCTAGCCTCACGCCCGCATGAATTCTCTTCCCCCTTCCATCGGCATCATCGGCGGCTCTGGTCTCTATGACATTGACGGGGTGGAAGATCGGTCGGAGGTAGCCATCGATACACCCTTTGGTTCACCCTCCGATACCCTCGTGAGTGGCACGCTCGCCGGACGGCGCGTCTTTTTCCTACCCCGGCACGGTCGTGGTCACCGCATCCTGCCGACGGAGCTGAATCACCGGGCGAATCTGTGGGCGCTGCGCTCACTGAACGTGCGCTGGATCATCACCGTGACCGCGGTGGGCAGCCTGAAGGAGGAATACCGCCCGCGTGATGTCCTGCTGCCGGATCAGTTCTTCGACCGTACCAGCCGCCGGGAGCACCACACCTTCTTTGGCCGTGGCATCGTGGGGCATGTGGCCTTTGCTGATCCCATCAGCAGCGGGCTGCGTGAGCTGTTGCGGGAAGAGGCACTGGCCTGTGGCGCTCGGGTTCATGATGGCGGCACCTACGTGAACATGGATGGCCCTGCCTTTTCCACCCGAGCAGAATCTCGTGCCAATCGGCAGCTGGGCTTTGACGTCATCGGGATGACCAACCTGCCCGAGGCCAAGCTAGCGCGCGAGGCGGAAATCGCCCTGGCCACCCTGGCCATGATCACCGACTACGACTGCTGGAAAACCGATGAAGAGCACGTGACCGCTGAGGCCGTGATGGCTCACGTGGCGGCGAATGCAGCGATGGCCAAAGCCGTGCTCGCCCGCGTGATCCCGCGCATCCCGCAGGTGGCGGACTGGCCGGAGCATCGTGCACTGGACACGGCCCTGATGACTCCACGCTCCCTGTGGCCAGAGGACACCGTGGCAAGCCTGCGCCCGATGTTGGAGCGCTTCCTGTGAGCTGCCTTTGGCCCCTGAAAACTCAATTTTTCCCAGCTGCCTCGCGGGCCGTCTTGTGCTGGCAGCCGCCGGTGCGTGCCAGTTCATCGCAGTGCGCCTCAATGCGCATCGACTTCATCTGCGGATGAAAACCGAGCCGCCGAGTGATGCAATCGTGCAGCAGCGCGGCGTTGTCGTCCTCAAACTCCACCACGCGGTCGCAGTCCAAGCAAATCAGGTGATTGTGCTGGGGTTTATCGAGGAAGTTTGGATCGTAATACGTTTGGTCACGTCCGAAATCCACCTCGCGCAGCAGTCCGCATTCCACCAGAAGCTGGAGCGTGCGATAGATCGTGGCGCGAGAGATCGTGCGGTCGAGCTTACGAGTCTTTTCCAGCAACTCTTCGGCGTTGAAGTGATCGTCGGTGGCAAAGGCTGCCTCCACGATCACCTCTCGCTGCTTGGTGCGCCTAAGTCCTGAGGACGCCAAATGCGCCTCCAACCTTTCTTTGATTCGGGGATCCATCTTGAGACAAGGCTAGCCTAGTTGAGACTCAAGGCAAGAAGGGAAGTCGCAGCCGCAAGCCTAAGTGCAAAAAACATCTTGCTTCGCATTTGAGATATCCACCCGGCTGGGTGCGTCATCTCAAGCCATGAACTCCCCTGCCCGGTTACACTCCCTGGATGCCCTCCGTGGCTTCGACATGTGCTGGATCCTCGGTTTGGGAGGCGCGCTGAATGCCTTGCTGGCCCGCTTTGCGCCAGGCAGTGCCATCACGGGCATCATCGACACGCAGTTGGAGCATGTCGCCTGGGAGGGCTTCCGATTCTATGATCTCATTTTCCCGCTCTTTCTCTTCATTGCGGGAGTTTCCATGGCCATTGCCCTGCCAAGACGGCTTGAAAAGGAAGGTCGTGCTGCGGCGGTTAGGCATCTTTTGGCCCGTGCGCTGATCCTGGTGCTGCTGGGGGTGTTTTTCTCTGGAGGGCTGAAGGATGGCTGGGAGAAAATCCGCTGGCTGGGGGTGCTCCAGCGCATCGGCATCGCCTCGGCGGCGGCAGGCATGTTGTCACTTTGGCTGGGCTGGAGGGCGCTCGTGGCTGCGGTCGTTGTTCTGCTGGGAGGTTACGGCCTGCTGCTTGGCCTGGTGCCCGTGCCTGGCTTTGGCGCGGGGGACTTGGCCGAAGGTCACAACCTCACGAACTACCTCGACTCCCTCTGGTTGCCTGGCCGCAAGTATGATGGCGACCATGATCCCGAAGGGCTCCTTAGTACGCTGCCTGCCATCGCCACCGCGCTGCTGGGTATTTTGGCCGGGAAATGGCTCACCGGAGCAGCGCCACCTGCCCGGAAGGTGCTGGGCCTCCTCGGAGCCGGGGCGGTGCTGATCGCCCTTGGCTGGGCTTGGCATCCATTTTTCCCGGTCATCAAAAAGATCTGGTCATCGAGCTTCGTGCTCGTCGCTGGCGGTTGGAGTGCGGTGCTGCTGGGCGTTTTTTATGCCATCGTGGATGTTCAGCGCTTCCGCCGCTGGACCATACCCTTCGTCTGGGTCGGGGCGAACCCCATCGCGCTCTACGTCTGCGCTGGTCTCGGCTTCTTCCGCACTATCGGCGAGAGACTCGTCGGCCATCCGCCGAAGGATTGGGCCTGGATGAGCCCCTGGGTGAGCTTTGCCCTGATGATGATGCTGGCGCGCTGGCTGTACAAGCGCGGCATTTTCATCAAGGTGTAAACGATCATGGCGCATAGCGCCAGACCCAGTCGCCGAGGTAGGTGCGGGTGCGCACGCTGCCGGTGGTGGCACCAGGTTTCTCCATCCGCAGCGATCCGCCGTCATCTTTTCCATCGGGGCCGTTGTGCCAGAGCTGATAGCGTCCATCCGGCGTGAGCTTGTATTTCATGGCTGTGCCATCAAAGGCTTCTCCAGGCATTTCGGCGGGATAGTTTCCGTGCTGGATGAAATGGTGCTCGAGGGCACAGGCCAGCATGGCCTGACGGCGACTGTTTTCCGCAAAGGCGCTGTGGGTGCGAACGACACCCGCCGCAGGAAGGCCTAGCCTCGCCAGCAGGTAGTCTGGTCGTTTCCAGAGGCTGATTGAGCGGCTCCACGCCTCGGCCTGATCAGGCTTGTGAAGGGCATTTTTCAGCCCGCTTTCGAGGATGGGGCGGACCAGCAGATCATGTTCCACCCGCACGATGCTGGCTTTCATGTGGGTGAAAAGACCGTTGGGAATCAGCGCCATCAGCAATCCCTCCATTTTCGAGGGCGGTGCTTGAGTGACTTCGATCAGCAAGGCTCGCTGACGGGCATCCGCCTCCAGCAGGGCGGCTGCGTCTGCGCCGGCGGCCATCTCCCCGCGCATCGCCTGGAGCAGGCTCTTGGGGATTTCCACGGCTTCCAAGGCTGTCTGTAGGCGCTGAAGGGTAGCTTCATCGGCTGTCCGCTTTCGCAGTACCAGCCAGACTAGTTCGATGGCTTGATGATGCATTGCCAGACCGACGATATGGCTGATCAAAAGAGGCTCCTTCAAGGCTCCTCGGCACAAAAGCAAGATCACCTCTACATCCGCCGCTGCCGCCACGGTGTCTCCCGACTCCAGGCAGGCTAGACCATGCAGTCGGACCATGCGGGCCAGGTCCTGCACGGTCTGGTAGTGCGGCACGGGTAGGGCGAAGATGAACTCCGGCAGAGTGATGGCATCCCAGCGTGGCAAAAACTCCACCTTCGGGCGGCTTCTCATGCTCTCCGCGAGCTGCTTCAGCTCAGGCACCTTCTTTTCCAGCGCGAGCCGCAATACCTGGGCATCTGCATTCGGCGGCACCAGAGGGTCTTTCTGCTCCTGAAGCGCCTGGATGATCTGCGAGAGTTCAGGGGCTCGGGCATGATGGAAGACATCGCCCTCCATGGCTTTGCGCAGCGGTGCCCCGACCAGCTTGCAGGCGGACTGGAGCGCCTGGCGCTTGGCTTCCGCCGCCTTAGCCTCCGGGCTGTGTCCGGAAGGTCGGCGGATGCCGTTCAAGGCCTCAATGGCCGCCAAGTTCTGCCCATCAGGAATCGCAGGCGGCAGCAGGCTCAGGAAGTCCAGCGTCTCGCCCTTGGCCTGAAGCTCGTCTTGGAGGCGCTGCCATCGCCGCTGCCCTGTCCAGCTCAGCACGGCAGCCAGCAAGACCCAGAGCGTGATGAGCGTGACGAGGGTCCAGAGCAGACGACGAAACCAACGGCGATGCATCAGTGAGATCATAGGAAAGGGGAAAAGAGGTTCAGTTGGAGGCGAGCAGGGACTGCATCAGCTCTGCTCGGCGCTGGAGGGCTCCCGCGTCCACAGTCGAGGGCAGGGAAGGGGCCGCCGGGTTCTGCGGGGTGGAAAAATGCAGCACGATCACCGCCACCCAGGCCAGCCCCCAGCCGACAGCGAGCCAGCGTGGTGGGCCACGGCGCTCAATCTGTGTTGGCTGCGCCAGCATCTGCGCTTTCCACTCCTCAGGCAGCGGGCGCTGTTCGAGGCGGCTAAGTCGTTCTTCAAAGTCATCATTCATGGTTGGATCTCCTCATAGAGCGGCCGCAGCATGGACCGCAGTTTGTCGATGGCGTAGCGGTAGCGGCTGGCCGCGGTGTTCAGCGGGATGCCCTGCACGGAGGCGATCTCTTCAAAGGTCAGCCCCTGCCAGAGCTTGAGATGCGCCACGCTGCGTTGATCCGGCGGCAGGTCGTCGAGAGCCCGCTGCACCCTTCGGGCGAACTCCGCCGCATCCGGGTCCGCTTGATCTTGAAACTGCGCCCGTGGTTCCGCTGCGCTGCGCTCCACCGCCCTTTGCCGGGTGCCGTGGTGGCGCAGCCAGTCGAGGCACAAATGATGCGCCATCCGGGTGATCCAGGCCCTTTCACTTTCCACCACCGGCAGCCCCTGGTGCTGGAGCTTGAGGAAAAGCTCCTGAAGCAGGTCCCTGGCCTGTGCCTCACATTTCACGATGCCGTGAATGTAGTGAAACAACCCCGCCCCATGGGCATCATAGAGTTGTTCGATCTGGCGGGTGGTGAGCATGAGGTGATGTCACCCCGGATGACGGATCACGGCGGAAGATTTGTCTATGAAAACTCAACCTTGTTGCCCAAGCCCCCCTCCTGCCTAATCTGGTAGGCCAGCGCGCGCCCATGGCGGATTCCTTTGTCCATCTTCACGTCCATTCCGATTACTCCCTGCTCGACGGGGCGTGCCGGATCGATGATCTCGTGAAGCGGGCGCAAAAGCTCAAGATGCCTGCCGTAGCGATCACGGATCACGGCAATCTTTATGGAGCCATCGACTTCTACATGTCGGCTCTAAAAACAAAGCCAAAGCTCAAGAAAGGTGAGGTGGCTACGCCCGAGCAGCTGGAGAAAGTCGTGAAGCCCATCCTAGGCTGCGAGGTCTATTTGGCCCCCGGCTCCATGCATGAGAAAAAGGAGGTGCCGGGGCGCAAGCGTGCCTCTCACCTGACGCTGCTTGCCTCCAGCAACGAGGGCTACGAAAACCTCTCCAAAATCGTCACAGAAGCTCACCTGTTCGGCCAGTGGTATCATCCACGGATGGACAAGGATCTGCTGCGCCGGCACAGCAAAGGCCTCCTTTGCCTGAGCGGCTGCATCAATGGGGAGATTAACCAACTGCTGCTCACCGACCGGAAGGATGAGGCCGAGAAGAGCCTGCGGGAGTTCGTGGACATCTTTGGACCAGAGAACTTTTATTTAGAGCTGCAAAACCATGGCATGGAACAGCAGCGCGTCGTCACACGACAGCTGCTGGAGTGGGGCAAAAGCTATGGGCTGAAGACCGTGGCCACGAACGACGTGCACTTCATGAACCGTGAGGATCATGAGAGCCACGACCTGCTCATCTGCATCGGCACCGGGGCTAGTGTGCATGATCAAAAGCGCCTCACCTACTCGCCTGAAGTTTATTTCAAAACGGCGGAAGAGATGCGCGCGCTCTTTGCCGAGATCCCCGAGGCCTGCGATGCTACGCTGGAAATCGCAGAGAAGTGCGAGCTCGACATCCGGCTCGACTCCACCAGCATCGACCGCTACCCGCTCTACAATCCCGAGAACGGCATGGATCGCAGCGATTACCTGCGCCAGCTCTGCGAGGAAGGCTTGATCCAACGCTACGGCCGCGACCGCGCGCTGAATGACGAAGAGCTGCGCAAGCGCATGGATCGTGAGCTGGCGCTGCTGAATGAAAAAAACTTCACCAGTTACTTCCTGATCGTCTGGGACTTCATCAACTGGGCCAAGAAAAATGGCATCCCGGTGGGTCCAGGCCGTGGTTCGGCAGCAGGTTCGCTGGTCGCCTTCGTGCTCGGCATCACGGACATCGACCCGCTGCGCTTTGAACTCGTGTTTGAGCGCTTCCTGAATCCTGAGCGCGTCAGCCCCCCGGATATCGACATCGACTTCTGCCAGACTCGCCGTCCCGAGGTGATCCAGTATGTTCGGGAAAAGTATGGTGAGCTGAGCGTGAGCCACATCATCACCTTTGGCACCATGGGTGCCAAAAGCGTGATCCGCGATGTAGGTCGTGTGCTTGGCTGGAGCTATGGCGATTCCGACCGCGTGTCGAAGATGATTCCTGACGAGCTGAACATCGATCTCAAGGACGCGCAGGAAAAGAACCCTGAGCTCAAGAAGCTGATCGAAGATGATCCTGCCACGCAGGAGCTGTGGAAGCACGCCACCTTCCTGGAAGGAACGACACGCGGCACGGGCATTCACGCCGCGGGCATCGTCATCGGTGACAAGCCGCTCTCCACCTTCATCGCCCTGACGCGCGGCAACGAAGAGGAAATCGTGACGCAGTTCGCGATGAAGCCTCTGACCGAGCTGGGCATGTTGAAGATGGACTTCCTCGGTCTCAAGACCCTGACGGTCATTGAGGAAGCGGAAAAGTGGATTCACCAGCGCGTGCCTGGCTTTCGAGCGGCCGATGCACCGCTCGAGGACACCAAGACCTTCGAACTGATCCAACGAGGCGAAACGACCGCTGTGTTCCAGATGGAATCTGGTGGCATGGTCAATACCTGCAAGCAACTCGGGCCGGACAAGATCGAAGAGATCATCGCTATCTTGGCCCTGTATCGACCGGGGCCGATGCAGTTCATCCCGGACTACATCAACCGCAAAAAAGGCCTGGAGCAGGTGGAGTATCCGCATCCGCTGCTGGAGCGCATCGCCAAAGAAACCTACGGCATCTTGGTTTATCAGGAGCAGGTGCAGCAGGCAGCGAACTTGCTCGCTGGCTTCACGCTGGGTCAGGCGGACTTGCTGCGCCGAGCGATGGGTAAAAAGGATGCGGCGGAGATGGCTAGGCAGCGTCTTGTCTTCGTGGAAGGCTGCGAGAAGACGAACAACATCGGTGCCAAGCAGGCGAACGAAATCTTCGACTTGCTGGAAAAGTTCGCTCAATACGGCTTCAACAAGTCGCACTCCGCTGCTTACGGCATCGTGACCTATCGCACGGCTTACCTGAAGGCCAATTTCCCGGTCGAGTTCATGACCGGCGTCCTCAGCCTGGAAGTCAGCAATACAGAAAAAATCGCCAACTTCGTGAACGAGTGCCAGCGCATGGGCATCACGATTTTGCCGCCGGACGTGAACAAGAGCCTGCTCGCCTTTGCCCCTGAGCGAACCCAAGATGCCGAAACGCCAGAGGGCGTGCCGAATGCGATTCGCTTCGGCCTCGCTGCGATCAAGAACGTGGGGGAAGGGGCCATGGCAGGGGCCATCGTCGAACGCGAGAAAAACGGTCCCTTCAAGAGCCTTGAAGATTTCTGTTCACGACTCGACACAAAGTCGGTGAACAAAAAGACCATGGAGTCGCTGGTGAAGGCAGGTGCCTTTGACTTCACCAAAGAAGATCGCGCCAGCATGTTTGCCCGATTGGATCAGGTGCTGGCCAGCGCTGCCTCCCTGCAAAAGGATCGCAAGGCTGGGCAGGGTGGGCTTTTTGATGATTTTGAATTGGGCAAACCCAAGAAGAGCGCGGCGAAACAAACCCAAGTTTCCACGGTCACGCCATGGACCCACGATGAAGTCTTGGCGAATGAAAAGGAACTCCTCGGCTTCTACGTCAGCGGTCATCCACTCGATAACTTCCGCGGCCATTTTGATTCCTCGAAGATCACCAAAATCATCGAGATCCATGAAGTCGATACGAAGGAAAAGCCGCAGACGATCTGGATCGCGGGCATCATCAACACCTGCGCGGTAAAATACTCGAAGAAGGACAATCGCCCCTTTGCCACGTTCACTTTTGAAGACTTTACCGGTCAGATCGAGATGATGGCCTGGAGCGAGGAGTATGAGAAATTCAAAGACCTGCTTCAGCCCGGCAAGGTGCTCGGCCTTCGCTGCCGCTGCATGAAGGATCAGCGCACGGAAGGCAATCGCGTGACCCTCAGCGATGCCAAAGAGCTGCAGCCCAAAAAAGCCCGCAACCCCGATGCCGCGACGACGGTCGCTGAGAAAGCCCCCCCGCCACCACCAGCTCCACCGAAGCCACTGCTGCTCCGTCTGGACAGCAAGCGCCACAGTCAGATCGATCTCGACCGCATCCACGAAGTGCTCGCACAGCACCCTGGCGAGTTGCCGGTGATCTTTGAGTTTGCCTACAACGGTGGCAGCAAAGTGAGGCTGGAAGCTGGCGAGGCCTTCCGCGTCAGTCAGACGAAGGACTTGATCCAGCAACTGATGATCTGGATGTGAGTGGACCCTGCGGTGGCTTGAAGCGCGAAGAAGCACCGTCCATGCCGAAACATCTCGACAGGCGATAGCGTTTTCGGTTTCGTCTTTTTCGCATGAAAATCCCTTCCCTTTCCGCCCTATGCCTCCTCACGGCCTGCTTTGCCCAAGCTGAAAACTGGCCCAACTGGCGCGGCCCTCATCAAGATGGCTCCAGCCCGGAGAAAAACCTGCCGGCCAAATTCAGCCGCACGGAAGGCGTGAAATGGGCCGCCGATGTGCCGGCCATCTCGGCCTCCGTGCCCGTGGTCTGGGGCGATAAGGTCTTCCTGACTGCACCGATTCACGACAAGCAGCAGCTGGTGGGCCTGTGCTACGATGCCAAGACGGGCAAGGAGCTGTGGCGCCGCGTGGTGTCTGAAGGTGGCCTGCAATGGGACAACAAAAGCAATCTGGCCAGCCCCTCGCCAGTCACCGATGGCGAACGCGTGGTCTTCCTCTTCGCGGATGCAGTGGCGGCGAGTTATGACTTCGCGGGCAATCTGCAGTGGAAGCGTGATTTCAAAGAAACCCATGGCGCTTTTGCCACGCAGTGGACCTATGGCAGCAGTCCAGCGCTGGATGGCGGCAAGCTCTACATTCAGGTGCTTCAGCGCAACGAGCCCTTTGTTTTCCAGGGCTTCGACAAAGGCACCCCAGGCAAGGACATGAGCAGCTACATCCTAGCCCTCAACCCAGCGACAGGTGAAGATCTGTGGAAGCACATCCGGCCGACCCACTCCCAAGTGGAATCCCTGGAGTCCTTCAGCACGCCGGTGTTTTGTGATCATGGCGGCAAGCGTGTCATGCTGATCTCTGGCGGTGATACCCTCAGTCTGCACGATGCGGCCACGGGCGCTGAATACGCCCGCATCGCCACCTGGAATCCCCTGGGCGAGGGCTACAACAAGTTCTACCGCCTCGTGCCATCCCCCGTCGTCGGTGAAGGCGTGGCGCTGGTTTGCGCTCCGAAAAAATCACCCGTGTTCGCCTTGTCGATGGATGCCAAGGGCCAGGATGTGCCGCCGCTTTGGACGAGTGATTCCAAGGTCGTGTCGAGTGATGTCTCCACGCCTGCCTACTACGAAGGTAGCTTTTATGTGCTGGATAGCGACCGCCGCACGCTCAGCCGCGTGGAACCGAAAACAGGCAAAGTGCTCTGGAGTGGTGACACGGGCAGCAAGTCGAAGTTCGAAAGCAGCCCAACCGTGGCGGATGGCAAAATCTATGCGGTGAACTTCTGGGGCGAAGTCTATGTGGCCAAAGCGGGTGGCGATAGCTTGGACATGCTGGCGGTGAATGCGATGGGCGATGGCAGCAAACCCAACGGCGATGCCGCGAGCTGCCGCAGCAGCGTCGTCGTGGCCAACGGTCACCTTTTCATCCGCACGCAGGACAAGCTCTTCTGCATCGGCCAATGAAGGTGCTTCATCGGCGAGCAGAGCGCATCACTCTGAGCCGGGTTTGAGTCACAGGAACACGCGAAGGGCGCGGGTTCACGAGCGTTTCACCAAGCGTGACTCACCTTCCTTGCTCCTCGCGTCGAACTTTTCTCGGCGGTGCGCTCTCCACCTTGACCTGCCCTTTCATCGCGGCTGAGGAAAAGCCCGAACCGGTTTTCGACATCCACCAGCACACGAACTACCACGGGCGGGAGGATGCCCACCTGCACGCGCACCAGCAAGCGATGGGCGTGACGCGCAGCATCCTGCTGCCGGCTGGAACGCTCCAGGCACGGGCCTCGACGCACCAGGGCAAATCCAACGGCCTTGCCGCTCGCTGCGGCACGACCGAGACCTGCGCCCGACTGGCCCGAGAAAACCCACAGGCCTACCTTTGGGGAGCGAATGAAGTGACCGATCTGGACGAAGCGCCTGCCCAGGTCGAAGCCTGGCTGAAGCAAGGCGCCTGCATCATTGGTGAGCAAAAGTTCGATGTGGAATGCGACTCTGCCGCCAGCCAAAAGCTCTACGAACTCGCGGCGGCCTACCGCGTGCCCATCCTGCTGCACTTTCAGTTTCAGACCTACAACCGCGGTTACGAGAGGTTTCACCGCATGTTGGCAAAGTATCCGCAGACGATCTTCATTGGCCATGCACAGACCTTCTGGGGAAACATCGACCGCAACCATGAAGCGAAAGTGCTCTATCCCAAAACACCTGTCACCCCAGGTGGGCTGACGGATCGCTATCTCGCGGATTATCCGAACCTATATGCGGATATGTCCGCAGGATCAGGGCTGCTGGCGCTGACGCGTGATGAAGCGCATACGACCGCTTTCCTGCAGCGGCATCAGGATAAAATCCTGTATGGCAGCGATTGTGCCGATCATCTCGGGCGCGGGCCCGGCTGCCAAGGAGCACAAACGCTAGCCACGCTGCGCAGGCTCTCTCCCAGCAAGGCCGTGGAGCGCAAGATCCTTTGGGACAATGCTCAGCGCGTGTTCCGGCTGGGCTGACGACGTTCAGCTTGCCAAACGTCAGCGTGCCGCAGAGTCTGCGCGCTGAGTTTTGTCATGACTTCACGCCTGCCCATCACCAAAACGCCCAAATGCTACGTGGGCGGAACTTTCATCCGCAGCGAAAGCGGCAAGGTGCAGCCTCTGCTGGATCAGACTGGAGCGTTCGTGGCGAACATCCCCCAATGCTCGCGCAAGGATCTGCGCAACGCCGTCGAGGCCGCTGCCAAAGCAGGACCGGGCTGGGCCAAGCGCACGGCCTTCAACCGTGGTCAGATCCTCTATCGACTGGCGGAAATGATGGAAGCCAGAGCCCAGGAGCTCGTTTCTGCCTTGCTGCTCACGCGTCCACAAAATGCCAAAACCACCGCAGCCGCGGCGCTCGAAGTCCGCGCTAGCATCGACCGCACGGTGCATTACGCAGGCTGGACCGATAAGTATGAAGCCCTGCTGGGCAGCGTGAATCCCGTGGCCTCTCCGCACTTCAATTTCACGACGGTGGAGCCCGTCGGCATCGTGGGCATCCTCGCGCCTGAGCAAGCACCTCTGCTGGGCCTGCTTTCTCTGGTGCTGCCTGCCATCACCAGCGGCAATGCCGTCGTCGCGCTCGCAAGTCCCACCGAGCCCTACCCTGCGCTCCTGCTGGGAGAAATGCTGGCCACCAGTGACCTGCCAGGTGGCGTGGTGAATCTGCTGACCGGCACGCGCAAGGACCTGCTGCTTACCTTTGCCACCCATGAACACCTGCGTGCCATCAGCGCCATGGTCGGTCCAGATGAGCGCCGCGAACTGCGTGCTGGGGCCGCTGCCAGCATCAAGCGCACTCACCTGCGAAAGGAAGAGCAAGACATCGACTGGCAAGACGCAAGGCAGCAAGGCCTGGAGGAAATCCGAGCGCTGATCGAGCTGAAAACCATCTGGCATCCGGTGGGCGTCTGAACGATGACGCGACGCGTTGTTTGGCCCCTTGAAGCGGACACCCTCACCATCCGCCCCCGAGCGCTTTCACCAGCATGACGGTGGCTAAAAAGAGCTCGCCCTGAAGTCGAGTCGCCTCACGCTCCGCCCTGAGCAGCGTCCGCTGTGCATCCAAAACCTCAAAGTAGGCCACCAGGCCGGACTCGTAGCGTTTCTGAGACAAATCCAACGCCCGGCTCGCAGCCGCCACGGTTGTGTCTTGGGCCGCGGACTGACGGCGCAGAACCTCCAGTCCCGTCAGCGCATCTTCCACCTCGCGCATGGCGGCCAAAACCGTCTGCCGATAGCGCGAGGCCGACTGCTCGTAGCGCGCCTTGGCCGCCAAATGATTCGCACGCACACGCCCGCCACGCAGGAGGGGCCATTCCAAACCCGCAGGTCCGAGCCCCCAGACGAGGCTGCTTCGATTGTCCATCAGATCATAAAAGCTGGTCTGCGTGCCACCCCGCATACCCAGGGTGATGGAAGGGAAGTAAGCCGCGCGGGCCACGCCGATTTCCGCGTTCAGCGCGGCCATTTCACGCTCAGCTGCAGCGATGTCGGGGCGACGTTCGAGCAGGGTGCTCGGCACAGCCCGAGGAAGATTCGGCGGCGTGCCAGCCAATGGCAGGGTGGGCAGGCTCACCTCACTCGGTACTTGACCCAACAGCAGGGCGATGGCGTGCTCCAGCTCACCCCGATCCCGCTCGAGACCAATCGCCTCCGCCTGTGTTTCGGCCAAATCTGTCTCCGCCTGCGCGACATCGACCTGCGCGACATCCCCCTGCGCGAACCTTTTCCGTGCCAAATCCGCCGTACGCTGACGCACGCTGACCGTGCGACGCAGCAAGGCCAGCTGGGCATCCTGCAGCCGGAGCGCATAGTAGTTCATCGCCAACTCACTCAGCAGACCGAGACGGGCATTTTCTGCATCTGCCTCTGCTGCATCGCCACGCGCCGTGCCCGCACGCGACTGATTCCGGATCCGTCCCCAGAAGTCGATTTCATAGTCGAGATCCAGCGCATTCAGCAGCGTGGTGCGCGTGCGGCCACCCGCGAACTGAAACTGCATTGAGCCCGTGGCACGATCGCGCTGCGCCGTGTTGCGCAGAGTCGCTGCCGGGAAAAGCCCAGCACGATCCGCCCGCGCCATGGCTCTGGCTTCGAGCACCCGCTGGCGGGCGATCTCCAGCGTGGGGCTGCCTTGCTCGGCCTCTTGCATCAAGTGGCTCAAGCGATCGTCGCGAAACAGCCGCCACCAATCGCCACGCGCTGAGGCATCGGCCGGCTTGGCCGCACGCCACGGGCCTGCATTCGCAAAGGTCTCGGGCAGATCCATCGACGCCAAAGGACGCCGGGGCGCGAGGTCACAACTGACCAGCAGCCAAGTCGCGCCGACACTAAAAAAGAAAGAGCGCCCAAAGGGCCATAGCTTCACACGAAACATGCAAAGTAGGGTAAGCGCGAAACATCGGCATCCTTGCCAAGAAAGCATGGCATCAGTCCGCAGGTTCCACTTTCACTCCCAGACCTTCGAGAATGGCATCCACGTTCTGCAAAAGCTTGTAGGGCACACGACGGCGCTGATACTTGCGGAAAATGACATCGCGCAAAGCGAGCCACAGAGCCGCGTCTGGCTTGTCCACAGGCACCCAGTCATCATCCTCCGGTTCCGTTTTGCGAAAAAGCCAGGCACGACTGTTCCAGTAGGCACGGTAGTATCGCTTCTTGCCGTCCTCCTCTCGGTTCTCGTGCCATTCATGGACTTGGTTTTTGGTCATTGAGTGGGCAGAGGATGCGCTAGTATCCGTGCCATGCAAGCCCCCATGCCCATCACTTCGTCTCCCCTGCCCCGGCTGCTGCTGTATTTATTCGCCGTCATGGCAGGGGGCGCGCTGCTGGCAACGCCGCTGTTTCACCTGGGGCAGCAAACGCAAGCCTGGCTCGCAGACACCTCCCTGGGTGACTCTGGACCCGGGCGCTGGCTCCTCTCCGAAATCAAGCGCGCTCATTTTACCCGCTACTTCAATCGTGCTGTGCTCATCAGCGCCCTTCTTTTCATCTGGCCATGCCTGCGGGGGCTACGCCTTCAGCGGGATCGTTTGCCTTCGTGGAACATTTCCGCAACGGCACTGAAATCCTTTGGCATGGGGTTCAGTCTTGCTGCGGGACTGCTGCTGCTGATGGGCTTTCTCTTCATTCAATGCGGGGCCTACCAGCTCAGGCCCAGTCCTGGCTGGTGGAAACTGGGCGAGCCCATCACCGCCGCCCTGGGAGCGAGCCTTGTCGAAGAATTCTTCTTCCGAGCTCTGCTGCTCGGTCTCTTGCTGGGTTCGATGCCACGCCGCCTAGCTGTTTTCTGGGCTGTGTTCATCTTCGCCATCGTTCACTTCCTGAAACCGCCGGAAGGTTGGCAGATCTCTGACGACCAGATCACCTGGACGAGCGGCTTTGTCGTTCTAGGTCAGATGGCCCTCGGGTTCAGCGACATTCAGTTTTTGCTGGCTGAATTTGCCACGCTGGCTGCCGTCGGCTGGGCACTGACCCAGGCTCGACTGCGAACAGGCGCGCTGTGGGCGGGGATCGGCCTTCATGCAGGCTGGGTCTTCGGGCTGAAATGGTTCAGTGGACTGACCTTTCACCTCAAAGGCTGGCTGCCCTGGATCGGTCCCAATCTGAAAGTCGGCCTCGTTCCCTTGGCGGTGGTCCTGGTCACAGGCTGGCTGCTCCTGCAGCTCCTGCCACGTGACCAAGAGACGCGATAATTCATTTGCAGGTCAGCGAAGAGACTGGAATCATCTCCCCATGCTTCCTTTTGCCCGGGTGGCGGAATTGGTAGACGCGCCAGACTTAGGATCTGGTTGAGAGATCAGTGCAGGTTCGAGTCCTGTCCCGGGCACCACGACGGATTCCAATCCGTCTCGTGCAGTGTCCCTGACAAGCACCTTGCCAGCTAGCCTCATCCCGCGCCATGATGAGCACACATGCACCCTGAAATTCCGAAACTGCTCCAGCTCCAAGAACGCGACCAGCGCATCCGCGCCCTGCAAAAGGATCTCAAGGATATCCCCAAGCATGAGCTAGCCGCCAAAACCAAACTCGCAGGCGATAGCGCTGCCGTGGATGCCGCCACGCAAAAAACACGAGAAATTGAGGTCAAAATCAAAGGAGTCGAACTGGACATCCAAACCCGCAAAAACACCATCAAGCGGCTCGGAGACCAGCAATTCGAAACGCGCAAAAACGACGAATTCCAAGCCCTCGGCGTCGAGATCAAACGCTACGAAAACGACGTGCGCGCCTTAGAGGATCATGAGCTAGAACACATGGAAGCACTCGAAGCAGCCAAAGCCATCCTGAAGGAAGCTCAGGGTCTCTTGGCAGCAACTCAGGGTCGAGTGAATGAGGAACTCAAAGCGCTTGCCGAACGTGCCCAGGGGCTCAAGAAAAGGCTCAGCGACCTCGAAGCCGAACGCACCACGCTCGCAGCGCCCATTGATCAACCCGCTCTCGATCTCTACACGCGCATCTTTGCCAAAAAGGGAGATCAAGCTGTCTCCGCCCTCGAAAATGGCATCTGCGGCGGCTGCCACATGAAAGTGGTCTCTGGCACCATTCAGACCGCTCGAACGGGCGAAACACTCGCTCAATGCGATAGCTGCGGACGCATCCTCTACTTGGTCGATTAAGGAGGGCATGCACTGTATCCGCATAGAGAATACATCAGCTTAGGGATTCTAAACTCATCTATATGAGAGTAGAACTCACCAGTCGAATTGGATGGACCCTCGTCGTGACGGATAACTTCAGGGCAGTGCTCTCTGACGCTTGCGCTGTTCTTCTTCGTCCTCTTCTTCACCGGAAGAACCACCATAGCCAAGGACCTCAACCGACATCAGTGATGGCGTCTGTGAATCGTCATTTTGGGCAACATTTTTGTTATTCGAATCTTCTGAACGCTTGGCCGTCGTGCTAGAAGCTGCGGCGACGGCACTGGAAGAGGCAGCCATGCCTGCAACATTCACTGCAGGAGCAGCAGGCGGGGCAGCCCCCCCGGAGGCAGCACCGCCAACACTAATGTTACCGGCGTTCAACACGATAGTGGCAGCGATGTTCAAGTTACCCGTAGCACGAATACCCGCATCTCCAGCATCAACAGCGCCTTTGGGTGCGATGAGGTCAACATTCCCAGGAGGGATACCAGCCACCGAAGCTAGAACGCCGATGCCCCCCCCCGTGGCAAGGCCAGCGAGATCCGTGCGCACACTTGCACTCTGAGGATCAATGATGACCCGTGTGGGTGGAGCCGATTGGACCGTCTTCGAGGAAGACCCAGCCGCAATATCACCTTCAGACGACCAGATGATCTCATCTCCACCACGGAGTGTAAAGATACGAGCGATGCCAATGTCCACACTGCGGTGGGCGAAGATATTGATGCCGCCTCCGCCTTCCGTGATGATGCCAGGAGGGGCCAATGTATTGCCTAGCAACGCAGAGGCGAGCTGAAGTCCACCACCAGGGATTAGGATATCAATACCACCACCGCTTCGAGTGCGCAGATCACGAGCCTGAGTCAGGATATTGCCTTTCCAGGTTGTGCCGGGGAAAAGAGCTGAAATAGCTGCGTAGCCCTCCTCATAATTGGTGCCCTTTGTTGAACGGTCACGGCCTGCATTGCGCAACACGATGGAAAACACGCCTAGAGCCACACGCTGCTGCTCTTCCGCGCTCAGTGCGTCAAACTCCGACACAGTGTCCACCGTTGATCCAGAAGCCTTGCCATAGTCCCGCAAGTATTCTGAACCTCGCTGGCCTTGAATAAAATCACGAATGAAAGCGCTAAAATCCAAGGAGCTAGACCCCAAGCCCGAGGCGGCACCGATGCCTGCGGCCAAAGTGATGGCGGCACCATCAAAAGGCAGGCTAGGATTGCGACCATTGCCTATGCTCGTGATGCCCGTTCCGGTGCCATCGGAGCGATTCAGTCCTGTTCCAAGATCCAAGTCGCGCCCGGCTAGGACTTGCAGGAAGCCTGGCCCGCTGATCTGAATATCACCCGCCATCGGGATATCTCCGATGTTGATGATATTGCCGGAGGAAGAGGCCGCTGTGCGCAGAGGACTACCAGCGTCGAAAAGAATCATATCTCGGCCGGAAGAGACAACGCTAACATCCGACGAATTGGTATTCTGGATGTAAAATGACACGTCACGAATGTCACGCGAGGCCTGAATACGCGCAGCCTTGGGAGAAAAGAGCGTCAGGCCACTGATGTCACCACCCTGGGCTGTTAGTCGCAGAGGCTCGCGGTCGTCTCTGTGCAACAGACTGGTGGCGTGCAGCGCCTGTTTGGCCTGAAGTACACCGTAGATGCCCTGGGTGGAGCCGGTTTCCACGAGGTTACTGTTGAGGAAGAGGAGGAAATTGCTGCCGGAGGTAGCAGCGGCGCTGGTGATTAGGCCTGCCACTGTCTGGTAGGCGAAGGGGGTCGTCACTCCGGGGATCGAGCGCGGGTCCGCATCCGAGACATTCACGGTGGAGCTCCCCCAGGAGACGAGCGGCGTGTTGTTTAGGCTGGTGCGTCCATTGGGCCACAGACCATGCACTGCACCGGTGGCGAGAAGGTCCAGCGTGCCGGTCGCGGAAGGAGAGAGCGTGAGGCTACCCTGGAGGTTTAGATCCCCACCCAGCGCGGCGAGGCGCAGCGTGCCGGGTGCTAGGGAGGCCACCGTGCTGAAGGCGTCAACACCGGTCTCATTCAGCCTGAGCCAGGGGTGATAAAAGGAGGCCGTACCTGGGTTTTGGGCATTGTAGAGCAGTTGATTTTGAATCCAGGCCAGGAGCACCGGCGTGGCTCCACCGCCGCCCACCGAGGGCTGGGTGATGCTGGAGCGGAGGGTGACAGAGCCTGCGTAGGAGGTCACGGAGACGGCGGCCTGCTCTGAATAGGTGCTGAAGTAGGTCTTGTACCAGAAGCTATTGCTGTAGCCGCTGGGCAGAAGGAAGGGGTTGGAGGCCGGCCCGATCAGCACATCCCCACCCGCGCGCACATCGAACGCTGACTTCCCGGCGAAGAGCATAGTCGGCAGCCAAGTTTGAGGGGCGAAGGGAGCCGCGCCGGACAGATTGGTCAAGGAAGGGGACCGCGTGGCATTCGTGATGATGGAGCCACCTGCGGTGAGGCGACCCCCGCCGCGTTCGACGTAATAAATCCCGGCGTCTAGGTTGCGCCCAGCGCGCACGCTCAGGTCGCCGCCGCCTAGCTCGATCATCTGGCCATCTTTGGTCAGGCGTGCGTTCGTGGGCACCACGGCGTCCACATTTGCCACGTCGCGCCCGGCGCTTAGCTGCACATTGCCGCCGCCCAGAGCACCGACCCCTTGGAAAAAGTTACTGAAGTCCACCCACCATGTGGTCGTGGCTTGGTCGCCAAAGCGCGCGGTGCCAAACTGGCCGGTGGTGGGATCGACATAGCCACGGCGATAGAGCCAGTTGGTGGGGATTTGGCGCTGAGAGTCAGCCACCAGCTCGCCCTGAGTATTTTGGGTCAGGCGGGTGATGTCACGCCCAGCGCGGATTTCCACATTGCCGCCGGCTAGACTATACTGCACGGCGTAGGCGGGATTTTGCTGAATTGGCCCCAGCGAGGCAGTGCCACCTGTGTAGTTGAGCACCGGTAGGTCAAAGCGGCCTCCTACCGTAGGATCAGCCACGCGCACACCCGCACTGTAAATCGTCGCATATTGATTGAGCAATCGAATGTCTTGCCCTGCACTGATGTCGATACCGCCGCCACCAGTGCGGATGACCTGATAAAAGCCAGCCACAGCGGCAGCGGTGCTGGCACGCTCGCCGAGATTATTTGCCAGCTCATTTGCCACCCCAGCATTTCGGCCCAGAAGGAGAGATCCTGTGCCCTGCACGACTGCGCGGTGGTCCACCGAGCTGAAGTCCGCGCCTGCGGAGAGACGGTAGGACCAGCCCTCCACAGGGTCAGCTAGCAGGGTGTTGTTGGCCATCAGCGGGGCATTGTAGGCAGCTGAAGTGAAGCCATCACTCAGCGCTTCATAGAACACGAGATTTCCAGCGGCGCGCATCGTCAGCACCCCAGGCGTCTGCCGGGGGCCAAAGCGGAAGCTCGAAAGATTCCAAGCCGTGCTGCCTGCACCCGGATTCAGTGTGCCCAGGGTCAGATCTCCGGTGCGGTTCACCACCTCAGCGCCAGCCAGCAGGGTGAAAAGGGGTGCCAGAGCGGCATTCGAGCCTGAAAACAGAGCATTGGTGATCGCGACCTCATTGGCGGCAAAGGCCGCGCCCTCCGTCTGCACGGAGTTTCTGACCGTGGCAGTGATCGTGCCGGTTCCGGTCAGGTCATAGACTTGGAAGCCCTCTGCTGTGATGGCAGAGGCTCCTAGGATGGAGCCAGCTACCGGTGCTACACCTAGGCTTGTGCCGCCTGAGGTGCGCGGAGCGCGCAGGTGCAGGCTGCCGGAGTATTGCCCCTCTGTCAGTGGAGCGGCCACGGCGAGGTTGATGGTGCTGCCGGACTGGATGCTGATCTGGCCGCCGGACTGGCCGCGTGTCTCCAGATGCACCGCTCCTGCTTTACCTGCAGCGTTTGGCCGCTGGGAGGCGGCACTGAGCACGGCTCCCGACTGGAGCGTGACACTCCGCGCCGCGAGCAGGCGGATGACACCTCCAGTCTCGCCAGATACGTCCACTTGACCACTCACGTTGATCGCCCCGGCGTCTGCGCTGACGGTCATGCCGGTCACACGTGCAGTGCCATCCAGCAGCACATTTCCCTCACGCGCCCGCAGATCGCGCTGGCCGGTGAAGCCTGAGGAATTTAGCTGTGAGTTCAAAGCTGCCGTAGAGGGCAGTTGGCGCACATCTAGGCCAAAGGAGCCCCCGCCCGTGCCGACAAGGGTAGCTGAGTCCATGCTGAGCGTGCCAGCAGGCACAGCCAGCTCCAGGCGGCCAGCTTCTCCACCGACTGCCGCAGCACTCACATCCACCGTACCATTGACGCTGAGATTCCCCTGCTGTGCCTGGAGGCGGATGAGACCACCCTGGAGATAACGGCGCTGTGCTGTCGGTCCGTAGGCCTGCCCAGCAGTGCTCAGGCTGCCGCCAATCTGAAGGGGTCCCGTGGTGGAAGTGAAATTCAGCGTGCCTCCAGGTAGGTTCACCCGGCTGTCAAAAACGAGGCTGGCCCCCATGAAGGAGAGGCTGGCCGCTGCGCCGCTGATCGGTGCAGCCGTGACCCCACCCCCCATGATGCCAAGCGCGCCTGTGGCAGTGATGCCATGGCTAACCCCTGAGGCACTCCTGAACCACGGCGTCTGTAGGTTCAAGGCACCTGCCACCGTCAGCCCGCCAGTGCCTGAGAAAATCACACCCGAGCTTACCTGAGCCTGGACCTCACTGTATTGCGCGATGCGGGTGGCATTTGCCCCAAGGAGCAGCTCACGTGCCTCAATGCGCAGCGCACCACCCGCAGTGCCTGTCTCCGAGGCTGTCCCCGGCGTGCCTGCTAGGTTGGCGATCTGCACTTGGTTCGCCTGGAGGGTCACGACACCACCCGCATTGTTAAAACCACGGATCTGCGCGGCAGAGAGGATCAGGTTTTCCAGAGTGGGAGCGCCCAGGGTGCCGGCACCATAGGTGTCGAGTGTCGAGTAGCTGAGCAGTGAGAGCGATTTGGCTGTGCCCAGGGCACTGAGGGCTGAAGGGGTCAGCACGAGTCCAGAGCCGCCGACAGAGATGCCATCCGCCAGCACGACGCTGACTCTGCCACTGCTGAAGCTGAGGTTCGTTCCCTCCACCAGCGCACTGCTAGACAAGGTGGTGCCATTCGTGCTATCCAAAAGCACGCTGGCTGCAGAGACCTGCGCCCTCGCGCCGAGAACTAGATTCGCCAGTCCAGTGCCCGCCGCCACACCAAGACGCTGGGAGGTGGCCCGCGTGTCGCTCGAGACGCGGAGCATGGAGCCATTGCCACTGCCTGCCGTGGCCGCACTGCCAAGGATGAGCTGGTCAGCGCTGCCGGAGAGCAGCCCTGTCTGCTGCACGACTGCGCCTTCACGTAGGTCGATCAAGCCACTGGCGGCCAGGATGATTTCAGGCCCTTCCAGCACCTCCACACCACCGCTAGCGGCATCGAAATTATTCACGGTGATGTTTTGCGTTCTCACCGTCACGCCAGTCGTGCCGTCCTGCCGTGTCGTGCGCACGCCACCGATGAGCACACTACCCACACCAGAGGCACTGATCTGTGCCGAGTTCAGCACCAGCTTACCCAGCACCGGGGCGGTGCCGCTGTGTCCGATGAGGATGTCTAGCGGGCTGCTGATGTCTAGCCGCCCATCGCGGCCCTGGGTTGTCAGAGGCCGGGCGGTGATGCTGCCGCTCAAGGCCATGGCTTGGGTGGCATTCAGCACCATGGTGCCAGAGTCCTGCGGCAGGCGCTGGGCCGTCAGCCCACGCTGCTGGGCATAAGCGGAGAGGAAGGTATTCGCACGGAAGAGATCATAGCGTGCGCGCTGGGCCACGGTGGCACCGTTTGCCACCTCATAGCGCTCCTGCAACAGCGGGGCACTGCGCGTGGTATTTAGGGTGTTGAAACGCCGGCCGGTGGTCAGCACGGCACCATCTGGCCTAAGCTGGCTACCCACGGGCACGCCGGACATGGGAGTGACGAGGAAGGCACCCGGCATCAGCGCGTAGCGGGCAGGCAGCAGCGTGTAGAGGCCCGCCGCCAGCCCAGAAGCCGCCCCTAGGCGGATCTGGTCCCCAGCGTTCAGAGTGCTATTCACATAGCCTCGGTCCCCATTCAGCCGCCCAGCCTCAGAACTCGTGTTGAAGGCACCGAAGGGCGCATACCAGTCACTGTAGCCCGGCAGTATAGCGAAGATGCCTTCGTCCGATAGGATATCCCGCGTTCCTGTGGTGCCGCTGACGAAGCGGTAGGCCAGCAGATCTCCGCCACCTCGTAGATCTTGCTGAGCACCCGCCTCTGTCGTGATGGACTGCGCTCCCAACAAGAGCACCTTTTCAGGCAGTCCAGCTGCGGTGATGTCCACGCCTGCTGGGTCGATCCAGGACACCCCATCCGTGCTCAAACCGTAGGGGGCCAGCAGCGCCCTGCTGGTAGCGGGGTCCACCCCGGAAACTGAGGTGATGCTGTTCGCTCCCAGTGTGAGGCTACGGGTGACGGGGATGGCGGCACGCGTACCAGCGATGAAGTCCTGAGGCCGGGTGCCCTCGCCGCTCCAGCCTAGCTCGATACGGCCAAAAGGTGCGCGGAGCACGCTGTCCTGGCTGATGTCAGACGCATAAACACGCAGCGTGCCTCCCGCACTGAGCGGGAGAGAACGGCTGCCCGAGCTCTCAAAGGTAGCTGAACCACGCCCACCGCCTGCTGGGTCATAGACCGAGACCGTGAAGACGGAACCCGTGACCGGATACACCTGTCCAGCACGCATCAGCAGGTTCCCCGCTAGGTTCAGGGTGCCATTGCCGCGGATGTCGCCGCTCTCGGCCATGAAGGAAGCTCGTCCGGTGCCCTGGAGAGAAAGATTTCCGATGTCGATCAACTCAGCCTCCACGGTGAGGCTGCCAGTACCCGTGGTGGGAGCGAAGAAAAAGGGCGTCACATCCTGGAGGAAAGCTGCCTGAACCTGATTAGGAGACAGCGGTGCCTGAAAGATCTTGCCCAAGGAGGCATGTCGAGCGGTAAGGGCCACATCACCCACGGTTTGTAATACACCACCAGTCGCCGCTGCTAAGCTGCCGCGCGCCTGAAGGTTCACATTACCGTCAAAGAATACATTTCCTCCGAGCACCAGGTGATCAAAACCACCTGTGGAGAAATCATCCGCAGCGAAAAAGCCAAGCCCAGACGGTCCCGTAATCGAAGTGCCAATCGCAGTTGCCGGATTGCTAAAAAACATGCCTCCAACGTGGCCCTGACTTACCTGAAGGCTGATGTCATCTGGCTCGGCAGTCACGCCGGTCTGGTAAAAGCGCCCGGAAGAAACCCGCAGCGTTCCACCCTCAGCGGAAGCACCCCCCGACCCAGCGCGCAGGGTAGCGTTTGTATGTAGCATCTGCCCACCTGCTAGGGTGATCTTGCCACCGTCGCTTTCCAATCGCGTAGGCGTAGCAGCAATACCATTGGCCGGGGCAGTCAAGCCCGAGGAGCCAGTCGCTGAAGGCGCGCCTTCAGAAAGGTCGCCTCCCGTCACGTTCTTTCCCAGACCACCGGGCGGCACGTCCACGACCTCAGAAGCACCGCTGGCATCTAGCACCGCACCTTCTTCAGCTACGATATTCCCGCCCACTTTGATACTGCCGCCTGCAAGGAGTGTGCCGATGCGCCGCCCAAAAGGATCTGGGCTAGGCAGGAAACCGCCTGCCACAGAAAGCGTGGATACTGCACCTAGATAAACAGTAGTTTGAGCTCGTGATGGGTTTGGATCCTGGGTCGGAATGCGATTCGCACCGAGCACGCTAATGACACCTCCAGTGGCCCTAACCGAGCCGAGGATGGAGACCGTGTCCGCCTGGAAAGAAACGGCGCCCCGGGGACCAGCATCAATCAGCGCGCCCTCACGCATGACGATATCGCCACGCACTTCGAGCAAGCGAGAGAATTCCTCGACTACGCCCAGTGCAGAAAAGGAAAGCGAGGCTGGCACACGCAGCCCAGGATGGGGTAGGAGACGCATGATGTTCATGTCCAACCCGCGTGGCTCCCAGATGTAGGTGCGTGCCTGAGGGCGGAGCACGACAGAGCTATCAATGACCACCGCAGGCCGGTACTGGTCTGGCCCGGTCGCGCTGCCAATACCGATCAGCCGATGCGAGGTGAAGCCCCCCTGGCTGAAAAAGTCTGGGGCAAGCAGCAGAGTATCTGCGGGAGATGTTCCCCCCACCTGAATTAGCGTTGATTGCAGGGTCAACTCCCCCCCCCGAAAGCGAGTTCCTGCGAAACCACGCAATTCCCCATTCAAAGTCAGACGACCACCAGTCACCCAGTTCATATTCAGGTCCATGCCAGCCTTCAAGCTCAGGCTACCTGCATTGCCATAGATCCTCTGCACCATTCCCTCTACGCGCGCACCACCGCCAACGTCGAGTACGCTACCAGCGCGCACATCCACATCATAACCAGCGAGAAGGATAGAGCCTCCCTGCAATGCATAAGGATTAGTACCCAGTTTGAAGCGATCATCTACAAAACTGCCACCCACCATCAATCGCGAATCCTGGCCTACCGTTATCTTGCCTCGGCCTAGATTGACGGGAGGTGTCACTGGCAGGGGACTCTGACGGATTTCGTTGACTTCATAGGGGGATAGATTGTGCGCACGCACGCTCAAGGCTCCCCCTTCACTCAGAAAAGTGCCGAGTAAGTCCACATTAGCCCCTTCCAACAACAAGGAACCTCCGGGAAGCATCTCCAGTGTTTCTCCGGCAGAGAGCTCCACACGCCCTTCCTTATTCACAACGGACACGGACCCAAAACCGGCCGCAAGTAGCCGATTGGGCGAAAGGATCAATTCTGAAACCCGTGGCCCAGATAGTCCCACAGGGCGGCCAGATCCATCCAACTGAAAATCCGGTGCTGCTACCTGAGTCACGCCACTACGCAATAGCACTGTCGGCGGCGTGGGCGAGTAATCGAAGTAGTTCGGACCCGTGGTCTTCTGTGACTGAATCAAGATGGAAAGTGCAGCCGGTGACGCATGCACTTCTAACTGGCGCTCTCCGTTGACCACTTGGCCGCGTAGATCTGCATCGAGCGCCAAGCTGGGTGCCTGAATGCTAAGACTGCCGCCCGCACCACCATAATAATATCCACCTTCGTAGCGAGTGCCGCGCATTAGCTGACTGCTGTAAGTCTGAGATACGCCCCAGGTATTGCTGACACGGGTAAAAGAGCCAGTGTAGAGCCCATCGTAAAACCTGTCCGGGAGAGCATTGGCAATATCCACTAGGTGCCCGCCAACCATCACACGGCTGGTGGTGACATTCGCGCCCTGATAGTCGATGTAGCCGCCTGATACGTCTAAGGCAGAACCTTGTTGCATGATCACCGAGCCCCCGGAACGAATGTTCAAACTACCCCCATCAATGGTGAGCTGACCAGCATCACGCTGGATCAATCCAGCGAAACCGGAGGCATCAGCCACTGGCGTCCCCACCCAGGTTCGTCCATCGAAGACACCCTGCCTACGAATATCAAGCGTGATATCTACACCGCGAAGATCACCATTTCGATTGTAGGAGAAGTCCGAGAATTCTGCACCGCGCAACTGTAGGGTAATGATGTTTTCAAGAATGGATGCCTGCACTCCAGCAGAGCCTGCCACATCCACGAGAGCGCCTCGCCCTAGATGCACTTGACCTTCAGAATAGACAAATTGGCCACGTGGTGTTCCTCCAATAGTATCCAAGCGCCAAAGACCTGCATCCATGGCAACCTGTGCATTTGGTGCCAACAAGGTAGCATCTTCCATGAGCCGAATGACTCTGCCACGCAGATTTACCTGTGAGGGCAGAGCGAGGCGCACGCCTACCACACGTTCATCGGAACCTATTTCAGGAAGTATGCGAGTCACACTATTCACACCCAGCGTAACCGTTCCCGAATTGGTGAACAAAAAGGGTGCCCCAAATGCTGCGTTAGTGGGATCATAAATAGGATTTGCGACGGCACCATAGCTAGCTTGAAGGTCGATACGGCCATTGAAGGAAACAGAGGTGCTAGCGGTCAGCACACTCTCCTGCATCACCTCTCTGCCTGCCATAGTGATGTTGCCACGCGGTGCGTCTATGATGCCACGGTTGATCACTTGACCTGTCTTGCCCGTCCAGGCATTGACACTTGGAGAATCCACGGCGCCCACATAGACATCCAGGCCGCGAAGACTAGGATCGCTACTGCTATGACCGGTGAAACCGACCTGCAAGCCAGCTGCCATCACCGTCTGTCCGTCTGGCGTCGAAATGGCGCCTTCGTTGATGACGTTTGCGCCAGCCAAGACCACCCTGCCACCCACTTTATCTGCCGTGGTGGCTGCCGTGATCTCGGCACCGGCCTCTACCTTCACGTCGCCGACTTTGCCTGTGCCGTTCAGGTCTGGGGTAAAGGCAGGCGTGCCCCTAGCTCCTGCGGCGACCTCCAGAGCTGAGAAGAGCGGCTGGAGGTCGGGGTTATTCAGTAGGCCGGTATTCGTCAGGTTCGTATTGAGAGGCAACGCGGATGCCACCAGAGTGTTGGTATTGACTTGGGAGTTCCGACCAAAAATGATACCATTGGCATTCATCACGTAAACCTGCCCCTCAGCCTGGATGCGACCAAGAATTTGAGATGGCACGCCACTAGGGTCGCGTACGGAGTTGAAGGCGATCCATTGCCTAGCATCTCTACCTCCACGGGACTGGTCGAAACGCAGGGTCGTGTTGCGCCCCACATTGAAGGTCCGCCAATCTAAAAACGCCTGCTGAAGCTGCTGGCGAACAGTCACGGTCGTCGCGCCACCCGCGCCCACGCTCTGAGTTGGTGCATCCGCACCTCTTGTGCTGAGGATATCCAACCCACCCGCGCCAAGGCCATCTGGCACGTTGGGCAGACTCGTGCCCGGCTGGTTAGGGTTCATGCCATTGGTACCTGTCAATTGGCGAGCCTGTAGCTGCAAGTTTTGAATTGCTTGGATGGCGCGAGTGGTGCGCGAGAGGGAGTCTCGCGCATTCACACGCGCTGCCTGTGCAGCAGAGCTACCGACAGCACTGTCTGCACCAAGCTGTGCATTGCGTCTAGCTCCCGCTCCAGCGCCACCACGAAGGATATCTCCCGCGATGCCATGGATCGGCATAAGAAAAGCGAGCGCCAACGCACAGGGTGCCTTGAGTGCGAATGGAAGCTTAAGGATGACTCGATGGCGGGACTGCATTCTCATGGCGCGGGCTTGTTAGCCGGGGGCGGCGGTTCTTCGTAAACGGGAGCTTCCTGGGGCAATGCGCCCGCAGCTACCTCGTTCTTTCGATCATTCGGCTTGACCTTAGCCTCATCTACCTTGCGCCCGTAATCCTGAACGTAGTTTTCAAATTTAACACGCATTGAGCCAATGAATGGCTCACGGGCAATGATTGCGGTTCCCAATCCGAAGCTCTTGAACTTTTCCAGAATCTCCTCAGCAAGGGCATAAAGCTCACGATTTTTTCTCTCATGAGCCGAAGCCTTGCGCTCCTGCTCAAGCGCCTTTGCTACGGCCTGCACACGCTCTCCTTCTTTGAGCATAGCAATGTCGCGTGCCTTTTCGAAGCCCTCTTTCCACTTTTCCAAAGCCTGGACGTACTGGCTAAGTGCTTTTTCCTGCGCTTGTACCTTGGCCTCCAGCTCCTGAATCCGGCGCTGACTTTGCTCCTTGTAGGCCTTACCTTGAACGATCTCATCCTTGAGCTGCTTGGCGGTGGTCTCTTGACGGGCTGTCATTTCTTTCAGGGATGCCTCCGCCTGCAACTGAGCGGCCTGAGCATTCACCATCTGCGTTTCCGCTTCAGAGATACGCTGGGCCAGTTTTTTCATGGCATCGCGCATACGCTGCAAAATAGGATCTTGCTCCTGCTGAGCATTGGTGGAGATGGTGGTGGCCAGAAGGAGCCACAAGCAGGGAAAAACAAAGCGGGGAGAGGTCATGACGTCAGAATTTGGCAAGGAAGTCGAACATGAAGATGTCTGTGCTAAGGGGCGGTCCGGCGATGGAGTTGGCACTCATCCAGCGAGCGGCTAAGCGCACGCGCGGAGAGATAGCGAGTTGAGTGCCGAGCGTGAAGCCTTCGCTATTCGTACCGCCACCATTGAAGCGGTTGTCCACGAAGGCATCCGGCATGGCGTCGGACTCCATGTAGCGATAATCCACAAAGGCGAACCAGTCCCCACGGTTTTGCAGCTTGGTTTTGCCAAACTCCATTCGCAGGAGGAACGCCTGATTTCCCCCCTCATAGTTACCCAGCAGAGGTCCAGTTCCGTCAGGATCGGGCCCTCGGTTGTTCACCGCCAGGCGGTCGATGGCATCGCCATCCCAAGCTAAGTTTTGCACATAATTGGCGACGAAACTGAGGCGATAGGGTTCCCAGATATCTATGTCTATGCGGGCATTTAGATCCAAATCCTTGAAAGGAGTAGCCAGCCCATAATATTGAAACTGCCTTGTGGTGCCCATGGCATTGTCCGCCGTTGGGATGATTCGCCGGATGGGGAAGTAAGTATTACCTCTCTGTGCAAAAGCAGGTCTGGATTCATCAGTATCACCCACATCAAGCTCTGAAAGCGGCACGAAAGGAGTAGATAAGCGGCCCTCGATGTTATCAAAGTCAAAATAGGCCGCTGCCAGCTTAAGCTGAACCTTTTCCGCTAGGGCAAACTGAATGCCCATCTGGGCTCCATAGAGATATTTATCCGTACTTTGCACCTTCGCTGGCTGGTTGAAGGCAAAATTGAAATTACTGTTAAAGGTAGGGAAAGCACCCATTGCACCAAACAGCGTGACATCACCGACCTTGCGGCGACCTTTCACCACAATGCCGTCGAAGTTGAGGTCATCATCCCACATCATGTCAGTTCCCATGAAGGGGTTCATGAATCGCCCGATGTAAAAGTTCAGGTTATTCCCCAGTTCGCTTCCGGTTTCATGGCGGATATAGGCACGGTCTAACCAAAGGCTCATCTTGCTGAAATTGCTACCCTGTCCGCCAGAAACCGTACCAATCGCCTGGTTTTGGCTGACTGGTGTTGCGCTGTCACCCGTGCCGACGCCGCCACCGATGTACCACCCCTCCTCCAGGGCTGCCTCCAGCCCCATGCGTGCGCGGAGTTGGTTCCGGTAGCGATCTTGGTCCACATTGAACTGCGGGGAGAAATTATTGCCCGCAGTATCAAAGGGCATGCCCGTGTTGATCGCGTTAAAATTGGCGAAAGCTCCGCTGTTGTCATTGCCCATGTCATTGAGCAAGTCGCCGCGGAAGCGCATCCGCACGTCACCATACCATTGAATATCGTCTGATGGCTTGTCGGGAATTTGAACCCACTTCTCCTCCCTTGCCTTTTCCATCACCTCGGTGCGAACATCATCTCTAATCTCCTTTTTGATGTTCTCAGGGATGTAAGTGACCCGCACTTCATTTTCCCCTGCATGAGTCAGTGCGGCATCCTCCAGGAGTTGTGCCTTGGCGATATCAGCCTCAGCCTGGGCCTGCTCCACGAGTCCCTGCGCCTCTTCGGCGGTCAGGAGCTTTTTGGCGACCATTAACTTGAGGAGATTCAGTGTCACGCTGGTGGCCGGGGAATCCGGAACAACGGCAGGAGGCGGGCCTGCTGGCTTTGGCAATTCTTCTACTGGTGGACCGCCGAACAACGTCACCGCCTCATTCTCGATCACTGGAGCTTCTCCAACGGGAGGTGGTGTGTGTTTCTCGGCGGAAGCAGCAGGGGCGGGCAGCACTGCATCTGGCTGTGCAGCCTGTTGTGCACCAAGATCCGTGTAAGCGGCATAAAACAGCCCGCAGAGAATAGACAGGCCAGGTCGATGATGAGAAGCAATGGGCATGAAACGTTAAGAGATAAGAATGAGCTTTTCTAGCGGCCTGCGGTTGTCATACCGGCTGAATTGCGAGCGTTCAGGCGCATAACGATCGGCATCGGCATTCCTGCGGGAGGCGGCTCCGGGAGCAGTAGGCCGCTAAGCACCTCTGCTTTGAGCGCAGCGTCCACAGCAGGGTCCCCACTGGAGCCCGCCAAAGTAGCGCGGGTTACCCTGCCAGTGGCATCTGCCCAGATGCGAGCGGTAAGGGTGAAGCGAGCCGTACGCACACGCGGATGAGTGCGCATTGCCTCGGCAATTGTTTTCTGCGCCTGACTGGCGAAGTAACCGTACTTGCTGCCGCCGCCGCGCCCACCGACGCCACCCGTGCCATTGCCCTGCCCGGGCTTGTAGGCACCTAGTCCAGCCATGCCTGGTCCGTTGCCAACCAGATTCGTGCTGATGGGCGGTGGCTCATCGGCGGGCGGTTCCTCGGGTTTAGCCTCCTCCTCTACTTTCTCCTGAGCTACCATCTCTTCTTCCTTGGGCGGCTCAGGCTGCTGCGGCTTTGGCGGTGGTGGAGGCGGGGGAGGCGGGGGAGGCGGCGGGGGCGGGGCGACGCTCACCATCACCATGTTCTGCTGTGGGCGTGGCTTCGATTTACTTTTCGTACCACCAAAAGCCATCCAGCCGCCAACCAACACCACAACACCTAGCAACAACATCCACCGTATGCGGCGAAAGAATCCTACCTCTTCCTCATCCTCAAAATTATTTAGACTCATTGTGTTGTGTCAGACTTATTTGTTCGGTTTGGTTGCTAGGCCAATCTGCTCGAATCCAGTGCGACCCAGAACGTCCAGCACATCCATGATCAGTTGGTATTGGGTATTGCTGTCTCCACGCACAATCACTGGAGCATCCGGAAGGGATGCTTTTACGGCAGACATTTTAGACTCCAACTCAGCAATAGAGGCAACTGGGCTAGCGTTCAGCTTGAGGTTACCCCCATTGTCCACCGTGATGGCCTGAATTTTGGGCGCCTCCATCTTCTTGGCAGCAGCATTGCTGGCCTTGGGAAGGTTAACTTTCACTCCCTGCACGCCTGCCGTAGTCATGATGATGAAAATGAGCAAGAGAACCAGATAAAGGTCCACCATGGGAGTGACGTTGATGTCGTCGTAGCTTTTATTGTCGGCTTGCATCGGCGTCAGACCTCCTTGTGATGTTCAGCCATCTTGGTGATGAACTCATCAATGAACGTCTCCATATTGGTGACGACGTTCTTGATCCTCGCACTAAGATAGCTGTAGATGAATAGACACGGAATGGCGACTGCTAGGCCAGCCACCGTAGCCAGCAAAGCACCGGCGATACCTGGGGCAATGGAGTTTACTTCCACCTGCCCGGACTTAGCAATGACCGCGAAGGTGATCATCACCCCAATGACCGTGCCAAGCAGGCCAAGGTAGGGACCTCCAGCAATACCGATGGTGAGAAAAACCAAGTTGCTGTTGAGCTTTTGAACCTCTCGCACGAGCCCACTATGCATCGTCGCTTTAACCGCTTGTATGGAACGCCCTGAAAGCCCCTTAGTCTCTTTACTGCGTGCATCACCTTGGCTAACTGTTACCCTTCGACTGATTTCAACAACGCCGAGATGATAGATATGATAGAGTGGTGACTGCTTCATCATTCGCAGCGTCTTGGCACTCAATGTGCCGCCCATGTTTTGAATACTCTTGTCATCTTCGGAGTCGATCGCTGTCAGGTCCGAAGAGATCTTCTCCCAACGCTTCAGGAACTCTGCGGTAGCTTTCTCAATCGTATTCAAATACAAAAACTTGTTCAGGGCGATACCCATACCAACAATTGCAAGCACGGTACAACAGACGATAACAACCCATCCGTCGACAGTTAGATCCTTGGAAATATCCACCAGGAGTGAGACGTGCTTCATCAGTTCGCCCTCTTCCTCATGCTCAGAGAGCTCATCCTGGCCTAGCGAAATGAGCTTACCCGCCTCAGCAGATATCCCTTGAGAGGCTGCCTCAAACATAGACCATGCTTCAGAACGTGCATTCTTAGAAAGCCTCACTTCATCTAAGTCGCCGAGCACACCCTTGGCACCGGTACTGTCGGCCCCAAAGAACATGTCTCCTGCTAGCGCTGGAAGCCCAGCAGCAAGGGTCGCTGCCTTCTTGCCATTGACGTAGAAGTTTGCATTTCCGCCCGACACACTCACGGTGAGATGCTGCCAAACACCAGGAGCAGCCGGCTGTCCTGCGGAAGCACGCTGCCCGCTTATCTCTAAGTAAGGAACTCCAGTCGAAAAACCGATGGTTAGGGACTTGGTGCCCTCTTTGCGCTGAAAAAGCACTCCCTCCACCGTAGCGGTGGGTTTAAACCAAGCGCTAAAACTAAAGGAACCGCCCTCTGTCCAAGCTAGAGGAGCTGCCGCTGGCAGTGTCAGTGCCGCTTGGCTGGTCAGACGGTGTCCTCCTCCAATGCTACCTGGACCAGCCGCTCCCACTCCCTGCAAGGCGAGGGCGCTAGCAGAGGCGTCTTTTCCTAAAGAAGCCGAGCTACCAAAATGGAAAACGGCCACAGTATCTTCATCGAAGGTAGCCTTTGCATCTTCGGCCGGCGCGGCGTCGGTAAGGTTGCCGGAATACATCCACAAAGTGGTTATGCCACTGGACTTCACCTCCGGAGCCTTCACCCAGACGTAGGCTTCGTTCAGCAAACCATCCCACTTCTCGACATGGTGTGGCAGCACAGTCTTGTTGTCATCAGTGACAAAGCGCAAATCACCACCATCCTCACGGGAGCCTAAGAAATTGAAGTTTCCATCATGCAGCCTCAAAAGCACCGCAGCGGAACCGATGGGGGCACCAATGGCCACTCCCTGGGCACCGGTGTCGATGACTAGTTTTTTTCGATTCGGCCACTTGGCATCCCACCAGGGATGCTTTTCAGCGTGCTCCTCCCCACGCAACTGGCCTAAGAGGCAGGATAGGCTGAGGAGTGCAAGAATCAGGTAACGACGGGAAGGACGGGTCATGGTGGAAAAGTCGGGAGATCAAAATTCAGCCCACAGTCGGAAGCTTAAAAGAAGCTCACCACGACGTATGGGATCTACATCAAGCAGGGGAAAACCAAGATTCAGCAGAGCGTGCCAGTGTTCCTGGAGGCGCAGCTCGGTGCCCACACCCACACTTGCTAGGGTTGATTCCTCAGCCTGCTCAGGCAGACCATCGTTGATGGAAAGCAATCCTCCGTCGGCAAATGCATGCACTCGCCACTCGCTAGGTGAGGCTGTGCCATTCTCTTGCTTGCCAGTGCGCGGCCCCAAAAACGAGGGTGACTTCAGTTCGATCGTGCCGGTCACACCATTATCCCCCAAGGCGACGGACTCCAGATAGCCCCGCACACTGGCCTGACCGCCTGCAACAAATTGTTCGTTATTGATCAGCGGATTGCCAGTCAGTTGTCCAGCTCCGCGCACGAACAATTGCCAACCATGGCTTAGATCCTGAAGGTGGGACACATCGCCGCGCAGGTAGAGAAAACCACTGTCTGCATTAAAGCGCCTGTTTTCGAAGTCCTGTCGATTGCTGCCCGCTCGCCGAAAGGCCCAGTGCAAAGACAAACTACCGCTTGTGAATGAGGACTTGCCCACTAGAGCCGCATTGTAAGTCAGATTAAGTGGCCAGTATTGCACCGGCGCGCTGACGCCCACATCATTGCCCCCAGGTAGAGTCGTTTGGTTAAAGTCTTTGTAGTCAATCCCGAAGGAAACGGAGTGTATGAGTCCATTTCGTATTTCCAAGTCACGGCTTACGCTCAGACCTAGCATGGTTCCCTGGCCAATGACAGAACTGTTGCCGAGTGTATTGATGTTGCTTTTTTGCCGCATGCCGCTGACCACGAAATTTACATCATCCGAGAGTGGTATGGCGTAGGAGCCAGTATAGACCTCCCCATCCTTGAGCCGCTCTGGGGCGATTTGTACGCTCAAGCTTAAACTATGGCCAAGTTGCCAGAGGTTTTCATAACTAATACTCCCATTGAGCCTGTATGGCACTGTGAATGGGCTATAACGGTTATTGATCTCGAAGCTGCCGTGAAGGGGAAGTTTGTCCTCCACATCCAAGTCAAAGTCGAGAACCGCAGGGTCTGCTGTTGGCGTGAGCCGAGGCTTCACACGCATGTCGGCTGATTGATTTAAAGCAATAACATCACGCTCAATTTCGTGGAAACTTGGGCGTTGCCCAGGAGCCATAGAAGTCGCTTTGCGACGTATGGCGGAGGGAAGATGCCATCGGGCACCATTCACATTCAAGTGACCCACACGGGCCTCCACCACCTCCATGCGAATAATACCCCTGCGCCCACTTTGCTGAGGAATATTCACCGTCACCGCCTGGTAGCCACGACCATGGAAGAGCTTTTCTAAAGCCACGCGTGCCTGCTCGATATCTTCTGCTGTTCTCCCCGGTCCGAGAAAGGGATAGACTACCTTGGAAATGTCTTCTCCGGCCACTAAAGTGCTACCGCTAACTCGATATTCGCGAATGAAATAGAAAGGCTTGGGTTGAGGAGGTTGCTGTGCAAAACCTACCACAACCGAGGTTAGGCACAATGCTAGTACCATCAGAAGTCTGATGGCTCGAAAAAGAATACATGTGGTGTCGTGAAAGGACATCAATGGTGCGTTTCAGACCCAACCCACTTCTTCTTGGGGGACTCCTCTTCAACGCCTTTTAAGTGACGTTGATGTCACAAAGCCTTTGTGGCTTATGTGAATAGAAAGTCACAAAAAAGCACCCTGCGGCAGAGCCACAGGGTGCTGACAGAGAGCAAAAGCTTAACTAACGGTTAATAGTCGTGCATTAGGGCACCAACCCTGCAGGATAAACTTCTACAGAACCAGACTGCCCGTTGCCATCTAGGACACGAGGCCTTGTGCTGAGGAAGTAGCCATAAGCGCCAGCATTTGGCCCTTTTTGGTAGATTTGAACGAAGTAGTTCGGCTTTGTGCTATCTTCATGGGTGAAGGTGCCGGTGATGGCCCCAGTAGGAGCGGCAAGCGTGGCCGTGAAACTCGTCGAGGCGGCAGCGCCCGGGACTGTAAACCGAGTCAAAGCGCCTGTGACTGGAATGCCAATGCGAGCGACGACTTCATTTTCAAGCAAGCCGCCATTGAAAACGATATTCGCATTGCCAGAAGCACCCAAAATAGGCAGTCCCGGAAGAACCCCACCCGCACGAGTTGGATTGTAATTTGCGGCATAAAGGTCCACTTCCAGCCCCTCTTCCCAACCCCAAGGATACCATTGCACTCCGTTCTGCCAAGGGCGGAACCAGAGACAGTCAACCGCCTTCATGTCGCTATCAGCCTGGGTAGAATCAAGGACGACAAGACCACTGAAAGAACCACGTGTGTTGTAGAGCTGGCTAAAGAAGGGGGCCTCCAGAGTGGATCCAGCTCCCGCGTTCAGTGGCACGCTGGCCGTGATGGTGGTGTCATCGGCTAAGCGTCCAGTGAAAGTGGCAACACCTGCGTTCGTGATGGTGATGCTACCTACCCCTGAACCCACCGGATAGTCCTCACGCGCCAATCCATTGGTTTGTTCCTTGTTGGGAATGATGACACTGTGCAGGCCCCTGTTCGCAAGATACGGCGAATTAGCTGCCAGCCTGTTCGTGGCCGAGAAAGCAGCACGTTTGAGCGTGAAAATGCTACGTGAGGCAACCGCACGACGATAATAAAGGGTGATGACCCCTGTGACCTGCGAAGCACCCTGGTTCCAACTGAGTTGCGTGAGCTCGATGGCAGGCTTCGTGCCACGCTCGACTCTCACGGTGGCAGTTTCACTGGTGCCAAAAAAAGCTACGCCTGATGAGGTAAACCCACCCGCTGGCAGATTGAGGCGGAAGCCATCGATCTGGATAGAGCCAGTGAAGGTTCCGGTCTTGGTCAGTGAGAGCTTCATGAATCCTGTGCTGGAATTGCTAGCCGCAAAACCAGTGTCAGCGGTAACCAGGCCGTGGTAGTCACCAATGCGGGCATCCGTAAACGGTGTAGCGACAAAATTCGCAGTGATGGTTGGCGGAGTTGCGGTCCGCAGAGCGTTGTTATAAACGAATACCAGGGTGGGCAATCGGGTCGCAGGAGCATCCAGGGCGAGGCCTGGAACAGTCCATCCGCTGAAAGTAAAACCAGGCTTAGCTGTCGCCTTGACGACGTAGGTGGTGCCGGTCTCAAAAGCTCCTGCGAGCACTGGCACCGTGCTACCTAGCGGCGTGACTCTGGACAGCGTGCCGCGAATAGCATCCGTAACCACATTGAGGTTGCCGCGCAGGACATAAATGAACTGACGGGTAATCGTGGTGGTATTGCCCCTGAAGTCCAGAGCGCGTGCCGTCACCACGTTAATGCCTGGTGTGGCGGTCACACTCCGCAGGTAGTTGCCGCCGCTGAGATTCGCTGCCTGGAACGAGCCACCATTGAGAGACACTTCCACACGATCCAATGCCACATTGTCCTGAGCACGCAGACTGACTTGCACGTTCGTTCCGGCACTTTCAGGAATGCGCGCATTGGCAAGTGGCGCGACAAAGGAAATTGTAGGAGCCAGCGCGTCTTGAGCAAGCAATGTGACGGTCATGGTTGTTACGGTGCCCAGTTGCAGATAGCTCGGGGCATCGCCGGGCCTGCTGATACTCACCGTGAAATTGCGATTGGCAGGCATGGACGGGTTGATGAGTGGCAGATTGTAGGTGGCCGTCGTGGCTCCCTGGGCAAAGCTCACACGCGTTTCTGCGATTGGAGCCGTGAAATCCGTGCCACCTACGGCGGTGCCGTTGGTCGTGGAGATGAATACATCCACCGGGTCCGTGCCACCGCTGCGCGAGAGTTGGATGACCGCACTGGCAGATTCCGCATTCACCCGTTGGGTTGCGTTGACCAATTGAACTGTGCTGGTGATGATGGTGTCGTTGATGGTGACCGTTGTGGAACCACGAACGCCAATCACCCCCCCATTGGTAGGGTTAGAGATGCTCAGGATAACGGTTCGTGGCCCCTGGATGCCTGTGCGATTCAGCACTCCCAGATTGACCGTCTTCTCCGTCTCTCCAGAACCGAAACTTACCGTCGAGGAAGCAAGGGCCGTGAAGTCGGTCCCGGACAAAGCCGTGCCACCAGTCGCTGCGATGGTTACATCCACCAACGGTGTTGCCTGACCTCCACGACTCAGGGTCACAAGCACATTGCCTCCAGACTCCTCGATAGTGTAGGTATCTTGGGAGAAGGTGATGGTGGGGGGACCACTGAGGTCCGGTTGGAAGGTCAGTGCGCCCCCACTGCTGATCAAAAGCTGACCGAGGTAATCACCCGGCGTGCCAATCGCTGCACCTGATGCGGGTTTTACCCTATAGAGATAGAGTGCAGCCGCAGCTGCTCCGTTCTCGAAGGTATTTTCAATATCTGGGTTGAAAAATGCGAAGCTGATTCCTGGTGCGGGCCCTGCGTTCTCCACGATGCCTCCTGGCTGGTAAGATGCCCAATGATTTGCCTCCGAGGTGGTCTGCACGACACCATTCGGGTGCGTTACGTCCGCCGAGCTGGCGGTGTCAAACGCCGTCATCAGACCGCGAACCTTATTTGTAACACTGGCTTGTGAAGAATCATTGGCACGCAACCATGCATTGTTGACACGACGGCTACCATAGACGGTTCTGGCCGGGTTAGTGCCGATAGGATTGAAGGAGCCAACGGTGCCGACTGCACCCCAGAACAGGTTATTGCGTGTTGCCCAGCCGCTGCCGTAAGTGGCGGTCAGGTCTGCGTTGATATTACCCAGATTCACTGTTCCCGTGGCGGACTCCAGCGCGGTTGCTGCACCGAT
>CANNQP010000027.1 GCA_947507875.1 Verrucomicrobiaceae bacterium | reverse complement strand
TTTTCCCGCATCCACGCTCGACCATCCCAGGAAGCCGGCAATCCGTAGGCATGACGAGGCACGGTGATGACGAGAACCCGGCCCTCGCTCGTTGGAAACTCTTCCCAATGGGTCGTGAGATGAATGCGTTGGTTGAGGCTTTTGCGTGTGACCTCGATCTGCGGCCAAACTTGCGTGCCAACAATCCGACGAGGGCGCTGATCCGCCACACCGAGCACGATTTTACCTCCGCCCTCGTTGGCCAGAGCGCAGGCATATTTGGTCAGGCCATCAAAGTCGTCCTTCGTCTTCCACTCCTTGAATTCGCAGGGCTCGCCCTCGATGCCGTCGAGAATCATCTGAAGCTTTGGCGGAATGGTCGTCATACAAGCAAGCCCTCCTGTTTGAGTATGCCCACCAGCCTCTCCTCCGCCGCGAATGCCGCCTCCGCGCTCTCGCGTAGACGCTTCATCGCTTCCTCCACGGTCAGCACTTCACTCGTGACCTTTGGCTCGACGTAGCGCGGAATGTTGAGGTTGTGGTCGTTGGCGGCGATCTCGTCGAGGGTGACGACGCGGGCGATGCCTTCCACGTCCTGGAAGTCGCGAACCCAGCCGTGGATGCGCTCGACGTGCTCGAAGAGCAGTTCGTTCTGGGCGCGGCCGGTTTTGAACTCCTTCGAGGCATCGACGATGAGCACCTTGTTCTTCCTGTCCTTCGCCTTCTTCTGCCGGAAGACGAGGATGCAAGCGGCGAGGCCGGTGCCGTAGAAGAGGTTCGGCCCGAGGCCGATGACGGCCTCCAGCAGGTCCATGCCGAGGAGTTTCTTCCGAATCTCGCCCTCCTTGCCCATGCGGAAGAGGGCTCCATGCGGGAGGACGACGGCCATGCGCCCGGTCTTCGGGGCCATGGATTTGATCATGTGCTGCACCCAGGCGAAGTCGCCGCTCTTGGCGGGCGGCATCCCGGCGAAGTTGCGGCCATAAGGATCACTGGACCAGACCTCGTCGCCCCATTTCTCCAGCGAGAAGGGCGGATTGGCGATGACGCAGTCGAAGTTGGCGAGGTTGTCGCCGGAGAAGAAAGCGGGGCTACGCAAAGTATCGCCACGCACAATTTGAAAGTCCGCCGCGCCGTGCAGGAAGAGGTTCATGCGCGCGATGGCGGAGGTGGTCAGATTTTTCTCCTGCCCGTAGAGCTTGCCCCAGAGCGTGCGGACATCGCCACGCGTCTCCTTCACATGCTGGATGGCCTCCAGCAGCATGCCGCCGGTGCCGCAGGTGGGGTCATAAATCGACTCGCCCTCACGGGGATCGAGGATGTTCACCATGAGCCGCACGACGGAGCGCGGGGTGTAGAACTCGCCCGCCTTCTTGTTCGTGGCATCGGCGAACTGCTTGATCAGATACTCGTAAGCCTGCCCGAGGATGTCCGCCTCGGCAACGCTGTTCCCCAGCGGCAGGGCGGAGAAGTGCTCGATGAGGTCGCGCAGCAGCTTGTCCGGCAGGCGGTCCTTGTTCGTCCACGCCGCATCGCCAAAGATGCCGTAAAGCGTGTGAGGATTCGCCTGCTCAATCCCGCGCAGGGCGGTCTGCAAAGCCTGCCCGACATTCACCGCGACCTTACGCACATCCTGCCAGTGGCAGCCCTCCGGCACCTGGAAGCGGTAGTTCTCCGGGAAGACCGCGGCTTCTTCATCGCCCTCAAACTCCTTCAACGCGGCGGCGTGTTCTTCATCATGCACATCCGAGAGCCGCTTGAAGAACAGCAGCGGGAAGATGTAGGTCTTGAAGTCCGCCGCATCGACCGGCCCCTTGAGAAGCCAGGCGGCTTTCTTAAGGTGGGATTCGAGCTGGGAGAGCGTGACGGCGGGCATGCGGGACTTTCCCTAACCAAGCAGGGGATGATGCGGATGGCAAGAGAACCAGGGAGGCACGTTTCAATTTGAAGGACTTGATGCCTCGGTTGCTTGCCTTCCAGCCTGGAATTCACCGCTCAAGATCCAAAGGATCGACATGATTCCGGCAGAATGTTAGCCGATTGTGATCAAGAAGTCAGTGGCGAGTCGGTACGCTAGAGCTAGGTTAGACACTGCCTCTCTGCATTGGGGGCTCTTTTTTTGACCATGTTCGGACTCGACGACGAAAACTCTTCCCAACCTTCTAGCTGGCGGGGGCCGTCAGGCTTCAAGGTGCCTTTTTATCGGCGTGCTTGGTTTAGTGCCTTGCTGGTGTTGGCACTGTTGATCCTGGTGTCTCTCCTTGGCGGGTATGCCGTCATCATGACACCCCTGCGCGCGAAGGCTGAGACTTATGACCTGGAAGAAGTGCAGAAGCTTGAAGCGGCAAGCATCATCTATGACCGCCATGGCGATGAGCTTTCACGCATCTACGTTCTGAATCGAACGCCGGTGAAGATCGGCGACATTCCCCAACATTTCATCGATGCACTGACCTCACAGGAAGATAGCCGCTTTTTCCAGCACAATGGCGTGGATTACATCGGCTTGTTCCGCGCGGTTTACCTGAACTTGAGGGCAGGAGAAGTCACGCAGGGGGCCAGCACGATCACTCAGCAGCTGGCACGCCAGACCTTTGGCCTGATGGAGCGGAGCTACAAACGCAAGTTGATGGAAGCCTTTGTGGCACAGCGCATCGAGAAAAAATACTCGAAGACGGAGATCCTAGAGCTTTACTTGAACCGCATCTTTTTCGGCAAGAGCTTCTATGGCATCCAGGCTGCCGCCCAAGGTTACTTTGGCAAGGACGCCAAAGCACTGACTCTACCCGAGGCCGCCACGCTGGCGGGTCTCATCAAAAGCCCGAACAACATCGAACCTATCCGCCACCGCGAACGCGCCAAAAAGGAACGCGACTATGTGCTAGACCGAATGGTGATCGAGAAGCGGCTGAAGCGCGAAGAAGCAGAGCTGGCGAAGATGAAACCCGTGGTCACGGTGCCGCAGACCAGTGATCCACGCCTCAGCCACACCTTTGAATCCGTGCGCGAAGAAGTGGCTGCTCTGCTGGGCGAGGAAAGGGCATCGGTCGGTGGCTTCAAGATCTACACCAGCATCGACCGAGAGCTGCAGCAGAAGGCCGAACAATCGGTGAAAGCACGTTTGGCCGAAGTGGAAAAACGACCTGGCTATCAACACCAGACCTATGACCAATTCCGCCTCATTTTCAAAGATTGGCGCGCGCAAGCAGCGGCGGCGGCTAGATCAGCCCAGGAAACCCCAACGCGGCCCAAGCCAGAGTACCTTCAGGGCGCGGCATTGGTGATCGACAATCGCGATGGCTCAATCCTCGCGATGGTGGGCGGGCGCGATTTTGTGGACAGCCAATACAATCGCGCGACGGATAGCTCACGCCAAGTAGGGACGGCCTTCATTCCTTTCATTTACGCCTACGGCTTCACGCAGCCGAACATTCATCCGATGGTGCAACTGGCGGATGAACCCCTCGGCAATGACCGGGTGATGATCGGCGGATTCACGGGGATTCTGGGTGAGTATGGCATGGAGGTGTCGAATCCCAAGTGGTCACGTCAAAAGATCAGCGCTCGCGAGGCACTGGTGAATTCCCACAACTCGGCCACGGTGCGCATGGGCGAAATGGTAGCCCTTGAGCGCGGTCTGTTGCGTCAAGGATTCAAGGATTTCGTGAAATCCGCTGGAGTCAGCTCACCCCTGCGTGATGCGGCCTCCACGTGCCTCGGTGCGAGTGAGGCGAAACTCGATGAGATGTGCTTGGCCTACTCCTGTTTTGCCAATGGCGGCATGCGTCCTGCCAAGCTGCACCTCATCCAGCGCATCACGGATGCTTCTGATAAAACCGTCTTTCAGCAGGATGAGGCGAGCCTACAACCCGTGCGCGCTATGGATGAAATCGCGGCCTGGCAGGCCCACAGTTGTCTGGATGAGGCCCTGCACCGTGGCACGGGCGCGGTCTCTGGTGACTATGGGCTGGGAGAGTTTCCCGCCGCTGGCAAAACGGGCACACACCATGAGTACAAGGACCTCTGGTTCATGGGCTACACCTCGGCGGTAACCTGCGGCGTTTGGGTCGGCTTTGATAAACAAAAGACCCTCTTTCCGGAAGCCTTCTCGAACAAAATCGCGTTGCCTATCTGGACAGACATCATCAATGCCTCAACCAAAGGGCACACCGCACAAGATTTTGATCCACCCGAGTCTTCTGAACGCGTGGAAATTTGCCGTTCGAGCGGGCAGCGGGCGACGGATTTTTGCTATGAAAAAATCACTAGTGCCGATGGCAAAGAGCGCTCGGTCCGTAGCACTTACTATGAATATCTGCGGCCTGGCACTTCATTCAATTCCTTCTGCTCGGTCCATACAGGTGAAGGCCTGCCTGCGGACATCGCTAACTTCCACCAGGGCATGACCCAGGCTGGAGAGGTCGTTTCGACTTCGGACTTGTATCGTTTTTCCCACATTCAACCTGTACGGATGCGTGATCCAGTGATCGTTGGCATGGATCCCTACAACTCCGAGCAACCGGTGATCCGAGCTCAGCCCGTGAATGACGATGGCAGCCCGATCCGGCGTGCTGTCCCGTTAGGTCCGGATGAAGGTGGCGACCCAGGGGTCGAGCAGCCGGTGATCCGCCTGCAACCGCCACCGCGTCTGAAAATCGAACTCTGATGCGGCTGCTCGCCTGCTACTCATGTTGACCGAACTTCTGCTCAGGGACTTTCGCTGCTTTCAGGAGTGTCGTGTGACCCTGCATGAGGACACGACGCTCTTCATCGGCAGGAATGCCCAGGGGAAAACCTCCCTGCTCGAGGCTGCCTGTGTGCTACTGAGGTTGCAATCACCACGCACCAGCAACCGAGCAGAGCTTATCCGACTCGGAGCAGGCACCTTGCTGATCGAGGGCACGCTGCGCGGGCGTAGGCTGCGCTGTGCCCAATCTACCAAGACACGGCGACTTGCGCTGGATGGCAATGTCTGTGGAAAATCGGCTGATTACCTCGCTGGTAGCGGGCTAGTGGTCTGGATGGATCATCGCGACATGAATCTGCTGCGCGGGGGCGCTGAGCATCGGCGGCGACACCTCGACTTCGCCGCGAGCCAAATTTTTCCCGATTACCTGAATGCCCTGCGCTCCTACGAGCGAGCCCTGCGTGGGCGCAACCACGTGCTGAAGCGCGATGCCACCATCGCCTGGCGTCAGGCCGATGCTTTCGCCCAAGTCATGGCCGGTCATGCCCAAGTGCTGCGCGCGCGCCGTGCAGAACTGGTCGCTGCCATGCAGCCTCACTCCACCGCTGTGCATCACGAGCTCAGTGCAGGCTCGGAAGCCATGGAGCTCACCTTTGCTCCAGGCTGGCAGGAGGCCCATCTGGCGGATGAACTCGCGGCACGACGTGAAGAGGAAAGCCGAACGCGACTCACTAGCGCTGGCCCCCACCGGGATGACCTGAACCTCACGCTGAACGGCCTGGATGCCTCCACCTATGCCTCCGAAGGGCAGCAACGCAGCGCTGCCCTGGCGCTCAAAACCGCACAGGCCCGCGTGCTGGAGGACGCCGCGGGCCAGCCCCCGCTGCTGCTGCTGGATGACATTTTTGGCGAGCTAGACGCCCACCGCCGCCGTGCCCTGCTGCGCCTGCTGCCTGCTGGCACGCAAAAGATCATCACCACCACCAGCCTCGACTGGAGTGCAGAGGCTGAACGCACAGGCATCGTCTATCAGGTGAAAGGTGCCACCCTCAGCACGCAGCCGGCATGAATAATGGCGAAAGATCAGGCGCTAGGCCTTTCACCCGCTGACTCTTCGTTCTCAAGGCGGCGTCAGTTTGCTGACCAAATTGCTCAGGTAAGGGAAAAGCTGCTTTTTCCGGCTGACCACGCCCGGCATGTCATAGACCTGCGGGCTGCGCTCATGGTAGTCGATGGCCGTCGCCACGCGCTTGTCTCCGGCGATCAGCAGCACGCTGTGGTGCATGGTGATGTCTGTGACCATCAGGCAGGCAAAGTGCAGGTTGTGGGCCTTGCACAGCGCGGTCAGCGCCTCATGCAGTTCAGCCTGCTTTTTCCAGAACTCATCGAGGCCCATCTCCTCGATCTGGCTGATGCTGATGCGCCAGCCGTTTTCTTCGAAGACCTTGCGATCTCCCTCGATGGCGCGGGCCGGTGTCGCCTCGCGCAGCAGGGAGCCTGCGGCGAAGAAGTCCTTCACAAACTGCGCCGCATCCACGCCGGCCACCTGGGACAGCCACTCTAGGATTTCACGATCCGTCTGCGTCGTCGTCGGGCTGGTCAGGTGTAGCGTGTCGGAGATCAAACCCGCGCACAGGCAGATGGCCGTGCCTTTGTCCGGCGTGAGCCCACGCATCCGGTACATGATGCCCACGATGGTGCTCGTGCTGCCCACCGGCTCATTGATGAAGCGCACCGGCTCCTTCGTGCGCAGATTGCCGCTCAGGCGGTGGTGGTCGATCACCTCCAATATCTCCGCCTCATCCGCACCTGCCACCGCTTGGGAAAACTCATTGTGATCCACCAGCACCAGCTTCGTGCGTGGCACCTCAACGAGGTCTGATTTTGAAAACACCCCCTCCAGCCTGCCGCTTTCCTCATCGATCACCGGGAACAGAGGCTGGTGCGAATCCTGCACGGCGTGAATGATCTCACGAAGCGGCGTGCGCGTGGTGAAGGACAAAAATTCATGCACCAGCGCCTCCGCGATGGGGCGGGAAAAGCGGATCAACTGCGAAGCACTGGCCGTGTCCTGCGGTGCACGGATCACGCTCACCCCCTTCGCTTTGGCCTGCGCCAGAAGGCTTTCCCAGGGCGTGAATCCACCCGTGACCACCAGGCAACGCACACCCAGCTCCATCGCCAGCGCGTGCACCTCCGGACGATCTCCCGTGACCAGCACCACCTGCCGTGGGGGAAACTGGCTCGCCCGATCGCGCGAGGTCTCCACGCTGGACGCCGCCACGACGAGCACCAGGTCCTCCACCCGGTCATTGCCCTCCAGGGCCCCGATCAGGCTACCGCCCATCGCGGCGGCCATGTTCTGCACACTCGTCACGACTTCACGATTGGCCGCGCCGTGCTTCGCATCGCTCGGCAGGAAAAGCTGGGCCATCTCCTGGATCGTCGGCATGCCCAGCAGGCGGCCCTCTTCATCCACCACCGGGATCGAGCGAAAGTTGTGCTCCATCATCTTGCGATACACGGACAAAAAGGTCTCTTTAGGCTTCGCCGTCAGCACCTCACGACGGCACACGATTCCTGCCGTCGGGCGCACATCCAGCAGCAGCTTCGGCGGCTCGACCCCTGCCTGCTTTAGCACCCAGTTCGTGCGGGCATTGATCTCCCCACAGCAGGCTGGGATGATCTCTCCACCTCTAACCTCACGCAGATAGGCCGCGTAGCCGATGGCCGCGCAGATGGCATCCGTATCAGGATTGCGGTGACCGATGACGTAAATGGGATCCATGAGGAAAAGGAAAAGCAGGGGGATGAAAAGCCGGGCCATCACGCAGAGGCCGTGGGCTTCCGTCAGATGAAGGCAGTGCCTGTGCCAAAAGACGCAAGCTCATGCGCCAGCATGTGGCAGGAAAGCCATTTCGCAACGGCCACCGCCATGAAGATGCACCGCCAAAGCCATTTCTGTTTTAGCCTCAAGGATTGTGAAACCCGAGGAGCAGAGATCTTTCTCGATTGGATTCACATCAGGTTCGGGACTCATCGGCCAGATAAAATCTTGCCCATCCTGGGATTCAGGACAGTCACGCCCTTCCAGCTGCGGCCTACCCGTCCGTTGCCCTTTTCATGAGCGAATCCCCTCCTAGCACCTCCCGCGCACAGATCGCTCTGGCAAGGGCGGTGAACCGTGCTCCTCTAGCGCAGCTTTTTCCACCACCATGCTCACCTTCCTGCTCCGCCGACTGATCAGCAGCGCGCTCGTGCTGTTCTTTGCGGTGTCGCTGACCTTTCTGCTGACGCGGATGCTCCCCGGTGGCCCCTTTGATCGAGAAAAAAGCAGCTCCGCCCGCGTGCAGGAAGCTCTCCAGGAAAAGTATAAGCTCAACGGCACCCTCTGGCAGCAATACAGTTCCTACCTCGCTGACCTAGCCCGGCTGGACCTGCGTGTGTCCACCAAGTATCGCGACTGGTCCGTCGCGGAGATCCTGGCGCAAAAGCTGCCCGCGTCCCTCAAGCTCGGCGGCATCGCCTTTGTGCTCGCCAGCACCGTCGGCGTGCTGCTCGGCATGATCGCCGCCATGCACCGCGACACCCCGGTGGACTGGGCCGCCATGGTCGGCGCACTCGTGGCCATCTCTATCCCCACCTTCATCACGGGACCCTTCTTGATCGCCATCTTCGCCCTCTGGCTGCGCTGGCTGCCTGTCGGCGGCTGGGGCAGCGTCTCGCATCTCATCCTACCGTCCCTCTGTCTCGCCGCGCCCTACATCGCCTACGTGGCCCGGCTGATGCGCAATAGCCTGCTCGACGTCCTTCGCAGTGACTTCCTGCGCACCGCTCGCGCCAAGGGCCTGACCGAGAGACAAGCCGTGGCCCGCCATGCCGTGAAGGTGGCTATCCTACCCGTCGTCACCTACCTCGGCCCCCTGGCCGCCCATCTGCTCACCGGCTCCATGGTCGTCGAGAGCGTCTTTAATATCTCCGGCGCAGGCAGCCTCTTTGTGAACTCCATCCAAAACCGCGATGTCTTCCCGCTCTGCGGTGCGGTCATCGTTTACTGCGCCCTGCTCGTCTTCTTTAACCTCGTCGTGGACCTCCTTTACAGCCTTTTGGACAAGCGCATCCGACTCCATGCCTGAAGCCTCCACCCGCCCCGCCAGCCTGCACCGCCCCGGCGGTTGGGAGATCGTGCGCCGCAACCGGCCCGCGATGCTCTCGCTCGGCTTCCTCGGCCTGATCGCTCTGCTCGCCCTGCTCGGGCCGCCCCTCATGCCAGAGGCACTGAAAACGACCAGCGAGGGCGCCTTTCTCCCACCTCTGAGTCCCGGCGCCCATGCGCCTGTGACCCACCTGCTCGGCACCGACAAAAACGGCCAAGACCTCTGCTACCGATTGCTCAGCGGCGCACGCGTCTCCCTGGGCGTCGGCCTCTGTGGGGCTGCCATCTCTCTCGTCATCGGCACCCTCTACGGCATGGTCAGCGGCTTCGCCGGAGGGCGCGTGGATGCCCTGCTCATGCGCACGGTGGACCTCCTCTACGCTGTGCCGCGCATCCTCTTCATCATGATCTTCATCGCTGCCTTTGATGGCCTGCTCAAAGACGCCGTCGATGGCCTGCGCCTGCACGCCCAGGCCTCCGGCTGGGTTGGGGTGGAAGACACCGCCCGCCGCCTACTCCCCTACTCGAAGATCGTCGTCATGGTGCTCAGCCTTGGGCTCGTCGAGTGGCTCAGCATGGCCCGCATCATCCGCGGTCAGGTCCTCGTCCTGCGGGAGCTCACCTTCGTCACCGCCGCCCGTGCCATGGGCCAGAGCGGTTGGCGCATCCTCCGCCTGCACCTGCTGCCGAACCTGAGCACCCTCATCCTCACCTACCTCACCCTCACCATTCCCGCCGTCATCCTGGATGAATCCTTTCTCAGCTTCCTCGGCCTCGGCATTGAGGACCCTGCCGCCAGCTGGGGCAGCCTGCTGAAGGACGGCGCCCAGGTCATCAACCCCGTGGAGAGCAAATGGTGGCTGCTCGCCTTCCCCGCCGCCCTCATGTCCCTCAGCCTGCTCGCCCTGAACTTCCTCGGCGATGGCCTCCGCGACGCCTTCGACCCTCGCAGTGGGGATTGAAGCTTCACCCCCCTTTCCGCCGACATTCGCCAGGGGTGCGTCCGACGCGGCGGCGGAAGTGTTGGGCGAGGCTGCTGGCATCGACAAAGCCGCAGCGCAGGGCGATCTCGGCCATGCCCAGGCGCGATTCTTCCACCAGCTTCATGGCCTCCATGACGCGGGTGCGGATCAAAAACTCCTGCGGGGTGATGCCGAAGGCACTCTGGAACCTGCGCTGAAGCTGACGCAGGGATTGGCCGCAGGCGCGGGCCACATCCTCGATCTTCAGCGGGCTAGCGTAGTCGCGGCGGATGATGTCCACGGCGCGAGCCACCGTCTGAAACACGGGCAGTCCGCGCTCGCGCTCATCAGGCCGACGCAAGAGGCCCATGACACCCTGCACCTGGCCGCGACGGTCGCGCAGCGGCAGCTTCACCACCAGGAACCAATCGGGCATCCCCTGCAGGTCCCACCAGAGTTCGATGCGCTCGATGCACTCCACCTTCCCGGCCATGAGGCGTCGATCGTCATCCACATAGGCCTCGGCCATCATGTCGGGGTTCAGGTCAAAGTCGGTGCGCCCGATGAACTCCGAGTCATCCCGCATCTGATAGCGCTGGAGCAGGCCCTGACTGGCAAACATGAGATGGCCCTCGCGATTTTTGGCAAAGAAATACACGCCCGGCACATGATCGAACAGCCGCTGGAACAAGGCCGTGGGCTCCAGGGAGCTGATCCAGGTATCGCGCATTTTCCGCCAGCGGGCGATCTCGGCGGCAGTGCGCCGCAGCCGCTCACGTGGCTTCAAGGAAGTTGGGTTGCGTGCAGGGTGGGACACGGTGGTCACCATGGCGTGCTTGTTGAGGGGAAGCAACTTCGTCGCATTTCGCTTGATCTTTGTCGTGACGCACAAGCCTACTCTTGCTTTCGTGAGGATCTACCCACCGCCATGAAACCCATCGTTCAAATCAGTCTCGACCTCACGAACATCGACGAAGCTCTGGAAACGGCCGCACTGGCCATGCGCGCCGGGGTGGACTGGCTGGAGGCGGGCACGCCACTCATCCTGGCCGAGGGCCTTCACGGGGTCCGCGCCCTGCGGAAAGCTTTCCCCACCACGCCGATCGTCGCTGACCTGAAGACGATGGATGGTGGCTACCTGGAGGCCGAAATGATGGCCAAGGCCGGTGCCACGCACGTCGTGGTGATGGCCCGCGCTCATGCAGAAACGGTGAAATGCGTGGTGAAGGCCGGCCAGGACTTTGGCTGCAAGGTGATGGGCGACAACATGATCTGCGAGGACATGGTGGCGGGCGCGAAGTGGCTAGAAGATCTCGGCTGCGACTACATCATCCACCACATCGGCTATGATGAGCGTCGTGGCATCGCAGCCGCAGGGCATCGGATGCCTAGCCCACTGGACAAGCTGCGCGAAGTCGTGCAGGCCGTGAAGGTGCCGGTGCAGGCCGTGGGTGGGCTGAGCCTAGAACAGGCCATTCAGTGCCCGAAGTATGGTGCGCCGCTGGTGGTGCTGGGCGCGCCGCTCACCATTGATGCGGACGCTTTCAAAACAGCCGATGGCAACCTGGAAGACTCCCTGCGCATGATTTGCGAGGCAGTCCATGCGCAGGATGTGCCTGCTTTTTAAGCAAGCTCATCCGCCGGCGCGGTCCCCGCCACAGCAGCAGGGCTCATCGCCCGCTTCCACCGTACGGATCGTCAGGTAGCTCAGGCTGGGAGTGAGGTAGGTGATCTCTGCGTGGCGAACGCCAGAGGGCACGAAGACGGTCTCGCCCTGCCCTGCAACCACGGTTTGTCCACCAAAGCGGTACTCCGCACGACCTTCCAGGATGTAAAAGACCTCTTCGGCCTGATGCTCATGCTGGTAGGGCGGATGGCTGGCGGTGTCAGGAATGACAGTGCGATGGATGTGCAAACGACGCGCACCCTGTGCGTGACCGACGAGAGACTGGTAATGAATGCCCATGACGCACGCATCATACACACGGTCCCAGGGTGACTGTCGAGCCCATTGGCAGAAGGTGAGAAGCGCCCCTTGCCAGCGAGGGGCTGCGGCCTAGAGTGTGATTGGGTCGGCCGGAGTGGTCGCTCGTCGGTCCTGCCTCGGCAGGATGCGGATGAGAGGAAAGTCCGGACACCGCAAGGCAGCGTGCCGCGCGCAAGCGTCGGAGGTTCTGGGGCAACCCAGGACAATGGAAAGTGTCACAGAAAACAAACCGCCTGCTGGCAACGGCAGGTAAGGGTGAAAAGGTGGGGTAAGAGCCCACCGCTCCGACCGTAAGGAAGGAGGCATGACAAACCCCACGCGGTGCAAGACAGAACAGGAGAAACGGCCCGCCTGGCCGCAAGTCCCCGCGAGGGGATGGATAGCTCCGGGTAATAGTCGCATCCCATGCAAGTGGGGGCAGGCTCTGCGAAGAGTCGCGCAGACAAATGACCACACCGCCGGTCGAAAGATCGGCGGGACAGAATCCGGCTTATGAAGGCCGACCCACCTTTTCCTCCTTCTTCCCCGCTGAACCCGGTGAGACGCAAGCCCGCCCCTCCGCCCCCTCCAGCCGTCCAGCCGAGCTCCGCTCTGGCGGAGGATCCCCTCGCGTCCGCCTTTCTCGAATTCATGGATGTGGAGCGCCGCAGCTCACCCCGCACGCTGGCCAACTACGACCATGCCCTGTCCGAATTTCGTCGGCATCATCCCCGATTTAGCACGTGGCAAACCCTGACGGCCGATGACTTCCGCCAGTATCTCTTCGAGCAAATGAAGCGCGAGATGGGCCGCGCCACCATCCGACTGCACTTCGCGGCGCTGCGCTCTTTTTTCAAATGGCTGACGCGAAGGCAAGGGTGGACGACCAACCCGCTGCTAGACGTGCAACTGCCGAAGCGGGAGAAAAAACTACCCGTGGTGCTAACCCAGGCCCAGATCCTGGCCATGCTAGAGCTGCCGCTGAAGCTACCCAAAAGCAGCCGCGATGCCGTCTGGGCACCGGAACGGGATGCAGCCATCCTAGAGATGTTTTATTCGACGGGCATGAGGCTCAGTGAGCTGGCCAGCCTGAATGTGGAAGACGTGGATAGCTACAGCGACACTGTGCGCGTGATGGGCAAGGGCAACAAAGAACGCCTGCTCCCCGTCGGAGCACCCGCCATGCGTGCCCTCCAGCACTATCGGCAAAAAGCAGGGGTACACAGTGGGCCTCTGTTCATTAGCAAGCTGCGTCGCAGGATCACCATCCAAGCCATCGATGACGTGGTGAAAAAATACTGGCGTGCGAGTGGGCTACCCATTCACCTCACTCCGCACAAGCTGCGCCATAGCTTCGCCACGCACCTGCTCGACAATGGTGCAGACCTTCGCAGCGTCCAGGAACTGCTGGGCCACGCCAGCCTGAGCACGACGCAAATCTACACGCATGTCTCCACCCAGCGGATGAAAGAAGTGTATGAAGCAGCGCATCCACGCGCCTAAGCAGCTACACCAAGGCGGGTGCATTCATGCAGGATTGACGCATGGCCCTTGCCAGCATCAGGATCGCCGGAATCAACTCATTTGCTAGTTTGTCATAGCGCCTTCTCTTTGCGAAACCATGCTGCCTGGCGACGGGAAATCTCCACCTGATCTCCAGAAGCCAAAGTGACCTGAAGACCACCATTGAACCACTCAGCGACTTGAGTGATAGCCCGCGTATTGATCACCTGAGCGCGATTCGCACGGAAGAAGAAAGGAAGCTTTAACCTCTGCTCCAGAGCCCCAAGTGATCTCGGTAGCAATACCTTTCCGCCTTCAAAGAAGACCTGGGTGTAATTACCTTCGGACTGCAAGAGATAGATCGAGCGCACAGGCACGAACCAAGTGCGCTGTTCACCTTTCAGCAAAACACGATCCGTTTCACGAAACGTTGTTTCCTCAGGAACGGCGACCGAAGGGCTATCATTCAGCCGTTGTATGGCGGTGGCCAACCGAGCGGGATCAACCGGCTTCAGCAAATAGTCCACCGCATTCACCTCAAAGGCTCGCAAAGCATAAGCATCGTAGGCAGTGCAGAAAACAATACGTGGCGTATTTTCAGCCATGGCATTCACAAACTCAAAGCCATCCATTTCCGGCATCTGAATATCCAGGAATAGCACCTCAGGCTGGAGCGATGACAGCAAACTCAAGGCTGCATGTCCACTGTCTGCTTCGCCCACGATTTCAATCTCAGGATGAGCTGCAAGTAGGCGACGCATTTCACGGCGAGCCATGTATTCATCATCAATTAGTAGCGCTTTCATGACTTTTTTGCGGAAGGGTTACGGATACCATGACCCCTTCGGAAGATGGCTGAATCGCAAGAGAAGCTTCATCGCCAAAGAGCAAGGCTAGACGCTCTCTCGTGTGTGCCAAACCAATGCCGCCTTTGCTTTGCCATCCTTCCATCAGTGTTCCCGAGTTGACCACACGCAGGCATAACGCCGACGGCTCACCCCAGATTCGATATTGAACAAAGCCAGGCCCAAGCTTAGCAGCCACGCCATGCTTGACCGCGTTTTCAACCAAGGTCACGAGCAGAAGAGGCGGAATGAGAGCCTTTTCGCAGCCGTTCTCGACCTCACGCTCAACATGCAAACGACTGCCATAGCGAGCAATTTCTAGATCTAACAAAGCGTTCACCGCCATGAGTTCCTCGGATAGAGGAATGAGCTTCTGATCGCTAGAAGAAAGCGATGAACGCAGAACGAGCGAAAGTTGTGTCACTGCATCACGTGCCTGATTTGGACTGTCCTCAATGAGAGCCCTTACTGTGTTAAGCGAGTTAAAGAGAAAGTGTGGATTGAGCTGGTTAGCTATGGTTTGCAGCCGTGATTCCTTAATGGCCGAGTCCACCCGCAAAGCCCTTATCTCCAAGTGATGCAGACGCGTAAAAGCATGACAGGCATAGTAAAGAGCGCTCCACATCCCAAGGAAAATGGATATGCCGATACTCGCGGAGAAAATCTCCATGAAGAATTCATAGCTCCACACTCGCAAGCCAACCTGATCCGCTACAGACGATACGATAAAGACATGAATGAGCAGCGAAACCAGAACGGCAAGCAGCATGCACGTAGGTAAGGCGACACAGACAAGCCGATGCCAGGGGAGGCGAAACCAGTGATATCGCACAGTGAGCCAATGAAGCAGATGTGTCGCCCCTAGGCCAGAAGCGAACATGACCGCATTGTAAGCCCACATGAGAGGATCTACCTCGGTCGATGGTTGGTTAGAAACCGTTTCAGTCTCAGACTGCAAGCCATCAGACGCAATCTCTGGAGGCTCGAACAAAAGCGTAACCACCACCGTCAAGACAAACAACGACCAAAATGCTAACTGCATGAGTCGATAACCTCGCCCCGAAAAAGGAGGCGTCGGCTCAGCCAGACGATGAGTAGCATTCATGGTCACAAATCTGGAGCACACCGCAGAAATGTCAGCCAAGAAGTGACCAAGTGCTGAATCGCAGGATGAACGGCAAGGCAAGACGATGAGTGGTAACACCGCTCATCTACCAACCCTGCCGCTCAACACCGAAAATGCTCCGTCAATCCCAATTCCCGAGCACGAAAAAAGATAATCCATGATGAGTGTGCAATGCTCTCCTTCAAGCTCCTACCAATCCACACATGGACTTGCTGCCATGCATGGAACTTGATGCTCAGCCTAGCCTTAAGCAGCTGCACCTTGATTCCGAAACTAACGCTGCCGCAGGCTCCTATCAACACGACATACCCATCAGAACAACCAACAAATGGCACGAGCAGTGAACTTCCATGGCGGCAGGTTTTCCTGGATCCTCAATTAGTTAAACTGATCGAGATCGCATTATCCAATAACCGTGATCTACGAGTCGCTGTGCTCCGCGTCGAGGAAGCACGAGCTCAGTATCGTATCGAGCGCTCTGCCCTACTGCCGAATGTCTCACAGAACAGTCATTTTACGCGCACTCGACGAAGCGATAACACCGAGGATCAATGGTCACTAAGCTTCGGCATCACTTCCTATGAATTGGATCTTTTTGGCCGCATCCGAAGCCTAAACGAAAAAGCACTGCAGCAATACCTAGCTAAAACAGAGATACAACGGGCTGCACAAGTCACGCTCATCGCTGAACTAGCAAGCCAATACTACGCCGTGCAGCAGTTGGAAGAACTCATGGCCAATGCAAGGCTAACGCTAATCGCCGTGGAGGAAAGCTATCGATTGAATGAAAGCATGTTTCAGGCAGGTGAATTGCTCGAGCTAGATCTTCGATCCTCTGAAGCTCAGGTGTTAACCACCAAGGCAAATTTAATCACCTACCAACGCCAGCGTGATCAGGCATTGAATGGACTGGTGCTGATGCTTGGCCAACCCGCACCAAAAAACTTACCACCTGCTCAGCCATTGGCCAAAGCCCACGTCAAAAGCATCAGCGCTGGGCTTCCTTCCGACCTGCTGCAGTGCCGCCCAGACATCTTGGAGGCTGAGCACGATCTACGAGCAGCGAATGCAGATATCGGAGCTGCACGAGCGGCTTTTTTCCCAAACATCAAGCTCACAAGTTTAAATGAAACAGCGAGCACAGACCTCCAAAACCTTTTCAGTCAAGGCAGTGGAATCTGGAGCTTCTCACCTCAAATTTCGATACCGCTTTTCACTGGTGGACGCAATCAAGCAGACCTAGATGCAGCAAAGATCCGCACTCGGATCGAGATCGCGAACTACGAAAAAACCATTCAGATCGCGTTTCGTGAAGTCGCGGATGCGCTCGCTGCGCAAAAAGCTGCACAGGAGCAGATCCATACTTTAGAGTCTCTCGTAGCAGCTCAGCAACGACGCTACGATCTAGCAGCAGCAAGGGATCAGCGTGGTGTATCGCCCTACCTGAATGTGATCACTGCCCAGCAGGATCTTTTCTCCGCCCAACAAAATCTCATCAGCGCTCGGTATGATCACCTAGCCGCACGCATCAAACTTTATCAAGCCATCGGAGGAGGCTCAAAATGAAAACACCTTTTGTCGCTTTATTCTCAATCATCTCCCTGTCTGCCTGCAAACCGCTCGGCTCAGGGGACATTCGCTATGAAACAGCGACCGTATCACGTGGTGACTTGCGCGCCATTGTTACGGCCAGCGGAACGCTCGGTGCCGTCGTGAGTGTGGACGTAGGCTGTCAAGTTTCAGGATGCATCATGAAACTAAACGCGGACTTCAACTCAGTGGTAAAACGCGGCGATCTCATCGCAGAACTGGATACAGCGATCTATGCAGCCAAAGTGAAGGCGGCCAAGGCCGAACTAGAGAGCAGCCAGGCGGACCTAACACTTAAAGGGCAAAACTTAGAGCGGAAAAAAACCTTACTGCCGCTGCGCGCAGCGACAGAACTGGATGTGCAACAAGCTGTAGCGGAACTCACTCAAGCCCAATCCACAGTGACAATCAAAGAAGCCGCCTTAGATCAAGCTAAAGCCGATCTCGGATTCTCCCGTATCATGGCACCTGTGGATGGAATCGTGGTATCAAGAAAAGTCGATGTGGGGCAAACCGTCGTGGCCGCCATGAGCACTCCAGTGCTATTCACACTCGCCCAGGACATTAAAAAGATGCGAATCACGGCCATAGTGTCTGAGGCAAATATAGGACAAGTGAAAAAAGGGCAGAGCGTTGACTTCACAGTGGATGCATTTCCAGATGATTTGTTCACTGGCAAAGTGGTGCAGGTGCGCATCGCCCCCACGATTACGCAGAATGTGGTAACCTATGAAACACTCATTGACGTGGAGAATCCGGAACAGCGTCTTTTCCCTGGCATGACAGCAGATGTTTCAATCCTGACTTCCGAACGGCGAAATGTGCTGAAGGTGCCAAACACAGCACTGCGTTTCACTCCTCCCGAAGGCACTAAAATCATCGGAAATGCTAAGGCCAAACTTCAGCGCAGAGAGCAGATTCTTTATGTCTTAGAAGATCAAGCAAATCCGCCAACCCTGCGTGCCGTCATCGTTACGACTGGCATCACGGACAACTCCGAAACTGAAATCGTGGAAGGACTGGAGGCTTCCGCCCAAGTCGTGACGGCGACTATTGGCGGCACCTTAGAAGAACAACAAGACTCCCCACTGTGATGCTAGCCACGAATTCCAGCGTTATTGAACTAGAGAATCTACAAAAGATCTACCACGCAGGTGAGGTGGAAATACGCGCCGTTGATGGCGTAAGTTTACGCATCGGGCGTGGCGAGTTTGTAGCCATCATGGGTTCCAGTGGCTCAGGCAAATCCACGTTAATGAACACTCTTGGCTGCCTAGATCAGCCCACAACAGGCCGCTACCTTCTCAAGGGTGTGGATGTTGCCAAGCTGACGCGTTCTGAGCTTTCACAACTTCGCAATCAGAAGATTGGATTTGTCTTCCAAAGCTTCAATCTGCTTTCGCGCACAACAGCTCGTGAGAATGTCGAGCTACCTCTTTTCTACACAAATCCCCATGTACCCATGAGAGAGCGTCAGCAACGTGCGATCGAATGTTTGAAAAAAGTGGGACTTGGCGATCGAATCCACAATCATCCCAACCAACTATCCGGCGGTCAGCAGCAGCGCGTTGCCATCGCTCGGGCACTGGTTAATGAGCCCGAACTCGTTCTTGCAGATGAACCTACAGGAAATCTGGACACACGAACAAGCATTGAGGTCATGGAATTGTTTAAGTCACTCAATGATGGCGGCATCACGATCGTGATGGTGACCCATGAGCCAGACATCGCCGCCTACTGCAAACGTATCATCGTGATGCGCGATGGGCAGGTGATTCGGGATGAACCCAATCACTCCCGCCTTCTCGCTATTGAACAAATGGCTCAACTTTCATGAAGCTCTTACCCATGTTTACGGCTTCGGTGATCAAGACAGCTCTCACCACCATGATTGCTTTCAGTGCGCTGCGACGAAATAAACTCCGCAGCACACTCACAGCCTTAGGCATTATCATTGGCGTAGCATCTGTAATCACCATCATGGCGATTGGCCGAGGAACGCAGCAACGAATTCAAGATCAGATTTCTTCACTTGGCTCCAACCTTCTGATCGTTTTCTCGAAAAGCCGACGAGATAACGCCACCGCTTCCGTCAACCATGAATCGAGCAACCTCACGATTCAAGATGTGGAAGCCATCCGTCGTGAAATCAGCAGCGTGAAGGCCGTAAGCCCCGAAGTGGCGCAAAATGTGCAAGCCCTAGCCAATGGCCGCAACAGCATGACAACCATTGTTGGTGTATCTCCCGACTACCTGAGGATCCGCGATTGGCGACTCACAAGCGGCAGCATGTTCACAGAGCGTGAGTTGAGGAACGCCGCACGCGTCGCTGTTATTGGATCACAAACAGCGCGTGAACTGTTTGGCCCGATTGACCCCGTGGGCCAGAGTGTGCGCATCAAAAACATGCCATTTACCATCATCGGCCTTCTTGAAAGCAAAGGCGCAGGCATGGGCGGAGCTAACCAGGATAACCGACTCATCATTCCCTACACCACAGCCATGCGCCAACTCACAGGTGACGAGTATCCGAGCTTAGTGATGCTTCAGATCCGCAGCGCTGAATTCATGAGCGCCGCAGAAGAACAAATCACGGCTCTATTGCGTCAACGTCACCGTCTCTCAGATGGTCGTAAGAATGACTTTGAGATCGTGAATCAGAAAGAGATTGCCGACACAGTAGAAAACATCACCTCCATGATAACCTACCTTTTGGGTGGCATCGCAGGCTTGTCCCTGTTGGTAGGCGGCATTGGTATCATGAATATTATGCTAGTGAACGTCACTGAACGAACCCGTGAAATCGGCACGAGAATCGCAATCGGTGCGCGACCGAGTGATATTCTTCTTCAATTCCTCATTGAGTCGATCACACTGAGTTTGATTGGCGGGTCTGCTGGTGTTGGCCTTGGCTATGCCGCAAGCGCCGCTTGCAGCATGATTCCAAACTTTCATCCAATAGTTTCCACAGGCAGCGTTATTTTAGCCTTTGGCATCAGCTTTGCCATTGGAGTATTTTTTGGATTTTACCCAGCTCGCAGAGCAGCTCACATGAACCCGATTGCCGCACTCCGATTCGAGTGAAAATGGCTACTTCTTCTTTCCACTGCGAATGAATTCCCCTCGCGTAACGAAGCCATCCTTGTCAGCGTCGAGTTTCATAAACCTAAGCTTCGCCTCCGTTTTATCGCTGCCTTGACCCGCGAGGTATTGAGCTTCGTTGAGCTTGGGTTTTCCGGGGTAGAGGCGATCGTAGCGTTTATCCCGCGGTTCGTTCGCGTCGTAGGCTTTGCTTTTGGCGGCACCGACACTCTTGACGATCTTGCCGCTTTTAGGTGGTTGGACATCGCTGCCTACCGCGGGCAGATGTTTTTTCAATGACTCGATCAAGGCGGCGCGCTCGGGCTTGGTGGCGAGGTTCACGGTTTCGTTCGGGTCGTTTTGCTCATCGTAGAGCTCGATTAAGCCGATTTCGGCGGCGCTGCGCTTGCGCCAGAAGGTGCAGCGCCATTGCTCGGTGCGGATGCTGTAACCCATGAGCTGGCCGCCGTGCTCTTTGGACATGCGTGGATAGACGCTGATCGCGGGCTTCTGCATCGGGGCGTCGGGATTTTCGAGATAGGGCTTCAAACTCATGCCAGCAAGGCCTTTTGGCACCTTCAGGCCGCACACATCAGCGAGCGTCGGATACACATCGACGAACTCAACCGGCGCGGCGCAATGTTTACCAGCAGTGCTACTTTTCGGCAACGCGATGAGCAGCGGCGCATGCGCAGCGAACTCGAAGTTCGTGTGCTTGTGCCACAGACCGTGCTCACCGAGCTGCCAGCCGTGATCGCCCCACAAAACGATGACCGTGCTGTCGGCGAGACCTTCTTTGTCAAGTGCATCGAGCACACGGCCGATCTGCGCATCAGTGTAGCTGATGCAGGCGTTGTAGCCGTGGCGCAGCGTCTTCGCGAAGTCGGCGGGAATCGGATTGCCTTGCGGCACACCGGGATAGCTATGCAGTTCGCCATTCGTGTGACCGACAAAATCAGGCGTGCCTTGCGGATAGCTTTGAAACGCCGGAACGGGAATCGTGTCTGGATCGTGCATGTCCCAGTACTTCTTGGGTGCGACGAATGGCAAATGCGGCTTCACAAAGCCGACGCCAAAGAAAAAGGGCTTTCCAGCCGCTTTAAGTATGGCGAGCCGTTTCACTGCCTCAGCAGCCACGGCTCCATCTGGCAGTTCATCGTCCGTTTTCGGACTCACTTCATAGGCTGGGCCTTTTTTGCCTGTTTTGCCGCCTTTGCGCTGGGCGACATCTTCAAGCGGATTCGCGAACTCACTTTTCACACCTTCAAATGAAGTGACGGTGTGTTTGGTCCAATCTTGCTCATCCACTTTCACCATTTGACCGCTTGGGAACCAGCGCGGCTCAGTCCACGAAGGGCCATCTTCAAAACCATGATGTTCGATCTTACCTAACCCCGAAGTGTGGTAGCCACTCATTCGGAAGTACTGTGGCAAAGTCACGCAATTCGGCTGCGCATCGCGAAAGTGCGTGTCCAAATCCCACACTTTCGTCGAGTCGGGTCGAAGACCGGTCAAAATCGCCGTGCGCGATGGGCTACAAACCGCCTGCGCACAGTAGGCCCGGTCGAAAACCATACCCCGAGCGGCAAGCCGATCGATATTCGGCGTCTTCGCATGTTTCACGCCATAGCAGCCGATATCAGGGCGCAAATCATCGACAGCAATAAAAAGCACATTCAGCGGCTGGGCCGCAATAGTGGATAGCAGAGGGCAAAGAGCAAAGAGAAGGATAAACAAGCGCATGCTGGCATGGGTGAACTGCTAAAATAGGCCATGCTTTCAACAAAATGATAACCAAGAAGGCCAGCAGTCCCACAGAGTGATTGCCAACGTATCCCCACCCAAACGGGTTCTAGAGGTCAGTCGGGCTTCACTGAAAAATCACTATCGTCCAAAGAACGAAGCACAAGCTCACGAGGCACGCACAGGTCATCCATTTCCAAACAGCGAAGGATACCCTCCGCAATGTGATCCGGCTGAAGAAACAGTTTTCGGGGTGCGTCTTTGTCAGAGGCATGATCCCAGAATGCAGTATCAACGCCACCGGGTAGCAAAGCGGTAACTCGAATGCGATGAGGTGCCGCTTCCTCAGCCAAGCCATGGGTAAAGCCACGCACGCCCCACTTGGCTGCACTATAAACGGTCTCACTCGGGATGCCGCGTAAGCTAGCCGTGGAGATAATATTGATGATGTGTCCTGACCGCTGTGGGATCATGGCACGCAATGCAGCCTGGGAACCTAAAATCGTCCCCTTTAAATTCACGGAAATCATCAAGTCGATCTCTGCCTCGCTGTAATCTTGAATCCAGCGATGCCTCGCTAGCCCCGCATTGTTAATCCATACCCGAATCGGCGCCCAATCGGCCGCTGCCTGAGCCGCAGCTTCAACTGCATCCGCACGCGTGACATCACAACAAACAGCCCGAACCCGATCTGGAGCTGCAAGCTCTGTCTCTGCGGCGGCAAGCGCTTCAGCATCTTGATCCAGAAGAGCAACTTTTGCTCCTTGATTCAAGAGCTTGAGCGCAGTGGCGAGGCCTATGCCACGTGCGGCCCCGGTGATGACACAGAGTTGATTTTTGAGGTTCATAAAGGTCTACGCTCGCCGCTCGGCAGAATTTGGACAAGCAAGAAAGCAAACCATACCATTCCTCAACGAGGTGGTTCAGGTGCTGGCTGACTGATCAAACTGTTCGTGCTCGATTGGTAGCGCAAAAGGTGCGTATGATCGGGTGTCGATGTGATAACCTGAGATTCTACGGGGAATGTGCTCAGTAGCGCCGCATTGGACGAAGCCAAGGCCTGTGTAGCCGACCAAACCACATGACCGGTCCATGAGCTACCGATTAACGTTGCTGAAGTGATTCGGTTTCCAAGGGAGGCTAAGCTAGTCGCATCATAAGAAACACCCGCATAAAAAGCACGATTGCCATCTCCGGAAACGATAATGGCATTCGAAAAAGCCGTCAGAGCAGTCACGCTTAGCGCAGTGTTGATGGAAGTGGAGGTAAGATCAAATCGCGATAAAATTGTGCTCGATAAACCCTGAGGTGAGGAGGTGAGGAGAAAGCGACCGTCGAACGATCCAGCAACCCCACTGCCCACAGGCACTGACCTCGCAGACCCCACCTGACCTCCCAAGACACTATGATGAAGACGTAGACTGCCCATTGCAGTCAACAAAACGATCCGCCCCGCCGGTCCATTGAAGATTTGAGTAGCGGTCACCCCCGTCGTCCACTGTGTCGATAGGGCCCGATCCTGCTGCCGCTGAAGTGCAGCTACGCTCAGGCCGTTAGACTTCAAAAGGTAAAGTCGATCATCATGCGCTTGCACAATAAAGTCACGCACCTCCCAACCCAGAGGAACAACATGCTGTATCGCAGCCGTGGCTGGATTGATCCAAAGCATAAAACTTTCCGCGCTCAAAGCTTCTGTATGCAGACCGTAAATCACTGGCAAAGCGGGGTCAGGCAACAGTTTGACGAGATTTAACGGACCGAGCACCCGTAGCGTCACCGGAACATCCAGCCGATGCGTGCCTGATCGAATCGTGATCTGAGTCGTGTAGGCACCTTGAACAAGACTGCCAGGTGTGTAGGTCAAGGTCACCTGACTGGGACCTGAGCCACTTGAGCGTCCCATACTTAGCCAGGGAGATGTCTCTGCTAGTGTCCATGGTGTACTGCTCGCAGCAGTGGTAATGCTGAGCGTTCCCTGGACTGTTCCCCCAGGAAAACAGGCCGTAACAGGGGTGACTAAGGTCGCGTGCATCGGTGCCACCGTAAAACTCCAGACCTGCCCGCGCTGCACCGTTCCATCTGGGGCCCGTGCATCGATTCGCCAATAATAAGTCGCCCCCAATTGCAAAGCCCCCTGTGGTAGCGTGTAAGAAACACCTGTCGTATTCAGCCGATAAACGCCCACCGCACTGGTGGCAGCCGCTCGCACCGTTTCTTCCTCATCGCCTAAATAAACATCATAACTCGCGGCGGTGGGCAGGCCACTCCAAGTAAGCGCGCTGAGCCCCAGCGTCACAGAACCAGCATCTGGGATGCCCGGCCGCAGCGAGACTGAAGGCAATTCAAGGATACCCGACAAAGCAACTCGTATGGGCCGCTGCTGGATGGGATGCTGGTAAATTAGCGCATCCTGGCTAGCCGTAAATGCAGCCGCTTCGATGTCCGGCGGCAGCGTGGCAAGTGTCGTTCCCCCTAGGCTCTCCACTAGCGCATCGCCAAAGACAAGCGCGTGACCATAAGCCGAAGTCGCAATGATGCTGGAGCTGCGTGAATAGTCTTGACGGCTTTCCAAGAGCGGTGAGTAACGATAATTGCGCGTATGGAATGCATCACGACTGGCATTGAAAAAGACTCCCGCACGAAGAGGTGAAGCCGGAACGCCTTGGCTAGCCAAATGAGTCTGAAGCAGACTGTTCCCGGAACTATTGATCCGAACGACCGATGCTGTTCCCGCGCCGCTCCAAGAACTCTGAGAGACCGCGTGAATGAAATTGCCATCCGGACTGACATTCAAGTCAGCTATTCCTGCACCACTATTCAGCTTGAAGGTAGAGAGATCATAACTGTTTTCGAAATCAAAAACATGCAACTCCGGCTGAGCCGCGGCATCTGTGTAGTAAACAATTCCAGGGCGCCCCGCCTCCACATCGTAATGATAAGGATCCGTAGAACCGGCATCCAAGGTTGGCACTAGAGATTGGCTACGAGTGACGATAAAACGATCCAGATCGACTTCCGTGATACTGCGTCCTGTGAAGCTGATGGCGTAGAGTTTTGAACCATCCGTCGTCATATCTGCATCCGTGATATCGGTGGGCAAAAGAAGTGGCCTGGTGACTACCAGCGTAGATGAATTGATGCTGACCAATAAAGAAGATTGCCCGGATTTACCACGAACTAGTCCCAGAATACGCGAAGGCTGACGATAGTCTGTGAATAGCTGGCTATAAGATGTCGCGTGAATCGTCAATGCCACGGGAACCCTCAGCGTCGCGCCATCTGATGTCACCGAAACAGTAGCATTGTAGGTTCCAGGTGGCAGAGATGAAGCAGCGGTAAGGTCTATCTCCCCTGAACCCGTGCCTCGTGTTTGAGACAAGGTTAGCCAACTCACATTGCTTGTCGCGGTCCAACTGGGATTCTGTCCCGCACGTGCGGTGATCGTCAAACGTGAAGGCGATGAAACCGCCTCATGCATCTGATTCCACTCGAGACGTTGGGGTGATACGGAAAGATCCGTTTCTAAAACTGTTAGCTTTATGGGAATTTCAAGGGGTGTCGATCCTGGCGCATTGCCAGAAAAAACAACTTTTGCGGTGTGAAGGCCGACAGGTAGATCTTGAGTCTGAAAAGTCAGCATCACCTGAGAACTAGCGGAGGAAAGCAAGGCACCAGACGTAGGAGACACCGCAATCCAGGATTCAGCCGCAGTTAGAGCTACCCTGTCCAAGAAAAGATCCATGATCTGCCCTGCCAAAGCTTCACTCACAGGCAGGCCTGACTTTCGACTAAACAACAGGTAATAGACTCGCCCCCCTGAAAATCCGGAAATGGCATGATCATCAAGATCCGAGTTTGTGCTGTAGGTCCGTGACAACGTGGGACGACGCTCCATGATGATCAAATGATTGACCGAGGGGTCACCATAAGCCCCATGAACGCATTTAACATAACCGACATAGTCTCGACCAGCATGAGAGCGATCCATGACGGCCGCATCGACTTCGCCAGCACCATCGGCACCAAGGTTACCAGAGATTGAGAAAGCATTCACCTGCTGAGCAAAGTCTGCCGCAAAGAGGAAAAGGCCCTCTTTTTTCCGAGTGAAATAGCTCCCCCCGACACCAAGCTGAGCGCCAGAAGTCACGTTTCCGTCCGAGTAAGGAATATAACTGCCTAAATTCGTATTCAGGTAGTTTCCATAATCATACATATCCTCCCCTCCATCATAAATGGCAGTCCCGGTGACACCATCTTGAAACAAAAAGATGTCAGGAATCAGCTCTTTTATCTCTTCAGCAGCTACATCCATGCGCTGCAGAACTTCAGTGAGTGTGCCCGCCGGAGTTGATCGATCCTTGATCTGAGCCTGCCACATCAACAACGAACCTCCATCATTTCTCAGTGATAGAGACGAGACCTGGCTTTGGCCTTTTTTCAGAGAGACATTAATCTCTGCATTCGGTTGCACGACAAGGAGAGGAGGCAAAACAGCTTCTCCAGAAACGCGCAACAAAAGCTCCGAAGGCAAAGCTGGACTGGCCAGGGCAAAGCGAACCTCCCCGCTGTAATGAGTTAACTCCGTCGGTAGAAATCGGAAAGGTAGCGTGAGACTGCCATTGACTGGAATGTCACGGGGAAAACTCACTCCATCGAGGATAAAAGCAGATGAGTTGCTAGTGCTTGCGGTCATTCGAAGCATTGCATTGCCAGTGTTCCGAATTTGCACCGAGCCAGAAGCCTCCGCACCAAGCATGACTTTACCAAAGGCAAGATCGGTACGACTTAGGGAAGCTCTAGGGCGTGAAGTAACAGTAAAGCTAACCGGTAAATCGTAAACCCGACGAGCCATGTCATTGCTAGTGAATCGAATCGAGCCCGTCTTGAATCCCGAGACCGTGGTCGCACTGGTCATGATGCTAAGTGATAGGCTCTGAGACGCACCGCTGAAAACAGTGCCTGTAGCAGGAGAGAGAGCAACCTGACCGACCAACGAGGCGCTCGGCTGCGCGGACCACCCGAGTAGAGAATCTCCATGGTTCGAAAGATTGAGAGGAATGATGGAAGTGCTCCCCGGCTCCATGGTCGTGATGATCTCCGCCGGTGCCAAGACGAGAGCTGGACCCCGCAGGCAGCGTCCATCAAGCGGAAGCCTCACCTCTGGAGTCTGATGCGCATTCGACCGTATCACCAATTCGGCCGGAAATGCTGCGACCTGATCTGGTCTAAAGATTAAACTGAATGACACCTTGCCACCTCGCGGGATAGAACGCGGAACTTGGAAGCCTGAGATGATATAAGCGGATGAAGATGAATAAAGGTCGGAGATCTCTAACGTCTGATTTCCAGGATTGGATAAGGTGCAAACGAGATGTGAATCACTTCCAAGATAAGTCTCTGGAAAATCAAACCGACCAGGCGTTGCCAGAAGCCCAATTCTAGATGGCACGCGCATGGTCACAGGCACCACAGCCACAGAAGTCGCGGGGCTGTTGGTTTCCAACTGAACCGCTGCATTATAAATGCCAGGAAGCAACTGCGCTGGAGACAGAGACAGCTTGGGGCGACTCACTTGTCCTTTCGACGACTGACCTGTGACTTCCTCTAGCCTCAACCAATCAGCTGACTCCCGATGAACCATTTCCCGAAGAAAGGTTTCCATCAACACCCCAAAGGATGACTCCGAGTAGCTCACCCCTGAACGAAGACCAAACATGAGGTAATACAAACGGGCACTGTGCGTAAGACCAGATATCTCGTGGAAGTCGCTGTCCGTGTTGTTTGAATCGTAGCGCTGCACTAGACCATCCCGATCTTGCACGATTATCAGATGATTCACCGAAGGCACAGATGCCCCATTGACACGCTTGTAAAAGCCACGGTAGGTCATGCCCGCCACCGTTCGTGTGATCTGCCCCCCACTGACACGACCATCGCCGTCAGCCCCAAGACCACCTGAGATGACGAACTTTGAAATACCATCCAGATCGGCAGCCAACATCCAGAGTGGACCAGTCTTCAAGGTGAAGTAACGACTGCTGGCCCCGAAGGCAGGACTATTGATCACGATGCCATCAGAATAATCGACACGTCGTTCCGGCAGAACATCAGTGCTAAGGATATTGCCATCGTCGTAGCGATTGTCTCCGCCATCTTCAATGAAGTTCCCCGAAGTTCCACCTATGAAGGTTTGGCCATTCCAAAGCAAGCCAGTGAGGGTCACTGGCGCAGCTTGGACTCGGCTAAGAAGAGCCGACAAATCGGCAGCTGGACCTGTGCCGTGCGAGATACTGGCTTTCCAAGTGAGCGCGCCACCACCCGCATTCTCAATCACAAGCTCTGACTGAGATTCAGAACTTGGCTCCACAACTACATCAAAACCGCTCGGACTTAGCTTGAGCAAAGGAGGAAGCGTAGCGACGCATGATACAGGTAGCCTTACCGGCCTTGAAGGAGCTATATTGGAACTGATAAAAAAAGCATCAGCATATTGGCCCACCTTTTCCGCTGTGAACGAGAAGGGAACGTCAACCCCCTCCCCTGGCAGTAAAACCATCGGCCACTGAGGAGCCTTATCCATAAGCTTAAGACGTGCGTGAGATGGACGCAGGGAAAGAATGGTAAGCGGATGATTGCCTTTATTCTCACAGCGAAAGGAAGACTGCTCAGCGTGACCTACCCAAGACTTATCCAAAGAAATGCTTCGCGGCGCTATGACTAGAGAACCACTGCGGCGAATCGAGATGCTCAAAGGTAACCTCGTTTCACTGGACGTGTTTTCATTTTGCAAAACTAGCGTCGCATTCTTGAGACCTGGCTCGAGCAGGTTCGTGTTTAGCCGAAGAGCCACCAGGATAAATTGTCCAGGCTGCAGAGTAATGGGTTCTGTCTCAACCTTCAGCCAATCCGGAAGACGAGCAGAATCGATCCTCCAGTTTAAAGGTTGGTCACCTGTATTCATGACACGAATCCAACGCACTTGTTCCACACCTGGCGGCAAACTCATAGAAACCGTGCCGGGTGATATTGCCAATCGCGGCCCAATTCTAGCCGTTCCCATTAAGTGAAGACGCAAAGGACCAGATGGCGAATTGGTCAAAAATGCAGCCAGCGCCTGATGCCTTCCCGGATTTGCCCGAGGACTGAACTCAAAAGCTAGCTTTTGGTTATGCTTCGGCGCAACAATCATTGGCATGGGTGTTAGGCAGCGAAAAGACGAAGATAAAACCACCGCTGGCCCCAACACGAGTGGGGCTGATCCTGTATTTTGCACATCGACTTCAAAACGCCTACTTCTCCCTAGCCAAGTTTCTCCAGCATCATGAAACGCTTCGTTTTTCGGCAGAGGCACTGCCTGAACGTGCAGATTGATAGGAACTCTCCATTCCGGAGTATCTGGATCGTTCGAGTTCAAGATGAACGTGCAGGCATTTTCGCCAACACCCGCCTGAAACGTGTCAATCCAGATTCGAATCTGGCTCATGGACCCAGGCGCATCCACACCTAAAACCTCTGATAACTGCGCCCACCTCGGCGTCCGCCCTTCGTTTGTGATTAAGGAAGCCCTCCAATGCAGGGGGCCTTTGCCACGATTTTGCATCGTCAAAAGTGTAACAGCTTGTTGTCCTTCACGCAGCGTGAGATCGACCTTTTTGGGACTCAAATGCACATCAGGGGCCACCTGCCTCTGGGCCAGAAGATTCACCGTCACCATACCTTGAATTGGATCATTGGTGAAAACGCGAAGTTCTGCGCGTGTCTGCCGCTTGGGAGAAGATGGCGAGAGAGAAATGGATAAACCGCGCGAAGCAAGACGTGGCAATGTGAACCCACTGAGTGGCTGAACCTGAAAGTGAGCCGCATCCGCACCTACGAGTTCCACTCGGTTCACTTCCAGCGGCATTTGACCGATATTAGTGATGGTCAAGTCTCGTGTAACAGGCATGCCCTCGACCACAGAACCAAAGTCAATGGATGTGGCAGAGACTCGAATCTCTGCCGCATCCACGACATTCAATGTTACTGGCAAAGTCTGATTTTCTGCATCCGGAGTATTTGTTAAAACAACACCATAGGTCTCATGCACACCTGCGGATAAGCTGCTGGAATCGAAGTCCACTTCAACGACTTGAATAGCTCCTGGCTGAAGCGTACCCATCTGGGGATTCGCTTTCACCCAGCTAGGGCCTGCCGCAAGGCCATCGATGATCTGATTTGCAAAGCGACGGCCGTCTCCCGTGATAAAATTCGCTTCATCAGTGATTTCATTTCCAGTGTAAAGCATAAGACCACTTCCGAATCTAGCGAACGCAGCGTGGGCACGATTGAGCCCTGCAGCAACCAATGTTTGAGATTGCTCAGAAACCATCGCGTAAGCTCCTGCTGAGACCTGAACGAGAAGACTCACCCCCAGTGTCATCGGGTGAGTGCGAATATCCGTGAAGGTCACATCTCTAAAACCGTCTGAGATAGCCGTAATGCCTGTGCCTTGAAACAACCGATTGATAGACGTCATAGACGCTGAATCGTCAGCTTCACAGAGTAAACCCATGCCACCCATGACACGGGCTCGTATCTGCGTGAGATCATTGGCTGTCAACTCACCGATTGCATCATCCACAATCAAAACATTTAGTTCGGAGAGTTCTGTCGGTGTCAGCGGTGCAGTGATTGTTAAAATCCTCGCACCGCGTGCCTGTAAATCTGCGGACAGCACAGCCCTGTCCCACGAACTCGCTAGCATCCCGACAGTAACTCCAGCCAGTGAAACCAGGGGAGCATTCAAAGCCGCCAAAGTTTGTGTGCGAGATGACTTGTAAAAGCTGCGTAGCCCTGTGTCTAGGCTAGGCTTGTCAGAATAAATCTGCCGCGCAGGCAGCGAAGACCAAGATGTTTCTCCCTCGTCAGGCGGCTGTCGAGTGAAGCGTAAAGTCCATTCCAACGCAGCGCTTCCCTGATTCCGCAATTCCACACGGCGAGTGCTTTTTCGCCCTGAATAGAGGATTTCATCCAACCGGTTTGGCGTCACTAGTAGTTTGGGAACACCGAGTATAAAATTCACGTCGGATTGATCAGGCGGCACAGTCACTGCCATTGGCAGTGAGCTCAAAAATCCGGTAGCATGTGCTACTGCCTGGTAATTGCCATTCGTGACTAAACTTCGGTAGCGCCCTTCGGCATCCGTTGTGACTGTCAAAGTCGATGGCCCGGTGAGTCTGACTGTAGCCCCTGCAAGAGGGGCCCCTGTCGCAGCATCAGTCACCCGTCCTTGGACATACGACGAAGTCAGCAAGTAAAGAGTATAACGTTGAGATAGCGTCTGAGTGGGCATGCCATAACGCACAATAATCTCGATCTCCTCGGCCAAAGGCGTGACTGTATTTGCAGCTGATCGGACTTGAAAAGGCGTTGGTGAAACAAAGCTAGCTCCTGACGAAATGGTTCCCACAGGCAGCTCTCCACGAAGCACCGTAAAGGCTGAATTTGCGACCAGAGGCCGAATCACGATGCTAACATTTTCTGCTTGTTCTGCACCACGATTGGTGACCTGAAAGAAGAGATCTAAGGTCTCGCCTGGATTGAGCACTCCATCGCCATTTCCTAATCCATTTCTTTCGGAGATTTGGATAATCTGCACAAGAGGCCTCGGCCCAGCAGCCTCTTGAATCAAACGAGCCACGTTCAACCTACCCCGGGATACCGTCGTGTTCACAAAGGAAGGCAATACATCGACCGTCGTCATGATGCGTGATTTGAGTTCCGCAACAGACAAACTTGGGTCCACACTGAGCAGCAAGGCAGCAGCTCCTGCCACGTGAGGCGTCGCCATGGAGGTTCCATTAAAACTCGCGTACCCACCACCACGAATGGTGCTGTAAATGTCATCCCCTGGTGCTGCGAGATCCACCGTAGTGGCACCATAGTTCGAGAAGCTGGCACGGGCATCACGATCAGTACTCGCAGCGACGGCGATGATATTTCCGGCAGCATAACTGGAAGGATAGTTAGGCATGAGATCGGAATTGAGCCCATCATTACCTGCTGCGGCGACAAAAAGCTGACCCGCCGTCCCAGCCTGTTGAATGGCTGTCAGCAAAAGCGAGCTATAGCCTCCACCACCCCAAGAATTTGAAGTTAAGTGAACCCCCAACAACCTAGCATAATGAACGCTATCCACCGCGTCCGATGTAGTGCCACCATCAGGACCTAAAAAACGAATGGCTACCATCGAAACCTGCCAGCACACACCCACCACCCCATTTTGATTATTTCCGACTCCACCAATCGTTCCGGCGCAATGGGTGCCATGGTTGTTTTCATCGCTTGGATCATTGTCGTTCGAGAAAAAGTCCCAACCATTCACATCATCGACAAAACCATTTCCATCGTCGTCGATACGATTGTTGGGAACTTCTCTCGGATTTGTCCAAAGATTCGCCGCCAGATCAGGGTGCGTGCGGTCGATCCCTGTATCAATCACTCCCACCAATACCTGCCTTGAACCGGTCGCCAAATCCCAAGCTTCCGTCGCATCAATGTCAGCATCAACGACTCCACCTGTTTGACCTGTGTTGTTCATACCCCAGAGCGAACTGAATGAAGCATCGTTCGGCATAAGAGATGGAAAAATCAGGAAATCACGCTCTGCCACAGCGCTGCCTGCATCCGAAAAATCTTGCTCAAAAGCCGCCATGATATGGCCCACGGTGTCGAGGTTCGCCTCATGATGAGCGACCAACCAAACGGGTGTGGCGCGCAGAGCATGGCGCAAATGCAACCCACGCTTTTGAACCCAAGCACTCACCTGTGTCGAAGTCAGTGTATCCGGAAATTTAATCATGGCATGGTCTGCCACCGAAAACTCACGTCGCAGAACTACCTCTTCCCCATTCGCATTCTTACCTAACCATGTTTCTTCACGAACCAGTGGATATTTGAAAGAGGTGCGCCACAGTCGCAATTCACGGGCTGGCGCTGATTCAGACGCGGCTATGCGCCTTTGTTCCAAGAGAGTCGACCGGTGAATCAGTTGCTCCTGAAAAGGGTTGCGCTGAATCGGTATCACAGGAACCGTTTTCCAATCGATCCGTGCCTCATCTTGTTTCGAAAAAGCGCCCGATGACACACCCTCGGAAGTCAGTTGGAGTTCGTTCACTTTAGGCTGAGATTCGTTAGGACGAGTCGATTGCCTCAGGTCAAGTCGGCCACCATGTCGCCCCGCCAGCCACCATGCCGCCATCATTGTGATGACAATGCCAATACAAAGGCCAGCAAGGCGCAATTTACGAACGGCAAAATTCATGGAGGTTCGTCTTACCAGACAGCGCAGCAAAAAGAGACGCTCAAATCAAGGCTGAAATCAGAAACCAACTTTTTTTAGACTTGCTGTCAGACAGAGATATGTCGTCGATGACTCTCAACAAAAAAAGGGAATGAATCGCTTCATTCCCGCTGAGTGAAAACTTTAAATCAGATCTGTTCCATCAATTCTTTTTCGCATCCGTGGGCTTCTCAGAGATCGCAGGCACAGATACGGGTGGAGTTGTGACGCTCACAGGTGGTGGAGTAGCAGACGCAGAGGGGCTGGAAGAAGGTTGAGATGGTGCAGCCTCTGAAGGTTTGGCACCTTCTTGGACTTTGGGCCCTTCAAGCTTCACGATTTCACTACGTCTTTTTAATAAATTATTCACGGTATATTCACTGACCTCATAGATCCAGCCAGCAAACTTTTGCTCCTTTGCGAGCTTTTCTTCCTTCGATTTTTTGTCTGCCGCAAAAGCTTCGTCCGCTTTCTTTTTGTCTTCTGCTTTCTCATCTTTCAAAGCAGCACGCTCTTTGGCAATAACCGCCGTAACATTCACAGACAGGTAATATTTGTCTCCGCCGTCTTTGCTCTGCTTCGCAACCTGAAGATCATAGGTGAATCCATCAAAGGTCGTAATCTTAACCTTGGTAGCCCCCTTCAAAAGCTCTGCGGCTTTATCTTTGGCACTCACATCATTGAAGCTAGGTGAAGACAGAAGGCTACCAGCCGTGATTTTGGTGTTGTCCAGACTCTCCCCAGTACGTGGCTGCACTAGGGTAAAATCAGTTTCCGAATCTTTAGTGCGACCGATGGTCCAAGAATCCTCTTCTTTGGAGCCAGTGACAGAAATCTCTTTGATTTTCTGAACATCGATAAACGCTTTGTCTAACCAGTTCTCTGGTTTTGCCTCCAAATCAAAGAAGGTGTTACTAACCTGCCAAATGGTCTCTCCATCTTCAACAGTGCGGACCAGACGCTGGCTCGCACCGCTCATCGGATTGGGATTCCCTGTGCCAGTGATGTCCGTATTGCTGCCAAGAATGAGGGTAGCCAATGCGTTGTCAGCACCATCTTTCATTTCGATCTGAGTTCCGATGCCTTCGCTGCCATCACCTGGTGCCTTCAGGTTATTTTTGGCCCAAGCGGCTTTGCCGATCTGCACTTTGCTAGAGATTTTCTGCTCACGCAGATCACTCATGGTGGTGCTTAATTTGTCCATTGAGGCTGGATATCCAGCACGCTCAGTGACCACAGCTGATTTCAAGTCATCACTGACCGAGATGGTCACTGTGCTTTTGCTATCCTTGATAATAAACTTGCGCAGCGCCTCGATCCGTAATCCAGGCAAAAGGTATTCGCGCAGTCGAACACCACGATTGGCGGCGGTGTTCAGCGTGGCGTTTTGTTCGTTTTGATAGTAGATGGCAAAGCCAATGATACCGCCAAGAACGGCGAGACGAATGATGAGCTTCTTCATGGCTGATAATTTTTAATTATATGGATTCAGTCAGAGCTGATGATCAAATAGCGGCCGTCACTGCACGACGGCGGATGGCCAGCGTAAGTCCAATAGCCACGACGAGGAGTGGCACGCCAAACACATTCAGAAGTGTGATGATATTCTGGGTAAAGTCGATGTCCTTGTTTTGATCCTTTTTGATCTCACGGATTTCACGTTTGATCTGTGTCTGTTTATCCATGAGCTCCTGGAGCTTCTTAATCTGCGCAGGGTCCACAAGCTGTCCGTTCTTGACTCGTAGAGGCCCCATGTCAGCCGCGATTTTATCCATCTCTGCCTGCTTCTGTGTTAGACTTGGGCGGAAGCTCTTCTCCACGTTCTCACGAAGCTCATCCATTTTGGCAAACGGACGTCTCGTACTGGCGCGGCTACGCACTTGGAGCAAATCACCTCCACCACTCAGAATTTCCACGGTGTTGAGGAACATCGGGAGGTTACCATCAACAGCGATGAGACCGCCAGTCATGGGATCTTGTTGGACCGTAAATGCATCATACATCATGTCAGCATCTGCAAAGATTACGACCGTTCCTTCTGCATTTTGAGACTCCAAAATGGTACCATCGGTAGGCTTGGCCGGCTCCGCCGGTTTCGTGTCCTTCTGAGGTTCGACTTTGTTGGCTTCAGCCGCGAGTTCAGGTTTTGTATTGGTCTGAGGCGCTGCCACATCTTGTTGGGCTCCACCACCCTCGGTCTTGGCTTCCGCAGGTGCTTTGGGCTTGCCATTCGGGAAGGCTGTTTTGAATTTTCCTTTCAACATGACCGCCAAGGTTTGCTTCTTGCCGCTTGCGTTGAAGTTGGAGACTGGCTCACGCATGAGCTTTTCAGCAGTCGTGTTATCGATCAGCTCACTAGATTCTGAAGAAGCCGCGAGTGTGGTAGCGGTGATGCCATCTTTACCCACAGCATCCAAAGTTCCACTCATCATGAACAGCAAGCTTTGAAGATCAGCGGTAATGCGCTCTTGCTTGTTCAATGCATCTCCTGGCAGTCGAAGGGCAACGGGCGTCTGGCGTCCCATGAGCTGGGTACGATAATTTACGTCGGCTACGATATCTGCCTTGTTGTAAGTGATACCCCATGACTTGAACAGATTGGGCAAGTCCGAAGTAGGATTGATGACACCTCCTGGCTGACCCGTCATTGGATTCTGCTGACCACTGTAAACACGCTGAGCGACTAAACACTGAGGGTCAACGAGGGCGATGACTTGACCACCTTTCATCAGGTATTGATCAATGGCATACTCTGCTTGTTCCGTAACATCGGCTGGATGGACCACAATCAAGACATTGACATCACTGTCGATGCTAGAGGCACTCATCTGAACTTCGCGCACTTCATAGTCCATGCGCAGACGCTGGACCAACACCCAAGGCTGCTGACCTTGCTGACGCTGGAAAGGAAACATAGGTGAACCCATGATCGGCATAGAACTCATGACCCCAACGACGGTCTTTTTCTCCTTCGAGACTTTTTGAATGGCACGAGCGACATTGTATTCGAGACCGGTTTCCTCATTTGGGTTCAGGAAGGGCAAAACCTCTTTCTGTTTCGCGCATTGAATCGCGAGCCCCAGGTAAACATTATCACCATCGGTGTTCACAGGCACGCCCTGCACATCATCTTCCCGAGCTTTGTCCTCATCTTCGGTGTTGGGATTTGGAGCCAGCTTTTCGAGGATGATTTTCCCCTTGGCTGCTTTCTGAAATTCAAGAATCAAGTCTTGAACTGTGCGTGAATGTGTCTTCAGCACAGGTGGCATGACACGATCTTCAGTGGTCACATAATAACGTATGGTGACCGGTTCATCCGGATTCAGACGGTCAAGGATATTTCGTGTACCTTCGGACAAGGTATACAGTTTATCCTCCGTAACATCAAAGCGTCCATTCAGGAAGCCCAGGCCACCGACCAGGAAATTCACGGCAATGACGATAGCAATCGTGAGCAGGGCCGTGATGCCTGCGCTACCTTCTTTGGTATTGAGATTCATGGATTTATTCGCAGTTTGGGGTTCTGAGTTCGCGTAGGTTCGATCAGGCGCGCTTCGAGCGAAGACCAAGATGAGTGATGATGAGGGCTACCACGATCACGGAAATGAAATAGAGCACGTCGCGAATGACAAAGATGCCTTTGGTCATTTCGTAAAAGTGGTCCATAAAGCTAAGGTAACTGACAAACCGCACTATTTGTTCCAATGAGCCAGGCAACGTGCGCACCACACTGTCCACGATGCCAGGGTAGCCGATCAGCGTCAGCAAGATGCAAAGCGCCACACTGACGATGAAGCAAACGACCTGACTGCGAGTGTAGGCACTAGCTGCGCTTGTGACAGCGAGACAACCTAATGCGTACATGTAGCTGGCTACATATCCGGTGATGATTGGACCTGGATCGGGATCACCCAGCCAAGAAACGGTAATGACGATGGAAAAAGTCAGTGCCAGTCCGATAGCCCAGACCAGAGCTGCGGCGATGAACTTACCCACAATGGCCTGCCAAGGCGAAAGAGGCATGGTCATAAGCAGCTCGAAAGTGCCGAGGCGATGCTCTTCAGACCAAAGTCTCATGCCAACCGCTGGAGCCAGCACAATGTAAATCCAGGGATGCCAAAAGAAGAAGGTCTGAGTCAGCGAGGCATTGTCACTGTCGAGGAATCGTCCGAAGAAAAAGGTGAAACCCATCGAGGCCAGCAGGTAAATGACCACGATGACATAAAGCACCGGTGAGTTAAAATAGGACAAAAATTCCCTTTTGAAGATCGCTAAGGTGTTGGCGATGTCAGAGTTTTTCATGGGATGGAAAAAGGCTTGGGGTTTAAAGCGATTTTGAGACTCATTTCTCTAAATCGGAACGGGTAATGGAGCGGAAGACCTCGTCCATGCTTGTGCATCCAGGCACCAATTTTCGCAGAGATTCTGGTGTGCCATCAGCAACAACCTTACCGCGGTCGATGATCATTGCGCGGGAGCAGGCAGCATCGACTTCCTCCAGAATGTGCGTGGAGAAGATGATCGCCTTGCTTTTACCCATGTTTTTGATCAGTTGCCGCACTTCATGCTTCTGATTTGGGTCGAGACCGTCCGTTGGCTCGTCTAAGATAAGCACATCAGGATCATGAATGATGCTCTGGGCGAAGCAGGTGCGGTGACGATAACCTTTGGAGAGTGTATCAACGCTCTGGTTGCGCACACGATGGAGAAAGCATAGATCCAACACACGATCGATAGCTTTGCTTTTAGCGGCTCCGGTGATACCACGCACCTCAGCACAAAAACCAAGGAAGCTTGCTACTGTCATGTCAGAATAGAGAGGCGCGTTTTCCGGCAGATAGCCGATACTTTTTTTCGCCTGCTCAGGTTTCTCCAGCATATCGATACCACCGATCTTGATGCTGCCTGAAGTGGGCCTGAAATAGCCCGTGACCATTCTCATTGAGGTCGATTTACCTGCACCGTTAGGTCCGAGGAAACCGAGCACTTCACCTTTCTCCACGGTGAAGGACACATTGTCCACGGCCACCTTGGCGCCGAACTCTTTTCGGAGGTTTTGCACTTGGATCATATTGTCACTGTCATGGTTGATGTGTTGTTTTGGGAAGGAATCGCCGTGTGACACACTGGCACGCTGGCTCGTTCAAAAACGAACGGGGCGCTCCTATGGTTGCGAAGTCTGTTTTTGCAAGGTGGTTTTGGTTGCTATCCTCTCACAAAGCAGCTCAACCAAGCTAAAATTCATCATAAATCATTGAAATCCAAAAATATAAATGACGATCACAAATCAGCCTTAATCTTGCATACAAAGACAAGTCGGTGACAAAAACCCGGCTAGATAGACCCTTTTTGGCACTCTAGAAATCATATGGTGAGACATTAAGAAGACCATCTTTTGCATCGCGTTTGCTGCTATCCAGCTAATCTCTAAGATCCATGCTTTCGCTCATCGACAGCTTTATCCTCTATCTCGCCACAGAGCGTGGACTATCGGTGAATTATCAGCTTCTCATTAGGCGAACTCTAGATGCTTTGGCAAACTGGCTTCAAGAGCAGCGGCAAGTCACGGAAGCTCAGGAGGTAACGACCTCAATGCTCACCGAATATTTGGCCAGACGCAAACTGGAAGGGCTAGCTGCTTCCAGTGCTAGGGTTGAGTTAGTGGCGATCAAAATCTTTTTTCGCTGGCTTGCCAGTCGGGAAAAACGCAAAGGAGACCCCTCAGAGCCTATCCTTCCCCCACGTGTGGAAAAACATCTACCGGGCACGCTTCATGAAGAAAACGCCCGCCAACTGCTGGAATCCGTCCAAGGAACAGGTGCTCTAGATCGTCGAGATCGGGCCATCCTAGAACTGTTTTACGCGAGTGGCTTGCGACTTTCGGAACTGGTCCATTCGCGTCTGGAAAACCTGAATCTAGAAGACGGCTGGATTAGAGTAGTAGGCAAAGGGGCAAAGACGCGGATCTGCCCAGTAGGCTCAGCCGCCCGTGAGGCAATCCTGACTTATTTGACCCATGGCAGGCCCGAACTAGTCAGCGCCCAATCGAGCAGCCATATCTTTCTATCCATCCGCGGCGAAGAACTCACCCCTGCGCGCATTCGGCAAATCGTTCAGGAGCGTGCTCGACAAGCAGGACTGGAGCTCCATGTGCATCCTCATCTGTTACGCCATTCTTTTGCCACTCACCTCCTGAGTCATGGTGCCGACCTACGTGTGATTCAGGAAATGTTAGGGCATGCCGACATCTCGACGACCCAGATATACACGCATGTGGATCAGCGCCGACTCAAACAAGTGCATCGCCAGTTTCACCCGAGAGCCTGATGAACCATGTTATTCAAAGCTGACATTTGATTGCTCTATGTCAGCTTTAGCATCATGAATTCATTATCGTTATGCTTACGATTTGATCAAACCGGACGCCCAGCAGATGTGCTGAAAATGGCTGAACAAGAACTGGTAGCCCTAGGGCCGACCGACGTGCGCGTGCGCATGCGCTATGCTCCGGTAAATCCAGCAGACTTGAACTTCATTGAGGGAAACTACGGCCGTGTCGCCCTTCCACCCGCGATTCCAGGCCATGAGGGCGCTGGCACGGTTGAGGCTATTGGCTCAGACGTAACTTCATTGAAGCCCGGAGACGTGGTGATACCGCTTCTCGGCGCGGGATGTTGGACACAGCATCTGATTGCAACCGAATCATTTTTTGCACAACTACCAGCATCCATAGACCTGCTTCAGGCATCGATGCTTCGGATCAACCCGATGACGGCTTGGCATCTTTTGACTCAGCATGTCAAACTCGAACAAGGTGATTGGATTTTGCTGAACGCCGCGAATTCAGGAGTAGGACGAGCCCTCATCCAGATTGCACGACAAATGGGTATTCAAACAGCGAACTTCGTGCGACGCAGAGAGCTTCGGGAAGAATTGCTTCAGCTTGGAGCCGATAAAGTCTTCACAGACGACGAAGAGGGCCTCCAAGAAGCCAAAACCTTTCTGCAAAGGCACCCTCCGAAACTTGCCTGCAACGCAGTAGGAGGCGACAGTGCGCTACGTCAGATGGAACTTTTGGCTTCGGAGGGAACGCTTGTGACTTATGGAGCCATGAGCCGCCGCAGTCTGAAAGTTCCGAATAAGTATCTCATATTCAAAGGCATTCGGTTAGATGGCTTATGGATTAGCCGCTGGTATGAAAAAGCAAACCGAGAAAGGCTAAGAGAGGCCTTGGAACCTCTGGCTCAGATGACCCTGAATCAAGAATTGCACACCGCGGTGGATGAAGTTGTGCCCATGTCCGAATTTCGATATGCCTTGGAGCGCGCCGCAGCTGAATTTCGGTCAGGAAAGGTTGTCTTGGATCTCGCCTAGGAACCGACTTGAATTACTGTGGGCTTTGCTCTCGCTTCAATTCACTTGAGGCCCATGTATCCCATTTGGTCCAATCGGTTCCAAAGTCTTGACCAGCTAGGATCGTCAAAACATTCCGAGTCTGCTCATTTTGTGGATGAGCAGGGTTTTTTAGGATGGTCATGAAAAGCGGCATTTGCAGAGCTCGATTCCGATTCATGAGATCTGAGAAAAGAACCTCCGTCACACTTGGATTGATCTTAGCGTCGGTCAAAAATCCTGCGATTAAGCCATAATCCTGATCACTCGTCAGATTCACCAAATGACGACTCGCATTAACTTGAGCCTCTCCATTCAGCTTTTTGACCAACTCATGAAGCTCACGAGCCATCTCAGGAATCTCTTTTGTGGAACGCAGAATCTCATCAATCATTAAGTCACCCTCTTCCACCGTATAAAGCCGGTCACCACCAGCAGGCATACTTGCAGACTTTGGAGTGTCCACTGGAGCTGTTTCCGCAGACTTCACAGGTGACGTCACGGTAGATTTGGCAACCTGCTTTTCTGCGACGGGCAGAGACGCGTCCTGTCCTGCCCATTGCCAGCCAAAATACAAGGCCACACCCACGGCCATGGCAGAAGAAACCACAACAAACTTATTGCGGGAAGACGAAGGTTTTTTCGCAGACATAACTTAAATCTGAGACACAAAAGAAAGCCAAGAGTTCAATTTCAAGAGAGACTAATCCCCTCTTCAAGCAAAAGAAATGACATCTGCAGCCACACCTGATCAAGGACGCACATCTTCACCATTGGCAGCACTGGTGATTTTGATTTCTTCGCGATGAAGCGTCGGATCGCTGCGGAAAGTGAGCCTTGCTTCATACTTGCGTTCCAATGCCACCAACAACTCTCCATCTTCGGATTTCAGGCGCTGCATGACTTCAGGATTTACCACGACGATCAAGTTTTTCTGCTCGGTTTTGCCTTTGCCAAGAATCGAGCTCAGCATTCTCTGGAGCTCTACACTCATGGTAGTGGTGGTTTTCACCTGACCGTGGCCTTTGCAATAAGGACAATCTTCATAAAGCGCACTGCTCAAGCTTTCGTGTAGGCGCTGACGGGTCATTTCCATCAAGCCGAATTGACTGATAGGCAACACCTGCGTCTTGGCTTTATCGCGTTTTAAATAGTCCAACATCGACTTATAAACCGCCTGCTGATCCTTACGGTGCTTCATATCAATGAAATCGACCACGATCAGTCCACCCATGTTTCGCAAACGAAGCTGACGTGCCACTTCGGCAGCGGCTTCGAGGTTTGTTTCGACTATCACACGGTCCTGGTCTTTGGCGCCTTTATTTCGGCCAGTGTTCACGTCAATGGATACCAGTGCTTCGGTCTGATCGATCACAATATAACCCCCACAAGGCAGCCAGACCTGACGATAGAAGGCATTGTCTATCTGCTTTTGAATGCCATAGGTCTCAAAGATTGCGGTTTGCCCCTGATAAAACGTAATACGTCTCTTCGCCCGACTAGAGATTTGAGCCGCCATCTTTTGCATGCGCTCCACCGTCTCACGATCATCACAGGCGACTTCATCGATGTCCTCGGTGAGAAAGTCACGGACTGTTCTTTCAATCAGTTCTGGCTCTTGAAAGCAGCAAACAGGAGCCCCTTTGCTATCTCGCTTGGCTGTGATTTCATTCCACTGCTCAATGAGCAAACTCAAGTCTCGGATAATGTGACGCGCGCGTTTACCTGCAGCCTCCGTGCGCATGATCAAGCCCATGCCCTCGGGCATGTTGACACGCTCGATAATTTTACGCAGGCGCGCTCTCTCCTTGGGGTCCTCAATCTTCCGAGAGATGCCAAACTGATCATTTTGGGGCATCAAAACCAAAAGGCGCCCAGCCAAGGAAATGTTGGTCGTCACACGGGGGCCTTTGTTCCCAATGGGACCTTTGGTGACCTGCACCATGATCTCAGAGCCAACAGGGTAGAGCTGCGGAATGTCTTCTGCCTTGATGCGCTTCTGCTTTTGCTTGCCTGAGCCACCTCGGCTAATTTCTTCTAGTCCTTGATTGGACAACGCTTCTGGAATCGCATCCCAAAAATGCAGGAATGCATTCTTGTCCAAGCCGATGTCTATGAACATAGCCTTGAGGCCATGCTCAATGTTTTTGACACGACCTTTGAAGATGGAACCCACGATCGTGCTCGTGCCTGTGCGCTCTACGGTGTATTCCTCCAAAGCACCACAATCCAGCAATGCGACTCGGTTCTCGAGTTTTTCACAGTTGATGACAAGACGAGTGCCAGTTTTGATATCCTTTTTGCCAGTAATAAATTCTTTAACGCGTTGAACGAATGTAAGTGCCATGGGGCTGATGGATGGAGGGTAGTTGAATTGCAGTTACTGTGGTGAGCGGAACAGTCTGCGGAAAAAACCGCCGCCTTGTAGAGGGGCTGTCGGTGTTGGGGATTCGCTAGCACCGATCCCGATCCCGTTACCAACGCGTCGAGGCGTGGCTTTGGGAGCTACACGATTGGAACGGGCGCCGGCCGACCCCGCACGGTCGGCCTCACGACGAATATTGGGAGCACTGCGGGAAGCTGGAGCAACATCTACCACTTCACGCTCAGGAGCATCTGTGCCGGTATCTCCATCTTCATCCGCTGAAGCGATAAGTAGAGGACCATCATCAGGATAGCTAACGGCTTCGATCTTGTTGAAATTACCAACGGCCTCAGCCAGCACCTTAATGCCTGGATCATAACCTTGGTCGAGGGCTAATGATCGCTCCAAGATTCGGCGCGCGACCGGAGCCGCACAGCCTCCACCGGATTTACCGCCCTGAACAATCACGCAAACCGCGTATTTCGCATTCACATATGGTGCAAAACTAATGAAAAGGGTATGATTGTCTTCGACCCGCATGTGTCGTTCATCACGCCGCCAATTCTGAGCAGTGCCGGTCTTCCCTGCGACTTCGACGCCTGGTATTTTTGCTGCTTTAGCCGTTCCACCAACGTCATTGACGACTTTCCACATACCTTTCCGCACGAGCTCCAGATCTTTGTCTGGAAAAAACTTCGATAAGTCAGCGCGCAAAACTGGCTTGTGAGTGACCACGATCTCACTGGCATCACGCACTTGATAAAGCAGATGAGGCTTGAAGGACTTCCCACTAGCCACAGCACCCGCGACTGAAGCCATCTGGAGTGGTGAGGCAAGGACACTACCCTGGCCTATGGATGTATTGGCTGTGTAACCATCGCTCCAGCGCTCTTGCGGACTACGAAGCCTAAGCCACTGAGGATTAGGTAGGATACCTGAATCCTCTTCATCCAATTCAATTCCAGTTTTTTCCCCGAGCCCAAGAAGCTTACCCACTTGCGTGATTTTATCGATACCAGCGGCATTACCATAACGGTAAAAAAAGCAATTGCAGGAACGCATCAACGCATCAGACAGCCCTAAGGAGCCGTGTGAGCCCCCGCTCTGACGCTGTATCCAGCACTGCATCGGCGTCGCTCCGTAAACAACGCTACCTCCACAAAAATAGCTATTGCTTTGAATGCCCGCCAAACAGCCAGCCAGCGCGATGGGCACCTTGTAGGTCGAGCCAGGAATAAACGCACGCGTCGCTCGATTTAACAGGGGCCACGTGGGGTCTTTCGTGGTCAGTGCTTCCCAGTCTTCTTGGCTAATGCTTGGAATGAAGCGGTTGGGATCAAAGTTTGGCACCGAGGCCATCGCCAATACGGCTCCAGTCTGAGGTTCGATGACGACAACGGAACCGCGTCCAATGCTGGCATCTCGCAAAGCCATCTCTGCAATGTACTGAATCCGTGCATCAAGCGTTAGATGCACATCATTGCCTTTTCTCGGCGGCTCAAAAGCATCGCGCACCTCACCAACGATACGCCCCCGCTCATTTTTTTGCATCACACGCACCCCAGCACGTCCTCGCAGGTAGGAATCAAAGCTTTTTTCCACACCAGCGCCGCCGTAGTCATCTGGCACATAATAATCCCAGCCTTTACGTTCCTCGACGGAAACACGTTGATCGTCAGGCAGGCGAACATAGCCTAGAATATGACAAGCTAAAGCACCCATCGGGTAAACTCGGCTACCACGCTCTGCCACGGTAACGCCTGGAAGAGAAAGGTTATGCTCTGCAAAACGACTGAACTCAGAGAACGTCAAATTGTCCCGATAGACCCATGGGATCACACCACCGAAGCTACGAAAATGAACCCGTAAATCTTGTTCGGCGTTGAAGGAGACAGCCAGCCCTAGCTCAGCCAATCGGGCTTCGATCAATTCACGGAAAATGGTGACGATATCAGGCTCGTCTTTCTGACGAATGATACCTCGATCACGAAACTCCACTTTGATCGTAGGAAGCTCTACTTTGCGAACGCGGCACTGACGAGCGTACTCATCCAGCATTTCCTTCAAATTCACGCGCACTTCAAAAGTGGCTTTGTTTGTGGCGAGAACAATGCCGTTGCGATCTTTAATCTCACCACGCACACCTGGAATACGGGCACGTTCACGTTTAGCCTCAGGCACTTTATTCACAAACTCTTTGTGATGCTCAATCTGGAGCCACCACAGGCGATACACCAACACCCCGAAGCCGCATAGCATGCCTAGGGTGAAGAGATGGAGCCTGAATCTGAATTTAATGACCATCAAATGAGTATTTCAGTCCTTCATAACGGATCTCATAACGGGACAAGCCTGCGAGGGAATACAGGATTAAGAACAAAAGCGGGGCGGCTAGCATAGCCAGCATGGTATCAGTGACCATTTTGGTCCAAATCGCCACAGGGAAAAGAAAGCTGCCTCGCATGAAAGTAATCGTCATGTACTCCATGAGTAGCCAAGCCAGTGTGGTGAATCCCACAAGAAGCACCGGCAGCTCCACTCGTCCGCGTTTGAAGAGAGGTCGAACCCCCTGCAAAAACAGACCCAGGAGCGTAAAAATGACGATCGAAAGACCAAAAACAGCGCCACTACCAGTCAGTTCGGGGGCAGCCAATGCCCCCCCCGCTAGTCCATCCGCGACAGTAGAGGTAGTATCACGCACTGCCGGATGATGACGCGCATCCCATAACAGTCCTGTCATAAAAGAAAGCAATAACATCATGGGAAAAGGAACCGCCACCGCAGCAGTGAAGAAAAAGACTGGCGGCAGCAAGAGGGTCGCATGGCTGGCTATAGGAATACCAGGAATGAATTCCTGAACCACAAAAGTCAGGAAGAGTATTAGGAGCGTGACTGGGTAGAAGATCATGACCTCGAGTGCTTGCTTCTCCAGAGATGGATCATCGCGGCATAGCTCCTGCCTCCTTTTGTATATCGAGCAGAAAAACATGCCTGATCTGTGACAAATCCACCGCAGGCTCAACGACAGCTTCTCCGGTGATATCTTTGACTTCAAAGCGCTTCACACGCCCAATCAAAAGTCCAGCAGGGAAAACACCACCTTCGCCTGTCGTCACAACGGCTGCTCCAGGGGAAATTAGCGCAGAACGATTCAAATACTTCAGTCGTAAATCTGGCATCAGATCCAAACCTCCACGTTCACCAGATAGAATTCCCTGCTCAAGAGTGCCATCCACTTTGGCTGAAACGTGACAAGTCTCATCTGTCAGCAAAATAACTTCCGCCATGTGCGGCGCCATTTTTCCCGTTTTACCAATCAATCCCTCAGCAGTAATCACAGGTGTATCTGTGCCGAGACCATCCAGCAGCCCCTTGTCAATAATCAAAGTGTTCCACCAGCTTGTAGATACACGCCTGACAACACGAGCTGCAGTCATATTAAGAGGCGAGCTTTTTTTAAATTCCAACTGACCACGCAATTGGTTAATCTCTTCCAATGCTTGATTGTACTTCTGAGCAATGACCCTTAGCTTCTCGACTTCAATCTGTAGTCGCTCATTGTCTTGCCTCAGCACTGATGGATCAATGTCTGGAATGGTAGCATTACGAACACTTTCCTCAATCGCCGCGCTGGAATGAATAAAAGGAGATAGCAAAGCCATCACACGAGTCTGAATCTCTAGCGTCGTTCGGTTATTGAGCGTGAAGACGCCCACGACCGCAGCCAAGAATACCATCAGCGCGAGGATATTGAGCTTCTTCATAATAGGCGGCGGGCGGATTCACCCGCAAAATCATGCTTAGACTACGCCAAAGCAGCCGAGACCTGTCAGACCTCGGTCGTGCTCACTTTCTTCAGGAATTCAAGCTCATTCAACACACGCCCTGCTCCTTCGCCTACCGCACTGAGAGGATCTTCTGCCACGTGAACAGGCAGCGCAGTCTCCTCTTGGAGCAGCTTATCAAGGCCACGCAGAAGTGCCCCACCACCTGCCAGCATGATGCCACGATCCACCAAATCAGCAGCAAGTTCAGGCGGACAGCGCTCTAGTGTTGTACGAACCGCGTCAATGATGGCATTCAGCGGCTCGAGCATAGCTTCCCGAACCTCCTGACTAGTGATCGTGATGGTCTTCGGCAAACCGGCGACCATGTCACGGCCTTTGACCTCCATCGTGGTCTCTTTGCCCAGAGGGAAAGCGCTACCAATGCGAAGCTTGATCTCTTCTGCCGTGCGCTCTCCAATCATCAGATTGTAGGCACGCTTCATGTAATTGATGATGGATTCATCCAGCTCATCTCCTGCCACACGCACACTCCGACTGTAAACGATGCCACTCAATGAAATGATTGCCACTTCCGTTGTCCCCCCCCCAATATCGACGATCATGTTTCCCGCAGCTTCCTGCACGGGTAGTCCAACGCCAATCGCTGCTGCCATGGGCTCTTCGATTAGATAGACTTCGCGGGCTCCCGCAGCCTCCGCGCTTTCCTTTACAGCGCGCTTTTCTACTTCAGTGATTCCCGAAGGAACCGCGATGACGACCCGTGGGCCACGCACAGCCCGACGATTGTTATGCACTTTGCGAATAAAGTGCCTGAGCATGGCTTCAGTAACACGAAAGTCGGCTATGACTCCATCTTTCAGTGGACGAATGGCAGTAATACCACCAGGCGTTCGTCCTAGCATTCGTTTTGCGTCATCACCGACCGCAACAACTTCGTTACTACCCGATTTGACTGCGACCACAGACGGCTCACGAAGCACGATACCGTGATCTTTGACATAAACCAAAGTGTTCGCGGTACCGAGGTCGATACCGATATCCTTGACGCCGAATCCGAAAAGACTGCCAAACATACTAAAAAAGGGGAAAGAGATTGAGAAAATGAGGAACTGGAAAGCCTCGGCCGGTGGCGCGCCGGGCTCTTCAATCAAAAGCCCTCAAAAAGTCGCCGCCAACTCGTGAAAATCCAAACCGTCGGAAACTAAAAGCGGCCCTCCTAAGGGTCAAGGGAAGTTTCTAAACCGAATCAAGCCAAAAAAATACCAATTTAGAACCCAATCGGCCAAAACTTGCTCAGGTTTCCGCTCCGATTCACACCATCAGCGCTGGTTGCAAAGCAGAATCCGCCGATTACCGAAAGTCTCAATCATGCGCCCTGCCCTGCTCTGCTTGCTTACCCTCCTACCTGTTTTTAGCTCCTGCAAAAGGCTAGAATCGAAGTTAGAGCGCTTAGCTAGGCTAGCTGGTCTGACCACAAACGAAGTAGCAACGAGACAGCCTACGCCCGGCGCAGATGCGCCTTTGACCGCGGAACAGCAGGAATTAGAGGCTCGCGTGCGCAATAGTACCGTCTTCGAAACTGCTGCACCGGAAGTGATTTCAGCCAAGGAACCTTCCTTTGAATTGAATAAATCCTCTGTAGTGGCCATACTTGGCTACCATGACTTTCGCGAGCGTGGCGGCAGTCCTATGATCATATCCGCTTCGAAATTTCAGGAGCAGATGAAAGCCTTAAAAGACTCTGGCATTCCTGTGATTCCGCTTAGCGACGTCATCGCATGGCGCAAAGGTCAGAAAAACATTCCCGAAGACGCGATCGTGATCACCATGGACGATGGCTGGGAGGGCGTTTACACACACGCTTTTCCTGTCCTAAAGCAGTATGGATTTCCCTTCACCGTTTATCTTTACAAAAAATATGTGAACATTGGAGGCCGCTCACTGACTTGGATGCAAGTGCGTGAAATGATGAAGCATGGCTGCGAGATTGGTAGTCATAGCGTTTCGCATGAAAGCCTGCGTCAGAGAAAAAATCGAACCGAGTCTGAACATCAACTCTGGCTCCTATCTGAACTCAAAGACTCGAAAGAATTCATCGAAAAAAACCTTGGAATCAGCTGCAGTTCTTTTGCCTACCCGTATGGCATTTTTGATGATAGCATCATGGCGTTAGGCTTGCAGGCAGGTTATGAAAGTCTTGTGACTGTCAATAGCCAGAAAGTCACCTGGGATAGCCCTCTAGGAAAGTTGGGTCGCTACATCATTCACGGTGAAAACGATACAAACTTCAAACTGGCAACTAGCTTTCGCGGACGGGGTGATGTCTCCAACAACCACTTTGTCACAGCGAACGCCAAGGACAGCGCTGGCAATCCCCTCATTAGCCTTTCACCCGCTCCTGACGAAATCATCACAGATCGAAGACCCATCATCATTGCCGGACTCACCCGTATGCCACCCATCCTGCCAGAAACTATCAAAATGCGCTTAGCAGGATTTGGTTTGGTTCCTGCCCAATACGACTCATCTACCCAGGAAGTTCGCTACCAGATCCCTGCCAACCTTAGACGTGAAGACTGTGCAGTCACACTCAGTTTCAAACAAGCGCTAGATAAACCTGACGAGGTCATCAATTGGCGATTCAAGATTGACCTTTATGCGGCCTATCTACCTATCATGCCTCCTAAGGCTGAAGAAACTGATACGACACCCACTCTTGCAAGGCCAGAAGCTAGCTCGAAGCAGACGAGACAGTGACCATCGCTTTAATCACTCCGCTCGCAGGTTGTAGCCACTTGGGCATCGCCTTTGGCAACTCCTCCAAATTACATCCGTGCGTAATCCATGATGCCACTTGCACCTCACCGGAAGCCATTAGGGCGAGGATTCGCGAAAAGTCATCAGCAAGCGCATTTCGGCTAGCCAACAACGTCAATTCACGACGATGAAAGAGTGCGTCATCCAAAGGCACCGGTTGTGAAGTGATGCCCACGTATATGATCCGCCCCCCAAAGTAAGCCAACCTCAAAGCTCGTGACATTGACTCAGGATTGCCCGTCGCATCAAACACCGCATGCGCTATAGCTGCGTCTGGCGACTCACTCATGACACGAATTTCGGGATAAAGCGCGCGAACGAACTGACTGCGCGTTTCACTTTTTTCCAGCACCGTGATGCGAGCACCAGCCAGGCGTGCAAAGATCAATACCGTCAACCCGATCGGCCCCGCACCGATAATGAGAACCTCTTCATCCTTTTTTATAGATGCACGATTCACAGCGTGACATCCGATCGCCAACGTCTCGACTAATGCCAAGGACTCCAATGGCAGCCCGTTTCCTTGGTGAAGTTTCCCCGCAGGTAGCAACAGGCGTTCTCGCATACCCCCATGCACATGAACACCAAGCACCTTCAAGCTCTCACAACAATTCGTTCGACCAAGGGCACAAGGGCCGCATTCACCACAGTGAAGGTATGGCTCCACAGCACAATAATCGCCTACCTTAAGGTGTAGCACACCCGGTCCGATTGCCAAAACCTCCACCGCGAGCTCATGCCCTAAAACACGTGGATACTGAATAAATGGCATCTTTCCAAGATATCCGCTCAAGTCTGTGCCGCAGATGCCAACTCGATGCACTGCAACAAGCACCTCACCAGCGCCAGGACACGAAGGCTCTGTCATGGAGAGCATAGCGAAGTTTTCAGGAGCAGTAAGGCAAAGGGCATTCATCCGGGAATACTCCAGCAAAGGCTCAAAGCCTTAAGCTTCAACTTCAGATTTTTGCCATTTGAGCGCGCTTACATTCGTTTATTGGGAGGTTCACCAGCACCCAAAAGCAATCGAGTCATAACGAACATGGACACTGGCTTAGTCCAAAAGGATCTAGCCTGGAAGGATTCATCCTACGCTGCCCATATGAGCAAACTCATGCATGAAGGCTAGGCAAGAATTTGAATCATCAGATGCTGACACTCCGCGTCAGCATCTGACAAAATGACATTCTCACAGACACCGTGTTTTAAATCAGCTAGGCAAGACGAGCATCGATGTCTTTCTCAAGGAAAGCCCACAGACTGTCGAGGGAAGCGCTGACTTTTGTTTTGGCAGAAGCAAGCTCGTCCTGGGTTAAACGCTGACCTGGGGCGGTCGCTTGGCGCGCAAACATGTAGTATTTAATCTTTGGCTCGGTGCCACTGGGACGAACCGCGAAGCTGCGGCCATCAGCAAGATCGACAAACAGCATCTTTTCGGTGGAGACGGGCTCACCTTCTTCATCGAGAAGGCCGGGCTTGCGGAAGTCGCGTACGTTGACCACCGCACTACCATCGACTTCGGTCGGTGGGTTGGCTCCATAACTGTCAGCGAGTTTGGCGATCTGGGCGGCCCCAGTTGCACCTTCGAAAACTTTGCTCTGATTGACTTCGAGGAAATAGCCAACGTCGCAATAGACCTCGTCGAGCAGTCCGGCCACCGTAAGGCCCTTACTAGCAGCGTAAGCAGCTAGTTCAGCGAACATGACGACAGCTCCATTACCATCTTTGTCACGACTGAAATCATCACCCATGTAGCCGTAGCTTTCCTCACCGCCAAAAACAAGGAACTTGCTGTGTTGAAGCCGAACAGAGCGTGATTCAGCAGCAGGGAGGTCGCGATACTTGGCAAGGATGTCAGCAGGCAAGGCAGCCTCATACTTGGCTAGCTTGGCACTGATCCACTTGAAGCCAGTGAGTGTGTTGATGCACTGTACACCAAACTTGGCCGCGATGGTATCCTGCATGGGACTCGTGACAAAGGTCTTCAAGAAAACGGCTCGGTGCTTATTGGAATCATTCAGAATGCCCAGATCAAACATAGTCTTGAGACGATACCAGCCCATCAGGGACCCTGTTTGGTTACCTGTGAGCAAGACCATCTTCCCATTTGCATCACGCACACCGACGCCCATTCGATCACAATCAGGATCGGTGCCGATGATGATGTCGGCACCTTCCTTGTCGGCAAGATCGACCGCCATCCTCAAAGCTGAGGCATTCTCTGGGTTGGGCGACTTTACCGTGGGGAAGCGCCCATCACGCACGTCTTGCTCAGGCACAGTAAGGAAATTGAAGCCTAGCTTCTTCAGCAACACCGGCACCAACACACCGCCTGTCCCATGCAGCGCCGTATAAACAATTTTAAGCTTCTTTGCAGCGTCATGCTTCAGTAGCTCAGGCTGGAGCATCATGGTCTCGACACGCTCGAGATATTGAACATCCATATCCGAACCCAGCAGGGTGATTGTACCCTGCTGATCAGGCGGCAAGGGCTCGTAAGCTTCATCCTTGATAGCGTTCACTTCCTTAATGATGCCACTCGCATGTGGCTCTACAATGCCCGCACCGTCGCTAAAGTTAACCTTGTAGCCATTGTCATGTGGAGGATTATGGCTGGCGGTGAGCATGACGCCTGCGTCAGCGCGGAGTTGGCGAACAGCGAAGCTCATTTCGGGTGTCGCACGGCAGCCATCAAAGAGATAAACATCTACCCCGTTTTCAATAGCGATCTGGGCGCAACGCTTTGCAAATTCAGGTGAAAACATGCGCGTATCGTGACTAAAAACGATGCTGGGTTTACCCGCGAGACCTGCTTTGGCGCGCCAAGTTTTGCAATACGTAACGAGCCCACGAGTCGCACGACCAACATTGTAAAAATTCATCGCATTCGTGCCCACACACGGATGATCGGGCTGCTGATCAGCCGTGGCAGTACCACGCTCGGCTCGGGTCACAACTTTACCTAACGTGCGTCCACGCAAACCACCCGTGCCGAACTTTAGTGCTTGGAAAAAGCGATCATTCAATTCAGCCCATTGCTCTGAGAAAGCCAGTTCCTCAATGCTAGTGCGATAGACAGGATTGGTGCTGGCAGAGAGTAGAACCAGGATGTTTTCGTGACTAGACTTCAGGAGTTGACCGGCGTCAGAGGCAACTTGGAGGGTAGATTCGAGGGACATAGAAAACGTGCGGTAGATGTATCAACGGAAGACAACCCTTTCCAGGGTAGCGGTTGGACTATGAATGGAAATCCGGTGGCTAAGGGAATTAGACGTCAAGCAAACATGAAGGCAACTGGCATGGTCGTATGTGAAGATTCAAGAATCTCCACTAGCGGCAGTTTTTTTGGCAAATTTACCACGAGGCTTAGGCGCTGACTTAGGCCTTGGCTCACGAGGTGGAAACTCCCATCCAAGCAAACGTTTTTCCCCTGCTTTGCAGAGCAAGTAAGTGCTAAACGGTTTGCCCTTTTTAGAGATCATGCCTTCGATCAAATCTGTTTTACCTTCGGTAAAGAATTTGATCGCATTTGCCTGGGTGATCTCTTTTTGACAAAGCTGGCGTGGCAGGCGCGCGTTGCAAGCCTTGGCATCCTTGGCTGCCACATCACAGAGGTAATGCTGCGGTGTTTCGTAGATCTGGCCTTTGCGCTTCTTCTTCTCACACACCGGGCAGGGGCAAACGGGAACTGCATTGGCAAAGTCAAAGGCTGGTGGAGCATCAGGGTCCGTGTTGCCTCCAGGGAAAACAAAAACTACCTTACCCTTGTCGTTGATCTCTAACCCGGCTGTGAATTCCTTACCCAGGCGACTGCGGAAGCCTTCCATGGGAGCCAAGAATCTCTTTTCGAGTAGCTCACGGACTTGATCCTCCCTCAATTCTATGCCCGCGATAGTCTTGAAAACGCGCACCTGACATTCATCGCTTTTGCAGGCATAGTAGTCTTCCGTTTGCTTGAATCCACGGTGACCACAAAGACCACAGACGGCATCCAAGTCAGGGTAGATTCGCTCTTTAGCTTGCTCCTGATAGCTGCGTGTTTTTTCCACCACTTCAGTGGTTAGGCTTCGAATGTCACGCATGAAACTGCCGCGATCCAACTGATGCTGCTCCATCTGTCGCAGCTTGTATTCCCATTGGCCTGTGAGCTCAGGTGAGCTTAGCGCTTCGATGCCGATCTCGCTGATCTGATCAATCAATGCTAGCCCCTTGCTGGTGACGGCAATCTCGCGCCCGACGCGCTCTATGTATTTGTCATTAATCAGACCTTCGATGATAGCCGCACGGGTGGCTGGCGTGCCGAGTCCGCGTTCACCCATAGCTTCTGCTAATTCCTCATCATCCACCAATTTACCTGCGGTCTCCATGGTACGAAGCAAGGTAGCTTCGTTATAGCGGGCAGGTGGCTTGGTGGCTAGTTCTTCCACCTTTGCATCCCGTGTCACAGCGGTATCTCCATGTTTAGCCTGCACGAGCAGCTTTGCCTGCTCCTGCCCTTCAGCAGCAGCTTCTTCAGCGGCTTTTTTGCCATACACGGCTAACCAACCAGGATCCATCAGGACCTTTCCAACGCTGCGGAAGGCATCTGCATCAACACGGGTGATCCGCGTGGTTTCCTCAAACTCTGCAGGAGGAAAGAAGACTGCCACAAATCGACGCGACACCATATCAAAAATCTTCTGCTCGGCCTCCGGCAGTTCCTTGGGGGGAATCTGGCCGGTTGGGATAATGGCGAAGTGATCACTCACCTTGCTTGTATCAAACACACGTCGTGTCGGGCGCACCCACTTGTTGTCCAGCGCTGTTGCAGCATGCTTACCCAGATCTGCAGGCAGAGCGTCTTGCTTGCGATCATCATGAGAGGCAAAGGTCTTCAGCGTGCCGAAAACCGTGCCAAGATAATCCTCTGGCAGGTAGCGTGAATCCGTCCTCGGATAGGTCAATACTTTGAATTTCTCATACAAAGCCTGAGCAATTTGAAGCGTGCGGCGCGCGGAAAAACCAAATCGATTACTGGCCTCACGCTGGAGGCTGGTGAGATCATAAAGCAGGGGTGCCACTTGCTTAACGGGCTTTGTTACCTGCTCAATCTTGCCCACTTTGCCGTTGCAACGGGCTACAATCGCCTCAGCTGTAGCTTTGTCCCAGAGGCGCTCGGGTTTCCTTTGATCATCCTGCTCATCTTTGACGAATTTTTCATCCAACCAACGCCCTTCATAGCGACCTGCGCTGACCTCAAACAAAGCATGCACTTCGTAATAAGTACGTGACACGAAGGACTGGATCTCACACTCGCGTTTAGCCAGAATGGTCAAAGTAGGGGTTTGCACGCGCCCCGCTGGAGTTAGGCGAAAACCACCATGCCGAGAATTCAGCGCCGTCAATGCTCGCGTGGCATTGATTCCCACGAGCCAGTCCGATTCACTGCGGCACTTGGCTGCATCTGCCAGCGGCTGCATCTCTGCATCTGTGCGGAGTTTTTGGTAGGCATCCAGGATAGCACCCTGGGTCATAGACTGCATCCAGAGGCGTTGGACTGGTTTCTTCACGCCAGCAGCCTCAACAATGTAACGAAAAATCAGCTCTCCTTCACGGCCAGCATCACAGGCGTTGACTAGCTGCGTCACATCCTTGCGATTCATGAGACGCTTGAGTAGCTTGAAACGATCTGCGCTGTCCTCAATCGGACGCAGCTCGAACTCACCCGGCATAATCGGCAGATGTGTCCAACCCCATCCAATTTTTTTGCCATTCACCTCGGGCATGGCCAGCTCTATCAAATGCCCAATAGCACTCGATATGACATGGCTGTCATTCTCGTACCAGTCCTTCTCTTTTTTGAAGGATGTCATGCCGGGCGCTTTCGCCAAGGCGCGGGCGAGGTCGGCAGCGACACTGGGCTTCTCAGCGATGATTAGAGTTTTGGACATGTGACAAACTACATTAATGAGGGCAAAGGAAGTAATCTAAGGCATCCAATCCTCTCGGATGTCAAACTTTTCGGTATAGCCACCGGCCTCACCGCTTGCGGTGTACCCTGTTTTTTAGATGATTACCTCCATGTATGATGCTGCGTTTTGGACCTCTACAACCTGTCACCTAGCTATTGATCCGCGTCGCCTCGACGACGCAGCTGGGTTGGCTGAATGGGCAAGTTCGCAAGGGCTGAAGCAGCTCTGTTTTTTTCAAACTTCTGGCAGTGAAGGATTCCCCAAGTGGGTCGCCCTCTCCAAGCAGGCCTTTCTAGTCTCCGCAACAGCGGTCAATCAACACCTCAACTCCAATGCCGATGACTGCTGGCTGATCGCTCTACCAGAGCACCATGTGGGTGGTTTTGCGATTCAAGCGCGCGCGTTACTTAGTGGAGCACGCGTGCTACGACATACGCAACGCTGGGACCCATTGATTTTTCAGCAAGATTGCACCGAGCGTTCCGTGACTCTGGTGTCTCTGGTGCCGACTCAAGTGCATGACTTGGTGCGCGCCAAGCTGCCTTGCCCGCGAAGTTTGCGGGCCGCCATCATCGGCGGAGGTGGCATATCTCCCGAACTCAGCAGCGCTGCCCGTGAATTGGGTTGGCCTGTTTTGCAAAGCTACGGCATGACAGAAGCTGCGTCACAAATTGCCACGCAACCCCTTGATCGACCCGATATGCCCATGCAGGTTCTTCCTCACTGGCAAACCCGCACTGATGAAAAGAAACGACTGATCCTTAGTGGCCCTGCGTTGGCAAGTGGATACGCTCTGAGGCAATCCGGTAGCTGGCATTGGCAAGCCATGACCTCAGAGCTGATCACACGTGACCTCGTGGAACTGCACGAGCAGGATGAACGAAGATGGCTAACCTTTTTGGGACGAGAAGCGGGTTACGTCAAAATACTCGGAGAACTCATCCACCTCGGCCCCTTACAAGCGCGTTTGAACGCTCTTGCCCTCTCCCTAGATATGCCGTGCGCCCCGGTAATCGTGCCGATACCAGATGCGCGACGCGACACCATGCTGGTACTTGCCGCCGAGCCCCACCCCGCGATTGAAACCCTGACTCGACTTTATCAAGAGACGACCGAACCCATCTGCCACATCCAGCGCACCCATCTTTTACAAACCCTCCCACGCACCGCTTTAGCCAAAGTGGACATGCCTGCACTTAGCCAGCATTTGATGTCTTTACGCTCAGCATAGGACCGCTGACTTTTGATTAGTCTAGGATGGTAGCCAGGCAAAATGCCTCGTTTCTAAAGATGGTGGCTTGGTCTGTTTAGCAAATCGTGATAGCCTTGATGAGCGTGATTTCTGCCCACCTGCCAACCACCCAAACCCAGTTTGATTTTCGCACAGGACGAGAGACTGCGCTGACCGGTCCCATAACCGGCCTAGCGGAGCGAGCTGCAAGCACACTGCTCAATCGGCAACGAGCCAAGGGGCTGGCAGAGGCCGCAAGGCAGGCCCCTTCACGGCAGACCTTCAGCCCAGATGAGTGGGCTGCTCATGTGGCGGCTCGAGCACGAGAATGGGCAGTACCGCTGATCCGTTTGGACAGCATGGGTATCCAAAGAGATCATGATGGTATTTTATTCTCTCGCACCATGGTTCCTCTGAAGACGGGAGCAGAGGCCAGTCCCTTCATGGATCCAGATTGGCAAGTCGTTTACAAGCTCTTCCCTCTGCACGCGAGCGGTGGCCTGGGAAAGACATTTGAAATTGAGCGATTGCCGGAAGAGAGTGGTTTTGAAATGACTGTGCGCGACGCGGTACTGGCAGAGACGCTGGAAAAGCTGATGCTGCTGCATGATGCTGGTGCCCATCCTACTGAAATTGTGGGAATCGATGACATGGGCGACTACTTGGTCGTCAAACAGCCGCTGGCTCAACCTCATGAAGAACTAGAGGAAGACCGCCAAGCCGCCGTGGAGCGTATCCGCGCCGTACAGTGCAGGGCTCGTTTTCGTCGTAATGTCTGGGTGCTGTGGATGGAAGAAAACGCTTGGATCGTCAGCGACCTACACCCAGGTAACATCATGCGCGAGCCTGATGGCTCTCCCTGCATCATTGATGCCCTTCTCGCCCCTCTACCGCCGGCGATGATACGCAGCGACCGGTATTTAGAACAGGCCGTGGCCGAGGCACGTGCTTGGCGGCTAGGCCTACCACGTCCATCGGATGACCCTTTTGAACTCGTGCGCGACGATGATTTGTGAATTGCTGCACGGCTCTTGCCAGATAGCCCTCGTCTGCCATGATCAACGACCTGCATGATGCAAGACTCTACGCCCCCCACCCTGCTCTACTGCCGCTGTGCCTATGCCCAGGTCGTGCCCATTGGGGTGAAAAATGAGGTTTTGACAAGGCTGTGCGATTCTGGCGCCAGCTTCGAATCGGTCGCTGACCTCTGTGAAATGGCAGCCCACCGTGACCCGCGGCTCACGGCACTAGCGTCCTGCGGGCGTCTGCGCATCGTGGCCTGCTACCCAAGGGCAGTACGAGGACTTTTTCAGCAGGCCGGGTCAGCGCTAGCAGAAGAGGTGGAGGTGCTCAACATGCGCACCCAGTCAGCTGTCGAGATCACTGACGCTTTGCTAAAGCCCTGAGGCATTTGACGTTTTTACCCTTCATTTTCCCCATGATCACCCACATCCATCGTCCGCTGCGCGTCGTGCTCTATGAAGGCCAAGGGAGTATCCCGCTGCCAACTGAGGCACGAACCCAGGTGATGATCGCGTTACTAGATAAAGGCTACGCCGTCACACGAGCCGCCAGTGGCAGCACCGCCATGCCACATGATGAGCGCAGTTTGCTGGTCTTGGGACAATTCCCCAATCGGCAAGCGCCCGAACTGGAAGACGCTAACGGTCAGGTGCGGGTGGAGACACGTGATATCAGTGGTCTGGATGTGGCAGCGATCCTTGGCCTTGTTGAAAAAAGCCGCGGTCAGACGCCGATGAATGAGCCTGGGCGCTGGAAGCCTTGGTTTCCTGTCATCGACTACACTCGCTGCACGAACTGCATGCAATGCCTGAGCTTTTGCCTTTTTGATGTCTATGGCGTGGATGACAATCACAAGATCCAGGTTCAAAACAACGACAACTGCAAGACCAACTGCCCAGCATGCTCCCGCGTCTGCCCGGAAGTAGCGATCATGTTCCCTAAATACCTCGGCGGCCCAATCAATGGCGACGAGGTGAACCAAGCCGAGGCAAACCGGGAAAAGATCAAGGTCGACATTTCCTCACTGCTCGGTGGTGACATTTACGCGGCGCTAAAAGATCGTAGCGCAGCTGCGAAAAGCCGTTTTAGCAAAGAACGCAGTCCCGACAAAGCCTTGGACGAACGCAAAAAGTGCCTGACCAAGCTGGTTGGTGATGGCTTTATCCCTGCCGATGTGTTGGCGAGCTTGCCAAGCCCTGACGAAATTTTGCGCAAGGCGGAGCAAGCTAAGGCCAAAGCCGCCGCTGCGCTAGCCGCTCAATAAGCAACCCTTAGA
>CANNQP010000026.1 GCA_947507875.1 Verrucomicrobiaceae bacterium | reverse complement strand
GTCACCCCAGAACCAGTGATGGTGAACAGTCGGTTCGTCGTGGCAGAACGGGAACCGAGGGTCAACTCCCCGTCTAGAATGCTGCCGCGGTAGGTCAGCCCGCCCGGGGTGGCCCCTGTGGCGGCGAAAACAAGGCTAGCAGCGTTGGAGGCATCATCCGTCGCATCACCGCGTCCGATGCCGCTGTTCTGTCCGATGTTGGCCAAGTAATCAACCGTAACCGAACCGGTTGTACCACCGATGGTGGTGACACCAGTGTAGTTGCTGATGCCCTGCCAAACAGGAGCACCTGTGGTGCCGAGCTTGCTGACATTCAGCACACCGCTTCCGGTTTGATTGAAGCTGCCAGCGAATGTGCCTCCCCCCGTCTGCACAAGGGTCACATTGGCAGAGCCTGTGTTTCGAAGGGTGCCAGCTCCGTCAAGAGCTGCAACCGTGGGATTTTCGACAAACGACACTGCCGTATTCAAATCAAGGAAAGCATTCTGACGTATCACGGTCGCGACACCAGCAGCCGCAGCCATGCGTGCGTTTGCACCATTGAGCTCCAGAGTTCCTTCATTGATGTTCAGCGTGCCCGTCTGAGCGTTGGCCCCAAACATCACCAACTTACCTGCTCCATTTTTTGTCAATCCGGCTGTCTGGGCAGAACCAATGTTCACCGGGTTTGTGGCCGTCCCCAAATTCAACACGTCCGACGCGCCATTGACCCGCACCGCCAAGTTAGTGCCAGCCGCGGCACCGAGAATCGATCTTGCTGTCGTGCTATCACTAACGATCGAAGAGGTGCCACCCGTTTGCAATATGCCACCCGTGGCAACGGTCAGGTTACCACTTAGAGTCAGCGTATTGGCTGTCATCTTAAGTGAACTAACCGAAACCGCAGCTTGCGTGAAGCTACCCGTCACAAGGTTATGGTTCGCGGCCGTGAGAGATGAAGCTGCGTTCACAAAACCGGTGGTGGTTCCATAAACCGGAGTAAAAACTTGAGCCGATGCATTGATGGCGGCGAAGTCAGCGCCGTTGATGTAAAGGTGCCCAAGGAAATTGGCCGTTCCTGGCAGCGTGGTTGCCGTCGTGGCAGCCTGACCCGTGAGCGTGATCAACCCACCGGAAGCGGAGCTCGTGTCAAAGTTTAAGCTAGACGCGGCCGTTGTTGCCCCAAGAGAAGTGAAGGTCAAGTTAGCGGCGGCTCCATTGCCAAGCAAACGCACTGTAGATGCACCTGCGGTGGGCGTCAGTGCACCGAGAGTCTCGGTGGTAGCTGCGCCAGTAGCACCCCGAAATTCCAAGATACCACCTGCCGAACCCGTGGTACCATTGTTGGTGAAGACGATCGTGTTGGTTCCCGCTTCTCCAATGACATTCGATGAAGCGCCCGTCGCACGCAGCTTGAGCGTGCCCTCTTGAATGGTCGTTGCACCAATGTAAGTGTTAGCCGCATTCAAGACCCATGTGCCAGCACCCAGTTTAGTCAGCCCCCCCGTGACGGTGCCTCCCCCCGGAACAGCGACATTGTTGATGATGTTATCTGCCGTGTTGGTTCCACCAAGGTTGAGATTTCCAGATGTCGCCGCAGCAATTTTAGAAATGGTACCATTGAGAATCACAGGGCTTACTCCTGCCTGATTGGCGTAAATTGAGTTAGATGCTGTCGTCGTGTTAAGAGTAATCGTCTTGCTCGTGGTGAGCCCGGCAGCTGTAGCTGTGCCAACACCTGTACCACCAATGATCAAGGCACCTGCGGTTGTGGTGGCATTCCCCAGAGAAATCGCTGAGGTGTTGTTGTTGATCGATCGAAAATCGGTAATGCGGACCGCGCCCCCTTCAATCCCAACAGTGCCTGTCAGGGTTGATGCCACACCATTGATCGCAAGCTCGCCTGAACCTTGCTTGGTGAGACTTTTTGTCGTGCCTGATGCGGTAATACTCCCAACGATGCGGGTGTTGCCATTCCCCCCTATGACTAATGTTCGGGCGCTGGCATCATTGTTGTTCCAGATGTCTGCGGAATACGTCAAGGTGCCACCCAAGTTGTTGGTGACCGTGTTGTTACCCGTTGAGCTTTCTTGAGTCCACGCTTGGAAATTAAATCCATAACCGTTGCGACTGTTGAAGGTATGAGTTTGCCCTTGAGCCAGACGATACGTGCCAAGAATCACATTGTTATTCACCCCCTGCCCCCCCAAACCAGGACCTGCAAACATGGTGTTCGTAACGCGGTGATAGACGTTTTTTCCTGAAGCGAGGCTATTGTAATCAAGGGTGTTTTCGTTTCGAAACTCCAAGACGCCTCCATTCAAATCAATAGTGCTGCTGCCTGTCGTGCCGTTATTTGCGCCGAACACGCTGGTGCTGCCAACAAGCAATTGAGTCACACGGATGGAGCTTTCTTGGCCTGTGTTGGATCCAGATGTCCTAATCGTACCTGTGAAACCGGATGTGCTGGAAGGATTTAAGAATAAACTACCCCCGCCCGATTTTTCAATCGTTCCCGTTCCGGCAAGAACTCCCGTCAAATCATAGTTACCCGAACCCGCAGTGTTGATGCCACCCAACATGGTCACTGTAGTGCCAGCTGTTCCGCCGACATTCAATGTCCCAGCCATGGTCAACGTGCCATTGACACTGCTGATGCGACTATTGCGAATGGTGGCCGTAGGTGAAAGAGGCAGCGGACTCACGGCAGTCGAGATCGTCCCTGACAAGGTATTGTTACCGACGCTCAAAATGGCTGAGCCACGCTCACCCACAGGACCACGACCTTCCAGATTAATGTTTCTCGAGAAGTTGAATCCTGCCAAGATACCATCCAAAACCAAAGAGCCTGCACCGTAGGAGTATAGGGTGTTGTTGAGAGGGGTCGTGTTGGTGGTTAAAATTGAAATCGCTGAGGGATCAGAACCCAATGCCCCTTCTCCACTAATGATCAAAGAACCATTCGAGATGGTGGTGGTGCCCGTGAAGTTGTTGCCTGTATTGTTCAAACGGATGCTACCGCCGCCCGTTTTGAGCAGCCCATTCGAACCCGAGAGCGTGCTGTCAATGATGCTGTACGTGCCAAGATCAGCAGACAGACCCTCAGCACCCAGAGTCAAGATGCCACCCGTCAGTTTGTAGTTGTTTTTGAAAAGGACTGATCCTGCCTCACTGGACGCGCCTAAGGTCAGCGTGCTTGGATCGAGGGTCAAAGCCCCCGGATTGGGAATGAGAAACGGTAAAATCACCGTATCCGCTAGGGTGGGCACGCCCGCATCCCAGTTGGCGGCATCTTGCCAGTCGAAATTGGTGTCGGTTTCAGCGTTCCAGGTGATATTCGCTGCACTCAATGGCTGAGCGATCTGCCAAAGACCCATCATGGCACAGATGATGCTGCCTACTGACTTATTATGCGATCGAAAATAAGGCAGCACACTGGTGGTTGTCTTTGGTTTCATAGGAAGTTGGAAGTTGGACCCACCTTTGATGGGGTGAGTAATTTCGAATAAATCAGAATATAACATCAAATTTTGCCAGGATTCCTTTAGGGTGTAAAGGTTTTTGAGGCTGGTTTTCGAGGTTATCTCCGTCTTTTCAGCTCCACCTCAGACCATTGATTCCTATGGATTTGTGCTCATTAAAACAGGAAAAGTTCACTTCATGAAAGGTGTCTTTAATTTAAAAATACCCAACCGGAGCCTTCATTGATTTATTTAACATAAATATTTATTTATTGTTAGTATAGTTTAAATTTCAATTAGATCGTTTGCACCTGACGCTAAGCTCTTGGCTGATGACTTTGAACGCTTTAGCCCTGATTTTTTTGAATTCGCAAGGTCAAATGCGCCTTCATGCTTCTGATTGCTTTTTGCGGATGTGGGCAAAAAAGCTCAAATCAGCCAACCAAAGCAGCGAGACTCCTGAACCATGGGGATTGGCCACTCATCGCCTGAATCCACCCAGCATGCCGCTCTCTCCAAAGTGGCGCACTGGATTGTGAAAATCGCTTCATATCGTGGCTTGCATCCCGAAATCCGTCCTCCAAGACTGAACCCATCATGCAAGCAAACCTCCTTGAACCATTGCGCATTGCGATCCGCGATGTTCCCGACTTTCCCCAAAAAGGGATTCTTTTCAAAGACATCACTCCCGTACTAGCGGACCCCCATCTGATGAAACTAGCGATTGATGGCATGGTGGAGCCCTTTGCGGGCCTAAAAATCGATAAAGTGGTGGGCATCGATGCACGGGGTTTCATCTTTGGCTCAATGATCGCTCAGCGTCTGAACGCTGGTTTTGTGCCGGTAAGAAAAAAGGGTAAGCTGCCCTGGAAAACGATCGGCGTGGATTACAGCCTGGAGTATGGGACCAATCGGGTCGAGATGCACGTGGACGCCATCCAACCTGGGGAAAAGGTTCTGCTGGCTGATGATTTGCTCGCCACAGGAGGGACAGCGGCGGCAGCCCTGCACTTGATCCTGCAAGCCGGGGCTGAACTGCTGGGTTCCACTTTTTTCATCGAACTCGGCTTTCTGAAAGGAAGAACCCAGTTGGATTCGACGGGACCTGTACATTCTTTACTCAACTTTGGATAACACGCCTAAGAAGCTATGACGGAGCGTGAATACCTAAAGCACTTGGAGGCCATCCGCCGTAAAATCTTTGGCGGGGCTGAACAACTCCCCCGAAGCCGTCACGAGACGCTCAAGCTGGCTCGACGGTTCATGAAGCTGAAAGAGATGCGCATCAAGCAGAGGCATCGTGGTGGCCTGGGAGGTGCTGAGATTAGCCGAATGCGCTCGGACGTTATCGATTGCCTAGCCAAGCAGCTTTGGGCGGAGAGCCTAGCGAACCTTCCCGAGGCCAAGCAAGCTAAGATCGCGTGCTTTAGTGTTCTGGCCCATGGCGGCTATGGACGCCGCGTGATGAGTCCCCACAGTGACGTCGATTTGACCTTCGTGTTTCCTGGAAATGGGGCACAGGTTCCGCCTGAATCGGCAAAGCTGATTGCGGATTACTTGCTCTTTTTTTATGACCTAAAGTTCAAGGTGGGTAGCGCAACACGTTCCGTCGGTGGCTGCCTAGAAATGGCGAACGAAGACATGCAGACGAAGACGGCCCTGATGGAAGCTCGGTTTCTCTGCGGCGATGACAAAGCTTTTCGCGAGTTTCGCGCGAGGTTTGATGGAGAATGCATGTCGGGCAAGGAGGGCGAGTTTTTGCAGCAACGCTTGGCGGATCTTGCCTCTCGACACTCCAAGCACGGAGACACGCACTGCGTGCAGGAGCCTAATGTAAAGAATGGTTGCGGAGGATTACGCGATTACCAGAACCTCATCTGGATGACCTATGCGAAAGCAGGCACGCTCAATCCCAAAGATTTAGTTCAGAAAGGGCTGATGTCCTCCGTGGCTTGGAAGGAACTGTCAGCGGCTTATGATTTCATTCTGCGCACACGCAATGAGATGCACTACACCGAGCGTCGCGCCAGCGATGTGCTGACATTGCGCTTGCAAGGACAAGTCGCCACCAACCTCGGCTATCGTCACAAACGCATCTTGCGTAGGATCGAGGCCTTCATGCGCGATTACTACACCGCCACGCGTGATATTTTGCAGCGCAGCAGTGAAGTCATGGATAGTCTGAATCTAGCTGCACAGCAGGACAAAGAAAAGAAACGCGGATTGCTGAGCTTCATGGCACGGAGAAAGGCGGCCCAGAAACGAGTGGAGCGATTCGATGGATTTGTGGTTAAAAGTGAGCGCCTTTTCGCAGAAGATCTCAGCGTCTATAAAGAAGAGCCTGCACGGCTGATGCGCACTTTTTTGCATACACAGCAGAGACATCTGCGCATGAGTCCCGAACTCTTCCAGCTCATGCAGAGCAGCTATCGACTCGTGAATGTTGGCTTTCGCTATCAGAAAAGCATACGAGAGACCTTTTTGGCCATCTTATCTCATAAAGGCGATGTGGCTCGGGTGCTGCGTCAAATGCATCGAGTTGGCTTTTTAGGACGCTACATGCCTGAGTTTGGAGCACTCACCTGCTTGGTACAGCATGAGTTTTTCCACCGTTACACAGCGGATGAGCATACCCTAAGGACGATTGATAAACTGGATGAGCTGAGCGACGCCAACCTTCCCGGTCGGCCGCTGTATCAAAAGCTTTTTCATGAGCTTCAGCAGCCTGAAATCTTATACCTCGCGCTGCTTTTGCATGATGCGGGACGTGCATCGAACGCGAAAGCACATGATGCAGAAAGCACTATCCTTGCAGACGCAGTGTGTCGTCGTTTGCAGATCAAAGGAGAGCGCCGAAAGCTTTTGCTCTTTCTAGTGGACAATCACCTGCTGATGTATCGGACAGCTACCACCGCGAATTTAGATGATCCCAAAGTCATTGGTGAAGTCGCAGCGGTCGTTAGAACCAAAGAGTATCTCGATACCCTGCTGGTCATGACCTATGCAGATTCAAAAGGCACCAGTGAGGCCAGCTGGAGTGGCTACAAGGAAGCTTCCATCCTGCAACTCTATCATAACACACTCGCCTACATGGATGCCCCGGCCGACTTCATGAGGCGTGCCACCGTGCCACTGGATGATTTGAGAGCCGCGGTGCAGAAGGACTTGGGCGAGGACTATAGGCTAGAGATCAGCGCACACTTTCTGCACATGCCTCGTAGCTATTTTAACTTCCGCGATTCCTCACAAATCTGCGCACACATTCTTCAATTTAGGCAGTTTTTTATTCAGCTAACCAAAGTCGATGCAGCAGCAGGACTGCTCCCAGTGATGACGTGGGAGGATCACATTGAACAAGGCTACAGCGAGCTCACGGTGATAGGCTGGGACAGGCATTTGTTGTTGGCAAGAATCTCCGGCGCGCTGGCCGCCCAAAGCATCAACATCTTAAGTGCTGACCTTTATCAAAGAGGAGATAACCTCGTGTTGGATATTTTCCGTGTTTGTAACACCAACTTCGCTGCCGTGACCAACAAAAGTGCCCGGCAACGAGTGGAACAAGCCGTGAGGGATGCCTTCCTGCAGAAGGCTTTTGATTTCACAGTTGCCATCCATGCCACTCAGAAAAAGGTGCCTGCCTTTGACGAGGTTGAAGACGAAATTCCACAACGCGTTTTCATTAACAACGATGTCTCTCCTGACCAAACTGTGGCGGAACTGCAGCTAGTGGACCGTCTTGGCTTACTTTACGACGTTTTCATGGCCATCGGCAAGCTAGGACACAATGTGACCCACGCCAGAATTTGCACAGAAAAGGGAGTCGCCATTGATTCCATTTATATCCAAAACGAGCGCAGTGAAAAATTGCGCAGCAAAGAGGACGTGGACGTCTTAAAAACCACTCTCGAACATACCCTGCTCAAGAATAAGCCCCCATCTAGCATCTAGCTTTCAAGAGAACTCACTGGCTCCCACCTCGTCCCGAGGGGTTGGGATCGATATCCAGTGGAATGGTCACGCCAGGCAGATCTTTGAGTGTCAGAGAGAACAAAATGCCGAACTCCGTTTGGCCATTGCGGTTGTCACGCTGCATGGCACCGATGGAGGCAACCCAGCTCGTCAGATCACGAGTCACACTGTAACTTTGAAACTCCATGGTGCTGTCATCCATCTCATAAACATGGTACATGGAGAATCCCCAGCTGTCATTGAGCCGCGCGTAAGTTCTTGCAAAGAATAGATTCGAATCTTGGAAGAAGGGGCTGTTGCTGATGTATTGATGGCCCATGGTCAGAGACATCGTGCTCGCCGGCATAAAAGTAATGCCTTGGTTAAACTCGCTGAAATTGCCATTATCGCCTGTGATGGGCAATTGCATGTCCATCCAGAGATTAATCCAAGGTACAGGTTTGAAGAAGATCTCGTTGTAAAGATTTGAGATATTGCGGTCAAACTCGGGATCGTTGCCGATCAGATCCAGATAGGTATTCATCCCTGCAAAAGTGTAAGTCTGAGTGGGAGAGTCATTCGCCGAGAGAATGCGACCATTGTTTTCGGAGGCATAATCACGCCTGGTCTGAAAGAAGTTTTTCAAGCCGACTCGGGTGATGTTCCAGGAGCGAAGATCATCCACTGCCGAATAGAGAGAGAGATCTATGGGGCGAATGCGCGTCGTCCTGGAAAGCCGATCGATGGAAGGGAAATCTTCAGGTCGACTCGCATCCAAATAAGACACATTTACATAGGGTTGCACGACATGCTTGAGTCCATCGAGTCCCAAAGTTTCACTATCGATATCACTCCAGGTTTTAACGAGCTTAAAGGATGCATCCAAGCCTGCATGAAAAAGGAACTTGCTGTCACTTTGAAAATCACGCGTATTTGGAAGTCCATTGGAGAAGCCTTGAATGCCTGAGTATTGCGTTAACCCGAGGCCTAGACGGGGAACAAGATTCAACCACCCAAATAGAGTCTTCGGATACAGGAGTTCTTGATAGGTGTGAAAACGTGCGAACTCGGCAAAACCCACGCCACGACGCGCCAATCGACGAGCTTGACTATAATCGTTAGCTCCCAGAACCGCAGCTGGGTTTAGACCCAAGAATGAACGCAGTTGTCCTTGCTGCTCAAGACTAGGTGTGCCGCCTGACAAACCAATTTCGGCGGTAGCCAAAACGTCCTGATTGAATTGATTCAATTCTTCATCCTCAAAGTAGGCTCCCTGCTCTCGCAGGTAACCAGCCGAAAGTGTTCCCTGATGGTAGATCCCTTGGTTTCCTAGAGGACGTCGAGTCCAATCAATCGACAGTTCAGGTAATTTTTCACCAGCACGGTAAAAATCATTGGCCTGAAATCGTGCCATCAAGGTCGCGAGATAAGCAGGATCGTTTTTGACAAGAGAAACCTGGTTATCCGGCGCTGGAGTATCACGAAAATCGTTGAAGAAGAAGTCTTCATAGAAATGCGTATCGCTGATCTTGTTGATATCAAAATCAAGATACCATGTGCTTTTCTCTGGGCCAGGCAGATAGATGCGGTGCTGCAAATTAACTCGGTAGCGATTGTCTGGGACATGACGCCGTATTTCTGAGGTCTGATTTTTGTCAGGCGCAGAGTCCCGCATGAAATAGAATTTCAGACCTGAGAAATTCTGCCAGTTGTTGCGATGACGCAGGGACTGAAAGTCTGCTCCGACTCCAACACCACGCGCTGACCTGAGATCAAAGTTGTATCTTGCGCGTGTGTGCTCGCCATGAGTAACCGTGTAGGTATTCAGCATGAAGGCACCCCAGCGACTTTGCTGGCCTAGGTTGAAGCGATAGCCAGCTTCTTCCCCCAGCGGTTGTGATATGAAAGGCAGATAAAACACTGGCGTTTCTCCAGCCAAAACCGTGACGCTCTTCAGGGTAACTTTATCTCCCGGCTCGACTTTAATCCCACGCGCACGCAGTCGAAAGTTAGGCTTCTCGGAATCGTGAGTCGTGATGTAGGTTTCACCGCCCTGGACAACCTTCGAGAGCTTTGTTTCCGTCTCAAAGCGGTCCGTTTGAAAAAAAAGACTGCCATACTCCATCGCTTGAGAGCTACGCACAGCATCACCTGTAATCTCTCCAGTGCTTGAGTTGTAGATGATGTTGTCGCCTTTGTAGGTAACACCTGCTTTCCAAATAATGACCTGATCACGAGCAATGACCTCTCCCGTAGTCGCATTGTAGCTCGCCTGCCCACAGCGGATTTCAACATCAGTGTAGCTGATGCGGACATCACCTTTCGCCAAAGCCAAGCCAGTGGTAGGATCATAACTGGTTTCTAAGCCCTCGATGTTTAGATCACTGGTTAAGGATTCTAAAAGAGCTTGAGCTTGCCCCCTCGCCTCTGACAAGGAAAGCATGCTGATAAGCATGATGGCCGCAAACAGTCGGTAGAAAAACATGATGCAGAAAAGGATGAAGAGAGGAAAGGAATCACCCTTGCGAAGGGTAAAAGGGATCAACGCACGTGTAATTTCTTCATAGGCTACCGCATTTCTCGTGACAAGAGAAAGCAGGGGAAATCTCTAGTGGGATCGCATTTTCTGGCACAAGGCAACCGCGAGAAATCCCAAAGGCTAGCCACCCGCTAGCCCGAGTGATTCGTTCAGCCTTTTACCGCCCCCGAGCCAGCTTGTTTTTGTGATTCCCTTGCATTCGCAGCGATCCGATCGCGACAAAGCCTCGCTATCATCACGTTGACGATTACCTAGGCACCCTTCGCTTTCGATCTGCCGATGCCTGACCTTTCACCTCAACAGGGTCACTCATGTGGCACCTAGACTTCCCATGGCTTTTTCTCGCCTTCGCTTTAGTGTGAAAACATGGGCCCTCGTCGCTTTCCGCTTTTTCCGTGCGTTGTTCTTCTGCTGTGGGTGGGTGCTCTTGCTTTCGCAGGGCTTCAGCCTGACTTGGAGAGGAATCTCAAGGGCTGGCTGGTCATGGGCCTAACCCTCCTCATCGCCCTGATCTTGCTGATATGGTTCTTTGTTTCCCGTCGATTCAGCGGTCAAAGCAAAATCATAGGATTAGTTGGTTTAGGATGGATCCTCATTTTCGCCAAATTGACGTTGCGGGTGGATGGCGTGGTCGATGGCCGTGGCTTGCCCAAACTAGCTTGGCGATGGGCAAGCTCCACCCTGCCCTCGACGTCCCCCTCTCTCTCAACCCATGAACGTGCTGCGCCCTCTGATCCGCGCCTAGCAGCGGCAGCAAATGTGCCGCAATTTTTCGGCCCTTCACGTGATGGGCATGCGCCTGCAGTGCGTCTTTCTAGCGACTGGCTAGCGCAGCCTCCGAAGGAACTCTGGCGACAGCCAGTGGGTGCAGGCTGGTCTGCTTTTGCGGTGGTTGATGGCCTGACCTACACCCAAGAGCAGCGGGGAGAAGAAGAACTCGTGAGCTGCTACGACCTACTGACTGGAGCTAAGGTATGGACTCACGCAGAGAAAGCTCATTTCACTCAGTGGCAAGGTGGCGAAGGACCAAGATCCACTCCAACCGTCATGGGTAGCCATGTTTATGCGTATGGAGCCACAGGGATTCTGCATTGTTTAGACGCAGCCTCGGGAAAAACGATCTGGCGGGTGGCCGTTTTAGAAAGTGTGAGATCAGCAAACCTCGAGTGGGGGGTCAGCGCGTCGCCACTGGTCGTGGGAGATTGCGTCGTGGTGACACCCGGTAGCACACGTGGGTCTAGCCTGCTTGCGTTTGATCGAAAGACTGGCAAGCTGCGATGGCAAGTGGGTGACGATGAATCCAGCTACGCATCACCTTTGCTCACGACCCTTGTCGGCCGATCCCTGATCCTCAACAATGCGGCCCGCTCGCTGGCAGTTCATGATCCAATCACTGGCAAGCTGCTGACCGAGCATGCTTGGGGCGTGGAAAAGTGGCCCAAGGCCAGCCAACCAGTCGCCATCGCCCCTGACCGCATTTTCCTTTCAGCAGGATATGGAATGGGATGCCAGCTTCTGAAGGTGGAAGCCCAAGCGGATGGAACAATCACCCTCGATACGATCTGGACAAGCATGAAGATGAAGACCCAATTCAACAGCCCAGCCTATCACCAGGGTCACTTTTATGGCCTGGATGACGGTCGCCTTTCCTGCATGGAGGCAGCGACTGGAGAACGTCTCTGGAAAGAAGGGCGATTTGGCTCAGGTCAGACCTTGCTCTGTGGGGATCTGGTGCTGGTGCAGAATGAAGACGGGTATCTGCATCTCTGCGCAGCTCATCCCTCGGGCTTCAAGGAGTTTGGGAAGATCGCTGCCTTATCGAGCAAGACATGGAATCATCCCGTGCTTGCGGGCCGCTACCTTCTGGTTCGCAATGATCGGGAAGCTGTTTGTTATGAACTAGCTCTTAGCCCGTAGTGACTTCATCACCGCGCGAAATGTGCTACGCCTTAAGACTTGGGCATGTGCGGCACCAGAACATCTGGAGATTGTCCACGCTGCTTACTGCGGCGAGCAGCTTCACGGGCAAAGACCTCCTGAGAGCGCTTAAGTTTGGTTTTTTTCGTGGAGAGTACAGGTAACTGCCAAGTGCCGTCGCTGCGCAAAACACGAGCACGAGCATTGTCGGTGAAGTGCGTTTCCAAAATGTGCAAGAGCCGCTTGCGAGCTTCTTTATCCTCCACGGGAATGAGCAACTCGACTCGCTTCGAAAGATTGCGATTCATGAAATCTGCACTGGAAATGAACACCACAGGCCTTCCTCCCCGGCGAAAGGCATAAATGCGCGCGTGCTCCAGATAACGGTCGATGATACTCACGACGCTGATGTTTTCACTCAAGCCTTTGACGCCTGGGCGCAGACAGCAGATGCCGCGAATGTTTAACCGGATCTTCACCCCCGACTGAGAAGCCTCATAGAGAGCTTCCATCATTTCCCGATCTTCCAGCGAGTTCATTTTCAGCATGATCTCTGCCGTTTCTCCCTGGCGAGCACGCTCCGTTTCACTCTTGATCATGTCCAGCAAGCGCTCTCTCAGGCCATAAGGGGCCATGCTCAACTTTTGAAAATGCACAAAGCGTGAACGGCCTGTGACAGTGTTGAAAAACGCGCTGGCATCGCTGCCATAATCAGCACGACAGGTCAGATAACTCACATCCGTGTAGAGCTTAGAAGTCGCTTCATTGTAGTTTCCTGTGCCAAAGTGCATGTACCTCACCAGCCGCCCTGACTCTCGCCGCATGATCAGACAAACCTTGGCGTGGGTCTTCAAACCACGCACCCCATAAATGATCTGCGCGCCTGCATTCAATAGATCATTGGCACGATCCAAATTGCGAGCTTCATCAAAGCGGGCCTTCAATTCCACTAGCACTGTCACCTGCTTCCCTGCCTCAGCCGCTCTGATCAAGGCAGCCACGATGCGACTGTTCTTGGCAGTGCGATAAAGGATCTGCTTGATCGCGATCACATCCGGGTCAGAGGCCGCTTCTTCGATGAGCCGTGCGACAGGCTCAAAGCTCTCGTAAGGATGGTGTAGCAAAAGGTCCCCACGCTTAATCACCTCAAACATGCTATCGCCAGGCTCGATCTGCGGTGGGGTATGACTTTGCCATGCATCCACCTTGAGCGGATCATACCCAGGCAAGGCCGCGATGGCAAAATAAGCCGTGAGATCAAGCTCACCTGGAATGGTGAAGACCAGAGCCTTGCTTGCCTCACACATGGATTTCACCGCAGCAACGAGATCCCGCCGTGCTCCATCCTGAATCTCCAAGCGAATGGCGGGGCTTTGCAGTCGCTTATCCAGAATGCCTTCCATTTCGCTGACCAGATCGCTGACATTTTCATCATCAGCAGCGATGTCCGAGTTTCGACTGATGCGGAAACGCGCAGTGGCCGTGACGACCTCTGAAGGAAAATACTGCTGAACAAACATCGACAGCACATCCTCGACATTCACATAGGCATGGAGGGCACCGCCTTCGGCATCTGGCACTGGAATGTGGCGCGGCAGACTCGAGGGCAAAGTGATGAGAACCAACCGCTGTATGGTACTGCCATTGTCCTCTTTCGCTCCAACTGAACAGAGCACATTGATTTGCAGCGCGGGGATCGAAGGCAGGGTGTCCTCGATCGCGATGGGGGAAAGCACCGGAAAGATGTGTTCCGTGAAGTGATCTTCCAAATAACTGCGCTGGGCGTGTGTCAATTCCTGAGGCATCAAACGGCGGATGCCATGTTCACGTAGCAGAGGCAGCAATTCGTGATTCAGCAGCTGATGCTGCCGCGTGATGAAGGCCGAAGCCCGATCACTGATTTGATCCCACAGCTGGCTCGGGGTCAGGCCACTGAGGTCACGGGCACGGCGTCCCTGCTCACGCAAGAACTGCAAAGCACCCACACGAACCATGAAAAACTCATCGAGATTCGATGCCGTGATTGCCACAAACTTCACACGTTCAAGGGGCGGCAAATCAGCACGTGCAGCTTCCTCCAGGACCCTTTCATTGAAGTCAAGCCAGCTAAGCTCGCGGTTGATGAAATGGATATCAGAAAATCGGTTGGCAGGTCCTTCAGCAGGCATGGTGTCATGTTCGCGGGGCCAGGCTTTCCTTCAAGCAACGATATTTCGACTGGGCATGACTTTCTGACTAGGAAATACCACGTGCATCAGGGGATCAGCTTAGCTTGGCTTTCTCTCCTTGGCCTTCGGCCCCGCTTTTTGGGTTTTCTTTTTCCAGAGATCCACCGGCACTGCATTCTTTTGATCCGGACCAGGCGTGCTTCGTCCACGAACCACAAGGGTCTGCATTTTTTTCATCAGACGGGCCACGATCTCAGGATGTTCGGCTTGAAGGTTTCGTGTTTCGCCCAAATCATCATCCAAGTGAAATAGCTGCATCGAGGGTGCTCCCTTGGGTTCCTTACCTGGCCGGGGCGAACTCCAGCCGCCGCTGCCTGGGGCGAGGCAAAGCTTCCAGGGCCCCTCGCGGATCGCGAAGTAGCCACCGATGCTGTGACTGACGAGAACATCTCGCTGCGGTCCGTGCGCTGCCTGCCCTAGCAATGCTGGCAGAAAGCTAAAGCTGTCCTCTGCCGCGTCCGCAGGCAACGCTGCCCCAGTGATCTCCGCCATGGTGGCCATGAAATCGGTCAGGCAGATCAGGTGTGAACTCGTTTGACCGCCCTGTACGCGTGCAGGCCAGCGAACGAGAAAGGGCACACGGTGCCCCCCCTCGTAAAGATCCGCTTTGGTTCCCCGATAGCGTCCGCTCGGATTGTGCCCTTTTTCCAGTAGTTCTGGATAGTTCGCACTGGGAGAACACCCATTGTCGCTGGTGAAAATGATGAGCGTATCCTGCGCGAGGTTTTTCTCGTCAAGCACACGCAAGAGACGTCCGACTTCCGCATCTGTTTCCATGACAAAGTCGGCATAGGCATTCAAGCCGCTCTTGCCCCGCCAAGCCGGATTCGGCAAGATCGGAGTATGTGGCGAAGCCAGCGGCAAGTAGAGAAAAAAGGGCTTACCTGATTGAGCAGCTCCAGCTTTTGCCTGAATCCAGGCAATGCACCGGTCCATGAAGGTGCCAAGCACCTCATAACCCGTGAAGCCTGGAGCTGCAGGACCGACACGTGTAGTTTGATCTGCTTTGCCATGCACCATCATGAGTGAGCGATCTTCCGTGGGCTGCGCAGCCACGCGATCTTCTTCAATAAAACAATAGGGCACCATATCGAGCGAGGCTGCGATACCAAAGTAATGGTCGAACCCAACGCTCCTTGGGCCATTCCGATGAGGATGCGTGAAATCCACGCTCCAAGCTTGCTCACGCGATTCGATGCTCAGCTCCGCGATGGACTTCCCGGGCTTCAACACCCAGTCCATGCCCAGATGCCATTTGCCAATGGCAGCCGTTTCATAGCCTACCTGCTTTAGCATGGCTGCGACCGTGAGACGATCTTTTTCAATCAAACGCGGGCTCAGTCCGCCAAGCACGCCACTTTGCAACTTGGTGCGCCAACTGTAGCGCCCCGTCATCGTGCCATAACGCGTGGGCGTGCAAACACTGGATGGCGTGTGTGCATCCGTGAAAATCATGCCTTCGCGTCCGATGCGATCCATGTTGGGTGTCGCAATTTTACCCTCAGGATTCAAAAGGCGCACGTCGCCGCTGCCCAAGTCATCACACAGAATGAAAATAACGTTGGGCGATGTCGCTCGACCAAGAACAGCAGCGAACACAAACAACAACAGCAGCGGAAGGCAGGACTTCATGAGCAGAGACCAAAGAAACGTGCGTCCTCATTTGAGACTAGCAGGGAAAAAGCCCCATCCCTTTACCCATCAAGGCTTAGAATTCCCTTTTGAAGACGATGCCGGATAAAACAACGCAGCAGCACGGCGTATCATCGGAGATCGCTGGCTGGCCGCGTAGATCATATTGGGAATGACCCGCTTTTTGGCCAAAAGATGGTAAGCCCCGAGTGCCTCGAAGCCTGCATTCAACGAACCGATCATCGGGAGGTAACTCGCACCGGTGACTGAGGTCGTTTCCACCATACCCCAAGGCGGAAAAAAACCCGCACGCTCCATGCGAGCCAGCAGTGCGTAAAGCTCAGCTGGGTCAGCCATGGGTGCTGACATAAGAATGTAGTGCGGGTGCAAAACAGCCTGATTTGGCAAGGACACACCTCCAACGTGGTAAGAATCTCCGTGCAAACCCTCCCCTGCCGATAGGCCATACATGCCTAGCCGCGCAGCCATGCTGCTCGGCCACATGCGCTGAATATAGTCCCGTTGAGAAGAAAGCATCGAACGACGTGCCGTGCGCCAGCGCACTCCATCGAGCGCGTCTGGCTCATCACGATCAAAGTCGGGGTAAAACAAACTCTGAATCTCAGGAATGAATCCCGTTCCCTGCCAAGCCTGGCCTGGCCTTTCCATACCGCGGCGCGGAGCGTTCTCATTGACGATGTTTTGCAGCATCATGACCAGCGCCGTCTCTCCTCCCCAGTCTTTCCAGCCATGTTCCAGTAGTGTACAGCCATCCTCCTTGATCCCATGCGTGATCTCGCCACCGGGCAGTCGCAAGCGCTCAAAGTCGATCTGATCCAAAGCTGAAGCAGCCTCCTGGCCCAGTCCTTCATCCCCCGTCATTTCAGCGCCGAGCAGCATGCTGTGATAATAGATCGCCGTGTCCACAGTGCTGTATTCTGTCCCTGGGTGAATGCGATACCCGGAGGCCGTGCGCCGAACAAAATGGGGCAAAACGCCCATCGGGCGATCAAGCTGCTGCACGGCACTGTGAATCTTGCGCAAGATCTGACGGGCCTCGCTTTGGCTGACCATCGCCAAAGGCGGCGTCGAAACAGCGGCTGTCGCCAAAGCAAAAAGTCCAGTCGAAGCGAGCGACTCAAAAGCACCATCTTCCAAATGCGCACGATCTTTGACAAAACCAGACTTGGCATCGTAGCAGCGAGCCAGCTTGGCATAGCTGATGGCCAAGACCTGCTCATCCCAAGGCACGTCTGGCATTTCCACGCCGAGCATCAGGCCGTCGATGCATAGTTCCGAGCCAGGTTCAGCGATCCAAGAGAGTAGCTTCGCATGACGAAGCGTGACTGGAGAGAGCGGCAATATCACAGGCCTCCATTCCGCATGTTTGATCACCACTACCTCCTGCCAAAGTGTCTCTTGGGTGTCAGATTTAATCTCAAGCTTGAGCCTACCCTGGCCACGCACATCCACCCTCAGGCTAGAAACACGAGGCTGATGTGTTTGTGCCATGAGACTTGGCCACACGGCCGTAAAGTCCATGGCCTTCAGCGGCTCACGCGCCAGACCCGCTAGGCTATGCCACATCCCCGACCATGCGTCTGGCTCCTGCCCCAGATGGGCACAAATCTCATCCGATTTCCATTCGAGGTCATGCTCCGCCGGCCCCATGAAACCAAAATCTGTCCCCAGATGGGTGTAGGCAGTAAACGAATTTAGCCTGCGCGTCCCTTCCACCGGCATCGGTTTTGTTCCCGGCTTGATATGGATGAAATAGTGCTGCACCGGCTGCCAGACGAGTTTTGGGATCGTCTGACCAGCCGACGTTGATCGCAGCGTCATCAGGGCAGCGCAAATAATCAGTAACAGTCGCATGGAGCACGCAGGTTATGGGCTTTTCCCTTACCAGCGGCAAGAGTTGTTCGTTTAGAAAATGCCCTAGGATGCTACTTTCACCATCCACGCGGCCCTAGTTCGACAGGATCTGGGACAGGCGGTGGGGGGCCCAAATCTGGTTGGGAAAGAATCGTAGCAAACTCAAAATCGATCAGACAAAATCGCCCCAAACGGGCATCATAAGTCACATTTCGCATGTAGGGGTCTTCATGCCTGACGCCATATTGCTCCAGCTCCGCATAGATTTGGCGTAGCTTGGCCTCACTGAGATGATCCACACGCTTACCGCAGTTCGTCGTGACCAAGTGCATGGTTTCAGGGTCAGTCTGCACGACTCGCGGAACGAAGGAACAGCCCTGTTTTTCTAAATACTGAAGCACCCTTACCTCATGCTCAAAACGCTCTCGCGCAAGATGGCCTCTAAATGTCTTGTGGACTCTTCCATCGTAACTCAGTCGCACGAGTGACCGTGCCGTGTTTTTGGCTTCCTGCATAGGCATACATCACGCCTCTAACTCATGCGCGCAAGACAGGATGGCGGGACTTTACAACCACTTGCGCCGGCACTTGCACCCCACGTCGATCTCGCCACGCTCCGCGCCCTTATGTACGCCTCACCTGTTCAATTTGAAAACGTCAACGCCATCGCCAAAGCCAACGTTTACTTCGATGGCAAGGTCGTCAGCCATTCCATCTTGTTTGCCGATGGCAGCAAAAAAACCCTCGGTCTGATCTATGCAGGCGATTATCACTTCGGCACCGACAAGGCTGAACGTATGGAAATCATCGCTGGCACCTGCGAGGTCGTGCTGGATGGCACCCAGGAAAAGAAAAACTACACCGCTAGTCAGTACTTTGATGTGCCTGCCAAGTCAGGCTTCAGCATCACGGTAGCGAGCGGCATCTGCGAATACGTCTGCTCCTTTATCGACTGAAGATCGCGCTTGAGGCCGGGCACTCGCCCGGCCTTCTTTGCCTCGCACAAATCGAGCTCAATTCTCGGCATCCAGGCCACGCTTGATTTTATATAGCAGGAACTTCGCATGAGCTGCCGCTGCACGGAAGGCAGGCTGCGTTTCGAGTTGATTGCGAATGAACTCAATTTCCGCAAAAGCGGGTGCCTGAGCCGCGGGTGGCCAGGAATTTGTGTTCACGATGCGCAGCAGTCGATCGGTGTATTCACTCTGCAAATTCTGCCGCAACGTGTCCGGGCCAGTGGCCGGATCTCCCGCAAAGATAGCCTGGGTCAGACGACGCATGATCTGATCCAAAGGCACCTGGCTGCCATAAAGCGCTGAATCGAGGAGACGGCGCTGCGTTTCCAGGTGCATGAGATGATCGAGCAACGAGCGCTGAACCTGACCGATGCGATCGTGCAGCTTGGGAGCTTCATCTTCTTTGAAGAATTCAAAACCACGGCGCTGCTGCTGAAGATGCGCAATCAGCTCACCTGGCGGGAGCATCGCACCTGGGGCAAAAGCGAACTTAGCCAGCGCATCGAGCGCGGCGAACTGGCGGGCAGCTTCCACAGGAGTGTAAGGCTTCTTCGTGGCTCCCTGACCGACGAAGGCACGTTCCACCTCGACGCCGCCAATGTAACGGCTGATGGCGACCAGCGCGTCGGCCTGTTCACGCGAAAGCACGATGTAGGCATTCAGCAGAGACTGCCAGGTTTCGCCTTTGACAGGCTCTTTGCGCAGCAGTTCCGACAAACGCGCCTGCACCAGCTCACAACGCTGTGTGCCATAGGCCACCGGATCGCTACTCATGTCATAAATCATGACTCGTGGATCAATCCCTTTGCCGACTCGGCGCATGTCATCTGCATCATTACCGAAAGCTAAGGCGGGTTCGTGGGAACGAGCGGCTAGGTTCAGCAAGCGGGTCTCCTCCCCAACAGGATCCTCCAGCGCTTCACTGTATCCATAGTCGATCGCCCAGTGATCGTAAGCTCCGGGTTTGGTGATGTAGTATTCGCCCTGAGCTGCGCCTACAGGCGCGATGTTGGCTGGCATGTAATCCATGACAGACCCCGTGAGTCCCGTTTTCGAGGTAACTTCCTTTTGGTGAATGGTCTTCGGATCGTAAAGATGGCTTGCACGGAAATTGTGATTCAGGCCGAGCGTATGCCCCACCTCATGCAGCACCAGTTTCATCAGTGCCTCCCGGGTGAGGGCCTTCATGTCCGGCAGCCGTGACTCTGGACTGAGACGCAGAGCGGCCTGACCAAAAAGCAATCCTTGCTGAGCAAAGCCCGCCTCTTGGCAAAAGCGACGCGGATCATGGAAGGCCCCCGCTTCTTCTGGTGGGGAAGCTAAGCCGAGTTCCATAAAAATGCGCTGACTGCGCAGCCGATTTGTCAAAAAGCTAAACTCTAGCATGATGTCCGCGCCCAGAATCTGTCCCGTGCGTGGATTCACAAAGCTAGGTCCATAGCCACCAAAAGGTGGATTTGGTGAGGAGGTCCAGCGCAGCACATTGTAGTTGATGTCGCCAGCATCCCAATGGGCATTATCTGGCTGCTGCTTCACCACCAAGGCGTCTTTGAAACCGGCCGTTTCAAAAGCTTGATTCCACCGCAGGGCTGCCTCGCGAATGACATCGCGCAACTCGACAGGCGTGGTGTTTTCAATCCAGAACGTGATGGGCTGCACGGGCTCGCTGAGCGCTGTACCGGGCTTCTGCTTCACCAAATGCCAGCGGTGGATCATGTCACGCCAAGGTGTGACATCTGTACTGGTCATGTCGGTGACCTGTGTGGTGAAGTAACCGATGCGTGGGTCATCACGGCGTGGTTTGTAATCATTGTCGGGCACTTTGATCAGGCTGTGTTGAACACGAATGCTCACGTAGCGTGCGTCCGTGATTTCATCCGCACGGGCTTTGCTGTCGAGAGACCACGTGGGCGAACCATTTTCAAAAACATATTCGACAGCAATGACAGAGTTGTCTGGGTATCCACGCAGGGCGATGTATTTGGTTTTGGTCTCGCTGAGCCGCCCCAGCACCGCCTTGCCACCATCACCCCCAGGGTGTTTCACCATAACGAGGCTTTCTTTCAGAAATAGGTTACCCGCAGGAATAAGATAACCATTTGCATCCTGAGCTACGATGGGCTCACTAGCCATCACCGCATGGGAAATGTTCGCTTTGCGAGCCCGCGAAAGAGCATTCTGGGGATCAAAATAAAAAGCGGTGTTTTCCGCGATGAATTCTACTTTTTCAAAGGCCTTAACGATATGGAAAACCACTGAATCTCCGTAGCCACCACGGTTGTGCCCTGCCTGCACGACGCCATCGAGCGTGTGGGTAAAGTAGATGAACTCAGGCCCAATCTGATCATGGCGGATGTAGAGCATTGCACTACCCTTCTCACGATCGAAAAAAAGATCGAACAAGCCACTGATGCGCTGGTGACCTTTGATAACTTCTTCTACACTTTTTTTCTTTTCGGCAGCGGGTTTTGAAGTTGTGGAGTTCGTTTGCTCGGCCACTGGCTTGGCCACTTCCGCCGGTGCAGGTGCAGGTGCGGTGGGTTGAGTCGGCTCGGGTTTGGTAGGCTGAGGTTGACCAGACGGTGGTGGTGATGGCTTGCGATCTTCTGGCTTGGCTGGCGGCGGCGTAGGCACCGGGCTAGGCGGAGCATCGGGCTTTTTCGTGGGCTTAGGCTCCGGGGCACTTGGGCTTGGCTTCGGAGGTTCAGGCTTGTCAGGCGATGGGGCAGCCGCAGGAGCCGTGAACTGCACAGCAGAGGTAAGAGCAATCAGGAGCAATAAGCGCATGGCAAAGGAGGAACGTCACCGACAGTCATACTTTGAGTAAGATTCAAAAGAAGCCCAAAATTACAGATCACACACAAGAGATGTCTTTGCCCGTCTCCAAAGACTCCCAGACCGCCTCGACAACCCGCATGTAGCAGACCCCTTCGGTAAAATCCGGCCTCGGACGTGGGGCCGAGGGGTCGCGCACCGCTGAGATGAAGTCTTTCTCGACAGTCCAATCACGCTGCATAGCCGTGGGCACAGGAACGACCGCCAGCGGTGCGCCTGCACGACCGAGCGCGATCTCATCCGTCATGAAGTCATAGCTGAGCATGCCTTCGCTTCCATAAATCCAGAGCTTATCTCCCGGAGCGTGAGCCGCCACACCGCTGAACATCAACACCGCCTCCAACCCACTGCGAAAACGAGCGAGCACATTCACAAAGTCCGGCGTGCGCACCTCGTAGCCTTGCCGCTCTGGGATGACCACCGAACCATGGGCTGCCACCTCCACAATGTGCCCTAGCCAGCGCTGGATGACCTCCAAGTAAATGCCAAGCGTGAGGATCTGAATGCCACTGACTTCGATTTTCTGCCGCCAATGAGCGGGCTGCGCTGGATCCAGCCACGCCGAATTGAAACTATGCAGAACCGCATGCAGAGGTCGGCCAATCGCTCCCTGATCCAGCAGCTGCGTCACCATCGCCCCATGTTTCATGCCATGCGGCGCTGGGCAGATCGCTGTCACAAGTTCTGGAAAGCGGATCGCGGTCTCCCACATCCGCTCAGCTTCTGCCAGCGTGGCCGCCATGCGTGCCTGGGTGAAGACATGCTTCCCACACTCCAGGCTGAAGCAGACAACATCGTGATGCAAAAGTGGCGGTGCCCCCACCCAAACGATGTCCACTTGGTCATTGTCCACCACATCCTCCCAGCGCTGATAAACCTGGGCCTCAGGGGCAAACTCACGACAAAACGCCTCTGCACTGCCCAGATTCGCATTCGCCACAGCCGTGATCTTGATCCCCTCCAAGGCACGCAGCCCTGCCATGTGCCGCTGTTTGACGATGCCACCGGCACCCACGATGCCGATTCGAAGAGGAGCTGAAGAGGTCATGACAAAAGATTGAAACGGCATGAAACACCGATTTTGCAGATCGACGAGTCGAGGAGCAAAAAAAGTGCGGAACATCTCAGCACAAACTTTCAAGACGCGCCAAACACCATTCGTCTGCATGTCGCACATCGCTTACACTTTGTCGTGGCATTGGCAGCGGATCGACCTAGCCAATGGCAGATTTTTGTAACGAATCGTCCCGTTGCTTCTGGTTCCCAACTCTTCGCCCCTATGCCCCAACTCGCTGCCTTCCCCAAAGCCTTCATGGTCGCCCTTTGCAAAGAAGGAACCATGACCGTGTCCGAATGGATCAAACTTGCCTCCACGCTCGAGGTACAGGGCCTGGAGTGGTATGCAGGCTTCCTGGAGATGGCTGATGAAAAAAACTGGCCGCGCTTTCGCCAAGAGGTCGAGGACACTGGCAAAGTCATCCCGATGATGTGCTGCTCGCCCGACTTCACCCATCCCGATGCCACGTTCCGTGAAAAAGAGATCGCGAAGCAGAAACGCTGGATCGACATGACGCACACGCTCGGTGGCAGCTACTGCCGCGTGCTCAGCGGCCAAAGAAGACCCGAACTCAGCATCGACGAAGGCGTGAAGCTCGCGGCGGACTCGATTTATGCGTGCCTGCCATACGCACAGGAGCGCGGCATCACGCTCATCATCGAAAATCACTACAAGGACGATTTCTGGGAGTATCCCGAGTTCGCACAGAAGATGGATGTCTTCTGCAAACTCGTCGATGCCGTGAATCATCCGAACTTCGGTGTGAACTACGATCCCTCCAACACCTACCTCGCGGGCGAGGACCCGTTGGAGCTGTTGAAGCGCGTCTCGCATCGCGTGGTGACGATGCATGCCAGCGACCGTTACCTCGCCGAAGGCACCCTCGAAGATCTCCGCAAAGAAGAAGGCGGCGCTCAAGGCTATGCCAAACGCCTCCGTCACGGCGAGATCGGCCAAGGCCTCAACGACTACGATGCCATCTTCACCGAACTGAAGAGCAAAGGCTTCAACAGCTGGATCAGCATCGAAGACGGCGTCGATGGCATGGAGCAACTCGCTCGCAGTGTCGATTTCCTGAAGCGGAAGATCGCGCAGCACTGGGGGTGAAATTGGACACTCGGTGCTGCCTTCATGGCGCAAACCTTGAGCCCATCCTTCTCCCCCCTAGTTCTCTCACCCGCCAGCTCGCCCATTGGCCGATAGGCATCCGAATGGGAAGGAGATCGCCGAATCAAAAGCGGCGACGGGGAACCAACGTCCCTGTCTCGGAGGTGGAGTCTTTGTTGTCATCCCTGCCTCATTCCTCGCGAACAGCTCAGATCATGGGTCATTGGCCTCAAGGCTTCCATTCGCGTGAAAGCATCTTTCTAGAGCCGATGATCTTTTTTGACGAATGCAAGCCGAGTGCAGTGGCTAAGGCACTGCCCTTCAATCAGGGACCGAAGAGAGGCAGCGACTTTTGCACCGACTGAAAGACCCCCCAAGCCAGCGGCAAGGCGACCCAGGTCCAAGCGAGAAAGAGGTAAAGCGTTTTCATGGCAAATCAGGCGTTGTCACGGAGATGATGTTTGCTGTTCACTGGACGCACGAGGAGGTTGGCCACCAGGCCCACGACCAACAGTCCGACCATGAGGTGAAAGATAGAATTGTAAGCCTGCTCCGGTGGCATGGTCTTTTTGTTCGCGACAGAAAGGCGATCCACCAACTGTGGCCCAATAACAGCCGCCATCGACCAGGCGGTAATCAGTCGGCCATGGATGGCACCGACCTGATAGCTGCCAAAAAGGTCTCGAAGGTAAGCGGGGATGGTGGCAAAGCCACCACCATACATGGTGAGGATCAATCCAGTCGCAGCCACGAACAGCGTCACGCTGCCACGCCCCTGTGTCCAAGGCACGCTGGCATACAATGCCGCACCGAGGATGAAATAAATGCAGTAGATTCCCTTGCGACCGATCAGGTCGGACATGGAGGACCAGAAGAAGCGCCCGCCGAGATTGCAGAGCGACAGCAGCCCCACGTAACCGGCCGCCGCTGCGGGAGTCACGTGAAACATGTCCTGAATCATGGGCGAGGCCTGCCCCAGGATGCCGATACCAGCGCTGACGTTCATGCACAGCACGATCCATAGCAGCCAGAACTGCGGCGTCTTCCAGGCTGTGTCCACCGCCACACTGGCCGTGGTGACCAGCTTGGAGACCGTCGCCTTGGGCACCCAGCCTTCCGGCCTCCAGCCCTCTGGCGGGACACGAACAATGAAGGCGCCAAAGGCCATCGACACCGCGTAAAGCCCGGCCATGACCATCATCGCCTCACCTGCACCGACACGGGTAGCGGACGAGAAGGTTTTCATCAATTCCTCCGCCAGTGGTCCACCGATCAGCGCCCCCCCGCCAAAGCCCATGATCGCCATGCCCGTGGCCATGCCAGGGCGGTCGGGGAACCATTTCATCAGGGTCGAGACAGGCGCGATGTAGCCCAAGCCCAGCCCAATGCCACCTATGAGGCCATAGCCTGCATACAGCAGCCAGAGTTGGTGCCAGCGCACGGCGAGGCTGGAAATCAGCAGACCGCTGCAAAAGCAGACGAGGCTAGCCAACATCGTCTTGCGGGGGCCACTGCGCTCCACCCACTTCCCAAACACGGCTGCTGACAGCCCAAGCAGCGCCAGGGCGATGGAGTAGGCAACGCCCACGTCCGCCTCAGTCCAGTCTCCAGCGGTAGGGGCCGTCACGCCGAGCACACGAGCGAGCGGTTTTTTGAAGACGCTGAAACCATACACCTGACCGATGCACATGTGAACGGCGATGGCAGCGGGAGGCACGAGCCAACGGTTGAAACCGGCAGGTGCGACAGTGGCGGCGCGGGAAAGAGAGAGCATGGTTGAGAAAAGCAGTTAAGCAGTTTCTAGCGGAAGCACGCCCCCAAAGGCAAAACTTTCCTTTCCCCATCCGTCCATCCCGTCAATCTCAGCCCTTTTTTACTGAACATCGTTCCCTCCTCCCTGCCTCATGCTTTCCCTTCATGATCTTCTGCTTTCCAGGCTTCGCGAATCCCCAGAGGGCCTGGCGTGGGCCGAGGTGATGGCGCTGGCGCTTTACCATCCGGAATACGGTTATTATGGCCCAGGGCCACGCCGAATCGGCCGGGGTGGGGATTTTTACACAGCGGTGAGCGTCGGCCCGCTCTATGGGCAGCTGCTGGCGGAATTAGCTCGGCAGACCTGGGAGCAACTGGGGCGACCGGCAGCATTCACGATCATCGAGCAGGCCGCGCACGATGGCCAACTGGCGGCAGACGTGCTCGCTGCCTGCGACTTTCCTTACCTCATCGTCGAGCCGAATCCGCGCTACCGCACGGTGCAGCGGGAAAAACTGGCAGCCCAGGGTGATCGGGTGCGCTGGGTAAACTCCCTGGCTGAGGTAAATCTCGACGCGGCTCCTGGCGGTCTTCCGGCACTGTTCGTCTGCAACGAGCTGCTGGATGCGATGCCGGTGCATCTGCTGCGCTGGAGTGGTGAAACTTGGCAGGAATTGCGTGTGCGGGCTGATGCCCATGAGGGCCTCTTCTTTTCCCCAGAAAAGCCAGAGAGACGTCTTGCTGAGGAAATCGCCAGCCTGCCCACGCACCTTCAGCCAGGTCACGTCGTGGAGGTGCCCCTGGCAGCGCTGGCTTGGCTGCGTGAGCTTGCCGCTGCGCCTTTTCACGGAGCGGTCTGCATTGCCGACTACGGCCTGGACGCCGAGGAACTCTTCACCCCAGAGCGCGCTCAGGGCACACTGCGGCGCTACCTTCAGCATCAGATGGACGACCGTGTGCTGGAGCAACTGGGGGAATGCGATCTGACGACCCACGTGCCCTTCAGTCGCCTCATCGACGCCGCAAAACAGCTGGCGATGCCGGTGCTAAGCTACGAGCACCAAGGTCGCTGGCTGGGAAAACTGGCCATGCCCTGGCTCGCCAGCCTAGAGGGGCAGCCACCCGATGCCACCACGCGTGCGCTGCTGCGCCAATTCCAGTCGCTGACGCACCCCGGCATCATGGGCCGGAGCTTCCGCGTGCTGGTGCTGGAAAAGTAAGCACAGTTCCGCTATGGCTGCTGCTTTACAAACACGACCGCCAGGGCTGGAGTGACCTATGATTCTTCCCTGGCACATTCACGGTAACGCGCACGACCTCAACCACCGGGGCAAAGTGATGGGCATCGTGAATGTGACGCCGGATTCTTTTTCGGATGGGGGCCGCTACCTGGACCATGGCCGGGCGGTGGAACATGCGCTGCAACTGGCCGCCGAGGGGGCTGAGATCCTGGACATCGGCGGCGAATCGACCCGCCCAGGTGCAGCGCCGGTGGAGGAGGCCGAGGAACTGAAGCGCGTGCTGCCCGTCATCCGCGCCCTGCGCCCACAGACCCAGGCGCTGATTTCCATCGACACCATGAAGGCCACCGTGGCCCGCGCCGCGCTGGAGGCTGGGGCAGACATCATCAATGACGTCACCGGCCTGCGCGGCGATCCCGACATGCCCGCCGTGGCAGCAGCGTCTCAGGCAGGCGTGGTGGTCATGCACATGACCGGCACCCCGCGCACCATGCAGCAGCAGCCGCAGTATCAGGATGTCGTCGCGGAGGTGACGGCCTTTTTTCAGGAGCGCCTGCGCACGCTCGAAGAGCAGGGCATCGCCCCCGAGCGCATCGTGCTGGACCCCGGTTTTGGCTTTGGCAAGACGCTGGAGCATAACCTGCGCCTGCTGCACGCCCTGCCTGCCATGAGCACGCTGGGCCGCCCGCTGCTGGTGGGTGTGTCGCGAAAAAGCATGATCGGCCAGCTGCTCGGCGATCCCGATCCTGCCGCGCGGGACTGGCCCACGGTGGCGCTCACCTCTTTCCTGCGAGAGCTGGGCGCACGTCTCTTTCGCGTGCACGAAGTGCTGCCGAATGTCCACGCCCTGCGCATGACCGAGGCCATCCTGGGCGATGGCTGAGCCCTTCCGCTGACGTATCTCTTTTCCCATGACTCTGTCTCGCTTCATCCTGAGCTCGGCCCGCCACTACTGGCGCGGCCACCTGGGCCTGCTGCTCGGTGCCTTCTTGGCCTCCGCCGTCCTCAGTGGCTCCCTGCTCGTGGGGGACTCGGTGCGCGCTAGCCTGCGCCGCGTGGCGGAGCTGCGTCTAGGAAAGGTCCAGTCCGGCCTGCTGGGCGGCGACCGCTGGTTCACCACAGATCTGGTGAAAAAGGCAGGCAGTGAGCCGCTGATCATTGCCCTAGGTTCGGCGGCCACGGCGGATGGGAAAACACGCGTCAATGGCACGCAGGTCCTGGGCGTGGAGGCAGGTTTTTGGAAAATGAGCGCCCGTGGCGCGGCCCAATCCATCGCCCGCAGCGATGTCCTGGTGAATGAACCCCTGGCCCGCCGCCTGAACCTGCGGGTGGGCGATACGGTCATCGTGCGCCTGGAACGCCCGAGCGCCATTTCCCGCGATGCGCCGCTTTCTGGCTCGACCAACCAAGACGTGTCCCTGCGCCGCAAGGTAGGCGGCATTGTCACGGCAGAAGACTTCGGCGGCTTCCAGCTCATCGCCTCCCAAATCACGCCGGAGACGGTCTTCGTGGGCCTGGAGGACCTGCAAGGGCAGCTGGAAATGGACGGGCAAGTGAACGCCGCCCTGAGCAGTGCTGCCGAGATGCCGACAGACGTCTGGGAGAAGCAAAAGTCGCTCGAAGACCTGGGGCTGAAGCTGACACGAGTCTCGGGGAGCCAAAAGGAGTGGGAGGTGAGCACGCGGCGTGTCTTTTTGGATGCAAGCCTCGCCAACCCGCTGCTGGGAAGACCGGGCAGCTACGGAGTGCTGACCTATCTGGTCAATGGCCTGAAGTCGGCCCAAGGCGGCACGCCCTACTCCATGATCACGGCGGTGGATCGCATCGCGGGGACTGCGCCAGGCATCGCCATCAGCCAATGGCTAGCCGAGGATCAAAAGCTGAACGTGGCCGATGAAATGGAGGTGTTTTACTTCGTCGTCGGGCTCGGTCGCGAGCTGAAGCAGCAGAGCGCGAAGTTCAAGGTGAGCCGCATCCTACCCATGACAGACCCCGAGGTGACACGCGCCTGGACGCCCGAATTTCCCGGCGTGTCGGACGTGGACAACTGCCGCGACTGGGAGCCTGGCATCCCGATGGACATGAAGGCCATCCGCGACAAGGACGAAAAGTATTGGGATGACTACAAGGGCACGCCAAAGGGCTTCATCAGCCTCGCGGAAGGGCAAAAGCTGTGGGGCAATCGCTTTGGCAACCTGACCGCCATCCGCTTTGCCGACACTGGCCAGGATGAAGCCGCACTGCGCCAAGAATTGCTCTCGATCTTGCGGCTGGCCGACATCGGGCTGGTGCCACGAGCCTTCAAAAAAGACGCCGACGCAGCGGCCAAAGGCAGCGTGGACTTTGGCGGGTTGTTCATCGGGCTGAGCCTGTTCCTCATCGCTGCGGCGCTCGTTTTTGCGGCGCTGCTGTTTCTGTTCACGCTGGAGCGCCGTGCCTCACAAGTCGGCCTGCTGCTGGCCATTGGCTGGACCCAGCGCCAGGTGCGCCGGGCTTTGCTGGGCGAGGCTGGAGTGATCGCCATCCTAGGCACCGTGGCAGGACTGGCAGGTGGTGTGGGTTATACCCAGGCAGCTCTGGCCGGTCTGCGTGGAGCCTGGTCAGGCGCGGCGCAGGGGCTGCCGCTGATCTATGCGGCCAGTCCCGCCACGCAGATCGGCGCGGCGGTGGGCTCACTCCTCGTCGTGCTCGGCACCCTGGGTTGGGCCAGCCGACGCATGTTTGCCAAAACTCCGCGTGAACTCTGGAGTGGTGATCCTGCGGCTGCGAGGCCCACGGGCCGGGCCACAGCCCTGCGCCGCGCTTTGCCCTGGCTGCTGATGGCGCTCTCGCTGGGCCTCGTCTTGGGCGCGAAATCCGCCCAAGCCCCCGAAGCGGTCGCGGGCCTGTTTTTCGGCAGTGGATTGCTGCTGATGATCGCGGGTCTCTTGCTCGCCGGGGCCTGGATGCGGCGGGATCGCGGCACACTGGCGCAGACGCTGACGCAGATCGGCATGAGGAACATCTCGCGCCGCCCCTCCCGCAGCCTGGCGGTCATCGGCATGATGGCGGGTGGCATCTTCCTGGTCACGGCGGTGAATGCCTTTCGCATGAGCGCCGGTGACGCGACGAAGCCTGACTCCGGCACCGGCGGCTTTGCTCTCATCGGCGAATCTTCCCTGCCCATCTACGAGGACCTGAATAGCCCGGCGGGCCAGGAGGCTTTTAGCCTGGATGAGGCGCTGATGAAGGGTGTGACCATCGTGCCCTTTCGCGTGCGCGAAGGCGATGACGCCAGCTGCCTGAACCTGAACCGTGCGCAGAAGCCGGTGCTCGTCGGCGTGAACCCGGAGCGGCTGGTGGGCCGCTTCCGCTTCGCCAGTGGCCTGAGCTGGGAGCGGCTGTCTGCCCTGGTGGGCATCTTTGACAAAGAGGCTAAACCTGATGGTGTGACCAAGGTGCTGCGTCCGCTCGACAAACCGGAAGTGGCGAATGTGGCCATCGCGGACCAGGCCACGGCGATGTGGGGGCTGGGAAAAGGCGTTGGAGATGCTGTGGACTACCAAGACGCCTCCGGCAAGACGTATGGCATCCAGATCACCGGCCTGCTCGGTGGCTCCGTGCTCCAGGGGAAGATGATCACGAGCGAGGCGGCCTTTTTGCAAGCCTACCCCGATGCGGCTGGCTACCGCTTTTTCCTCATCGACTGCCCTGCCGACAAGGTGGCCGAGGTCAGCGCCCACCTGACCCGCCAGCTGCAACCGCGCGGGCTCGCCCTGGAGTCTGCCCAAGCACGACTGGAGACCTTCCTGGCCGTGCAAAACACCTACATCGGCATCTTCACCATCCTGGGTGGCCTGGGCGTGCTGCTGGGGACCGCTGGCTTGGGCGTGCTGGTCGCACGCCATGTGCTGGAGCGGCGCGGGGAGTTAGGGCTGATGCAGGCCCTGGGCTTCCTGCCAGCAGCGCTGCGACGGCTGGTCTTGGGCGAACACGTCGCGCTGCTCATCGTCGGGCTTGTACTCGGCGTGATCAGCGCCCTGATCGCCGTCTGGCCAGGGCTGATGCAGGGCGGCGGTGATTTGCCCGTGGCTTTCCTGGCCAGCCTGCTGCTGGGCATCTTGGCTTTCGGTCTGATCACCTGCGGGACAGCCGTCGCCGCCGCTCTTCGCGGGCGCCTGCTGGACGCCGTGCGGCGGGAATGAGCCGACTCAGCGCCCCCCTGAATAGGACAGCAACCAGTCGGCCCCCTTGCCTTCCATCGCCGCTGACAGGAAAGCATCAATGCTAGGCACGCTGAGCGAGGGATGCTTCGCCAGCAGTTCGCGATAGATTTTGGCAAACTGAGCCGCGCCCGCATTCAGGCAGTCGCGTGCATTTCCACCCGCGAAGGCACGCTTCGCCGAGCCGAGCATGAAGGCGCGCAGCAGGTGCTCTTCCGTGCCGGGAGCCTGCTTTTTGCACAGCTCCAGCCAGTCTTGCACTGGGTATTCCGGGATACTGATGGGCAAATCCGAGGCACCCTTCAGGTAGGCCAGCACGGCCGCCGTGGCCTGCACACTGTCTTCCGAAAACGGAGCCTGCAAATAGAGCTCGATGAGCGCAGACACGCCCTGACGCAGCGGCGGGTCCTTGATGACCTTCAGCACCTGCGAGGTGAAGGCCTGCATTGCTACCGCGCCATCGTCTTCAGGCGTGACCGAGCGCATCTGGCGGATCGTGATGAGGTAGCCTTTCAGATAAAGAATACCTGTCCACTGCTTCACCAGCGCCTCTTCCGTGCCATTCGGCGTCTGAGCCACACGTGTCATTTCACAAAGCTGAGCCGCCATGGGCAGCGCATCCATTTGCCACAACTCCACCCCTCCTGTGCCGACTGGATTCACCCTCAGGTTCTTGTACCGACCCGCCTGCACCATGGCCTGCACATCCTTCACCACCCGATCCAGCTCTTGCAAAATGAGGCGTTGGCGCTCGTCAACCGTGATCTCTTTGTCCGAAGCTGGGAAGAAAAAAATGTCACTGCGGGAGCGCTCTTCGAGGCTCTCATAGCGCAGGAACCGCCCCACACCGTCATTGAAACGGAACTCACCCGCCAGCCGATGGGTGCCCAGGGTGCTAGGAAAGGTCAGGCCCGTGGCCTCATGCTGCCAGGGTTTGCCATTCGGATCAGGCGCATACCACTGGCCGGGTGGCTCTGCGGTGTAGCCGAGACTCGTCAGCAGGCAAAAAAACAGGAAAACAGGGCGCAAAATCATGGGAAAAACCGGTTGGACCATCCTTGGAGCCGGGTGCTCATCCGGGCAAGTTCGCAAGGAAAGGATGCAAATCCATTCTTTCCTTGGTTGCAACTGTGTTGATTCCCACCAATCTGGCAGCCCCCAAAGCCCCCATGAGTGCCACGCTGCCGTTCCGTGCGAACCAAGATCTTCTCGAAAATCAATACCAAGCCTGGAGCAAGGATCCCTCCTCGGTGGACGCCAACTGGGCGTCATTCTTTGAAGGATTCGAACTCGGCATGGCCGAGCTCGCCAAACGCAAGGCCACTCAAGGCACGGCCACAGCCTCAAGTGCTGGAGAAGCCACGCTCTCGGAATCTGCCCTGAACTTCCGCATGCGCGTCACGAATGCGCTGCTGCTCTTCCGCTCGCTGGGTCACCGTGAGGCCCACCTCGATCCCCTGAGCAAGACAAGTCCGAGCGCACCTGAATTGACCCTGGAAGCCCTTGGCTTTACCGAAGCGGATCTGGACCGCGATGTGCAGACCCACATGTTCCGTGGCGGTCAAACCATGAAGCTGCGTGACTTCCTCACTGAGCTACGCCGTGTTTATTGCGGCCGCAGCGGCTTCGAATTCATGCACATCCACAACCCGGAAGTGCGCACCTGGCTGCTCGAACGTATCGAAAACCGCACCTTTGAGCCTGCCCCCTCGAAACAATCTCAAGTCGATGCTCTGCGCTGGCTTCTAGAGGCCGAAACCTTTGAGCGGTTCCTGCATCGTCGCTTTGTCGGCCAAAAACGCTTCTCCGTCGAAGGGGGCGAATCCATGTTGGTCGCGTTGGAGACCATTCTGGAAAATCTACCTCTCCACGGAGGCAAAGAGATCGTCATGGGCATGGCCCACCGCGGACGCTTGAGCGTGCTTGCCAACTTCCTACACAAGCCGCTGGAAATGCTCTTTTACGAGTTCAGCGAAAACTACTTGCCCGACACTGTGGGTGGCGATGGCGATGTGAAATACCACCTCGGCTTCCAAACCGTGCGTGACACCCGCAGCGGTGACAAGGTCGCCATCATGCTTGCCCCCAACCCAAGCCACCTGGAAGCTGTTGATCCCGTGGTGGAAGGCATGACACGCGCGCGGCAACGCTTCCTCGGTGACACGACCCAGCGCACGCAAGTTCTGCCCATCCTGATCCACGGCGATGCAGCTGTGGCAGGTCAAGGCATCGTCGCTGAGGTACTGAACCTTTCCCAACTGCCCGGCTACTGCACAGGCGGCACCATTCACATCGTGGTGAACAACCAAATTGGCTTCACCACCCTGCCAGCGGATGCGCGATCCACCACTTACTGCACAGACGTCGGCAAATTGATCGATGCGCCCGTGATTCACGTCAATGGCGACTGCCCTCTGGAAGTGGCAGCTGCAGCACGTCTCGCATTGGACTTCCGTCAGAAATTCGGCCGTGATGTCTTCATCGACATCCTTTGTTACCGCCGTTACGGTCACAATGAAACCGACGAGCCCGCCTTCACTCAACCGAACATGGCGCGAACCATCGGGGCACATCCTTCCACCGCTAGCCTCTTCCGCCAAGAGCTGCTGAACAAGGGTGTGCTTGACGAGCAAGGCGCGAATGCTCTGCAAAAGGAACTGGAAGACGAGCTAGAGCAGGGGGTGACCGACCTCGCTAGCAAGGAAAAGAACACTGGCGGAAACCCCTTTGACGGATTCGCGGTCGAGCCCCAACCAGCCTACGACTACAACGTCATTCCCACCGGGGTGGAAAAAGATCAGCTGCTGCGTATCGGCAAAAAGCTCCTAGAAGCCCCCGAAGGCTTCCGCTTGCACCCCACGATTGCCAAGCGCTTCCTCGCCGCTCGAGCCAAAGCTATCGAATCAGGTGAAGGCGTGGACTGGGCCACGGCCGAGGCCCTCGCTTTCGGCTCCTTGCTGACAGAAAAGCATGGCGTGCGCCTGTCCGGACAAGACGTGCGCCGCGGCACCTTCAGCCACCGTCACTGTGTTTTCTACGACACGGAAACCCGCGAGCGCCACATCCCCCTGAACAACCTGGAAGAAGGCCAAGGACGCTTCTGCGTTTACAACTCCCTGCTGTCCGAAGCCGCTGTGCTTGGTTTTGACTACGGTTACTCCCTCCTGACCCCGAACATGCTCATCTGCTGGGAAGCCCAGTTTGGTGACTTCGTCAACGGTGCCCAGGTCATCATCGACCAATTCATCGCCTCCGCCGAGAGCAAGTGGCAGCGACCCAGCCACGTCACGCTTCTGCTGCCGCATGGTTATGAAGGCCAGGGACCCGAACATTCCAGCGCACGTCTGGAGCGCTTCCTCCAGCTCTGCGCGGGCGGCAACATGCAGGTCTGCAATTTCACCACTCCCGCGCAGTACTTCCATGCCCTGCGCCGCCAGGTAAAACGCGACACACGCAAGCCCCTCGTCGTCATGACGCCGAAAAGCCTGCTTCGTCACCCACGTTGCGTATCCAAGCTGGACGACATGGCTGCCGGCTCCCACTTCAAAGAAGTGCTGGATGATGAGCTGCTGACCATCAGCCCTGAGCGTGTCACACGTCTCATCTTCTGCTCCGGCAAGGTGTATTATGACCTCCTGGACTTCCGTGAGAAGAACAAGATCAAAAACGCCGCCATCATCCGCGTGGAGCAGCTCTACCCGCTGAACTACGAGATGCTCAAAGGCATTGTCGCCAAATACCCACGCGCCCAGAAGAAATGGATCTGGTGCCAGGAAGAGCCCCGCAACATGGGTGCCTTCTACTACATCCGCCCGCGTCTGGAAGAGCTAAGCAATCACAAGCTGCGCTACGCCGGTCGCGAACGCTCCAGCAGCCCTGCAGCAGGTTCCAAGGCCATCCACGTGCTCGAACAAGACAAGCTCGTCGAAGACGCGTTCAGCGTCTGATGGTTCCCGAATCTCTAAGTTCATCCCACCTCTTCATCCAGTATCCCCGAGCCTTCCCCCCATACGACCATGGCTGACATCAAAATCCCCGCACTCGGCGAATCCGTCGCCGGAGGACAAATTTCCAAATGGCATTTCAAAGTCGGCGACGCCGTCAAAGTCGGCGATGTGCTGCTGACCTTGGAGACCGATAAAGTCGCCGCCGAAGTCACCTCCGAATTCACCGGTGTGCTCGCCTCCATCGCCGCTGGCGAAGGCGATGATGTCGTCATCGGAGCCATCGTGGGTCAAGTCACCGAAGGTGCCGCTGCGGCTACGCCTAGCCCCGCCCCCGCTGCCCCGGCTGCCGTGGAAACGCCAAAGCCCACCGCTGCTCCTGCTCCAGTTGCCGAAGCGCCTAAACCAGCGCCAGCTCCTGCCCCAGCACCCAAACCCGCCGCCAAGGCCGCCGCTCCCGAAGGCCGCGTCTCGCGGAAGAAGATGACCCCGCTCCGCAAAAAGATTGCCGACCAGCTTGTCAGCGCTCAGCAGACCGCTGCCATCCTCACCACCTTCAACGAATGCGACATGAGCGGCATCATGGCCATGCGTAGCAAACTGCAGGACAGCTTTGTGAAGACTCACGGCGTGAAGCTCGGTTTCATGTCCTTCTTTGTGAAGGCCGTCGTCGAAGCACTAAAAGCGGTGCCTCAGATCAACGTGCGGGTCGAGGGTGATGAAATCGTCCAGCAGCACTTTTACGACATCGGTGTCGCCGTTGGTACTGAGCGTGGATTGATCGTCCCCGTGATTCGTGACGCTGACCAGAAGAGCTTTGCCGACATCGAGAAAGACATCCTCGCCTACGCCGCCAAATCCAAGGAAGGCAAGATTGAGCTCTCCGACCTTACCGGCGGCGTATTCACCATCTCGAACGGTGGTGTTTACGGCTCCCTGCTCTCCACGCCCATCATCAACCCTCCCCAGAGCGGTATTCTGGGCATGCACAGCATCCAGCAACGCCCGATCGCCGTGGACGGTCAGGTGGTCATTCGCCCGATGATGTATCTGGCGCTGAGCTACGATCACCGTGTGGTCGATGGCAAAGAAGCCGTCAGCTTCCTGATCCGCATCAAGGACTGCATCGAAAATCCCGCCCGCATGTTGGTCGGGGCCTGATGCCTGAATCCCGCGCGACTCCCCAAGGCCACCGCCAACAACGGTGGCCTTTTTTTATCCAACGTAGTGCGTGTCGATAGCGCAGGCTCAACAGCACCCAAAACCAGGGTTTCACGAGCAACCAGGCTGAATCCTCCTCGCGCATCGTTTCAGCTTAGGCAGCTACAAAAAGAGGCCGCTCGAAAGCGGCCTCTTCGTGATGGAGCAGATGTGGAAGATTCAGATCAAGCAGCCGGAGCCTCGCCCGCAGCAGCTTCATCTTTCTCCTTCATGGCGGCCTTACGGCTCATCTTCACCTTGCCTTTGTCATCGATGCCGATGCACTTGGCGGTGACGATATCGCCGACCTTGACGACGTCTTCGGTCTTGTTGACACGGAAGTCAGCAAGTTCGCTGATGTGGATGAGGCCGTCTTTGTTACCAAAGAGACGCATGAAGGCACCGAAGTTCGTCGTGCTGACGACTTTGCCGGTGTAGAGCTTACCCACTTCGACTTCGGCAGAGACGCCGGAGATCATTTCCAGCGCGCGCTCCAGACCTTCCTTGCGGGTGGCATAGACGTACACGGTGCCGTCGTCTTCGATGCTGATTTCAGCACCGGACTCGGCCTGGATGCCTTTGATGTTTTTGCCGCCAGGGCCGATGAGCTCACCGATCTTATCAGGATTGATCTTCACGATCTCGATGCGCGGGGCGTGCGGGCTGAGAGGCTTCACTTCAGCGATGCCTTGAGCCATGGCAGCCAGCACTTCACTGCGGCCATTCTTGGCCTTCACGATGGCTTCTTCCAAGATGCTGAGAGAGATGCCAGGCAGCTTGAGGTCGAGCTGGTAGCCAGTGACCCCTTCGGTGGTGCCGCAGAGCTTGAAGTCCATGTCACCGAAATGGTCCTCGGAACCGAGAATGTCCATCATGGTGAGGTAACGCTTCATCTGGTCGTTCGCATCGAACTCCGTCACGAGACCGACCGAAATACCAGCGACGGGACGCTTCAGAGGCACGCCTGCATCCATGAGAGCCATGACGCCGGAGCACACGGAGGCCATGGAAGTGGAACCGTTGGAGCTCATGACCTCGCTGGAAACGCGGATGGCGTAAGGGAACTTTTCCTTGGGAGGAATGACAGGCTCGATGGAGCGCTCAGCGAGCGCGCCGTGACCGATCTCACGACGGTTTTGACCACCAAAACGGCCGGTTTCTCCGACAGAGAAGGGTGGGAAATTGTAGTGCAGGATGAAGCGCTTCGTGTCTGGACCACCGGCGTAGGTGTCCATTTCCTGAGCTTCGTCGGCAGGAGCCAACGTGGCGATGGCGAGAGCCTGCGTTTCTCCACGGGAGAAGATGGCGGAACCGTGAGTGCGGGGCAACACGCCAGCCTCGCCCGAAAGGGGGCGGATCTGGTCGATACCGCGACCGTCGCAGCGGCTGAGTTTGTCCAGGATGGAGATGCGGAACGCTTTCTTCTGGAGATAATCGAAGGCTTGGCTGATCTCAAAGGCAGTCGCCTCGGGGTAACGCGCCTTGATGGTGGCTTCGACCTCGTCTTTCAGTGCGCCAACAGCTTTGCTACGGGCGATCTTGCTGGGCTGGTAGAGAGCTCCTTCGATGCGGTCGCCAGCAATTTCGTAAGCAATTTCGAGCAACTCATCCTTCACCAGCATCAGCGGCACCACGCGCTTGGCCTTGCCAGCGAGGGCGGCGAGTTCTTCCTGGGCTTTCACGATGCCCTGGATGCTTTCCTGAGCAAAACGAAGGGCGGCGATGAATTCGCTCTCCGGTAATTCATTGGCAGCACCTTCGATCATGATGACGTCGGTCTTGTTGCCGACGTAAACGAGGTCGAGGTCGCTGAATTCGCGCTGACTGTGCGTGGGGTTGATCACGAACTGGCCATTCACGCGGCCCACACGCACGGCACCGATGGGGCCTGCGAAGGGGATATCGGAAATGCAGAGGGCGGCAGAGGCTCCATTGATGGAGAGGATGTCGGAGTCGTTTTCACCATCAGCACTGAGCAAAAGGGTGATGACTTGGGTGTCGTAGAAGTAGCCTTTGGGGAAAAGCGGACGCAGAGGACGGTCGGTCATGCGAGCCGTGAGGATTTCTTTCTCCGTCGGGCGACCTTCGCGCTTGAAGTAGCCTCCGGGGAACTTGCCCGCAGCAGAAGCTTTTTCTTTATATTCGACCGTGAGAGGGAAGAAGTCCTGACCGTCTTTGACGCGTGTCGCGGAGACGGCGGTGACAATGACGATGGTGTCGCCCAAGCGGACGGTCACAGCGCCATCGGCAAGATGGGCTAATTTACCGGTTTCGATTTCGATGTTCCCTGAACCGCAGGGAGCTGTTACTTTATGGATGGCCATGGTGGCTGTATGTTTTGTTGTTTTTGTTTTGGGGAAAGGAGGTCGCGCCGAGTCAGGCGGCGAAGAAAAGAGCGTGCGGCGGCTCAGGCATTCAGAAAGACCCAAAGGTCATGGCCGAGGCCAAAGGAATAAGCTCAGAGGGAGCAGCTTAAGCTTGATCCGTGCTCTACGCCAAAAGGGGCGATGCATCGTGGCATCACCCCTTTGTGGTGGAAAATCTGGGAATTAGCGGCGGAGACCGAGGGTCTTGATCGCCTTCGTGTAGCGATCCACAGCCGTTAGCTTCAGGTAATCCAGAAGCTTGCGGCGACGTGCGACAAGCTTGAGGAGACCACGGCGAGAGCTATGATCTTTGGAATTCTTTTCCAAATGGCCAGTGATATGATTGATACGCTCCGTCAGGATCGCGACCTGAACATCGGCGCTACCGGTGTCTTTGTCGTGGAGTTTGAAGCTGGCAGGAACAGTGGCGACTTCGCTCATGGTAAGGATTCGTGGGATATGCCAGACAACTTGTCAGGCAGTGTGATAGGTTTTGGTGTGGAAGGGCCGCGATGTTCCCACGGAAGGCCGTTTTGGCAAGGAGTTTTTCTGCATGGATGTGTGTCTTTCTGATTCGAGGGTTTCCTCCAGAATGGCGACCTCCCTCCTGCTCGGGGCAGGAAAATCCGCCATGCGCAGAGGGTATGCCATCTTGTCATCAGATGCCCGAGGCACGTTTGCTAGATTCGGGCATCGGCTCACGCCCTGGCGGTGTGGATCGATCCTGATCTCTGCGCACAGAGCGCCGCAGCTCTTCCATTTCTTGGAGCTTACTGCGATAAAGTTCGGGAACCGCCGCACGCTCTTCTTGTCGGCTTACCGTCCATTCTTGAGGCTCACCGTCCTTGGGCTTCACCCTAAAGATTGTACGATCGCCATCTTGCCGCAGGCTGTAGATGCCGCTTTCATCGCTGCGGGTGATGCTGGCACTTTCATGATACTCGCGCGCTTCAGAACGCTGAAGGTTATCACCAGTCGGCGGGCTACCGGCCTTGCCTGGGGGAACTATGGGACGACGCCCTTCATCATGAGGCTGCCCATCTGGCCCACGTTCGCGGCGGTCAACGTCTGGACGGCGATCTTCACGCTCACCATCACGTCCGCCCTGCCACGGATGAGAACCATCAAAGATAGGAGGGGGGGGGAAAGAGCCCACACGGCCTTCGAGTGCCCATTTCTGAACCTGCTGCTGATATTCGCGCATTTCGCGCTGATACTTGTCCATCTTCTGCTGCCACTCCTGCATCTGCCCTGCCCCAGGATTCCAAGAACCGGACCAAGGCGGCATCATGGGCATGAAGCCTCCACGCGGACGCTCCGGCATGACCTGCGTGACACGCTCGCCGATTTTCAGGCTAAGCTGCTTCTGCTGACCTCCGCTGATTAGACTAAGGACAACAGTTTCATCCTTTTTCCGACTGCGCACAAGGGCCTGCAATTGGTCGGTATTAACTAGCTTTTGGTCATCGAAGCTAATCAAAAGGTCATGCTCTTTCAGACCCGCTTGGCTAGCAGGAGAATCTGGCATGACCTCGACGACCTGAAGGCCAAATCCCTCCATAAGACCAAACTGAGCGCGCAACTCAGGACTCACGGGCCCCGTGAGCACGCCAAGGTAGGCGACCATTTTTTCGCGGGTTCGTTCAGGCTTGGGACCTAGAGGTAAATCCCCACGCGCATGCTCCGGCGGCAGAGGAGGTTTAACTTGATCCTGAGCTCTAGCAGGGAGATTCATCAAGGCCAAGAGGCCAGCCATGGAGAGGAGAAGTGTCGCGTGGATTTTCATCGAAGGTTAGAGCGGAGGGGGGCAGAAAGGCTTTATTGAAAGGAGACCGGCATGACCACGCTGTCCTCTCGTGGCACCTCGATGGTGATGTGTGCTCCATCGCGGGGATCGATCCAGGCACGACGCTCCAGAGACACGATTTTCATGTGCTGCTCGGGTAGCCTTGAGCTAGAATTGTAGCGGATGCCTTCATCCTGAGCCTGAACGACCTCACGAATGGTGCTCACCGGCAAGACCGAAGGAGCCGACGGCGTGGAGACCCTCGCTACGACACGATCTCCAGAACCAGAAACATCGTCATTGGACGCGAGACTCATCAAGACCACCGCAGCGGCGGCTCCGAGAGAGGTCCAGAGCATCGGAGAGAGCCAGGAGGGCCTGCGACGCTGAGAGCGCAATGCCCAGCGCAGGTCTTGCTCCAGCTCTCGATCCACTCGCTGCGTAAGCAGAGCGCAAGGGCGAGCGGGCGCGAGAGAGGTGAGGAAGTTTTCGAGTTCTGTATCATTCATGATAGGGCAGCAGTGGCAGGTTCAAAAGCTAGCAGATTCGCAGGCGGAGTAGGATCACCGAGCAGATCATCTTTCATGGGAGCGAGTTGCTTTTGCAGGTGGTTCAACGCATAGCGATATCGGCCTGCTACGGTGTTGATCGAGATGCCAAGGGCAGTCGCGATCTCCTGAAAAGTCAGGCCACCCCACAGCTTCAATGTCACCACCTCACGTTGCTCTTCAGGCAGTGCAGCCAGAGCTCGAGTGACGATTTCCGCTGTCTCCCGACGCTCAGGCGGCACATCAAACACGGGGGCATCCTCCCCAGGCAGGGTAATTTCACTGATCGCCTCGCGTTTGACACGGCGGCTATCGCTGCGTCGCAAATCCAAGGCAATCGTGCGCACAGCGGCATAGAGCAGCGGGATGTGATCCTTGTCCCCATCAGGAAAGCGCCGCCACCAGCGCACGAAAGCCATTTGCACCACATCATCCGCGTCCGCAGGGCTTGGCGTGAGCTGGCGGGCATACAACACTAGGCTGGGGGCAACCTGGTGAAAGCATTGTTTCCAGTCAAATTCAGCAGTGACCATGATGGATGAGAAGAGAAGCAGACACTAGCTAAACGACAGGCGTGGAATTTTTTGTGTGTCAGAACGGGAAAACCTTACATCATCCCGATGTCATTTTTCATGAACTATCCACTCTCTTTTCGCTTCAAACTTCTGGCATTTTCACCCCAAATTTACATCACGGATGCCTCAGGCCAGGAGGTTCTCTATGTGAAGCAAAAGCTCTTCCGACTACGCGAAAAAGTCGAGGTGCACAGCGATAGTTCACATCAGCACTTGCTCTGTACGATTGAGGCAGATCGTATCTTGGACTGGAGCGCACGTTACACCTTTCGAGATCCTTCAGGGCGTGAACTAGGGGCCGTGGGACGCCGCGGCATGAGATCCCTATGGAGTGCGCACTACGATGTATTTGCCCCCCATTCGCGCGATCCTCTGTTCAGCATTCAGGAAGAGAACCCAATCGCCAAATTGCTGGATAGCTTGTTGGGTGAAATTCCCATCCTAGGCGTCCTGACCGCCTTTCTGTTTCATCCCAAATACCTTGCCTCACGCACCAATGGCACGCCGGTGATGCGACTGACCAAGCAAGCGGCGATCTTTGAAGGCAGGTTCAAACTTGAATCGCTCGGAGAAGCCAGTGAAGGCGAGAGCCTCGCCATCATTCTTTCTTATCTGATGATGAATTTGCTGGAGCGGCAGCGCGGTTGATCCAATTCGATAGCTTCATGGCAGAAGCCGCCTCGTAGTCAGCTTGAGAGCGAAAAAGCTCCGCTTGAGCATCCACTTCCAACAAGCGAGAATCAAACGTGGCTTGTTCTCGTATTTGGAGTGCGAGCAAGTCCGTCGCACCTTGATCGAAGCGCTGACGTTCCGCCGTCTCTAGCTGCACCGCCAACTCAACGTTTCTGCGAGTCATGTCGATTTGCTGATGGGCCGCACGAATGGCGCTCCAGGCATCTCTCACCTCTGCGACGATGCGCTCGCGGGCAAACTTAGCATCCGCATCCAACCTTTGAAGTTCAGCGGTGATCACCTGAAGCCGCCCCTTGGCTTCATTTCGCTGCACAGGCACTCGAAATTCCAAAGCCAATGAGCTTTCGAGACTCTCTCGGTCTTTGTATGGCCCCTTCCCTAAATTCTCGGTCACGCTGGCAGTAAGATCCAAGTTGGGCAGCAGGTTATTTTTTGCCAGACGCTGATCAATATTGAACTTATCCGCTACCAATCGAATGCGACGCAACTCAGGACGAAGGACAAAGGCATTTTGAATATCAGGTCCCACCTTGTTTTCATTCAACTTAGGCAGCTGGGGAAACCGGCTTGGGAGGAGATGACGCGCAATCACCGCAGGCTCATCTTTTTCATCCCGATAAAACAGTGAAAGCTCTATGCTTGCCGCCTCAAAACGCCGACGTGCCTGAACCACGGCGAGACTACGGCTGACGACGAGACGCTCATTGTCAATTTTCACGATCGGGGCAGCCTGCCCCCGTTTCACCAACTCCCCAATGGCAGCATCACGATCTTCGGCGATTCGCTCGAGCTGTTCCGTCACTCCTAGCCTCAACCCCATCGCGACCCAATTGAAGTAAGAACGCGTAGCTGCCCGGACCATGTCAAGATGCTGCCGCTGAATGAATGGATCTGCGATTTCTTGATCCAGCCGTGCCTTCCAGAGATTGGCTCGGCGCGCATCAATGGTTCCGTCCCGAAGTAAATTCAGACGAATGCCAGCTCTAAGTTCGCCATCCAATTGCGTACGATTTTTATCATAATCAGCCAAGCTTCCTGAACTGATACGGTAGCCGGCAAAGACGTTCCCCCCCCAAAATGGCAGCGGCTGATCCAGGATGAAATCGCCAACGCCATTGTCGTAATAGCCGTTTGGCTGAAAGCTACCTAACGAGCGGAAGTTGAGATCAAATGCTCCCTGCACCTGACGAAGCCGTCCTGCCGCAATGTCACGCTCGATGAGCGCCATAAGGTAGGGCGGATACTTTGATGTTACCGAATCCAGCACTTCTTGAAGCGTGAGGGGAGCAGCCGAAAGCGGCGCCAGCAAGCTCACGCACGCAGTGATGACGTTCAGACAGAGCTTCATGCTACTTTTTCTCCCCAGGTTCCTTGTCGGAGATCACAGGCGGGAAGCCGTTGATCTGACGCCATATTTCTTTCCAAAGAGGCACGACGCTTAGGAGAATCCAACCATTCGCACGCACACCCTGCCGCAGGTAGCGATTGCTAGGCCAGTCCTCGACATGCTGCTGACCATTGCGCACGAACACATCCGGCTTGGGAGCAACCACGACACGAAATTTCCCTTTGCCGTCATCTGCTGGATCGATGAAGACGACCTCGCCTCCGAACGTACCCACCGCGACGCTTGGCCAACCGACAAACTGAATGGCTGGCCAACCTTCAAATTGAAGCCGCACCTCGGATCCCGTGACTACTTTTCCATTTTCAAGCGTCTGCCTAGGAGTGATGAGAGGCATATCATTCCCATCCAACCACATTTCCACGAATCGACTTTCTGTTTCAGGAATGATGACACAGATCGGAGAACCGGGGCGAAGAAATGTGCCATCCGTCGCCTGAACACTGAGGACGATACCATCACGTGGACTTTCAATCGTCTGGCGTTGGTTTTGACTGATCTGGATGTCTAAGCTTTTGATGTCGCGATCCGCAGTAGCCACTTCGGCTTGGGCGGTGCCTTTCTGGGCACGAATCCCAGCGATGGTCGCACCAAAATCATTCTCCGTGCGTTTCAGATTGGCTTCTGCTGCTTTCAGGTTTGCGTCAGAGCTTTCGTAAAGCTGCGTAGCAACTTCATAGTCGCGCTCGGAAACAAGACCTGATTTCCTCAGTTCCGTCACCCGATTGAGATTGAGCAAGGCGGTTTCTGCGGTGATTTTTTCGGCAGCGACTCGCTGCTGTGCAGCATCCAGCGCTTGCCCTTTAGCCTGCTCTTGTTGCCGAATCTGCAGTTCAAGATCGTCCACCCGTTGAGCAGCCGCGGCTCGACGCACAATCAACGCATCATGCTGGCTGCGCAAATTGGCGAGCAGGTTGGGATCATTGTCTTGAATCTCGACAATGACATCCCCTTTCTTGACGCGCTGTCCTTCGACCACATGCAGCTTGCGCACGTTGCCGGAGACTGGAGCTTCGATGTTAATACGACGATCCAAAGGGTCAAAAGCAATGACCTTTCCTGTCCCGCTCACGAATTGCTGCCAGGGCAAAAACCAGACGCCCAGCAAGAACAGGACGAAGATCAGGGCCAGAGCGCGAGCTAGAAGACGAGGCCAACGCGATGAACCAGCACGGGTGATGGAAGGCAAGTGGCCGATAAGACCAAAAGAAGCGTGAGGAGCTTGGGAGGAGTGAGACATGTCTTAGTGACAGGCGGGGTCGTCCAAATCAATCTGTTGAGAACACTTTGCCGCAACCAGGGGGTCACGCGTGGCAATGATGACCGTCCAAGATTGCTCAGCGGAAAGAATCACAGAGGTCAGCTCCTCCATGCTAGTGAGGTCCATGCCATCAAAAACATCGTCCAAAAGCAACAGCCTGGGTTTCAGAACCAAAGCACGAGCCAGGAGAAGACGTGTGCGCTGCCGCGAAGAGAGCGGCAACCCACCCGTGACCAGTGGAGTGTGCATGCCCATGGGCAATGACATCACATCATTCAACAGGCCTACGGAACGAAGCGCACGTTGGACATCATCAAGACCCACTCCTGGCCTACCCAGGCGGATATTCTCTGCGATGGTTCCATTCACGATATCCTGGGATCGGATCAGCATCACGCTGCCACGCAATTCTTCAAGATACCAAGAACGCAAATCAAAGCCTGCGATGCTAATGTGACCACTGGTCGGGTACCTGAGTCCCAACAAAAGATCCAGCATGGTAGAGCACCCGCTGCCCTGAGCCCCCATCAACGCCGCACGGCCACCCGCAGGGATCTCAAAGCTGACGTTGTTGAACACATGCTGTCCGTCAGGATATTCAAAGGCTGCGTTTTTTACACTCACCGCAACCCCGCCGTTTTCCAAACTTGGCAGGTCTCCGTCTTCCGTCTCGATTTCTAGGTCGATCAAGTGCCCGAGCTTGTCCACTGCCGCCATGGCATCGTACCAAGCTTCAAATTTCTTCGCCAATTTGGAGAGTGAGGCAACGATGGCGCTCACGATGAGTTCTGCTGCAACCAACTGCCCGAGAGTCAGCTGCATGTTTAGCACTAGCCAGCCGCCCACGACGAGCAAAGCTGAACTGGCCAAGACTTCCAAGAGAAGCAGACCCGAGATTTGACGCATCAAAACCCGGAAGTGACTGTGACGCGCCGTCAAAAAAGAACGAGAGAGTTGATCCGCTCGTTCGATCGCCAAAGCATAACCTCCCGGCCCTTTGAAAAGCCGTGGGTAACGGGCTAGCTCTTCCAGCCAACTTACCACATCGTATTTGCAGATGCTTTCCTGAATGCTCGTGCGAATGGCACCGCGACCTAGGCCAAAGATGATGACCGCGATGCACATGAGGAGAAGCAATGAAAAGGCGAGCAAAAAGGGATGATAAAAACCAAGGACGATGAGTCCGATGATGCCTCCCAGGACGAGATTGATACCATCCAGCAAAAGCAGTGAGGTGCTCTTTTGCACCGTCACAACATCCAGGAATCGGTTCACCATCTCAGGGGCGTGTACACCATCCAAAGAGTCTGCTTTCACTCGAGGAAGCCGATAAGCCATGTCTGCGGCGACGCGCACAAAGATCCTGCGTTGGATCACTTCAGCGATGTAGTACTGGAGGCCACGCATGATCGCCGACAAAAGCAGGAAGGAGAAAAGAGCCGCAGCGATGACAATAAGCGCTTGCTGGAAAGGCGCGCTTTGCGTGCCGAAGGCCAGATTGGATACCAGCGAGTTTACTGCTAGCGGCAGAGCCAGATACAACAAGCCAGTGATGACGCTGAAAAGGATGATCGTGGTGACATCCTTCGACTCAGGTTTTAAGAGTCCAAAGAATCGACGAATCGGTGAAACATGCTCATGATGATCATGGGTCTCGGCCTGAACATGGTAAGCTGGCAGCAGCGATGCTGTCTGATCTACCTCGCGGCCGCGCAGGCCTTCCGCCGGGCGCTCGGGAGTCACCACACCGAGATCGACTATGTCATCAACGGCCTTCAATCCCAGCCTACTGACCAGGCTTTTGCGTGAGATGGTCTCGACTTCCATGGGTCGATCCGCGCAGGAGATGCGAACACGGAAAAAACTATGACGTCGAAGTACAATCCAGCGGCCTGGGTTAGGCTGCCAAACCACCATGGGTTGATCTTCCAACACACGCCAGATCGCATCAGCCAAAGACATGCGCATGGGCTGGATCCGCATGCCGACAATCTCAGCCGCTCGGATCAGTGCTTCCAAAGGTTCATTGGAATCTTTGGAGGCAAGTTCGACCGCATGCTTGGTCTGATTGCCATCAATTTTCAGGTTCAACACCTGGGATAAAAAGGAAAGCGTCTCCGCATTGTGGGCGGAAGTAGAGCTTTCAAGATTCCTAGAATGAGGAGAAGAGGAGTCTGCGTTGGCAGGCATCGGTGCGGATTTACGACTGAAATGCGATTAGGTTGCAAAAAAGTTCGCCAAAATGACCCTTTCGTCAAACGTCACGACTACCATTAGGGTTTTTTTGAAATCAAAGACTTCAGGCGGGAAGCTTGATCTGGGGACAATGATTCATTGGAAATGTCCAAGAGTAGCTCCACACACTGGCGAATTTCGATCTCGTTGGGTGATCCTGGATAGAGGCAAAGCTCAAAAAGCTCCACCGCGCGATCCAAAGGCAATTCTCTCATGGCCATTTTCGTGGCTGCCAAGCGGGTATCAGCCTGTTCAGGAGGGTCAAGGATGAGCCACTCCAGTAAGCTTTGATGTTCTTCCCCCCCTGAAGGTGCCGCACCAGACTGCCCTTGAAGCAGGGTTTCATGCTGACGCAGAGAACCGTCTTTCAGCAGGCCGAACAGTTTTTGAATATCAGGATGCTCACGCTCAAAAGCATCGCGCGCGAGTTCGCGCTGGTCCTTTTTGGAAAGCGTGCGCACGGCTGAGTTTGAGATCGAAGTCACAGAAACCACGGGGACGGACGCAACACTAGCCGGCTTAAGGCTCGAAGTATCCTGACCATTTCTCGAAATCACTGCCTGGAGAAGACGCAGTGACTCTCGAATCGGAGGAGCCCCCGCCTGAGTTGCTGAATGGGCGGTTTCCTGAGCCGTCGCATTCGATTGCGCTTGTGATTCAGCCACTATGCTGGCGTTTGGCGAAATGCCTCCCCTCTGCTGAGCTTTGATCTCTTGTTCAAACTCGGGGATAAAGATCGCAAGCGCCATCGCGGTCAGCACTACCGCAGCCGCAATGCCCAAGGCCATCCCAACCCCGAACACAATTCGACTGGGTGGAGGGGAAACCGCCGTAGAAAGCGTGTCTGGGGGCAAGGCAACTCCCTCCGAAGCTCCTTGAGTCAGAAGTAGCTGTGGGATGTGTGCATGCTGCGCTACAGCACTCAGCTGGCTGCGCCATTGATCCCACCAACAGCCTGGAACTACGTTTTGAAAGATCTCCAAACTCGCCTCATCGCCCTTTGGCAGCAACACAGATAGGTGGCTGAGGGCCAATCGAGACTCCGAATCATCCCAGGTCCAGTCAGCTGTCGGCTCTCTTAGGCGTCGATTCCAAAAGACGCGCTCCTCCGAAGAACAACGACTCAAAATCTCTCCCGCAGATACCCAAAGCTTAGCATCATAGACCAGCTCAGCCTCCGCCGCGTCTCTTAATAAGGGTGACGCGCGATCAACAAGTTTACGAGCCGTAGATGGACGCAAAATCCCGAGCAACCCGGCTAGCAACATCATCATGCGAGAGGTTTCCGCATTCAGACGATTTTCATCGATCGTCAAAAGCGACTCCCCTAGCAACTTGAGCTTGTGGGTCTCCCCCTGTCGAACCCACTGAAGCAAGACCAGCTTTGTCAATTCAGAGCAGTTGCAACTCAACTCACGAGATAGGTGGTGGGGTTGCACCGTAGCAGAAAGCAATAGGCCTTTGTCATCATAGGCCTGGATCAATCGACGGCTGGTTTCTCGGGCAGTTCGCGTGTTCGAATAACCCTGATCGAAAATCGCATTCAAGTCGGGATCACGCCCATGAATGACTGAACTCAAATCTGATAACTTCGCTTCAGAATTGCGTCCCTTCAGGCTCAGCAAATCCAGCATCTCGCTCGAAGACTGCCCAAGGCTGACATTCGCTGACACAGGGTCAGTGGCGGCAGGCGAATGGATATCCTGACCATCGGCAGCGGGTGTAGAGGAATCATTCATCGGGAAGAAAGCGATACCTGAAAGAAGCCTAAGCAAGGCGTGGCCAGCTCGAAAGGCAAGCGGGAACCTTGCTCGTCTTCTGCACTTCGACTAACCTAGCTTATGCTAAGCTGGCTAAACCGCGATCGACTCCCCCTCTACCTTGCTCCCATGGCAGGGATCACGGACGTTGTTTTCCGAAGTCTGTGCAAAGAACTCGGCGCAGATGTCATGGTCACCGAATTTGTTTCTGCCGAAGGGATTCTCCAGCGCGATGATCGCACTCGGCATTACACGGAGTTTGACGATAGTCAGAGGCCCCTTGGCGTGCAGCTTTTCGGCGCTGATGGAGCTCGCATGGGGGAGGCTGCCCGAAAGATCATCGACTGGAAGCAACCAGACTTCATTGACATCAACTTTGGCTGTCCCGTGAACAAGGTCGTCTCGAAGAATGGAGGATCGTCTTTGCTACGCAATTGCCCCCTTCTTGCCAGCGTGGCGAGTGGAGTGGCGCGCGCTGTTTCCATTCCCGTCACAGCGAAGATGCGCATCGGCTGGGACTCCCAGAGCATCAATGCCGTTGAGGTAGCAAAAACGCTCGAAGACTGCGGCATTCAGGCGATTGCAGTTCATGGGCGGACCAAAGCTCAAGGTTACAGCGGCTTGGCAGACTGGGAAGTCATTGCTCAGGTAGCAGATGCCGTGAAAATTCCTGTCATTGGCAATGGTGACATCGCCAGTGGTGCCGATGTGGAGGTGCGCCGTGCGCAGACAAATGTCAGCGGCATCATGATCGGACGAGCGGCCATGACCAATCCCTGGGTATTTCGCGAGATTCGTCATTACTTATCCACCGGCAGTCATGCCATCCCAGTTAGCCTGGAAGAGCGCTTCGCCCTGATGCGCCGTCATTGCCAACTGGCTTTGGCACGTGCCACGCGTGGAGAACTGGAAATCATGCGAGCCATGAGGACCCGCCTCATGAACTACACGAAAAATCTTCGCGGTGGGAAGCACCTACGCTCTCGCTTCAGCCACATCGTCAGTTTCATGGAGCTGGAGGACATTCTCGCCGAATTCCTGACCCACCGGGAAGATCTTGAAAAGCGTGACTTGGAAGAATCTCCCGCCAACGTGCCCACTGAACCCACGTGAGGAGCCGCCGTCAGCTTCTGCAACAAGCTACCACTGCCCTTGGGCTGTCGTCCTGCCGTCCGAGAAACTGGAACGCCCTGGAGTCTAACGAACGCCTAAGTAGGCATTCCATGACAAAACGGCTAACCGAGATCCAGAAAGGCAAGCTCAGTCCGATGGAGTGGCTGAAGCAAGGTTTGTCGGCCATCGCCCTAAAAGATCGCCAAGGTGATGAACTGCGTGCCATCCTGGAGCTTCATCCTGCTCCAGATCGGTTGGTGAAAGCCCTGCCTGCTGGCGCATTGCATGGCGCGCCCATATTGCTCAAAGACAACATCGAGACCGCTGATGGCATGCTGACGACAGCCGGATCGTTGGCCCTGCTAGATGCCCCTTTGCCACAACAAGACGCTTTTCTCGTGCAGAAATTACGAGCGGCGGGCGCCGTGATTTTTGGCAAAACCAACCTGAGCGAATGGGCGAACATTCGCAGTCCTCATTCGACCAGTGGCTGGAGCGCCCGGGGTGGTCTGACACGCAACCCCCACAACCCTACCCACACCGCCAGTGGCTCCAGCAGTGGCTCGGCTGCAGCCGTTGCGGCCGGCTTTTGTGCGGCTGCTATCGGCACCGAGACGAATGGTAGCATCGTCAGCCCAGCTAGCGCCTGCGGGATCGTCGGATTAAAACCCACTGTAGGGAGCATCAGCCGCTCGGGCATCATTCCCATCAGCCGTTGGCAGGATACCCCAGGCCCCATGACCCGAACGGTCCGAGATGCGGCCCTGATCATGGATGTCATCGCGGCGCCGGATCCCTCAGACCCATTCTCTACCGCTTTCACCCAGCGGCCCATCCGCTCTTATCTGCAAGACTTTGCTTCGGATGCCTTGCGGGGGCGTCGCTTAGGCATCGTGCGTGACCTTTGTGGCACGCATCCTGAGGTTTTGAAAGTGTTTGAGCAAACGGTTGAGCTTCTGAAGACGGCAGGCGCAGAGATCATGGATGGCATCAAACTTTCGCACGTCGAAGAAGCAGCCTCATGGGCTTGGCAGGCGATGATCACCGAATTCAGAGTCGATCTGAATCTCTACCTAAAGCGCCGAGGAAGCCGCATCGACTCGCTCGCCGCGTTGATCGCCTTCAACCAAGAACACCGTGAGCAGGAGATGCCATACTTTGGGCAAGAATTTTTTGAGATTGCAGAGCATCTCGATAGCCCCTCCGACCTCGCCCAAGCCAAGGCTGCAAGGACACTAGCCAGCCGACTCGCAGGGCCGGACGGCATCGAAGACGCCCTCCAGCGACATGCTTTGGATGCGTTGATCTGCCCAACGAACGATCCTGCGGGTCTTTTGAACCTCGACGAAGGAGATACGAACACGCGTGTGGCCTCCAGCCCTGCAGCCGTGGCTGGTTATCCCCACTTAACCTTGCCGATGGGTCACGCACAGGGCATGCCCATCGGTTTCTCCTTCATAGGCAAAGCCTGGAGTGAACCCCAATTGCTCGCCATGGCAGATGCCCTGGAAGCCAAACTGGGCTTCCAGGATTGATGCGAACAGCATCAGAGGCTTTTTTCTCCCAGCAGAACACTACTGCTCGGCACTGGATCATGGCGCAGCCCGAACTGATGCACGGCACGTTCATTCAGGTGGGCCACCGCTTCCTCCACACTGTCTGTCCAACAGATCAAATCGATATCCTCAGGGCTGATGGTCGATCCCTTCTGCATGTGATCAACCAAGTCACGCATCTCTTTCCAAAACTCCGTTCCCATGACCACAACCGGAAAGTTGTTCACCTTCTTGGTCTGGATCAACGTCAGGGCCTCAAACATCTCATCCAATGTTCCGAAGCCACCGGGCATGATGACAAAACCATAGCTGTATTTCATCAGCAACACCTTGCGGACAAAAAAGTATTTCATGGTCACCCAGCGGTCGAGCCATGGATTGTGCTTTTGCTCAAAGGGTAGTTGAATGTTGCAGCCGATGCTTCGCCCACCGACATCTTTGGCACCGCGATTGGCCGCCTCCATGATGCCAGGCCCACCGCCTGTCATGACCGTGAATCCCATCTTGGCGATTTCCGCCCCCATACGACGCGCCAGCTGGTAGTAGCGGTGGTTTTCATCAAAACGCGCGGAACCGAAGACGGTGATGCAGGGTCCCACGAAGTGCAGAGCGCGAAATCCTTTGAGGAACTCCCAAGCAACATCGACGATCAGTGACAACTCCTTCAATCGGCGATTCGGACCGTGCAAGAGTGAGCGATCCACGAGCTGACGGCTAAAGATCTCTTCTTCTTTTCTTTCTTCTGGCGTCACGGCGGACTGATCCAAGACAACAGGCAGAGGTCCCGACAGCATGTCTTTCTCTTTCCTCTGGAGAGGAGTAGGGGGTGTAATCATGGTGATGATCTCTGACAAAGGGACATGGCAGAAATTCAAAATCTCATGAACGCCCCCTGCCGATTTTTGTACAGCCCCCAAAGGAGTTGCCATGCCTCCTAGCCACGCCACGGTGAGGTTCTGTCACGTCCTTAAGCTTTCCTTCATGTCCCAAGAAAACGTTGTTCCCCTTCGCCTGCATGTCGATGTCGATCTCGGCCCTCGTAGCTACCGGGTAGATGTGGTACCTGGCCTGCTTCATGAAATCGGAGAAATCGCCCATCAGCGCTTTGCCGGCAAAAAGCGCTGTGCCATCCTGACCGATTCGATCGTCGGTCCTTTGTATGCCGAAGCCGCTCTGCACAGCTTGCAGGCGGCGGGCTGCCACGTCACCCTCATCACAGTACCCTCCGGTGAATCGAGCAAATCTCTGCGGACTGCGGAAACCGTATGCAGTCAAATGGCCCGCGCAGGGTTGGACCGAAAAAGCTTTCTTGTGGCGCTGGGCGGCGGCGTGATCGGCGACCTAGGTGGCTTTTGTGCCTCCATGTATCAGCGTGGCATCCCCTACCTCCAATGCCCAACCACCGTTCTGAGTCAGGTGGATAGCAGCGTCGGTGGTAAAACAGGGGTGAACCTGCCTGATGCCAAAAACATGGTAGGTGCCTTTCATCAACCCGCCCACGTCATCGCAGACACTCGTACTCTTTCTAGCCTACCTGCACGAGAATGGAATGAAGGCTTTGCCGAGATCATCAAACACGCCTGCATCCGCGATGCAGGCATGCTGCCTCTGATCGAAAAAGCAGCGAATCGAAGCGATGAAGCTTTGATGGCAGAGCTGATTCGGCGAAACATCGCCATCAAGGCCCGCATCGTGGAGGCAGATGAATTTGAAACCCAGGGACTGCGTGCCTTGCTAAATTTTGGTCATACTTTAGGTCATGCCATCGAGGCAGCCGCAGGTTACGGCAAGCTTCTGCATGGCGAGGCCATCTCCCTCGGCCTGCGAGCCGCAGCTTGGCTTTCGGTGCGTCTTTCGACACTGACTTCCGCCGATGCGGAAGCCATCACGCGCTTGCTCAAGCAGTACCATCTTCCGACCGTTCTTGGATCTGAGTTTCAGACCGAAGAGATCCTGCAGATCGCTCGAATGGACAAAAAATTCGAGCACGGCAAAGTGCGCTTCATCCTCCTGCCACACCTGGGGGACGCCTTGGTGAGTCAAGAGGTGACGGAGGATGATCTGCGCGCTGCTTTAGCAGAACTGAGGCACTAGGCCGATCCAAAGCCGCGCTATCCTCGTTTTTTCAAAAAACGTTAGGCTGCCCGAAACCGTAAGCGTGAACTCTGGATGGTCTTGGCAAAGGCAGCCCCCGCACTCGCGGAGCTAGGCACGACTTGCAGGGCCGATGGAATTCGGCACGACGTCCATCCCGCCGTTGCCGTTGGACGCCCCAGGGTTCAGGCTGCGTGACGGAGTCGCTTTTGCCTCGCTGCTTCAAAAAGCATCACCGCACCAGCGGCAGCCACATTGAGCGACTCAACTCCATGAGCCATCGGAATGAAAAGACTGCTGTGACAGTCAGCAAGCAAAGCCGGACTGACCCCATTGCCTTCATTGCCGAGCAATAGCACCGAAGGTTGGCACCAGTCATGGGCTGCGTAATCAACCTTCCCAGCACCTGCGGCCGCAGCCAGATGCAGCCCATGCAACTCACACAGAGGCAGCAATTCTGTCGCAGCCATTCCATGCAGCACTGGCAGCCGAAACGCTGAACCCATGGCACTGCGCAGGACTTTGGGAGAAAAAAGGTCCACGCAGCCAGCCAGGGCGATCACACCAGACACACCAGCTGCTTCGGCTGTCCTGAGCAGGGTTCCCATGTTCCCAGGGTCCTGCAGGCGGTCGAGCGCGAGATAGAGACCGTCTTTTTTGTCAAAAAATCGACTCAAATCGAGCACCGGACGTCGCGCAATCAGGACGAGTCCCTGACTCTGCACAGTGGCGCCCAGGCTTTCGAGCACCTCAGGTTGTGTCCAAAAAATGGGGCCGTCAGCCAAGCTCTGCACCAAAGCCTGCAGCCGCTCGTCGCTGCTGCCCGACGCTGCAAAGGCACACTCGACCTGGAGCCCGGATCGCAGAGCCTCCTCAGCCAAACGCAATCCCTCCAAAAAAATCAGCTCCGGCTCGCGGCCATCCCTCACGCGCCGGGCATGTTTGATCCGTTCGTTGGAGCTGCTGGTGATTTGGGGCTGCATCTGCCTATCTAGGGCCACAGAGAGTGGGTCACGTCAGTCTTTTTTCTGCCCCATGAAGACATCCACCTGCTGACCGACATACAGTCGTGCGGCAGAACCCTGGGGCGGAGTCAGACGGTAAATCACCTGAAGCACGCGGGTATCGACCCGTTCTGTGCTTGCCCCCGTCAAGGATTGCTTTGGAATCACAAAGGGCTCAATTCGCTCAAAATCTAACGTATAGGCGGTCGCACTATCGCTTTTTAGATAAGCAGAAGCCACCATGCCATCACGCACGCTAGCGGCATTTTGCTCATCCACATCGACCCGCACTTGCAGGGTATCGATCTCGCCTAGAACAATGGCTGCCAAACGATTTTGAGGAGAGGCATACTCGCCAGGGCGAATGTTGACCTGCAGGATTGTGCCGGAGCGTGGGGCAAGCACCGTCATTCGATCCATCAGCAGACGTGTCTGCTGCACAGCCGCACGGGCAGCGCCCAGCTGAGCCTTGGCTTCAGCAGCCTGGGCACGCGCGACTCTCACATCATTCGCCCGATTTTTCACTTCATCTTGGGTAATCGCCCGCTGATCGGTCACCGATTGCAGACGATCCAGCATGTCTTGCTGCTTGGTCAGTTGTGCTTCCGCGGTCTGCACTGCGGCTTCGTTCACCAAAACGGTGGCTTCTTGGCTGATGAGTTGCGCTTGCAGCTCCCGGTCATCCAGCTGCATCAGCGGCTCTCCCGCCTTGACCTTTTGCCAGACTTTCACATGTACTTTGGAAACGAGCGCGGGAGCGGGAGGTCCGATGGCCACATTGTCATCCAACGCCTCCAGGATACCGGTGGCAGCCAATCCTTCAGCATAAGGCTTGGCCGGCGGCGGCACCGGCGGTGGGGTGATCGGTGTCTCCTGCGCACGGATCACCTCCATGACTTGGGTCATCTGCCACACCCCAGCGATGGCGAGCGCGATGCTGCCATAGCGAATGATACCTGGGAAAAAGCTCATGACAGCCCTTACGACACGCGACCCTGACTGGCAACTTTCTCGCCATGCGGACAACGAACCTCAGTTCACATAGCGGAACTCGGCACTGGCGAACAAACTCTGGCAAAAAGCGGATAGCGCTGCCTTTTGAGCATAGTCGCGAGCCTGCTGAGTCGCTTTCCCTTCGATCGCTTGGCTGGGAAAACGCGCCCAAAAACTGCGAATCGCAGCCAGCTCCGCTGCGGTCGGCGGTCGGGCAAAAGCCAGCTGCCAAGCGTAGGCGAGCCTTTCCTGGGCGGTGCCCTCGTAGGCCGCCACCCGCTTCCCAAAGGCGTCCGCTGCGGCGAGAACTTGGCTGTTGTTCATGAGGAAAAGGCTCTGGCTGGGCACGTTGGTTGTGTCGCGCTCACTCGTCACGAGACTGGCGTCCGGAAAATCGAACACGTTGAGGAACTCGGGCACTTGGTCACGCAGGATCGGCAGGTAAATGCTGCGGTAAGGGTAGGGCTTCCCCATTACTTCGCGGGACAGATTGAAAATCGCCTGCCTGTCCTCGCCAGCACGGGCCACGGGAGAGCCATCGACCGGATAAAAATCCAGCACACCTGCCACGTAAAGCATGGCATCGCGAATCGCCTCGGCATCGAGCCGACGCGGGCTCATGCGCCAGTGCCACTGGTTTTCAGGATCCGTCGCCTGGTTGGCCGCGTCATGGCTTGAGCCCATCTGGTAGGCGCGGCTCATCATGAGGGTGCGGATCAAGTGCTTCACCGACCATCCGTTGTCCATGAAATGGACGGCGAGGTGATCGAGCAGCTCAGGGTGCGTCGGCTTTTGCCCCATGAAGCCAAAGTTATCCGCGGTGGGCACGAGCGGACGCCCCATCAGCTTCATCCAAACGCGGTTCACCATGACACGGGCGGTGAGAGGATTTTGCTCAGAAGCGATCCACCACGCGAGGTCCAACCGTCCGCTACCCTGACTGATGTTGCGCGGCTCATCCGGCGCACAGAGCACCTCCACCAGCCCCCGTGGCACGACCTCGCTCGGCTGCTGAAGGTCACCACGCACCAGGAGTGGACTGTTCACCGGGCGCTCCCGGTCCAGCACGGCCATGGCTAGTGTGCGCGGGCTGCCATCGGGCTCAAAGAGTTCCAAATCCGCACGAATCGCATCCGCTCGGTCATTGGAGCCGCGAATGCGCAGGAAGTTCGCCGCGCCCTGACGTTCACGCTCCTCAGGCGTCTGGCTGAAGACTTGCCGACGAAGGCCCTCAGCGGTGGCTTTGGCTTCATCATAGCTCTCTTTCAGCTGCGCGTAGTCCGCGGGAGACAGGGCCGCCACGGCATCGGGCAGGCCTGCCCCTCGATCCAGCTCGATCAGCGTGCTCGGGTTCAAATTTTGCAGCTGGCTGTAGGTGCCATACAGGGTCTCGCTGCTCAGAAAGATGCCTGCCAGCGCATAGTAGTCGCGCTGAGTCACCGGATCGAATTTGTGATCATGGCAGCGTGCGCAAGCTAGGGTCAGACCTAGCATGGCCTGCGACATCGTATCGATCTGCTCATCGACGAGATCCATGGCAAATTGCCGCTTGTCGCGCTGGTTGTGTCCCTTGCTACCGATGGCCAAGAAACCGGTGGCGACGATTTTTTCAGCTTGGTCACGCTTGCCCTCAAACTTCATCAAGTCTCCTGCGATCTGCTCCTTCACAAACTGGTCGTAGGGCTTGTCACGGTTGAAGGCATCGATCACATAATCGCGATACCTCCAGGCATGGGGGTAGAGTACGTTCACCTCCTTGCCACTGCTCTCCGCATAGCGGGCAATGTCGAGCCAGTGCCGAGCCCAGCGTTCGCCAAAACGCGGTGAATCCAGGTATTGATCGATGACACGCTTCACGGCCTCAGGCGAGGTGTCGGCCAGGAAAGCTCTCACTTCATCCGGCGTCGGAGGCAGGCCGGTCAAATCATAGGCGATGCGGCGGATCAGCGTGGGTCGATCCGCATCTGGCACCGGACGCAACCCGGCTTTTTCCAGACCAGCCAGCACATACCGGTCGATTTCTGTCTTCGCCCAATGGGCTGTCTTCACCTCAGGCAAGGCCGGCTGCACGGGTTTCTGAAAAGCCCAGTGCTTGCGCCCCTCTGCCATGTCGATCTGCCGTTTTCCACCGCTGGCATTGGCGACTTTTGCCTCGCGCGGATCAGGCGCACCCATCTCGATCCACTTCTTGAAATGGGCGATCACTTCATCCGGCAGCTTGGTTTTCGGTGGCATCTGCATCTCGCCATTTTTCCAAGTGATCGCCTCGTAGATGGAACTCGCCTCCACACGCCCTGGGGTGATGCCAGGATGCCCCGATTCTCCACCCAGTTGGCTGCCCTGGCGTGTATCCAGCGTCAGCCCACCTTTGACCTTTTCAGAGTCAGTCGAGTGACATTTGTAGCAATGTTGCACCAAGACGGGACGGATATTTTTTTCGAAAAAGCTCAGCTGATCGGCCGGAATCTCCGCATGAGCGGAGGCAGGCTCATTCGCAGCCGGAGAGCCGAGAGGCAGAAGCCAAAGGAAGAGCAGGACCCGTTTCATGGTGCAAAAAGAAGGACAACGGCCCCATGAAACTCCAAAAGCAAGCCTCGGTTGCGCCCCCCAAACCCGCGGAGTTCCATCTCACCCTCTAGCCGTCATCGTTGCCCCACGCCTGAGCGGCGCGGCTCAGCTTCAGGGATTCAACGGGCTTCTGCCGATGGAGTTGCCCGATGGGCAAGAAGCAGGGCGGCGTTGAATAACACCGGCAAAAGCGGAACCAAGAGCGCCTCCACCAGCGAAGGGGCCTGGGCGGCGCCTGAGGCATCCGCGACGGGCTGAAACACCACATCCCGCACTTGCCACGCCAGCGTCAGGGGAATGAGTCCAAGCACGAGCCCTACGCTTGATAGCATGGCCCCGAGGCGGCGACGGCTTTCCATAAACAAATGGATAGCACCCGAAACCAGCCCACAGAGACCCGCAAGAGCGAAACACACCAAAGCGAGACGGAAACGACCAGCACCGATCTGCTCCCAAAGAGGAACGGTCAGAAGGAAAAGCAGCGAATTCATGCCCTATCCAAGGCGTTCCTTGGGCCTGCGATCAAGGACCAAATGCAGGCGCCCGAGAGATGCAGAGATCAGGCGCGTTTGTTGCTATCATGCGGCGTCTGTTCTTTTTCTTCCTTGGCTGGGCGGCGGCACTCCATGGCCAGCAGCTGGACTTGGAACAGCTTTTTGAGGAACGAAACCTGGAGCCCATGCGTCAGGCCTTGAGGGCGGGCATGGATGACGAGGTGGCGATGATCAGCGAACGCGCCATCCAGCGTGGGCTCAAGTTGCCCGACTGGCGACTGCTGCGACTGCGCGCGCTGCTGAATCTGGGGCGTGAGCGGGAAGCACTCGACGAAGCGGAACTGGCGCTGAAGGCATTCCCCAATCACCTGGAGCTGCTGATGCTACAGCACGAGATCGCTCGCCGCATGGGCCGCAAGGACCAGACTCAAAAGACGCTTCAGCAGGTCAATGCCGCCGCCAAGGTCAAGCCGGCCAAGGAACGCAGTGCTGCCGATTGGGTCGCTCTAGGCCAGGCCGCGCTGGCGCTCGGGGCCGATGCGAAAAAAGTCATTCAGCACTACTTCCAGGTGGCGCAAAAAAAAGACCCCAAGCTCGCTGCCGCCTACCTCGCGGAGGGCCGATTGGCTTTGGAAAAAAATGACCCCGCACGGGCAGCCGATGTCTTCCGTGCTGGCATCAAGGCCTGTGGAGACGACGCCGAGTTCCGCGGCGGCCTAGCTTTGGCGTTTGCGAATGGCGACCGCGATCAATCGAAGGAACATCTGAAGCGCACGCTCGAGATGAATCCCCACCACGCAGAAGCGCTGCTCATGCAAGCCGAAGCACTCATCGGCGCGGAGAAATTCCTGGATGCGGCCGGACTGACTCAGAAGGTGCTCGCCCGCCGCGACAAGTGCCCGGAAGCCTGGGCGCTCGTGGCCGCCATCACGCGGCTGAGCGCAGGAGATGCAGCGAAATTCGAGGCCGCACGCCGCAGCGGCCTGGAGCTCTGGGATCGCAATCCTGCCGTGGATCACACCATCGGACGCGTACTTTCCCGCGCTTATCGCTTTGCCGAAGGCGCCGAACACCAGCGACGTGCGCTGGAGATGGACCCCTCCTATCTACCCGCCCAGATCGCGCTTTGCCATGACCTGCTGCGACTGGGGCAAGAAGACGAGGCCTGGACGCTGGCGGCCGAGATTCGGGCCAAAGACGGCTACCAGGTACAGGCGCACAACCTCGGCCATCTAGAGCAGCAAATGCGCGGCTTTACCACACAACGGCACGATGATTTCATCCTGAAGATGCCCGCGCGGGACTGGCCCATTTACGGAGATGAAGCCCTCGCTCTGCTGCGCGAAGCACGCATGGCATTGACCGCGAAGTATGGCCTAGAACTCAAGCGCCCCGTCATGGTGGAGTTCTTCGACCAGCAGCAGGACTTCGCCATCCGCACCTTGGGCAGTCTAGGGGGCCAGGGGCTGCTAGGGGTGTGCTTTGGCAGCGTCATCACCATGAACAGCCCGGGCAGCCTCACTCATGGCCGGAACAACTGGCAGAGCACGCTATGGCATGAGTTTTGTCACGTCGTCACCCTCACCCTCACGCAGAACCGGATGCCGCGCTGGCTGAGCGAAGGCATCAGCGTGCACGAGGAAGGCCTGAGGCACCCTGCCTGGGGCATGGCCATGGACGCGCGCTTCCGCCGCATGATTCTGGAGGAGAAAAAAGCCACTTCCATCAGCCAACTCAGCAGCGCCTTTCTCAGCGCCGAAAGCGACGATGACCTCATGTTCGCCTACTACCAGTCCAGCCAAGTCGTGGCCTGGCTGCTGGAGCGCTTTGGCATGGCCAATTTCCAGGGCATCCTGCGCACGCTGGCAGAAGGCAAACGCATCAACGAGGCCATCGCTGCCAACACCGAGCCCATGGAGAAACTAGAGCCAGCCTTCACCGCTTGGCTGGAGGCCAAGGCCCGCGCCTTCGGAGCTGGGGCCGACTGGGAAAAGCCCACGCCCGAGCAGGTGAACCCCTTGGATGCAGATTCGTTGGCTGACTTTGCCCAAAAAAACCCC
>CANNQP010000025.1 GCA_947507875.1 Verrucomicrobiaceae bacterium | reverse complement strand
CGCACGCCGAGGGTGTGTGCTTCATCAACAAACTCTACCTGCTGCCCGAGTGGCAGGGTTACGGTCTCGGTGCTGCGGCGCTGGCGTGGACGCGCGAAGCTGCACGGCAGATGGGGTGCAAGCGTCTTCAGTTGCGCGTGAACAAGGCAAACGCCTCTGCGATCCGTGCCTACTGCCGAGCGGGTTTTGTCTTTGTCGAGGACATCTCTACGGACATCGGCAGCGGCTTTGTCATGGATGACTACCTCCTGGAATGCCCTGTCTGAGAAAGCGCAGCAGCAGCTCTTGTGAGCTTACTTAGCCGACGAGTTCCTGGCGGGTGAAGGCTGCGACGACGGGGTAGCCTTTGCTTTCGATGTTTTCCCGGCCACCTTCCTGGCGGTCCACGAGAATGAGGGCAAAAGCTACTTTGCCACCTTCATCTTCAATGGCCTGGATGGCCTTCAGCGTGGAGTCGCCGGTGGTGATGACGTCATCGACAACGACGACGGGCTGGTCCGGGGTGAAGTTGCCCTCGATGCGCTTGCCGCGCCCATGGCCTTTGGCTTCCTTGCGCACGACAAAGGCCTGCACGGGCGGCTGGTCACCCGCTAGGCTGGAGGCGATGGCGACCGCGAGGGTGATGGGATCCGCACCTAGGGTCAGGCCACCGAGGCTACCGATCTGTAGGTTGCGGGAGCCTTCTTCGCGGCGCAATAGGTCATGCAGCACGCGCCCGACGAGCACGGCACCGCGGGCGTCCAGGGTGGTCACCCGGCAGTCCACGTACAAGTCGCTCTCCTTGCCGGAGGCTAGGGTAAATTTGCCGGTTTTAACGGATTTTTGGCGAAGGATAGTGGCCAGTTCTTGACGGTCGGATTCGAGGGACATTCCGGGCATGTAGCGGAGACCGGGGTGGACGCAAGTGGGCGTTCAAGCCCAGGTGATCATCGGTTGGTTTTTTGCAGCAGCGACGCGGCCATCCCCCAGACCGCAGTTTGTCGGTGGAATCGGAATGCTTGGAAATTAGTCGTCGTAAGCCGATGTCGGTAGCTTCTGTCATCTGGGTTTCATGACATCGCTCTTGGCAAGCGCTGCCTTCATTTCAGGCTTCCCACGCGGTGTGGCTTCGCGGTAAAAGCAGCGTGCCATGAATTCCCTCACTTCTCTCCAACCGCTCAGCCGTCGTCGTTTTTTTCAGCAAAGCACTCAGGCTCTGGTGGCTGGGGCGCTGGGGCAGGCCTTGGCGGAGCCTGTCGTGACGCAGCCTGCCTCGGAGACCTTGGTGCAGCAGCTTTATGGCAGCCTTGAGGAGACGCAACGTGCCGCGATTTGCCTGCCCTGGGATCATCCGCTTCGTCTCAAGGTGGACAACAACTGGCATATCCGCCCTCAGCGCCTTCGGGATGTGCTGAAGCCTGATCAGCAGGACTTGGTGCGCCAGATTTTCGACAAGCTGCACAGTGAAGAGTATAAGAAGGAGGTCTGGCGTCAGTTCGACCACGACAATCAACGGGATGGGGGCTTTGCCAGTGCCTCAGTGGCCATCTTTGGTGAGCCTGGCCATGGCAAGTTCGAGTTCGTTTTGACCGGACGCCATTGCACGCGTCGCTGTGATGGTGACAGCGAAGCTGGAACGGCCTTTGGTGGGCCCATTTTTTATGGCCATGCGGCCAAGAGCTTCAACGAAAAGGCGGATCATGAAGGCAATGCCTATTGGTTCCAGGCGAAGCGGGCGAATGAAGTCTTTCAGGCGCTGGACGGACGTCAGCGCGAGATGGCGCTTTGCGACACGAGCCGCGACGAAGATGGCAACGAGACGGTGAAGCTCACCGGCAAGACACGCGGCCTGGAAGGCATCCCGATGACGGAACTGAGCGCTGATCAAAAAGGCCTCGTCCGTGGGGTGCTGACCGATCTGCTGGCTCCTTTCCGCGCCGTGGATGCGGCAGAGTCGATGAAATACATCGAAGCTGGTGGCTTCGATAACCTTCACCTAGCTTACTACAAGAATCAGGACATCGGTCAGGATGGTGTTTGGGACGTTTGGCAGATTGAGGGGCCAAACATGGTCTGGTTTTTCCGAGGTGAGCCGCATGTGCATTGCTGGGCGCACATCAAGGCCTAGACCACAGGGCACCTGAATAGGGGTGGTGTTTTGAGGTCTGCTCACGGACGCCTTGCTGCCGCCGCAAATGCCCAATCTTTCATTTACAAGAGCGTCAGTGGATTCACGCGTGTCTTCAGCGGTAGCATCACCTCCGCGCTACCCAGCCGATGCGACTCAAAAACGGCGCTGATCATTTCCATGGTTTCGCGCCCCTGCACGGCATCACAGAGTGGGGCGTGCCCTTGCTTGACGGCAGAGAGGAGATCCTTTGCGGCGATTTCATGGCTGGAGACCTTCCGCCCCAGATCGCTGATCGGCTCTGCTTTGCCTACGCCTGCGGTGGTGATGGCTACCCAGGTTTGTGAAGGTGCCTTGGGCTGAAAGGGATTGCCGGGCCGCAGGTGAGCCAGCGGCTCCTGATCCATGCGCAGATCGATGATGCCCTGGGTGCCGATGACTTGAAGGCCAAAACCTGCTTCACTCACCCCTGCCTCTTTCATGGAGTCAAAGCTAAACGTGATGCCACTGGCCAGGCGGTAGCGGGCATGAACTTCATCACCCGCCAATAAGCCGATGCCTTCTTCGCCTTCTTTGACCTGGGCGCGGGTCAGTCGCTGTCCGTTCAGCCGCACTTCTGCTGTGCAGGTCATTGCTGTGCCGCCCAGGTAGGTGGCGATGTTGAGTACGTGGGAGCCGAGCACCCACAGGTCCAGCGCGCCGCCACGTTTGTCTTCTTTGCCGCGCCCACGCATCTCCAGCACACGGCCGATGAGGCCATCGTGAATCCATTTCGCGACCGTTGGCAGGGCAGGGTGCTGGCGGTTGCGATGGGCCAGGGCCAGCTTCATGCCGGTCTTTTCACAGGCCCTGACGATCTCGTCCGCCTCCTCCAGCGTGCGGCAAAAGGGTTTTTCCATGTAAATGCCACGTACTCCTGCCTCGGCACAGGCCAGGGCCATGTCGCGGTGCTGGTCGATGTGGCGGGGACCAATGGCAACAATCTCTGGCCGCGTCTCGCGCAGCATGCGGTGGTAATCGGCGTAACCTTGGGTTAGGCCCAGACGCTTCACCGCGGCGGCACGTCCGGTCTCATCGGCATCCGCCACGGCAACGATCTGCGTTTCTGGCAATCGCAGCCATAGGGTGTCTAGGCCGTGCCCATAGTTTCCCCGGCCCGTGTGGCCGATGACGCCGATGCGCCATCTTTTCTCCGCACTAAGGGCAGAGGCGGTCATGGCAGCAGGTAGTGAAAGGAGCAAATGACGGCGGCGCATAAGGAGGATGAGCCCATCTCAAACGTGTTCAGTACCTCGGATTTGATCATTGATACCCAAAAGCTCCGACAAAAACGGCGCACGCAAAACCAAGTGACACGCAGTCAAGGGCTTCCGGTTCGTTGACGGTGGCCTCCATGAGAACTTGCCTAACCTGGGTCGTCTGCCTGATGTCATTATCGCTAATACCTCTGCCCACAAAGGCAACGGATCAAGTCCCTCGGGTGTCTTTCACCAAGCAGATCAAGCCACTGCTGACCAGTCGCTGCATCAACTGTCACCATGCCGGCTCGATGTTTGGCCAGCTGAGCCTGGAGAACCGCAGCATGGCCTTCAAGCCCCGTGTGAATGGCCCGGTCATTCGACCTGGTCGGCCCGAAAGCAGCGTGCTTTACCTCGTGCTGAAATTGCCGCCCAAGAATCCCAAGGCTATGCCGCCCGCTGGGCACCGAGTGACAGACCGGGAGATGAATCTACTCTATGATTGGATCAAACAGGGCGCAGAATGGCCTGAGGGCAAAGATGGGGTCCTTACGCCGCTGCGTAAAGATCGGAGAGTCGGGGCCTGAGCCCACGTGATCGTATGGGTGAAAAGTCTGTGAGACATCGTTGACGCGCCGCTTCATGCGGGGCACTCAAGCTTCCCACCATGTCCACCCCACCCAGATACGACCTGCTCTCCCTCGGTGAAGTCCTCTTGCGTCTCGATCCTGGAGAAGGTCGTGTGCGCACCTCCCGTCAGTTCACGGTCTGGGAGGGCGGCGGTGAATACAATGTGGCACGTGGCGCGCGGCGTTGCTTTGGCCTACGAACCGGCATTCTGACCGCTTTCGCTGACAATGAAATCGGACGTCTACTGGAAGACCTCATTCTCCAGGGCGGTGTCGATGCTTCGCTGGTCAAGTGGGTGCCCTATGACGGCATGGGCAAGCGCGTACGCAATCCCATCAACTTCACCGAGCGTGGCTTCGGTGTGCGTGGGGCCAAAGGTAGCGTTGACCGAGGCTGGAGTGCAGCTTCCCAGCTGAAACCGGGCGATTTTGATTTTGATCATCTCTTCGGCACCCTCGGCTGTCGCTGGCTGCACACAGGCGGCATTTTCGCCGGACTGTCGGAAAGCACCGCCGAGCTCACCATTCAGGCCTGTGAGGCCGCGAAGCGCCATGGGGTCACCGTCAGCTACGATCTGAATTATCGCCCCAGCCTCTGGCAGGAACGCGGTGGTTTTCCCGCAGCTCAGGCTCTGAATCGCCGTTTGGCTCCCTTTGTGGACGTGATGATCGGTGTGCTAAGTGATGACCCGCCGACTGCGGCACCTGCTGCTGTCGGCAGCGATGATATTTTTGCTGCTGAAGATGCGGCGCTCCGCCCGCTGATCGAACGTCTCACGGCCGAATTCCCGAATCTTCAAACCATCGCCGCCACGCTACGCCGGGTGCATACCGCTTCCGTCAATGATTGGGGCGCACTCTGCTGGCACCAGGGACGCTACTATCGCAGCCGGAGCTATCCCCGTTTTGATATTCTGGACCGCATCGGCGCGGGGGATAGCTTTGTGGCAGGGCTGATCCATGGGTTACTCGTCGAAGAGGATCCGCAGAAGGCCATTGAGCTGGGTGCAGCTCACGGTGCCCTCGCCATGACCACCCCAGGAGACACCAGCATGGCCACCCTGCCTGAAGTGGAAAAGTTAGCCAGCGGCGGTGATGCCAAGGTTCAGCGCTAAGGCCATAACTTTTCAGACTTCAACCACGCCTGTCTGGTTCGATGTTCGACAAGTTCGTGACCCGATAGAAGCAGGTGCTGGTCTCGTTGATGCACGCTTTTTTTGCGTGACAGTCAGGCGCTTTTCTCAATACATCCGCTAGGACTAAGGATGATTCCTTGGTCTTGTCTCCCTCATTCTTCGTTTCCTTATCCCATGAAGCAAACATCCCTCCGCCTGCTCGTTCTTTTGTCCATGCTCGGCAGTCCTTTGCTAGCCGATGATGTGATTGAAGAAGCGATGAAAAAATTCCACAAAGCGCCCGATGGCGTGGACACCATCAGCAAGAAGGTTTCAAACAAGGAAGCCTCTCCGCAGGAGTTGGCAGACATCCTAAAATCCTATGAAGCCATGGCGACCGTCACGCCTCCGCGGGGTCCCAAGAGCAGCTGGGATGAAAAGTGCCAAGCCCTCATTTCTGCCGTGAAGAAAATCCAAGCTGGCGACGCCGCAGGCGTGAGAGCCTACAAAAAAGCCGTCAATTGCAAAGCCTGCCACACCCTCCACAAGCCTAACTGATTTTACCTCCACGCGCCAAGCATCATTCAAGCGGGTGTCGGCATCAGTCCAATGCCCTCTTTTTTCAAGCCCAGCGTGTGAGGCGCTTCCAAAAGAAGTCTAGCTCCTTGGCTAGGGTGCTGATGATCTGAGCTGGCTCGGCTTTCAGGACGCCTAATTCAGATTCTTTGATGAGACGCTGTATCGCGTAAATGGAGGTCGCTGCATCGACATCTAGATGAATGATGTCCGTCACCTCGCGCACTCCATGAGGGAAAAACTGGGTTTGAAGGATGCTCTGCCAGGCGAGCTGATCTCGCTCCGTTTTGAAACCGACCATTTTGAAAGGGGTCATCGGCCGTTGCTCGTTTTCAGCTTGAGCGCTTAGTTCTGCTAGCCGACCTGCGGCAAACGCGCTCATCGTCTGCCAGTAGGTCGTGTCGGCGGGAGAACCGATCCCGAAGAGTACCTCGATGCTCTGCATGGACCAGTAAAGCGCATGCCTGCCTGAAAGCCCCGGTAGTTCGTGCTCACTGAATCGCACAAGAGGAAAGCGTCTGCCTGCCAAACGGATAACTTCCGCGAGACGTCCATAATCCAGCGGCTGGGCCACCGCCTCGGCCTGGTGCTGGAGACGCAGTGTAGTGAAGCGGCTCTGCAATGGATCAGCCGCAGGCATGACAGACGCCACTTGGCTAGATGCTGTTGTGCCCTGCGTGTCATTTGACTCTGCTGCGACGGCAACGGAGGGGCCTGTAGCTGGGAGGGAAGAAGCCATCGTAACGCCCCCACTGGGCTGGCGAAGACGGGAGAGCATGTCACGCAGCTTGATAAAAGCATCCGCCGTCGGAGTCGCATCCAAGCTACCCAAAGCGGGTGAATTGCCAATCGGCCGCGCTAGGGCTGAGGCTGGGTATAGGTTTGGCGACTGAGCGGCTGCCGGGGCTGGAGAAGATCGTGCCTCTGGCATCGCCTGCTGGGCTGCTGGCATCACGGGCAGAAAGTCAGTCTGAGGGCGGAAAGTGGCTGGCTGGATCAGGCTGCCTGCCATCGACTTCACGGCATGGGCCGTTTCCTGATCAAAGAGAATAGGCTGATGGGCAGGGATGGATTTTTCCTCGGCCTTTGTGGTCAATACGGGGTCTTGCGATTTGCTCGGAACGCCTTGAGGAATAGGGGAAGTGGTGATGGCAAAACGTGTTGCTGGTGCCTGGTGGTAAACCTCCCACTGGCGTGCACAATGACGCAAGAACGTCCTTGCCGAGACACTGCCCACAGACCGCCCATGGAAGTAATCCTGAACATGGATGAACTTCTCGAAGTCCTGCTTCTCCATCGTCCTGAGGCCGGTGCCTTCCAGACGTAGCCGGAGTAGTGCGGTGGCATCCTTCTCATTCAGCCCACGGAGCAAAACCTGATTCGCTGTTAGGCGGTCTTCGATCGCTCCTGGCAAGTGATCGCCAAAGGTGGCCTGCCAGATATCCTGGTTCAGGCTCAAAACCACATGCATCTTGTGATTGTCCACAAGGTCGATCATGAGCGTCGCGATTTTTACCCCAGCGTCCGGATTTTGATAAAAGCCGTCCAAGTGATCGACCAAAATGACGACCGGTTTCCAAAGCCCAAGAAGGCTCAGCCAAGCAGGTGCGCTGGCATTTGGATCTGCTGAACACAGATCTTGCATTTCAGCCACACCTGCGAGTTCACCTTCAAGGGCTTGCCTGAGTAAGGCTGTCATCCAATCCTGCAGCCGTTCGACACCCTGCGGCAGTTGCTGCGCTGCTATCGCCGAGAGAGAATGGGACAATCCTTCGCGATGCGCGGCTAGCCATTCGCCAATGCGTCTTGCTTGGCCTTGGCGGTCGAAAATCGCACGGGCCGAACCTTTCAACACGTCGAGAGCTTGGCTTGGGTTAGTGCAAGACAGCTTCCCTTGCTCAATCAACTGCCGCACCAGGAGCATGACCACCTGGGCACTTGCCTCACGCAGACGACTCCAGCCTGGGGTTGCCAGTTCGCTTTCCAGCAAGGAGTCGATCCCGCGCCAGCTCACCGTCGCCCAAGACAAAGCATCTCTTGAACGAAACGATATGGGCACGATCACGGCGTGCTTGTCCACTTCCTTGACGATCCGTCCCAAAAGATGCGTTTTTCCATAACCAGCACGAGGAGCTGTTAGCAGCATCAAGGGGGCACCACGCTGCCCTTCGAGTGTATCGAGAATCTCCTCCAAAAGATCGGCTTGCAGGCTTTCGACCGTGTGTTCGACCTGCCACGGAGTTCGACACATGTCCTCCAGAAAGGGATTCGCGCGCACAGCGGCGAATTCACCCTTTTCAGCTAACAGGGGAGATGAGGAATGGTGATCAGCGCTAGCCACAGCAATTGGGGGATTTCTTAAGAAAACGTTTAACGTTTGAAGCTATTCTGCTGTTATGAAATGAAAAGCCTGGATTTCGACGATTCACGAACATTTTCCGATTTGTCTCCCGAGAATTCTCGAAAATGAGCGTCTGGCAAAGCTGGGGGCATTCAAAGCCGAAGGCCCTGAGCTTTTTTTTGCCTGCTCATCTGCTGATCATCAGATCGTTAGGATGAAAACACGGATAGATTGCGAGGCTTGAGCCGAGTGGGCCTAGCGCCACGTTTAGTTCGCATTCGGGCTTGGTGAAAGATTGATCACGACTCAAACCTTCTTCCGGCAGGATAAACCCCAACGATACGAATGCCGACTCCTTCTGCTCTAGCTTTTGAAAGGGCAGATGCGACCGCAGGCTGCTCTGGAATGCCCTCAATTTCAATGAAGAAGCGATATGTGTTTGGATGACCGCGAATCGGCCGTGACTCAAGCCGCTTCAGGTTGATCTCTGAGTCGCTGAGTGGTGTCAAAAAGCGGCATAGACTACCCGGACGGTCTGGTAGGTCGATGATCAACGCCGTGCGCTGACAGCGGTCCTCCTCCTTCAGCGGCTGGGTTGCTAGGACATAGAATTGCGTAATGTTCGGTAACTCAGGCGCGATGGGATAATGCAGAAGATCAAGCTGATGGGCAGTCGCATTTTGCCGTGGTCCTATCGCTGCTGCTCCGGGCATCTGTGCGGCTTTTTCAGCAGCTTTGGCTGTGCTGCTCTCAACGATCCGTTTGGCTTTCGGGTAAGCCGCCTTGAGCCACTCATCCGCATGATAAAATGGCATCGCATGCGAATGGATCGTTTCCACGGGCTTTCCCTCGCGCCCGAGGAGGGCTAGTTTTACATCCAGGGTGAGCTCTTCGATGATGTGTAAGCCGCAGCGTTCATCAATCAACCGATCCACCGTATCAATGATGAAGCCGCCGGATGAGTTTTCGATCGGCACCACGCCAAGGGCATCGGGCTGAGAAGCAAGATGGTCAAACACCTCGCCGATGGTGGACATGAGGCGCACGGGTGCCCCTGAAAAACGCTGACCGACCAAGAGATGGGAAAAACTCCCCTCAGGCCCCAGGCAAGCCACAGGTGGACATGAAGTGGTCTCGCTGGCGTTCATTTCGGCGCGTCGGGCCATGCAGGATCTTGAGGTCGAACAGGCTACAACAAATCTGAAGCAAGCACCGAGTGGGCGGCGCGCATGGCGAGATCTTTCGCCTGAGCGACAACGCGCATGGCGGTCGTGTCAAACAAGTAGCTGTGGCAGCTCGGGCAAGTCACTGCGCGTGACGCAACGATGGAGCCGCAGCCTTCGCAGACCTTATACTGTTCGGGGTGGGTCGTGATCTTTTCCGCCTGTTTCAGGCGGTGATCGCCATTGGATTCTGGGGCGCTCATGGAGTGGATATCTTTTCGCGTTTAATGCTTGTTTACGACTGCCGCAAGCTTTGGCTTGCCTCATCTTTGCTCAAAAACAATGCAGATGCCGTGCCACCTGCACACATGCTGTTTTGGCAAAGACGCAGCTTCTGCTCGGATGGACGCGAAGTCTTCGGTCCTTGCGCTTGGGGTTTTTCGTTTGGTCACAAAATGACGCAGGCCACCAATTGGATTACCTGACCGCCACACCGGGTTTTCTGACTTTCAGTCGAATCGGAAAGCTGGTCTGGAGGCCCGCGCTGTCGTGTTCGTTGCGGGCAGAGCTCAGCGCCGCATGAATGAGTTTGTCCTGCTCGGCGACCCAGTTGGCAGCCCGAAAAAAGATGGGGCGCTCGTTTTCTTTTTCGCGGATCTGTACGCCGTTGAGGCCGATGTCATCAACGATGACGCCGTGAGGTAGGCCATGCACATCAAGGTTGATGAGACCTTCGTTACCTTGTCGAACCGCACGAATCCAGGCTTTGACCGTCTGACCCGGGACCAGGGTGATTTCGAGCGGCTGGATCTCGTCCTTGATCTCTCGCATGACGGCTTTGCCTCCTCGATCAGGTTCCATCACGATGATGAACTTCGGCTTTGGGCCCAGTGTTACCTTACCAAAGTTGCCTGCATCGTGTTTGAGTCCTTTGGAGGTGGCGGTGATCTTGAGTTGGGACCAGTCGGCGTCTTTTGCGGCATCGGGCATGGCATGCAGCGAGCCGCTGATGAGGTCGTGACCGGCCTCGATGATGAGCGGCGAGGTAGCCCAGTAACCCGTAGGCACACCGGTGATGTCGATTTGAATGGGATCGTCGAAATTGTCCTGCCGATCAGCGCGGAAAGAGAAGCCCACGGAAGCGCCGGGCATCATGGTGGGGTTCATGCCGGCGAGTTTGACGCTGAAGTCCGGTTTCGGCTGGCGGATGGAGAGCGAATACACGAAGCGCTCGCCGCCCCAGCCGCGGGTGTCGGTGACATTGATGACGTAACGGCCATCGGCAGGCGCGGTGAAGGTCAGACGCGAGTCGCGGCCGATTTTGCGGTCGCCGCTGTCGTCGTTTTGATAGTTCAGGGTGAAAATGGGTAAGCCATTGGCGGCGATGGGGCTACCCAGCGGATACGGCTGTACGACATAGCACGGCTCATCGAGTGAGTGCGAGGTAGCGCTGGTGTCGAAGTAAGCGCGGCGTTTGCCATCATGGATGTAAAAAAAGCAGCCGCCATCCGGCCCGCGTGGCATGCGGAAGATTTTCATCACATCGCCATTGAACCAGACGAACTCGTTGAGCTCCATTTCCTCCCAGTTTTGCAGACGGATGTCTGGGTTGTTGGCATCGACGCTGCGGAAGTTATTGTAGCTGTCGCGCACGGCTTGCATGAGCAAGCGGGCAACCGGTTTGCCATCGGGGTGCAGCACTTCGAGCTTTGTGTCCGCAGGCGAGCCCGCTTGAGCCGAGAGCGTCTCGATGATCCACGTCTGGCCCTTTTCGGCTTCGAAAACGAAGTGATCGGTATCACCCGCTTTCGCCAGCAAACCGTTGATGGCTGCACCTGAAGGCACGACCTGCGCCTTCGCGAGTGCATCATTTCCCTCCACTTCGCTCACCTGCGCCAGCGCACTCACGTGCAGGGAGGGCATTGTGCGAAAACGTAGTGCCTTGGCATCGAGCGGCACGTTCGTGATGCCTTCTTTGTCTGCTTTGATCGTCACCGTGGCCTTGTCGTCGAGATGATGGCCGATGAGCGTGACCTTCGTCTCCTTCCCCAACTGCGCGGTGAGCGGCGACCAGCTCGTGACGAAGGGCAACGCGCCCATCGTGAGCCGATACACATGGCGCGCGCTGCCATCCATCGTCGTGTTGCTCACGAGGATGTGATACTCGCCATCCGAAGGCGCTTTCCACGCGAGGAATGGATCGCTGCCGCTATCGAGCCCACGATTCACCGCGAGCACCGTGTGATTCGAGTCTACAATCTCGAGCGTCGGCGATTTCGCCTCGCTGCCGACCTGCGCCACGGCGAGATCGAGCACGAGTTCCTCGCCCGCCTTCGCGGTAAAACGATACGCGTCATGCTGGCCAGTCTCGGTGAGCGTGCCCCACACGCTCGCGGGAAGTTTGGCGATCTGCACTGGGCCGCTTTTGAAATCCGCCGCCGTTGTCGTGATCGGTGCGAGATCGTCAGCATACAGCTTCAATTTGGCCGATTCGCCGCCCGGTGTTTTTACCCAAATGTCGTGACTGCCGCGACCAAGCCCCGCAGGTGCCTGCAGCTTGAAAACGATCTTCGTGGCCGTGCTCGCTGCCGCATCGATGACCGGCTTCAACGCGGCGTTTGAGGTCAAAACCGTCGCGTCGGCCAGATCTTTGCCCGCGAGGCTGAAAACCTGCTCCACGCCGAGATGCAGCCCACGAGGCGAAACGCTCGTGAGCGTCGGTTTGCCGGCTTTCGCGGCCATTTTGGCGGCTGCGGCGGCTTTTTTGGGTTTGTCGGCCTTTTGAGCCTCGGCGGATGAAAGGCCGAGCAGAAGGACAAGAACGGGAAGGAGAGATTTCATGGCAGGCAAAGGTTCAACGAGGTTCATACACGCTCCAGGTGCCATCAACGCGCCCCGCAATGAGCTGGGCTTTGTCGGTGAAGGCGAGGGCGGAGGACCAGTCGGGTTGTTTTTCGAGGAGGAGCTTTTCGGTGAGGTCGGCGGTGTTCCACAGTTTGAGTGTTTTGTCCGTCGCGGTCGAGGCGAGCAGTTTGCCATCGGCAGAAAGCGCGAGATTCAGCAGGCCGCCTTCATGCGCGAAGCGGCTGGTGAGGATCTTGTTCGTGCCTTCCTTCGCTGCGGCGCTGATTGCCCACACGCGAATGCGATTGTCGCCACCAGCGGCGAAAAGCGTTTTGCCATCGGCGCTGAAAACGACGCTCGTTTGCTCCTTCGTCGGCTGCGAGAGTGTGTCGAGACGCTGGCCTGTCGGAATGCTCCACAGCTTTACCGTGCGGTCTGCGCTGGCGCTGGCGAGCACTTTGCCATCGGCGCGGAAGCTGAGGCCGTTCACCGCGCCGTTGTGGCCTTTGAGCAGCGCGACTTCCTTGCCCGTCGCCGTGTCCCAGAGGCGGATTTTTTGATCGTAGGCTCCCGTGGCGATGAATTTCCCATCCGGTGAAACCGCGAGCGCATACGCGGCATCCGTGTGGCCTTCAAAGGAGCGCAGCGGGCTGCCATCGCTCGTTTTCCAGCTCCGCACGATGCCCACGATGCCCGCCTCGCCACCGGCGGCATACACCCTCTCGCCATCAGGTGAGAAGGCGACCGCGTTCACCTTGCCGGTGAAGCCGGAAAGCTTCCGCACGACCTCTTTCGTGGCCGGATTCAGCAGCTCGACCTCGCCGTAGCGGGCTGTGGCGATGAGCTGCGCCTTCGGCGAAAACGCCACCGCCTGGATTGAGCGCTTCGGCGGCACGGTGGGCGCGATTTTCGGCGTGATGACCTCCTTTGGCATCGGTTTCGCGTCTGCGACGTGTGGGCCTTTCGCACCTGCATTGATCCACGCCTTGATGAGCGCGATCTCCTCCGCCTTCAGCTTGTCGCGCTTGCCCGGCGGCATGAATTCATTCTTCCCGCCGCGTCCCGAGCGCCCTTCGAGGAACTTCACCAGCAGTGACTCGTCTGCCTTTCCCGCCACGATGGCCACGCCTTCCTCACCGCCTTTCATGAGCGCTGCAAATGTGTCTAAGGCGAATTCGCCATCCGCATCGTCCGCACTGTGGCAATCGACGCAGTAGGTGTCCCATAGCGGCGCAATCTGTTTCTCGTAATCGAGGCTTTGCCCGTGGGCGAGATGGACAAAACTGAAGGAGATCAGTGGAAGGAAAGCCAAAACAGGTCGGTGCATGGAGAAGGATGTGCAAAATCTATAACGCCGAGTCTGCGCTGATTTAAATGGACGATGCCGCCTTGTGACTTGCTGGATTAAGAGCTGAGCCTGCACAAAGCGCTGGCATCAGAGCTGGGTTCTCCCCATGATCATGGCCATGTTCGTTTGGTCCAAACTTTCGTCAGAAAAATGGTCAGATGCCTGGGAAGAGCGTTTCTCGGGCAATCCGGCGCTGAATCTTGTCCTCACCACCTTTCCCGCCAAGACCACGATTCGTGTGGAAGTCTATGCTGACAAAAAGAAAGACGTCGTCGCCATCCAGAAGGAGTGGGGCGGCAGTGTGCGCGAGGTGAAGCAGCAAAACTGGGCCGCGCTTTCCAAAGAACCCATGCCGTCCATTCCTGTGCGGGATCGCTTGGTCATCGTTAGCGCGCGCACCGAGGCTGAGGTGAAAAAAGAGCAAAAGGCGCATCCTGGCCGTGAAGTGATCGCCATCCCTGCGGACATGGCCTTTGGCACCGGGCATCACGCGACTACGGCCACCGTGTTGCGCATGATGGTGGATGCGGCTGATGCCCTCGAAGCTCAGTCGTGGAGCATGGCCGATCTGGGCTGTGGCAGTGGCATTTTGGCCATTGCGGCGCGCAAGCTCGGCGCCGCGAAGGTGTGGGGATGCGACTTTGATCCCAAGGCGGTTTCCGTTTCCAAAGAGAACGCGGAGCGCAATGCCACGCTGGGCATCAAGTTCACCAAACTCGACGTGCTGACCTGGGAGCCGAAGGAACAGTGGGACATCGTGGCAGCGAACATCTTTGCGGACATCCTGGAGCAGGGCTTTCCTCAAATCGTGCGCTCGGTGAAACCGGGCGGTGTGCTGCTTGCGTCTGGCATTTTGAAGACACAGGCACCCGCCTGCCTCAAGGTCGCCGAGCGATGCGGCATCCGCTGGGATCGGGTGCTGACCAAGGGCAAATGGACAACGGCGATGGGGCGGCGCGTGTGATGTGCTGGGGGCGACAAAGCGTCTTGTCAGGGGCTGGGCGATATGAACAATCGCTGCGTCCATGAAATACCTTCTCGCACTCGACCAAGGCACGACCAGCAGCCGCAGCATCCTTTTTGATACGCATGGAAAAGTCGTGGCGGTAGCGCAGCGGGAATTCACCCAGCATTATCCGCAGCCAGGATGGGTGGAGCATGACGCGGAGGAAATCTGGACCACGCAGCTGCGCACGGCGCAGGAGGTGCTGAAGAAGGCGAAGCTGACCGCGAAGGACATCGCCGCCATCGGCATCACGAACCAGCGGGAGACGACGGTGGCCTGGGACAAGCGCACGGGCAAAGCCATCGCGAACGCCATCGTGTGGCAGGACCGGCGGACGGCGAAGTTTTGCGATAAGCTGAAGGCGAAGGGCGAGGCCAAGACCATCAGTGCCAAGACGGGTCTTGTCGTGGATGCCTATTTTTCGGCCACGAAAATGCATTGGTTCCTGCAAAATGTGCCGGAGGCGAAGGTGCTGGCTAAGGCCGGGCAGCTCGCTTTGGGCACCATCGACTCTTGGTTGCTGTGGCGGCTGACGGAAGGTCGCGTCCACGCCACGGACGTGAGCAATGCCTCACGCACGATGCTTTACAACATCGGCACGGGGAAGTGGGACACGGAGTTGTTGAAGCTCTTTGGCGTGCCCGCTTCGATGCTGCCGGAGGTGCGGCCCTCAAGCGGTCTTTTTGGCGAGACCAGGCTACTGGGAGGCCGCATTCCCATCGCAGGCATCGCTGGGGATCAGCAGTCGGCCTTGTTCGGTCAGGTGTGCACCCAGCCAGGCATGGTGAAGACCACGTACGGCACGGGTTGCTTCATGCTCATGCACACGGGTGCGAAGCGCATCGTCTCCACGAATCACCTGCTCACGACCGTGGCTTGGCAGCTTGGTCGTGGGCCAATGGAGTATGCGGTGGAGGGTAGCATCTTCATCGCTGGGGCGGTGGTCCAGTGGCTGCGAGACGGGCTGGGCATCATCCAGAAATCCTCCGAGGTGGAGGCTCTAGCCGCCAGTGTGCCGGACGCGGGCGGCGTGCATCTGGTGCCTGCCTTTGCCGGACTGGGCGCGCCGCACTGGGATCCGCACGCGCGGGCCTTGATCTGCGGCATGACTCGCGGCACGACCAAGGCGCATATAGCCCGTGCGGCCTTGGAAGGCATCGCTTATCAGGTGGCGGACATCCTGAAGGCCATGCAGGCAGATGCAGGAGTGAAACTGCGCGAACTGCGCGTGGATGGCGGAGCCAGCAAGAACAACCTGATGATGCAGTTCCAGGCTGATCTTCTCGGGGTGCCGGTGGTGCGCCCGGTGGTCACGGAAACGACGGCCCTGGGCGCGGCTTACCTTGCGGGTCTAGGCGTGGGACTTTGGAAAAGTCCGGCGGAAATCGCTAGTCAGTGGCAGGCCGAGCGCCGCTTTCAACCGGCCATGACCGCTGCCAAGCGGAAGGCAGCGATGACCGGCTGGGCGCGTGCGCTAGAGCGAGCTCGGGGCGAGTGATCGGCTCCTGGCTTGCTGCCGCCGCGTGCTGCGTGTATGCGGCGGCTGTCATGAAGACCGTTCTTTGTTTTGGCGATTCCAACACCTGGGGCTTTGACCCTGCGCACATCACGTCTGCCTATCCGCGCCGATTTCCGGCGGACAAGCGCTGGACGGGTGTGCTGGCACGCGAGCTGGGGCCGGAGTTCAAAATCATTGAGGAAGGCCAGAACGGCCGCACTACGGTGCATGACGATCCGCTGAATGAGGCGCGCAATGGCAAGGCCTACTTGCCCGCCTGCCTGGAAAGCCACAAGCCGCTGGACTTAGTCGTCTTGATGCTCGGCACGAATGACCTGAAGTGCTTTTTCAATGCCCCAGCGCAAGAGATTGCCAACGGCGCTGGCATCCTCGGGCGCATGATTTTGACCGGCCATGCAGGCCCTGACAACAAGCCGCCACGCCTGCTTCTGATGTGCCCACCACGCGTTGGCGATCTGTCTCATTTGCCGGAACTGGAGGCAAAGTTGCCTATGGCTCAGGCGCGCTCGGCTCTTTTTCCTCGCTACTACAGCGCCCAGGCGATGGCGTTGGGTTGTGATTTTTTGAATACGCAGGACCTCATTGAGCCAAGCCCTGTGGATGGCATCCATCTGGATTTGGAGGCCCACGAGGCACTGGGAAAAGCCGTCGCGGCCAAGATCCGTGAAATGCTCGCCTGAAGTCGAAGCATCCATTGGGAAGGAAGGCATCCGGCGATCTCAAGGATCGTTGGGGCCAATCAGGCAATGGCGCTTCTACTTTTACAGCAGGCGTAGGGCAAAAGGATAGCGGTGGGCGATGCCGTCGTTCGCTCGAACGGCGCCGAGAACCATCAGAATGACGACGCCGAGAACGAAAGCGCCTGCGATGGCGATGGGGATCAGCAGCCACCAAGTCAGAGCCAGGAGTAGGCCGCCGAGGAAGGCGATGATGCTGATGGTGATTTGGAAATTCATCACCTCTCGGCCCTGCTGATCCAGAAATGGCAGACCATCTTTTTTGATCACCCAGAGCACGAGCGGTGCCATGAAATTCAGGACAGGGAAATGTGGCATCAAAAAGCCCAGCAACGGCAGCAGGTGGCAGATCATGGCCATCGTGCGCTCCTCTTTGGAAACGCTGGAGGGATCGTCGAGGGGAGGGGGGATGCTTTCCATGACGGACTGGAAGGTGCCGCACGGCCTGGGCGACGCAACTCATGAATCCAGAACCGTGCTGGCAAGCGGGGCATCCTGTGCCAGCATGGGCGGCTCATGAGCACCAACCCACCTTTTTATAAACGCATCGAAGTCTGGCTGCTGATCCTGCTCAGCGGGAGCATCGCTCTGTGGGTGATGAAGAATCGTCCTGCCATGGAGGGAGATCCTGAGGCCATCGTGGTGAGTGACGCCGAGCCTGCGGCTGACGCGCTGGTGATCCATCGCTGCACCCTGGAGCGCGACTACGGCAATGCGCGCTTAGACATTGAGCTGCGCTACCGAAACATCAGCCCACGTCCGCTCGTCTTGCAGCCGCCGGATGTGCGTCTGCTGACCACACAGGGCAAGGAAGTGCCACCCTACATCCTGCCTGCAGAGCCGCCACCGCAGGTGCCTGCGCGCACGGCCCAGAGCGTGCGTCTGCGCTTCTGGCTGGAGGAGGCGCACTTGCAGTCTGGCCTAAACCTGGAAATCCGTGGCCATCGCGCGGAAGTGAAGGCGGAGCCGCCGCTGCCGCTGAAGGACCTGCCCAATCAGCAGTCGAAGTCCTGGCAGGGCAGCATCCGCTAGGGAAGCCGAAGATCGGTTCCGGCCCGCTTCAGCTAGCGTTTGCTTCCTAGCCCCATCCGGGCACTATCCCGACACTTTGACCCTCGCCCGCGACAGGTATTTCCAGACAGGACTCGCAGGATCCTTCGTGATCCATGCGCTAGCCTTGCTGTTGTTTGTGGGCCTCTTTCATACGGAGGCTGGACGCAGTCTGCTGGGCGTCGCGGAGCTGATACCTCAGGCCAAACCTGAGCCGGAGAAAGAGGTGACGATGATCTTTCCCGATCAGATCATCGCCGTGCCTGCGCCCCCCATGCCGAAGGCCTACATTCGTACCACGCAGAATGAAGCTTCGGCTGTGAAGCCTGCGAATGCGGCCTTTGAATCCGATCGCAACACGTTGGCGGCCAGTCGCTTGCCCCCAAAAGCAGATGCCACGCTGATGATGCCAACGACAACGGGGGATGCGCCTACCAAGCAGGAGCTGGCCAACCGAGATTACCGTGATGGGCAGATCAAAAATGACGCCGTGGCTGTCATGCCACCGGGGGCTCCCGCTGCCCTTTCGGCCGCGGCTCCTCCCCAGTTCTCAGAACCCCAGACGGCCCCGACGGCCCCGCTGGACCCGATCTCTAAGCCTGACCGCCCCCCTCCGGTGCCTGTCGCTCCGCCTGTGCAGGTGGCGAAGCTCACCCCGGCAGACACGTCTCAGCTTTCGAAAATGATGGAGGTGATGGACAAAGAGTCGCCGCGCCTGGAGCCCGAGCGTTTGCCACGAGAGGTCGCCAAGCCTGAGCCGACCCCCTCGCAGGATGCACCGCCGACTCAGCCCGCTCCACCACGGCCTCAGGTGCGTGCGCCCCAGGATGCTCCTCCGCCGATGCCCGTGGCCAAAGCGGTGCCGGTGCCCGATGACGTGGCAGCCACGGCTGGCAAGCCGGAGCGGGATGCCTTTAGCCCTTTCACCCGCATGGGCAAGAACGACGGAGCCATCAGTCGCGAAGGTGACAACGCGGTGGACGCGGCTGCGACGCCGCGCGGCATCTACATGCGCCAAGTGACAGGTGCTGTGGAGAAAAAATGGCATCTTTACGTGCGGCTGGCGAGGGACTCCGTCAATTTCGGGCGTGTGCGTTTTCGATTCTTCGTGGATCAGCGTGGGGTGCCTCAGGATCTAAAAATTCTCTCTGATGCACGCGATGCCGACCCGCGCATGAGGGAGTTAACCCTGCGCGCTATTCTTGATGCCGACATTCCTCCGATTCCTGCTGAACTGATTCCTGAACTGGATGGAGGTCGTCTCCCCATCGAGTATGAGGCGATCGTTTATTAAGCCCCCAGCCCTTTTCCCCCCTTCGCGACCTTCGTGCGTGTTCATACCCTGGATCTTCATTTTCAAAACACCCCTGGCCTCATCGCTTCTTATGTTATCGAGGGTGATGACGGACTGGCGCTGATCGAAACGGGGCCGGGCTCGACGTTAACTACCCTGCGCTCTGCGCTGCATGCGCTAGGCTTTGCGGAAAAAGACGTGCGCCACGTGCTGGTCACCCACATTCATCTGGACCACGCTGGGGCGGCAGGCTGGTGGGCACAGCAGGGCGCCCAAGTCTATTGCCACGCAAATGCCGCGCGTCACCTCATCGATCCGGTTAAGCTCATTGCCAGTGCGCGCATGGTCTATCAGGAGCAGATGGATGCTTTGTGGGGACAGATGCTGCCTGCCCCTGCGGAGCGCGTGACGGTCTTGAATGACGGAGATCGCCTCTCCCTCGGGGGCGGGGCTGAGCTCATCGCTTGGGATACGCCCGGTCATGCTCGGCATCACTTGGCCTTTTTGCTGGGCGGCAGTTGCTTCACGGGTGATGTGGCTGGCATGCGCCTCCTCGGCACGGATTATCTGTCCGTGACCACCGCGCCGCCACAGTTCGAGCCCGGCCCCTACATCGCTTCGGTCGATCGCCTGGCCGCTGCCGGACTGGAACGGCTTTACCTGACTCATTTCGGTGAAGTCCTCGACGCGGCAGAGCATCTTGCGCGTTATGGTGAACGCCTTCGTCAGGTGCATGAGGCCGTGCGTGCGGACCTGGCGGCCGGACAGGATGCCGCCGCCGTGCGCGCAAGTCATGCTGCGCGTGAACACGCGCTGGCGACTTCTCTCGGCATCACGGAGTCAGACTGGCAGCGGCTGCAAATGTCGAATGGCACCTCGATGTGCGCAGATGGCATAAGGCTCTGCCTCGAGAAAGCCCGTTCCTGAAGCCCTGGCAAACGTAGCTCTGCCACTCATGCGCACGCTCTTGTCCTTCCTTTGGATCGTTCTCACCGCAGCGGCGGCGAGTCTTTCTGCTGCTGATTGGCCGCAGTTTCTCGGGCCCAGTCGGAATGGTATCGCTGCCGTGGATGAGCCCGCTTTGCCCGAGGTCTTGCCGACGGATCTGAAACCTCTTTGGGAAAAGGCGGCAGGCTCGGGTTTTGCCGGGCCGGTGGTCAGCGCGGGTAAAGTCATCCTCTTCCACCGGGAAGGCGGTGACATGACCACGGAGGCGCTGGATGCTGCGACGGGCCGTGTGCTGTGGCGTAGCACCTATGTTACCGATTATGTGGACAGCTTCGGCTTTGACAACGGGCCGCGCGCGGTGCCGACCGTGGCCGAGGGGCGTGTCTTTACCCTTGGGCCTGAGGGGCGCGTCACCGCGCTGGATCTGGCCAGTGGTCGTGAGCTTTGGAGCTATGACACCGCCTCGGCCCTGACTTCACCTCAGGGATTCTTTGGCCGTGCGCCGTCGCCGCTCGTGCTTGGGGGCCATGTCATCATCGCCGCTGGTGGCAGCCAGAATGGCAAAGCCGCAGGCCTCGTCGCCCTGGAGGCCAGTACGGGCCAGGTGGCCTGGATGGCGGTGGATGACGAGGCGGGTTATGCCTCGCCCGTTGCCGTTGGGCAAGCGCAGATTTTGGCCTGGATGCGTAACCAACTTTGGCTTGTCAATGCGGCAGATGGCTCCATCGCAGCGAACACACGCCTGCGTTCAAGCATGGATGCCAGTGTGAATGCTGCCACGCCGATTGCCTGTGGGCAGGATCGCTGGCTCGTCTCAGCCGGTTATGGCGTCGGTGCGCACGTCTTCACGCGGAAACCGACGGCTTTGGAAGAAAGCTGGAGCCGAGACCGCGTGCTGGATTGTCACTACGCCACGCCCGTGTTTTTGGCAGGCCACGTGTTTGGCTTTCACGGTAGGCAGGAAACAGGCATGAACCTGCGCTGCATCAGCGCGGAAGGAGATCTCGCTTGGGAATCGCCTGAGCGGTTGCCCGGCGGCACCTTGCTCGCCGTGGGTAACAAACTACTGATGCTTACCGAAGATGGTGAATTGCGTGTGCTGCGCGCGGATGCAAGCCGCTACGATCAACTAGCCAGTTGGCAAATCTTGCGCGCAGGGCATCGTAGCCATGCCGCTTTTGCGGATGGCGTCTTTTTCGCCCGTGACAGTGAGCGCCTTGTGGCCTGCCGCCTGCGGTGAGATGGGTAAGAAGCTGCTGAAGGATCTTGGTCGCTGGTGGCGTTCCGCATGCATGCGCCTCCTCGTTTTTCTCACCTCTGTGTTGCTCCTGCATTCGTCCTTTTCGGCACCGACGAACTTTGTTCTCTTCCTCGCAGATGATTTGGGCTATGGCGATTTGGGTTCTTTTGGCCATCCGATCATTCAGTCGCCCAATTTGGACGCCTTTGCCAAGCAAGGCGTGAGGCTCACCCAGTGCTACTCTGGCAGTGCCGTCTGCAGTCCCTCGCGCTCGGCCTTGCTGACAGGGCGCACTCCGCATCGAAATGGCGTTTATACCTGGATCGCGGAGGGCTCGGAGGTACATCTGCGTACGAGTGAAGTGACGCTGCCCTTACTGCTGAAAAAAGCGGGCTACAGCACCTGCCACAGCGGCAAATGGCACCTCAACGGCTTCTTCAACCATCCTACCCATCCGCAACCGGGCGACCACGGCTACGACTGGTGGCTGGCCACGCAGAACAATGCCGCACCCACCCACGAGAATCCGGACAACTTCGCCCGCAACGGCCAGCCCGTCGGCCCCATGCAGGGTTATTCCGCGCCGCTCGTCGTCGCGGAAGCAATCACTTGGCTGAAGGAAAAGCGAGATGCGTCGAAGCCTTTCTTTCTCGCCGTGTGGACGCATGAGCCGCATTATCCCATCAAGTCTGATCCCAAGTTCAAAGCCCTGTATCCCGACCTCACCGATGACATCCAGCGTGAGCATCACGCCAACGTCACGCAGATGGATCATGCCTTCGGTATGCTCATGAGGACGCTCGACGAGCAGAAGCTAGCCAATAGCACCTTTGTCTTCTTTACCTCCGACAACGGCCCCGAGGGTGATGGCATCAAGTCTGCAGGCCGCGGCTCCAGTGGCGGTCTTCGTGGTCGGAAACGCGATTTGCATGAGGGCGGTATCCGCGTGCCTGGCCTCGCCCGTTGGCCCGGCAAGATTCCGCCTGGCACCACGAGCGATGTGCCTTTGATCGGCAGCGATGTGTTTCCCACCATGCTCAGCATCGCTGGGGTTGAGGTGCCGAAGGATCGAACCCTCGATGGCGTGAATGCCCTGGCGGCTCTGAATGGTAGCGCGACGAAGCTCGAGCGCCCGCAGCCGCTCTTCTGGCGTCTGCACATGGCTCCGAATGCCAAAATCGCCATGCGGTTGGACGATTGGAAGATCCTCGCCGATGCTGAGCTGACAGAGTTTGAGCTCTACAATCTGAAGAACGACCCAAAAGAAACCAACGACGTCAAGGATACGCAACGGCAGCGCTTTCAAGAGATGAAAACTCGCCTCATCGCTCACAACACACAGGTGGATGCAGAAGGTCCCGACTGGTGGAAGCGTCTCAGTCCTAACGGGGGAACGGATCCCAAGAAAGCCGCCGGGAAGAAGAAAAAGAAGGCGGAGTGAATTCGCTGAGCACTCCGCAGGCCTGATGGCTTGCACCGCAAATGTGGTTGCCTTGTTGTTCTCATCTTCCTCAGGCCTAAGTTCGCTAGGTTTTACCATGCCAGAACCTCTCGCTGATCCTTCCCGTGACGTCGTCATTTTGCTGCATGGCTTGGGGCGTTCGGTGCATAGCCTCTGTCCGTTCGGTTGGTCGCTTCGCTTACGTGGTTGGAGCGTGCGTGCAGTGGGGTATCCTTCGCACCGTGCCACGATTGCCGAGGCCGCGGATCGTTACCTGCGACCGGTGCTGGATTCTCTGGATTTGCCCGAAGGAGCTAGGGTTCATTTCGTCACGCATTCGCTAGGCGGGCTGATTTTTCGTAGGTGGGCCGCTTCCCGCCCGGCGACCTTTCCTCTGGGTCGATCGGTCTTGCTTGTGCCCCCGAATCAAGGCAGCGAGATCATCGATTTTCTGCGTCCTCTGCGTTGGGCGCGGTGGTTGCTCGGTCCTGTGGTCGATGAGCTTGGCACGCGGGTGGAGGATACGGCTCGCCGTCTCGGCCCCGTCCCGCCCGAAACAGGTGTCTTGATGGGCAATCGGCCGATTTTCCCCCTCTTCTCCCATGTCCTCGGCTCTGAAAACGATGGTTTGGTGACGGTGCAGGGAGGTCGGGTGGACGGTCTCACTGACTTCGCCGTGTTGCCGATTGATCATTTCACCGTGCTTTTTCACCCACGTGTCTGGCGGGCGGCACACCTGTTCCTCAGCGAGGGGCGCTTTTCCGCAAAAGACTGCAGAGTGGGCATTCCGCACGGCTTGTGAGGAAAAGCTGGCACACTTCACCGCTGGCCTGCTATTTAGCTTAGAGATTGTTGCAAAGAATGCCCGATTCTTCTTCCGTTTCTCCATCCCCTGGCCCGCCTGCTCTCGATACGGGGCCGGAGCTTGAATTTCCCTCGCTGGAGGAATTGGCCGCGCTGCTGCCTCAGTATGAAATTCATGACATCGTTGGCATCGGTGGCATGGGGGCTGTTTATCGGGCACGGCAGGTGTCGCTTGATCGCTGGGTTGCTATCAAAGTGCTTCCCGCGAGTTCTGCCAAGCGACAGGAGGATGTGCAGCGCTTCATCAAAGAGGCTCGCTCCATGGCACGTCTCGTCCATCCGCACATTGTTGCCGTCTTTGACTTTGGCCAGACCTGCGCGGGTCATCTTTTCCTGGTCATGGAGTTTGTCGATGGTACGGATTTACACAAACTGACGCGTCGTGGTGACATCACAGCCGAGCGAGCTCGTCGCATCGTCACCGAGCTATGCGAGGCATTGCAATTTGCTCATGATCACGGCGTCGCGCATCGTGATATCAAGCCTGCCAATATTTTGATCACGCAAGACCTTCACGTCAAGGTGGCTGACTTTGGCCTCGCCCGTGAGGCCGGTGCACAAACCGTGGCAGATGAGATCGAATATGGTACGCCTGACTACACCGCGCCGGAGCGACTGATCATCGGCGCTAGCGTGGATCATCGAGCCGACATTTATTCATTGGGTGTCGTCATGCATGAGATGCTGACGGGACAGACGCCAGCTGCAGCGGGTGCACAGATTCAGCACGGCCTGCCCGAGGGCTTCGCAGCGATCATTGCCAAATGTCTCCAGCCCGAGCCGGAGGCACGTTTTCAAAAAGCAGCCGAGGTTCGCGCAGCGCTGTATGCCACGCCTGCATCGACCCTGCCGATATCCATGCCGACCGCAGGTGCTAGGGATCGACCTGCCACCACCGCCGACTTTGCCCCGCAGCCAGCAGTCAGTCATCCGCAGGTTCAGCAGGAGCCAGCCGAACTGGACAGCAGCTATCGTCCGTCCCTGCTTGCCCAGTTTTGGCGCCGTCTTTCGCCCATGGGTTGGGGCATGGCGTGCGTGCTGCTTGTGCTCGGTTTGGCTGTGTTGTTGTTGAAGAATCGCCTTCGCGTCCAAGACCAGGCAACGACGCTAAATCTGAAGCCAGTTGCGGCTGAGCTTAGCCAGGTCGAGCCGGCGCTAAGCCCCCCTTCTATCCCCGTGAAACCGCAACCAGTGGCAATCGCAGCCCCTCTGCGAAAAACCATGGCCGACAAGCCTGCCCTGCCTGTCGTTGCAACGGAACGGACACCACCTGCGACGCGCCCCCTTTTGAGCGAGCGGCTGCTAGTGCCCCGCGTGGAACCTTTTGATCCTATCCCTCTCGATGGGCCTATCGGGGAGGTCGCTCGTTTCTCAGGACACAAGGGTGCCGTCTATGCCGTGAAGCTGACCCGAGGCGGCAGACGGGTGCTTTCCATCAGTCAGGACAAGACCATGCGGCTGTGGGATACTGCAAACCAAAAGCAGGCGGGATCACTCAATCCAGACATGGGGGAAATCATGCGTCTGCAGGTCACTCCGGATGAAACGCAGGCGATGCTCTACAGCAACACTTCGGACAAAATCGCTCTGGTTGATCTCACGAAGGGAAAGCTGCTTCATCAGCTGGCCTTTCCCAACAATCGCCTCTTGGCAGCGGTTTATCTGCCTGCGCATGAGATCGTGCTCGCGGGTGGCTCGCCTGAAAAAGATACGGAAGATGTCTTTCAGACATTGTTCGTTTGGAAAGTCGGACAGGATCATGGATTTCAACCTCTGGAAGCCTTCAAAAATCGCCTCTACGCCATGACCTTGATGCCTGATGCCATGAGCGTGCTGCTGACAAGTTCAGAGCTTATTCCGGGGGAAAAGCGGCAGTTCCGACCGGCTATCACGCAGCTTGATGTAAGCACGATGCATTTCAAAGAATTGGCGGTGAAGCAGCTCGGCTACCTGACGCGATTCATGGGGCCTCCTGGTGCAGGGATGTCCTTGGTGTCCAGCAGCTCACCGAAGCTTCTGAAACTGCCGGAACTGGATGTGTTGGCGACTTTGCCACCTTTGATGCGTGGTCAACCCACGCCACAGGCTGGGGTTGCTGTGGACGGTGGCAGGCTGCTGCTGACGAGCTGGACGGATGCCACGCTGCGGCTCTATGAAAGCGCCACTGCCGAGGAAGTCTGGCGTCAGGAAACACCTCAGGTCATCACCGACATGGCTCTCGGTGAAAACGAGCGCTGGGCTGTGTTTTCTGGTCGTAGCAAGGACGTTCGTCAGCCCCAAGCTGGCGACAACGACCTGGTCCTGTGGCGCCTTCCACGTTGGTCTGGATTTATGGGTAAAGAAGCCATGCAGGCTCGTCTGCGTGAGCAAATGCAGAGCCTGGACGCGCACGACCCTGAACTTGCCGCGCTTTTGAAACAGCTGCGTGAATCGAATCCGCCCAACTCGCCTCAAGTCATGGAGCAGCAGCGACAAACCTTGGATGCTCAGTACATGTCAGCCTTGAAGCGCGATCTGCCCTTTGCTGCACCACGCGAGCAGTTGGCCTATCGTGCGGAGATGGACCGGGTGCTGAAGCGTGAAGCTTTGCCAGAGGTGGATGAGACCCTGATGCCGCCTCTGCGCAAGCTGCGCAGCATCTACGTGCAGCAGCAGGCTAAGCTACAGCAGCAGCATCGCGAGGTGACCCTTGCGAGCCAAAAGGCGGCAGAAGAAGCGCTGCGTCCGCTTCAGGCCAGTCGTGAAAAAGTCGGTGATCTGCTCGGAGCCATGCGGGCCAAGACCGCCTTTGAGCAATGGCAATCCCAGCTCGCTGACCAAGTTAGATAGGATAGACTTTCGGTTTTTTGTCTGGTTTTCCCGCCTAAGGTGGAAAAGCCTAGACGACGATCCCCGTCATAGTTCAGCATCCTCGATCCCAACCCACGACCTCCATGCTTCGACGCCTCTTGCTCTCCACACTCCTGGTTGCCCCCCTTGCTTCTGTTGGGGCTGATGATCTCTTTGTCACTTACGAGCCTGCTGGAAAGGCTCAGGGCAAACACATCGTGCTACTCGCTGGTGATGAAGAATATCGCAGTGAAGAAGCCATGCCTCAGCTCGGCAAAATTCTCAGTCAACGCCACGGCTTCAAATGCACGGTGCTTTTTTCTGCAGAAGCCGATGGCACCATCAACCCAGACAAAGGCGATAGCCTGACCCATCCTGCGGCTCTCGATAGCGCTGACGCGATCATCATGTTGATTCGCTTCCGTCGCTGGAATGAAGAAGCTCTTGCCAAATTCGAGGCTGCTGTGAATCGGGGCGTGCCCATCATTGCCCTGCGCACCAGCACCCACGCCTTTGCCGGCATCCCCCAAGACAGCAAATATGCTGCTTGGAACTGGAACAATGCAGGCGGGTGGGGCCGCCAAATTCTTGGTGAGACTTGGGTCAGCCACTGGGGTAAACACAAGTTTGAGGCCACTCGCGCCGTAGTCGAATCAGCAAATGACGGTGATGCGCTGTTGCGTGGTGTGGCGGATGTTTTTGGTACCACCGATGTTTATGAGGCCGCGCCTCCTGCCGATGCGAAGATCCTGCTGCGTGGTCAGGTCTTGTCCGGCATGACCCCAGACTCCCCACCTGCCAACAGCAAAAAGAAGACAGCGGCCAAGGTCGAGCAAAGTCTGAATGAGCCGATGATGCCGGTTGCCTGGACGCGTTCAGTCAAAAATCAAGCCGGCGGCGAAAACAAAGTGCTCTGCACCACGATGGGTTCGGCCACCGACCTGACCAACGAAGGCCTGCGCCGCTTCCTGGTGAATGGCGTTTACTGGGGCCTCGGCCTGGATGTCCCGGCTCAGGCAGATGTCACGCTGGTGGGTGAGTACCAGCCCACTGCTTACGGCTTCAAAGGCTATCAAAAAGGCGTGAAGGTGAGCACCCACGTGCTTCACTGATTCACAGCTAGCGATTTCGTATTGGATCAACTCTCTTTGGGCGGCGGATGAAAAATCCGCCGCCTTTTTCATGGTCGGCGGGGATCTTCCTCCAAGTAATCTCGAAGCGCACGCCCCAAGCCTATACCAACGTTTGAATAACCTTCGACCGACATCAGTGGGCTGTTCCAGCCCGTTTCGAGTGTTACGGAAAGCGTGAAGTCACCGGTGTGCTTCCGTACCCATCCGCTGCTCATGCGGCTACGTTCCTCTTCGTCGGTGACATAAGTGGCAAAGCGATACTTCGGCTCTACCGGATATGGGCTAGTGATGTTCTCGGCGGCGAGTTCGATCCAACGGCTGTAGTTGCGCTGTTGCGTGCCAGTCATGCGTTCGAAGGCGAATGGACCGAAGAAGAAGATCGGATCATTCGCTCCAGGATTGTGAAGGTCTATGTACGCGTCGAGACCATGCTTCTGATGAATCTCGCTGATCATGCGCTGCGCGGCGGCGACCTCGGGATAGATCGGTGCATCGGCCCAGTCGCGATTGTGATCGCGTGGCACAGCCTCTTTGCCGCCAGCGCCAAGCGCCACGTTATCCACGTCCATGATGGGGATGAAGTGAAGGCAGGTTTTGGCCCGCAGCGTCTTTGCCTCATCGCTGGCATACCAGCGGATGAAACCGCGTCCGACCTGGCTTCCGCCGGTCTCCCAAGCATGCTGACGTGCACCGATCCAGACCTGATGGCGTGCCTTGTCATCGCCTATGCGAATGCCATGCACTGCTCGGCCATCGCGCGTTTTCGAAAGCTCGAAGCGTTTCGAGGCTGGTAGCGTTGCGGTTAGCTCAGCGAGCAAGGTTTCTGCATCTGCAGGCAGGAACGGCGGCCCCCAGGCTACGTGAAGGCTCTGGGTCTTCGGCCTGAGCGTGTAAGTCATCGTCTTGTCATCCCCGCGTGCGCCCGCCTCGCTTGGTGTCCAGCTTGTGCCATCGCTGCTGAGCCAGGCATGCTTGGGCTGGCTCCAAGCCGCAGGGAGAACGGTGCTGTCGCGAAAGGGTTTGGTTTGTGCCTGCACTTGGAGTTGAACTGGTCGCCCCAGGGTGAGGCCTTCAAGTTTCAAATACCACCAACACGGCCAGCCGCGTGCTTCGTGTAGCTTCGGCATGATACGCACCGTTTGGCTGGCTTGATCGAGCTTCACGACTTCCGCATTCCCCCCATCAAAATCAGTGGAGACACGCATCTCTGCATGAAGCGGAAAGGTGAAAAAAACAAAGAGGGCCAAGCTGCGTTTCATCGCTATCTCCTAACGTCATCGCCAGACGCCTTTGTTCACCATGAAGTCGGTCTGAATCTATGGGAAAGAATGACCTAACGCTGGGCAGGGTCTATGTTTCCCTCTCGTTGGAAATCAGACGCTTTAGCGAAAGAAGCGGAATATGTTGGCCGAGAATGATTTCTTGAAGAGGATAGGCCGTTCTTGCTTGTCTCCTGAACTTTGCCTAGCCTACTTCGAAGTTATTCGCCCGATTCTTTTTGCATGAATTCACCGTGGTCTATCCGTCTCGTTAGGGCTCTTTTTTTCCCCGTCTTTGTTTTTATTGGAATCACCATCGCGCTTGGCTTTGAACAGCCTGCATGGATCGGTGCCGTCACTGGCGCGACGGTGATGGGCTTGCTGCTGGCACTGGATATGATGCTGGCCAGGGTCACGCTACGTGATTTTTCTCATGCCACTTTTGGTCTTGGGATTGGCCTCTTTTGCGCATGGCTGGTTACGCGAATCGGTGTTTTCCAGTTAGATTATTTTCAGACCAAACCTGGGGCGGAGGCCTTGCAAAACTTGGTACAAATCATCATCTACGCATCGCTCGCCTTTTTTGGGGTTTCTGTCGCTTTGCGAAGCGATCGAGATCAGTTCGCCTTCATGATCCCTTATGTTCAATTCAGGCGCGAAGGGGCGGAGGGGGATCCCCTGCTTTTGGACACCAATATCATCATCGATGGGCGTATCTTGAAGGTTGCTCAGACAGGTTTTCTAAGCGGGCCGTTGGTTGTGCCCAGATTTGTGTTGGATGAATTGCAACGCTTGACGGAGTCAGGGGATAGCCAAAAAAAACTGCGAGGTAAAAGAGGCCTGGAAGTGATGGAAAAGCTGCGTGCCTTCGAAGGGGTTCGGTTGTCGGTTTTCGAGCCTGAGACTTGGGAAAAGCGAGACGACCTTTCCGTGGATGCCCGGCTAGCTCATTTGGCACGTCAGTTAAATGCCAGGCTACTCACCAACGATCAGGATTTAGCAAAGGTCGCTAAGCTGCGCGGGGTAGGCGTTTTAAGTTTGAGTGAATTGGTGGTGGCTCTGCAGCCATCTTTGAATCCAGGGGATGAAATCCAACTCAGCCTGCTGAAGCCTGGTAAGGATAAACATCAGGCTGTTGGTTACCTGCCGGATGGCACGATGATCGTCGTGAATCAGGCAGCCTCTTTCATTGGACAGACAGTTGATGTCATTGTGGGGGGGGCCTTGCCAACCACGGCCGGGCGCTTGGTCTTTGCTGAGTTAAAGACACGCCAAGGCTCCCCGCTGGTGTCCGATCTGTCCTAAAAATTGTCGTTTCGAAAAAAGGCACGAACAGATAAAGCCAGAACGAAAGCACAACCTTATGCCCAAGAAAAAGCTCAACATTGCCGTCGTCGGTCTCGGATTTGGCGCTGAATTCATCCCGATTTGGCAGCGTCATCCAGAAACTCATTGTTATGCGATCTGTCAGCGTGATCCGAAAAAGTTGAAAGCGATCGGCGATGCTTTTGGGGTCGATGTGCGATACACAGATTTTCGCGACATGCTAAAAGATCCGAAGATTGATGCAGTGCACATCAACAGTCCTATACCAGACCATGGTTGGATGTCGATTGAAGCATTGAAGGCAGGCAAGCATGTAGCGTGCACGGTTCCGATGGCGACCAGCATTGAGGATTGCAAAAAGATCTGTGATCTCGTCAAAAAAACGGGTCTCAAGTACATGATGATGGAGACGGTGGTCTATGCGCGTGAGTTCCTTTTCATGAAGGAACAGTATCAGAAGGGGAAGTTGGGTAAGCTGCAGTTCCTTCAGTCGAGCCACCAGCAAGACATGGACGGCTGGCCGAATTACTGGCCAGGGCTACCTCCCATGTGGTATGCGACTCACTGTGTCGGCCCCGTGGCCGCTTTGGCTGGCACACCAGCTGAATACGTGAGCTGCTTTGGCTCAGGCACGATACGCCCAGAATTGGTGAAGCACTATGGTTCCCCCTTTGCCGTGGAGACGGCGCATGTGAAATTCAAGGATAGCGATTTGAGTGCAAGAATCATTCGAAGCCTTTTCGACACAGCGCGTCAGTATCGCGAAAGCATCGACGTTTATGGTGACAAAGCCACGATCGAATGGCCTTTGATCGAACACGAACCTCTCGTGATGCATACGGCCAAGCTGCCGGAGCACAAGATTCCCAAATTGGTCAAAGCACCTGATTATGCCAAATTGTTGCCCAAGAGCATTCGTGATTTCACGACCAAGGGGGTATATGATTTAGCTAAAAAAACGCACCTGAGCTTTACCCAGGGGAGTGGGCATGGCGGCAGTCATCCACATCTAGCTCACGAGTTTGCCATGGCGTTGGCAGAAGATCGTGATCCATTCCCAAATGCAAAACAGTCTGCCAACTGGACTTGCGTGGGCTTATGTGCGCATGAATCCGCCATGTCAGGTGGGAAGATTGTGAAATTGCCGGCCTTTAGCTTATAAAGTTAGACGCTTCGCCGTTTGAACAATGCCGCTCTTTGCAAAAGTGAGCGGCATTGTTGTTAGCGATGAATTGCACGCGGTGAACTACAGAGAATATCTCGATCCTGAACTTTTCATCGGCTCGTAATGCACAATCGTGAAGCTGTATGGGTGGTTTTGATCCGCGGGATAGCTCTGCTGATGCAGTGGTTTCCAGAATGGCGAATCGATGGCAGGAAATCGCACGCCTTCAGTTAGGTAGTCATCCACATGGGTGATGATGAGCCGGTCAGCAAGGCTCATGGATGATTGGTAAACTAGACCGCCTCCGCAGCAGACTAATTCAGGTTCCCCAGCCTCTTCGGCAAGTTGAATGGCCTGCTCAACGGTGCTGACGGTGCGACCAGGATGCGGATGGAAGTTGTCATTTTGACTTAACACCAAGGGGTGGTGGGATGGCCGAAACCAACCTTCCATTTCTTGATAGGTCTTTCGGCCAATGAGCAGCCAGCGATCTTGGGTGTATGAACGAAAATGGTGTTGATCAATCGGTAGTTTCCAGGGAACGCCACTTCCTCTTGAAATGAAACCGTCTGCTGAAACAGCGGCGATGAGGGTAAGCTGAGTTTTCATTCATCTTAGTGGGTTCGCATCATAGCTTTTTAACGGCCAATGACCGCAATGAAAAAGATGGGTATGCACCGCTACTCCGCAGGTTCCATGGTGGCACGCATGGAACCTTTGCTTTCGGGCAGCTTGGGGTCAGGGCCGTAGGTCTCAATTTGCTCCACCCGCAACTCTGCGAGTTCTTTATGACAAGTGGCCACCACCACCCTGCCATATTCATCGACGGTGCAGGCCATTTGATAGGCGACTGGAAAGTCGTATCCGAATACTGCACAGAGCATTTCGATGACGTAATCATAAGTATGAGTGTCATCATCGTGAAGAATCACATGATAGGGTGGTTCATGTTCAGTCTGCGGTAAGATGCTCGGTTTCGTGATGTCTGGCATCACCAAAGGCGCTGCTGCCACAGTTGGTTGTTTCAATCTTTGGCGTGTCCGCATCGAATTCATGATTCATGAATGCACCTGAAGAGGAGGGTGCTCAACAGGGGCTCCAAAAAAAGAGGCGGTTCCTTCTGGAACCGCCTAGGGGTAATGAATTTAGGATGGGGGAATTAGATGGGATCCTTTTTGGGGGTATCGTTTTCTAACTCGGGGCGTGGACGGTCACCCCCCCCCTCCTGCTGGGGTGGACGACGGAATCCTCCCTCTCCAGTGCCTTCTCCAGGGCGGCGGAAGCCACCAGTTCCGCCTGGAGGTCCGCCTGGTCCTCCGCGCATCATGCTGCGCATGCGCTCGATGCCTGACCGAAGTTCTTCTTCGGTGACTTTGCCGTCTGTATTTTGATCCATGCGTGCAAATCGTCCTTCGAGTTCTTGTTTGGAAAACTCAAGGTACTCCTCTTTATCCACACTGCCATCTGCGTTCTTGTCCATCCGACCAAAGATCTCTTTGGGATTAATGGCGGGGCCTGCTGAGCCTGCCGGAGGCATCGGGCGGTCGCCTTCAGGCCTGGGTGATCCCTCAGGTTTGTCTCCTGGGGGGCGACGAAATCCTCCCTCGCCACCTTCACCAGCCGGTCTGCGTAAGCCACCCGGTCTGCCTTCCTCTCCTGCGACACGCCTCATGCCATCGCGCACTTTGTCTGCCGCTTGCTCGATTTCGATAGAGTCCACAGAGCCATCGGCATTCGCGTCCATTTTGGCGAAACGATCAGCGTTTTCGCGTTTGGAAAATCCATCGAACTCTTCCTTGCTGATCTTGCCATCTTGATTCGTGTCGGCTCGCTTGATGAACTCAGCCAAGCGGCCGCCTGCCTCGGCTTTTCCGGCTCTTTCTTGAGCCATAGTGAGGCCTGTGCTGAGAACCAGGGTCCCCAGGTGGATGAATAGGAAGGGTTTGTTCTTCATGGTGATTGGATGGATGGAAAAAGGCAATCGTGTAACCTTGGCTCTTCTCATGGGTTGCGGAAAAAAGTAATCTTGCTCTACGCCAAGGTGCCAATTCAAGCCGAGGTTTATGCATTCGTGTCGAACATTCACACGTGGAATTGCATCCAAATCATGAACTGCGGCTGGCATGGCCGCTGCTTGGTTAAACCATCCAACGCGATACACCCATGATCCCACGATTCCCTCGCCCCGGTTGTTGGCATCGGTTTTCAAATGCCGATTGGCAATTCATCTGTGAATCTTTGGCAATGAATCAGCGACACCGAGAGGGTCTGGTTTCTTTGCTGGACGATCAAGAGGCTGTGCGCATGATTTTGGATCATCCGAGGCTATTCGAGGCGATGGTCATGAGCACGAAGGCCGCGGTGCTTTCTCCTGAGCTGTTTTTTTTCGTGCTCGTCAGGCACACCTTGAAGCAGGTGGGCGTGGAGGATTTGGAGGTAGCGGATTACATGGCGGTAGTCTGCGCGGATTTTGGGCTGCCTGCTACCGCGGACCAACGCATTCCCGCGAATCGCTTGGAGCACTTGTATAGCATCGACTACATCGAGGCTCTGGAAAATGCACGCCCTCACGAGCGCTTCTTCATCCATGTGCAGTGCGCGAACCAATTCCTGGTCTTGACCTGCCTCTATCCCGATTTCCTTCATCATAGAGCGGAGAGGCGTGGTGCGCCCGACGTTGATTTTTATGAAAAAGTCGTCGTGAGTCATCTCGAGGCAGCTGGAAAGCATGCCCTGGCAGAAGAGTTTGAGCTCAATGATACCTTGTCGGAGGTTGCGGCCGTATTCCCACCAGCCCGACGTGCCATGAACCATACGGTTCGTGAGTATCTTAGCCTTGGCGCATGAGGAGGATGTCTTGCAGGAAAGAGCGGCATGGCTATGACTCTCCATGACCATGCTCACACCTATCCTTCAGACAGACACCGGACCTCTCATGCACAAAGCCGTGGAGGAGGCGGCGCGTCTATTGCGCGCGGGGGAGGTTGTGGCTTTGCCCACGGAGACCGTCTATGGTCTGGCTGCTGATGCACTGAATCCACAGGCGGTTGCCAAAGTGTTCGATGCCAAGGAAAGGCCGAGTTTTGACCCTCTCATCGTGCATCTTGCCAACAAGAAGATGCTTGATGAAGTGGCGGAGGTGCCTGCGGCTATCCAGTCGACGGTGCAAAAGCTTATTGAAAAAATGTGGCCAGGGCCACTCACCCTGGTGCTGCCGAAAAAAAGCTGCGTGCCTGATATCGTGACCGCCGGTCTCCCAAGCGTGGCAGTTCGAGTGAGCAAAAATGCGGTGTTTCGTCGTGTGGCAGAATCTCTGGGCCGCCCGATTGCGGCACCTAGTGCGAATCGCTTTGGTTCGATCAGTCCGACCTCAGCTGGAGCCGTTGTCGCGGAGCTGGATGGACGCATCCCTTTGATCATCGATGGTGGGGCTTGTCTCTGCGGGTTAGAGAGTACCATCATCAAGATCGAGCCGGGATCACCCAAACCCATCATCACCATCCTGCGCCCTGGGCCCATCACTCCAGAAGACCTGAAGGTCTATGGGAAGGTCAAGCACGTCACTCGTTCCGTTGTGGATGAAGCTAGCGAAGCTCCAGGACAGTTAGCCAGTCACTACGCCCCACGCACTCCCCTTCGGCTTTTGTCCAAGCCAAGCGATTTCACGCCAGTTCCAGGACGGAAATATGCTTTGCTGAGCTATCGTGGCGATTCGAGCGATGGTTACACGCAGCTCACCGATTGGGTGCATGTGCAGATTTTAAGTCCAGGCAAAGGCAAATTGCCTGAGGCTGCGGTGAGGTTTTTCTACGTATTGAGAGAACTCGATAAACTAGGAGTCGATGAGATCATCGCTGAGCCCATGTTCGAGCATGGCATGGGTATTGCCATGATGGATAAACTGCGCCGTGCAGCTGTGAAACAGGGAGCTTGATCCGTCATGAGCGCTTCCACCTCCGAGACCGAGTCCCAGGCAAAGAGTACGGGCATTGTCTCGATGGCTATTTTGTGCAGCCGAATTTTAGGATTGGTGCGAGATCAAATGCTGAATGGTCTCTTCGGAGCCCATTTCACAGGGATTTTCACTGCCGCCTTTCGCACGCCCAATATGCTAAGAGACCTCTTTGCTGAGGGGGCACTGTCCACGGCCTTTGTCACGACCTTCACAAAAAAAATCAAAAGCGAAGGGGATGAGGCAGCTTGGCAACTAGGCCGGAAAATGCTCGCTCTTTCGATCTGTTTCATGAGTATGGTCTCATTGGCGGGTATAGCCATCGCACCGTGGCTCGTTCGCCTTTTGAACCCCGGTTGGGATCGTGCTGCCAGCATTGATTTATGCGCTGACCTCGTGCGCATCATGTATCCGTTCATCACGATTGTTTCGGTCACCGCCTTGGTCATGGGGATGCTGAACTCCAAGAAAGTCTTCTTCGTTCCTGCCGTCGCTTCTGCGTTTTTTAACCTAGGCTGTATCGTGGGTGGAGTTGTGATCGCTTGGTTGATCGATCCAGGGTTCCGTTCAGGCACACTCACTGAAAAGGGCCTCATCGGTTTTGCCATTGGCACATTGGTTGGAGGACTCTTGCAGTTGGGGATTCAGATCCCATCTTTGAGACGGGTTGGCTTTCGCTTTGGTCTTGATTTCAAATGGCGAGACCAAGGTGTTTCAGAGGTTTTGCATCTCATGTGGCCCTCACTGATTGCTGCGGGTGGAACGCAGATCGGTGTCTTCTTGAATTCGGTATTCGCTTCCTTCACACCAGGTCAAGAGTCTGCGAACGCTTGGTTAGCGAATGCGCAACGTCTGCAACAACTGCCCCTTGGCCTTTTCGGTGTTGCTGTCGCGACAGTGACTTTGCCAATGCTCTCTCGGTTAGCCACCGACGGAATGACTCCTGCTTTTCGTGGGGCTCTTGCCAAAGGCCTTCGTCTTGTGCTTTTCCTCACTTTACCTAGTGCCGTGGGACTATGCTTGCTCGCGCATGAAATTGTATCGATTCTCTTTGAGCATGGTAAGTTTACCTCAGTTGATGTGGACGCCACCGCAGGTCCGCTTCAGGCCTATGCCTTTGGATTGGTGTTTTATTCTTCTATCAAGGTGTTGCAGCCAGCCTTTTACACGATTGGGAAGCGCTTCGTCCCCATGTTGGTGAGCTTAGGTATCATCGTCTTCACGGCGACGGTGAATGCGATCACCGTTTTTGTGCTAAAATGGGATCATACCGCTCTAGCTTGGGCGACCGCAGCAGGCTTGTTGATCAATTTTTCTGCCCTCTACATCAACATGAGTAGAGTGGCAGGAGGATTGGAGACAAGGCTGCTTTTGACCTCTTTGACAAAGCTATCCATGGGGCTTGTTGGCATGGCGGTGATCTGTCTTCTGGCGAAGATCTCGGTGCTTTCGGGTTGGTCTAGCATGAGTTTCATGATGCAGACCTTGAGCTTAGGCGGCACGGTGCTGGTTGCTGCGGGCGTGTATTTTTCCCTGACTCAAAAACTCGGGGTGGAGGAAGCTCGTGAGTTCCTCAGCATCGTCAGCCGCCGCTTCAAACGCTGAAAATTCATGTCGATTCATTCTCGCACCTGGATGACTGCTCTTGCCTTGTTGGCTTTGATTTGGTCTGCTGTGGCTTGGATCATGCACGAGACGGATGACCTCGTCTCTTGGCCTGGCAAAGTGCAGGGTCTGATGGAAAAAGCTCCTTGGTTGTCCGGTAGCAGTGTGAGCCAGGAGAGGCGAAGTCAATACCTTGCGATGGTGATTCGCGATTACCAAAGGCTGGATGCAAGCCAGCGCAAAAGCCTGCGCGAGGATGCTCAGGAATTGCTAGATCGCTTCCTCGCTTCTTTGAACGAGGGAGAACGAAAAGAGTATGTCGATCAAACGATCGAACCACTGCTTCAAACCATTGAAAAGGGGCTCAAAGTTATGCCAACCGAAGAGCGCAGACGCTTGATCGGTAGAATGCGTGGAGATTTAAAAAGCCTACGCAACGATGTTACCGAAGGGGATCGATTCGCTGAACAAGACCGAAAGTTCATGGAGGATCTGATCGCAGATGACCCGTTGTTATTGATACGAGCCGCAAGTCTCCAGCAAAAAATCGAACTCGCTCCTGTTTTGGAAGATATGCAAAGCCGTGTTCAGGGATTCAAATTCAGGTGAGGCGAGGGGCTAGTCTGCATGTTTTTGATTTGTGGAGTGCTGATTCCTGAAGAGCCCGCCATGGGGGCATGTCACTGACCGTCGGCGCACGGGTGCGTAGCTCGGCGCGGGTCGCTTTGACGCAGGGTGACTCATGGTGGTTGCTGCCATCACGCCGCCATCTTGGTCAAGTGATTGTTTTCCAAGCCAAACGAAGCTCCGTACCCGCGTTCTCATTTGACCCGTAGTGTCCTGGGCATCAATCATGCCCCTGAGAAGATCCATCTCTTCTCAATCACAAAGACTCCTATCTCATCTACCGCTACCCCACCCATGGAAATCCCTGTTACTCAAGCCACCGTTGGAGCTATCGTGCCTGACTTTGAAATGGAAACCTATGAGCCAACTCATGGCGACTTTGGCAAGGTGTCTCTGGCTGACATCAAAAAAGAAGGCAAATGGGCCATCTTGGTTTTTTACCCAGCTGACTTCACCTTTGTCTGCCCGACTGAGTTGGCTGACCTCGCCGATCAGCAAGAAAAGCTCGCTTCTCTCGGAGCTCATGTCATCGGCGTCTCCACCGACACGAAGTTCGCTCATATGGTTTGGCGCAACACGGAAGGTCTTTTGAAGAAGGTGAAGTATACCCTTGCCGCTGATCCGACCGGTCAAGTGAGTCGTCTGTTTGGCGTGTATGATGCGGACACCGGCCTGGCACTACGTGGCACTTTCATCATCAATCCAGAGGGCAAGCTCGTGTCTTCCGAGGTCAATTTCTACAACGTGGGGCGTGACGCCTCGGAATTGGTCAGAAAGATGGAAGCCAATGTGCATCTGATCGCAAACCCGAACGAGGCCTGCCCTGCGAAATGGACCCCTGGCGCAAAAACATTGAAGCCTAGCAAGGACATCGTTGGCAATGTGGCATCGGCCTTGGCTTCCTGATCCTGAGTGAAACTGCATGACGAACGCCATGAGGGTTTTGGCTCTCATGGCGTTTCTTTTGCAGAAAATAGAGCCTCATTATTCAATCTCTCGCGAGAGATCTGTGTTCTGTTTCCGTAGTTTCGTCCTTATGATCCGACGCGTCTTTCTTTTTCTCTGTCTTGAGTTCAGTGTCCTAGCTCAGGCTGATACGGTGCCACTTTTTGATGGCAAAACTTTCGCCGGCTGGGAAGGAGATATCGGTAAAGTTTGGCGCATTGAGCATGAAGCGCTTGTCGCGGGCTCATTGAACAAAAAGCAGGAGAAGAACAACTTCCTCGCCACAACCAAGAGCTACGGTGACTTCGAGCTGACCCTGAAATGGAAGCTAGAAGGGACGGATGGTTTTGTGAATGGTGGGGTGCAATTCCGCACCGAGCGTATCCCCAATCACCATGAAGTCTCTGGCTACCAGGCTGACCTCGGCAAAGGCTACGACGGTGCTTTGTATGATGAAAGTCGTCGCAAGAAGATGCTGGCGCAGCCTACGCCTGAGGTTCTCGCCAAGGCCATGAAGCCGCTTGGTGAGTGGAATGATTACCGCATCCGCGCCGAGGGCAAACGCATCCAAATTTGGCTCAATGGAGTGCAGACGGTCGATTACACGGAAACGGAGCCTAACATCGCCAGCAGCGGGATCATCGCTGTGCAGATTCATGGCGGGGCCACCTCCATCGTCCGCTACAAGGACCTTAGGATCGAGGAACTGAAGTAGCAGCATAGGCTTTCTAGCCTGTGCTCCTGAATCTCTGCCGCACTTGCCTACAAAGGTTAGGCTACGCCCCATCATTCCATGAAATTTGTCCTCCTTCTTCTGGCCCTAACGGCTGCTTCTCAAGCCCAGCCCATTGAGCTGAAGCCCAATGACGTCATTGCGCTCACCGGCGGCTCGAACATCGAGCGCACGCGCTTCAACGGCCATCTGCAAACCAGCCTCATTGCGGCGAAGCCAGAGCTGAAGATCAAAGTGCGCAATTTCGGCTGGGAAGGCGACACGGTGTTCGAGCAATGGCGAGATGGTGGCAACTACCAGAATCTCGACCCCAAGCGCGCCGCTGCGGAGAAACGCATCAGTGCCGAAACCGGAACCGACAGCTGGCGTCAACAACGCGACTGGCGTCAGCAGCTCAAAGATGTCGGTGCCACGATGGTCATCGCGCAATTCGGCCAGATGGAGTCGCTGAATGGCGTCGAGAAGCTGCCGCAGTTCATCGAGGCATATGAGAAGCTCATCGCAGAGTTTGCGGATGAAGGGCGGCGGGTGGTGTTGGTGACACCAGTACCGTTTGAAGGGGGGCCGAATGCAGAGAACCCCAATGTGAAATTGCTGGCTTACTCGACCGCAATCAAGGCATTGGCGAAACGTTTGGGTATCCACTGCATCGACCTGTCACCATGGATGATCGCGACCATGCCTCAAAGGATGGAGAACGGTTATCAGCTCAACGATACGGGGCACCAGATGGCCGCGCGCAGTATCGCTGAAGGTCTCGGATTGAAGTTCGTCATTAATGAAACAGTCCGCGCCCAAGTCCTCGAATTTGAACGCCTCTGGTTCGACTACTGGCGGCCCATGAACTGGTCGTTCCTGATGGGAGATCGCACGAACGTGCCGTATTCGCGAGACTGGAAAGACTCGACGAAGCGTCTGTTTCCGCAAGAGATGCAGGACTTTCTGCCGCTGCTCGATCAGGCCGAGAAAAACATCTGGGCGGCCATGGAAGGCAAACCGGTGACGCCGATTGGCGTGCGTTCGTCGATTCCCGTCGAGCCACCGACGGCGAAACCGCAATCTCCGGACGAAGAGCTAGCGTCGTTTCAGATCATGGATGGTTTTGCGGTGAATCTTTTCGCCAGCGAGGCTGACGGTATCGTGAAGCCGATTCAGATGCGCTGGGATGAACGAGGTCGCCTTTGGGTGGCCTGCGCGGTGAGTTACCCGCAGATCAAACCGGGCGAAAAGGCCAATGACTACGTGCTCGTCTGCGAGGATACCGACGGCGATGGCAAGGCGGACAAGTTTCACAAGTTCGTCGAGGGCCTCTTCATGCCCGCAGGTCTCGAACTCGGCGATGGCGGCCTCTATGTCGCTCAAGGTACCGAGTTGCTGCACTTCAAAGACACGGATGGCGACGACAAGGCAGACACGAAGCGCATCGTGCTCGGTGGCTTCGGCACCGCAGATTCGCATCAGATGATCAACTGCATCAACTGGGGCTTCGGCGGCGAGCTGTGGTTCACGCAGGGGCATCACATCTACTCGCGGGTCGAGACGCCCTATGGCGTGGAGACGCTGAATCGCGCCGGCGTGTGGCGCTACCGGCCGCGCACGGGCCATCTCGATCCTTTTTTCCAATGGTCAAGCGCCGGGGCGAACTGCTGGGGTGTCACCACCACGGAATATGGCCAGGCCTTCCACAAAAGCGGTGCGAACATCGGCAGTTGGTTCACCACGCCGGGCATGGTTCGCTCGAATCTCGCCGTGAACGCGCAGGCGATGAATCTCTGCCTCGCGCCGATCAAACAGGTTGGTCAGGAGTTCCTGCACAGCAGCATGTTCCCGAAGGAAATGCAGGGCCGAATCGTCATCGGCGGCTATTACGCCAACTTGCTCGAATGGCACGAGCTGAAGTTCGAGAACGGCATGTTTTCGACCACGCGATTGCCGAACATCATCGAGACGAAGAACAATGTCTTCCGCCCTGTCGAAGTGCGCATGGGCCCCGACGGTGGCATCTACGTCGCGGACTGGTATAACCCGATCATCGGCCATTATCAGGCCAGTTATCGTCATCCAGATCGTGACAAAGAACACGGCCGCATCTGGCGCGTGACGTGGAAGGGTGGTCAAGTGGTCAAGCCAGTCAATTTGGCCAAAGCGAGCGTCCAGCAGCTGCTGGAGCAGATTGACTCAAAGGAACGCTGGGCTTGGTATCAGGCGAAGCGTTTGCTGATTGAGCGGAATAGCAAGGAAGTGCTCGCCGCACTCGAAACATGGACGCCGAAACAGAGCGACTACCGCAAGCTGCAAGCCCTCTCGCTTTACGAAGCGCATGAAGCACCGCGCCCTGAGTTGTTGAAGGCGCTTCTGCGTAGTTCAGATGCCCGCATCCGCGCCTACGCTACCCGCACGTTGTCCACCTGGGCACGTGATGGTCGTCTGGCAAACGCTCTCACGCTACTTGAAGCCCAAATCGCAGATGAAGATGCTCTCGTGCGTCTCGAAGCCATCGTGGCGGCGAGTTACATCGCCGATGCACGTTCTGCTGTCATCGCCGCGCGAGCACTCGACCAAGAGTTCAACGGCTACCACCTCCATGCGCTCACGAAGACGCTGCATGTGCTGAATCCGCTGTGGTCGGCCAAACCGGCGTTCGAGAAGGACGAGCACCTCATCTTTGCGCTGCAAAACGGCTGGGTGGAGAACAACCCAAACGATTTGAAGAACCTGAGCGGGGCCGCCATCGCCTACGCACCGAATTCGAACGCAAAGGCCGCCGCCATCATGCGCGAGCAGATCGCGAAGCATGAGGGCGATCCCCAACGCCAGACGAAGTGGCTCAAGGCGCTCGCCGGAACCGCGAGCGGCGACGATGTGTCCTTCATCTTCGAACGCGCTGGTCAAAACGCCGCCGTGCTGGCCGCGCTGAAGGCCGCGAAGCCCGAGAATGCCGAACAACTGCTCACGCCATTGTTTGAGGCACAAAACCCGGCCTTGCGGGCGCAGGGCATTCGACTCGCCGGAGCGTGGAAAGTCGGTGCCTTCACCAAAAGCATCCGAAAGCTCGCTTTGGAGCAAAAAATGCCCCAGGCGCTGGATGCGCTCATCAGTCTGCAACCGGATGAAGTGGCCGCTTTGGCTCTCAAAGACACCGCAATGCTCGCCGCGCTCGTTTCACGCGCCGAAGGCCATGCGGCCCTGATGCGTGCCTTGCAGAAGAAAGATGCGCTGGATGCCGCGCAGGCGAAAAAGGTGCTGCAGACGCTCAACAACCTCGGCAAGAACGACGCGAAGCTCTCGCCGCTGCTCATGAAGCTAGCCGGCATCAACTCCGCGTTGCCGGCCTACACGAAGGAATACATCGCCAACATCGTCAAAGGCGCGAACACCTTTGGCAATGCCGCCGAAGGCAAAAAAATCTACGAAGCCGCCGGCTGCATCGCCTGTCACATCCCCGGCCCCGCGAACAGCAAGATCGGCCCCGACTTGAGTGCCATCGCCCGTGGCCTGCCCATCGACATGATCGTCACCGAAGTCGTCTGGCCCTCGCTGAACGTGAAGGAAGGTTATGAAGCCGCAACGCTGACACTGAAAGACGGCCGCGTTCTTACCGGCTTCAAGCAGACCGATACAGCGGATACGCTGACCCTACGTGATCTGACTGGAGCCTTGATTGCGGTGAAAAAGGCTGACCTTCAAACGATCCAAACGGGTGGCTCCTTGATGCCGGATGGCCTTACCGCAGGGATGAATGAGCAACAGCTCGCGCATTTGATTCGGTATCTCAGCGAGTTGGGGCAGTGATGGCTGAAGGGCGGAGTGCCCAGCTTTAGAGAATATTCAGATCCTCACGGCTGGATTCATTGAACGGCTTTTTTGCTTTTGCCCTTTCCTTTGCCTTTCGGCTGCTGCGCGAGGGTTTGCCTAGCGAGAGCGGTGAAGGCATTCGTCTGCTTTTGCCAGAGGTCAGCCAGCTCTTTGGCCTTTTCAGGCATCTTGGCTGAGAGATCGTTTTGTTCCGCACGGTCAGTTTTGAGGTCGTAAAGCGCCCAGGCTTCGTCCTTTGCAGCGACGAGCTTCCAATCGCCAACGCGAATGGCCTTATTGCCCTCGTGTAACCACCAGAGAGAATCGCGTGCGATGGTTGCATCTTTGGCAAAGGCAGGCACGAGGCTCTTGCCGGGTGCCTCAGGAATGGGCTCACCATTCCACTCTTTTGGTTTTTCAATGTCGAGCAGGTCGAGCACGGTGGGCACAAAGTCGATCACATGCGCGGGTGTGGTACGCAGCTCTCCTTTGGCGGCGATTCCAGCGGGCCAATGCACGATGAGGGGCGTGCTGATGCCACCTTCATGGACCCAGGTTTTGTGCCGACGATGCGGTGTGTTGGCAGCGCTGGAGAAACCTGGGCCAAGGCATAGGTAAGTGGCGGCACTGCCGGGAGGTGCGGCGGGATCATGGCCACCATGGCGCACCATGATTTCGGCGCTCGCCCCGTTGTCGGAGGCAAAGAAGATGAGGGTGTTTTCATAGGCTCCCATCGCTTGGATCTGCGCCAAGATACGGCCGATCTCTTGATCCATGCGGTCGATCATCGCGGCATGAATGGCCATTTTGGTGGCCTGAAAGCGTCGCTGTTCGTCCGTGAGATCATCCCATGGCATCGGGCGATTGATCTCGCCTGGGCCCAGTTTCTGAATGTCAGCGGGAAAGGCATACGGCGGGCCGACTTCCGGTTCGAGAGCCGACAGGCTAGTCTTCGTGAGGCCCATCTCCTTTTGACGGCTAAACCTTGACTCGCGTAGTTTTTCCCAGCCTTTGAGGTAGTTGTCGCGATACTTCGCGATATCCTCAGGCAGTGCATGGAGTGGAAAATGCGGCGCGATGAAAGGGATGTAATGGAAGAAGGGCTTGTCGCCATGGTTTGCGGCATGGTCCTTGAGGCATTCAATGGCGTGGTCAGCCGTGGCGGTCGTGGCGTAGTAGCCTTGTTCATCCGCAGGAGGTGTCACGGGTATGTCGTCGATGGAATTCCCTTTTGCAGTGAAGAAGTTGCCCTGGTTTTTCATGTCCAGTGAGCGGTCAAAGCCGCCTTCCAGCACCTCGCCATCGATGTGCCACTTGCCGCTGTGGTAACTGCGATAACCCGAAGGCTTGAGAAACTTGGGCAGCAAAGGGGCCCATTTTTGACGCACGCCTTGACCGCCGCCGCCCAGCTCTGGCAGCGCATCACGATGAATCTGCTGGGCATAGTAACCGCTCATCAAGGCACTTCGCGTGGGCCAGCAGCGAGCCGTGTTGTAAAACTGGGTGAAGCGAAGGCCATTCTTTGCGAGCAGGTCGAGATTCGGCGTAGCGATCTCACTGCCGTAACAGCCCAGGTCTGAATAACCGAGGTCATCCGCGAGAATGAACACAATGTTTGGCTTCGCTGCCGATAGCGAAGACCAAGCCATGAGGGCAAAACAAAAAGAGATGAAATAGGCTTTCATGAAATCAGGCCATCTGGTGCCGAATGGCAAGGTGGCGCACGGAGGAACTGAGTTCCTGACTCGATCTTTCAGATGTCAGCCAGACATCTTTGGGGAGAATAAAAAAGCCGCTGACGAATTCGTCAGCGGCTAGTGCATCTAGCCATGCAGAGGGTGGCTTCACTCGGCTTTGTCTTTTTTCTTTGCGACATCAGGTTCCTTTTTGGGCTTGGACGTTCCGGGTTTGGTCGTGCTTTTCTTTTGCTTCACGGCAAGGTTGATTTTGCTGACGAAGTCATGGCCATCATCGGTCGCTTTTTTGACAGAGCCACCCACCCATTGGCCAATTTTGACGTCGTCGAGCGTGGCAGGTTTGTCACCGTTGACCACCTCTGTGGAAGCTCCGATGGAGAACTTGGACTCTTTGGCTTCCTCACTTTCACTGCGAACCACAGTGAGTGTTCTTGAGGTGATGGTCACGACCTTGCCATAAAGAGGGTAAGTGCTGTCCTTGGCTTTGGGCGTTGTCTGGGTCGCAGGTTTCTCGTCGCCCTTCGCTTTAGGTTGGTCCGCAGCCAACAGCGGTAGGCTGCAAGTGAAGACCAGAAGGGCCGTAAGTCTATTGATCAAATGATTTTTCATAACTAGTTTGAGATGTGATTTATTTTGACCAAGCGCCTAGGATTAGGTGCTCTAATTATAAGATAAATGATCATAATCTTTTTACAAAATTTAAATGATAGTCTGAATGTTTATTTATTGGGTAAGCCAATGAATTAGATGGAGGGTGATGGGCAGCCACGATTCTTGCCGCCTAAGTTGATTGAAAGGACGCGGTGTTGCCGAGGTCGTCGATTTGGGAAAGCCTGCTGAATCATCGCCAAAACAGCGGCTTACCATCTGGATCTGCTCCAACCTGGATTCATAGGCGCATTCGCCACGCTACTTTAGGCCTATTGAATGGCGGCGTGGGCTTGTCCTTCGATGGCAAACGGGGTGGCGCAGTCATCTTCGGCTTCACGATCTGGGGGATCTGCCCTAGCTTGAGCAGTCCCTGACCACGGCATCCAGCTCGTGATCCACCACGATAGGCAAAAGATGCCGCATCCCGGGGCGATTCAAAGCAGCCGCATGAAAGCAAGGTTCATTGCATGGCCAAGTCTTCGCTCACAGCCATTCATCACAACCCCTTTGGATCAAGGTTCAAGAGGTTTGACAGACATAAGGTTAGCTGGATGCCTAATTTTTCAAAAAAGAAAAGCGCGCCCACCCTCCTCGGATGTTCCGTAAAAACGGCTACCCCAATACCCAATCACTCCTCTATGATGACTGCCACCATGCCCACCGTTCAAACAGCCGCCAATGGCCGTAAATTCCCAAAGTTCGATTTGTATCGTCTTTTGCACACTGTGTTTCAGCCTACCTTTGGCTGCAAGATAGCGATCCTGATTGACTTGCCTGATTTGGCTGAAGCCAAAGACATGGCCTTCCTGCAAAATCCTCAGCGTGCGATACAGCGTCGTGCGCATGAGTATTTTTACGAAGGCCTGCACCATGGAGTCATGGATGAGTTGGCTCTCAAGGGGGGAGAAATGTTTGCTTACGTTCAGACAGGCGGCAGCAATCTCGATCTGCCTGACGAATGCGTGGATATGCAGGGTAACCAACTCAGCCTTGAAGGTGACATTTACCCCAACTATGACATCATCCTCGCGATCACAACCTTCTCGGCGACCGCTCCTCTGACGGCTTTTGCCAAACAATATGGTTTCCGTGGCGCGACACTGCATGGCGTGAATGAGGTGATCCTGAACAGCGGACTTGCCGTGGACTATGAGGAGGTCAGCCGAGATGCGGAAAAGCTCCGCCTTGCGATGACCAAGGCCGATTCAGTGGAAATTGATTTTGGTCTTGAGAACGGAGAAGTGCTGACTGCCAAGCTCGAACTGAGTGGCCAAGAAGCTCAGAAATCTCATGGGCTTTGCCGTGGAAACACGCCTGATGTCGCCAACTTGCCCGCGGGCGAAGTTTATTTTGTGCCCACGAGCGCGGAGGGCCATTTCCCGATGAAGTATGAGGATGGAACCCTGGGCAGACTGACTGTCACGGGGGGACGAATTATTCGAAGTGACCTGATCGAAGGCAATCAAGGCACCATTGATGCACACAATGCACGACTGTTGGATGATCCGATGACGGGCGTTCTCGGTGAGCTTGGCTTTGGCACTCAAGTTCTGCCTGTTTCTGGCTCAGATATTCAGGACGAAAAAGTTCTGGGTACCTGCCACTTGGCGACGGGCCGCGATGATCACCTGGGCGGGCACATTACCCCCGACCAATTCAAGCGCCGTCAAAACGCCACGCACGATGACATCCTTTTCGCACCGCACAAAACGCCTAATTTTGACATCAAGCAGGTGCGCATGATTCGTGGGGCCCAGCGCGAAGTCCTGATTGAGCACTTTCAGCCAGCCAAGTACCTGCTGGATGCATTGGCGCAGTGAGTGAACCGCACGATCGTGCTAGAATCGGAGCGGTATCTCCTGCGCGGAGATACCGCTTCTATGTTGAAGCCGTTCTTGGCGGGCGGGCAGACTGGTTGAAGGACGTGTCGAACCTCCATGCTGTCTGCCTGGCAGCACACCTGAAGTAGCCCTTCACCCAATGAATGGGGTGGGATCAAAAAAACATCCGAGTTGGAGGATGGTTTGACCCGAAGCGCCCCTGCTAGCTTCGTGCCTGTTTAGAGTTTTCCTGTCTTGAGCAGAGCCAGAAAACCATCCGCTGGGTCAGCGTGCCTAGACTTCGTCGAAACTTTTTTGACCGCTTTCTTTTTGGGTGGCTCTAGCTCTTGCTTCCTCAGCGTCACCTCCACCACATCGTGCAACGTGTATTTGTCCAAGATGTTAGCGATGGCATTTCGAACATCGATCATCAACATGCGTAGGCCACAGTGTTCTTCATCCGGACAGGAGCATTTTTCATACTCGGTTTCACTGGCGCAGCCGATGGGGGCGAGCTTGCCGTCAATCAGCCGTACGATTTCTCCCATCGTGATGGATTTCATCGGTTTGGCCAGTTTGGCACCGCCATACTTGCCACGAACGCTTTCCACGTAGCCAGCGTTTCGCAACTCGGTCAGAATGGCTTCCAAAAATTTGAAAGGAAGGTGTTCCTGATGCGCGATGTTCGAGACGGAGATGACTCCTTCTTGGTTCCATTCGGCAAAGCCGAGACGGATCATGGTTCGAAGGGCGTATTCTCCGCGTTTGGTGAGAGTCATGGGGCTGTATTTTGATCAGGCATTGCCTATGCTGCAAGTAGGCATTGTTTTTCAAGGGCTTCGGCTTGTTTTTCTTATTTGCCCTCCGTTGGGGGCCTGCCATCATCAAAGTCCACCCTAAAGTAACCTTCTCATGTATTTCCTCGGCATCGATAGCGGCACACAAAGCACCAAGGCCATTGTTCTGGATCTCGACACTGGTAGCATTCTGGCCAGCGGCCACAGCAGCTATGAGTTGATCGACGGACTGCCAGCAGGTCATCTGGAGCAGCACCCGCAGACCTGGATTGAGGCGGTTGAAGCCTGTGTGCGTCAATGTTTGGAGAAATTGGGGGCAGAGCGCCGCAAGATCGCAGGCATCGGCGTCAGTGGTCAGCAGCATGGTTTGGTGGCTCTGGATGCCGAGGATCAGCCTGTGCGCCCGGCCAAGCTCTGGTGCGACACCTCCACCCAGTCTCAGTGCGCTGAGATCGCCCATGAGTTCGGCGGTCAGCCTGGTGTCATCGCCTTGGCGGGCAATGCCATGCTGCCGGGTTATACCATTCCGAAGCTTCTTTGGATGAAGCAGAACGAGCCGGAGAATTTTGCCAAAACGACCTCCATTTTACTGCCGCACGATTACATCAATTTCTGGCTCACTGGCGTGAAGCGCATGGAGTATGGAGATGCTTCGGGCATGGGCATTCTGAACGTGACGACCCGGACTTGGTGCAATGAACTGTGCGATTACATCGACCCCCGCGTGCGGTCCATGCTGCCGCCATTGGGCTCCAGCCGCTCGGTTCATGGCCGCCTTAGACCAGACCTGGCTGCTGGCTGGGGATTGAGGGAAGACGTCATCATCTCCGCTGGCGGTGGGGATAACATGATGGGCGCGATCGGAACCGGAAACATCAAGCCAGGGGTCATCACGGCCAGCTTCGGCACCAGCGGTACGCTTTACGGAGTCGCAGGAGCACCTGTGGTCGATGGCCAGGGCGAAGTGGCGGCTTTTTGCGATAGTACGGATCAATGGCTGCCTCTCGTCTGCACGATGAACGTCACGGTGGTGACGGAGCAGGTGCGTGACATGTTCGGCTGGGATCTGAAGCAGCTCGAAGAAGCCGTGAAGTCTGCACCTGCCGGAGCTGAGGGCGTCATGTTCCTGCCTTATCTCAATGGCGAGCGCACGCCGAACCTGCCCAATGGCAGTGGCGTTCTGCATGGACTGCGGCCAGGCAACATGACGCCTGCGAACCTCGCGCGCGCAGCTGTCGAGGGGGCAACGCTGGGCCTTGCTTACGGTCTGAAGCGCTTCCGTGATCTGGGAATGAACCCCACTGAGATCCGCCTGACCGGGGGCGGAAGCAAAAGCGCCACTTGGCGCCAGATCGCTGCCGATTGCTTCAACGCCGAAGTCGTCACCTTGAGCACGAGCGAAGGCGCGGCACTTGGCGCAGCCATCCAGGCGGCCTATGCTCAGGCCAATGAGCACGCCGAAAACGTCAGCTACGAAGCCCTCTGCGCACGTCTGGTGACGCTGGATGAATCCACACGTTGTGCTCCGAATCCCGCCAATGCGGCAGTGTATGCCGCGCAGCTGGAGCGTCAGATGGAGCTCACGGGGCGTTTGCAACAAACCGGCTGGCTTTAATCTCCACTCCTCATGGCTGCCAAGATTTACACGCTGCTCCTAGCCGATGATCACGCCGTTGTCCGCCGCGGTTTCAGCATGATCCTGGCCGCCCAATGGGACATGCAGGTGCTCGCTGAGGTCTCCAATGGCCGCGAAGCCGTGCAGATGGCGGAAGAGCTACAGCCGGATGTGGTCGTCATGGACGTGACTATGCCTGAACTGAATGGCATTGAGGCCACGCGCCGCTTGCTGAAGGTCTCGCCGCGCTCTCGCGTGCTGGCTCTGTCCATGCACAAAGATTCTGTCTATGTGAGAGAAATCCTGCGCGCCGGTGCCAAGGGCTATTTGCTCAAAGACAGCAGCGAGGTGGAGTTTCTGAAGGCCGTACGCGCGGTCGCCGTCGGGCAGGGCTACCTTAGCCCTGAGGTCGCCGATGCGGTCTTGGACGATTACCGCAAACATGTGACCAACCCGATCGACCTGCTGTCTTCTCGTGAGCGTGAAGTGCTGCAAATGATCGCCGAGAGCAAAACGAACAAAGACATCGCGAATGCGCTCAATCTCAGCGTTTACACCGTGGAGGCTCATCGGGGTCGAATCATGGAAAAGCTGAACATGCACAGCATTGGCGAATTGGTGAGATTCGCCGTTCGCAATGGCCTCATCGATTGAGTGCGCCTATGGCTCTTCGCCTTCCTGCCTTTCCACGCCGCATCACCGAGCGCACCGTGTTGTGGGGATTGGTGCCTGGCTTTGCCTTAGTCATGATCCTGCTCGGCATGGCAGGGCTAGTCGCGGTCCGCGACAGTCGCCAGATCCGCCACAGCGCCACCCAGCTGGTGCGCGACCAATTGCTCATCGCTCGTTTGCTTCATGAAGTTCAAGCTGAGGAAGATGCCCTCGCCCTAGCTCTGCATCGGCTGACCTCACAAGCCAGTGCTCAGGAGCGTGCCCTCCGCATCGCTGAACTCAAGGAGGCCGACCAGACGGTGGCCAAGCTAGCCGCACAAGCCGCCGCGACGCCCAATGCCAAGCTATGGCGGCAGTTGGCTCACATGACGCAGGCCTTTTCATCCCAGGCAGAGTCAGCTTTTTCCCATCCCGGAGCAGTGACTCCCGAGATCTTGGAGTCCTTGTTCAGCGGTCATGAAAAGGTGGTGAAGCTCATTCACGATCTCATTTTGGTCAGCAGTCGTCAGCTGATCCAGGTGGATGAGCAGATGAGCCAGCAGCTCAAAGGGCTCGCGGATGAGTCGGCGCTGTTGATTGGCTCCTGCTTCCTGCTGGCCGCGCTGTGCGCCACAGGCACAGTGCTCTATGTGCGCCGCAGCATTCGCCGGATCGAATGGCAAACGCACGAGCTCGACCGCGTGTCCTGGCACATGCTGCAAACGCAGGAGGCGACCGCCCGGCGGTTTTCCCACGAGTTGCACGATGAGCTGGGTCAGTCTCTGGCGGCGCTACGTGCGAACCTGACCTCAACCAGTCGGGATGATCTGGATGAGCGCCGCACAGATGGCTTGCAGCTAGTCGATCAGGCGATTGCCAATGTGCGCGAGCTTTCCCAGCTGCTGCGTCCGGTGATCTTGGATGACTTTGGTCTCGATGCAGGCTTACGCTGGTTGGCTGAAAAGTTCGCCCAACGCACGCGCATCCGGGTGGACTATGAATCGGACCTGGAAACGCGCCTGCACAGTGACACCGAGACCCATCTCTTTCGCATCGCGCAGGAGGCACTGACCAACATTGCCCGACACTCGCGCGCCACCCAGGTGGATCTTCGCCTTAGTGCCCAGCGTGCCACCATCCAGCTACGCGTGCAGGACAACGGCATAGGCATTGATGCCGAGCGCAGCCGCAACCCCTCCCGCCATAGCCTGGGCCTAACCGGCATGCATGCCCGCGCGCGCCAGTGTGGCGGTCGCTTGCGTCTGGAAGACATCGAGCCGCATGGCCTGCGCATCTGTGTCGAGGTGCCGCTTCGCCAACCAGAGGATTCGTTGGAGCAGGCCTGATGAGCTCTCCTCAAGTTTCAATCCGCGCCGCTCGTGAGAGCGGCGACGTCGGCCGTAAAAGGATGGCAGCCGAAACAACGGGTTTCAATCCGCGCCGCTCGTGAGAGCGGCGACCCTATCCCTCAGCGCGAGGCATGAAGCGTAGGATGTTTCAATCCGCGCCGCTCGTGAGAGCGGCGACTCATAGTCGCCGTCTGCGTTGCTGTTCTTGGTTAGTTTCAATCCGCGCCGCTCGTGAGAGCGGCGACGCGTCTTGTGTGGATAGCGGCCCACAACATAGCAGTTTCAATCCGCGCCGCTCGTGAGAGCGGCGACTCGGTGTCATGCGGGGAAGCGTAGGCTTCACACGGTTTCAATCCGCGCCGCTCGTGAGAGCGGCGACCTCTGACGGTTAGAGACAATGCCGCAGTGACTGGTTTCAATCCGCGCCGCTCGTGAGAGCGGCGACGTAGCTCACTGGATGGGGTGACGCTGTGCGAGGGGTTTCAATCCGCGCCGCTCGTGAGAGCGGCGACGTGTCACCGTCCACGCCGCTGAGTCGAAAATGGTGTTTCAATCCGCGCCGCTCGTGAGAGCGGCGACGGTAAAGAAAATTACAGTAGCTAAACTAGCGGAGTTTCAATCCGCGCCGCTCGTGAGAGCGGCGACTGAACGCAAAATGGCAGGCGCAGACCTGGTGGGAGTTTCAATCCGCGCCGCTCGTGAGAGCGGCGACTCTAGTCTGGGATGGCAGCACGGTGAGTGTGGTAGTTTCAATCCGCGCCGCTCGTGAGAGCGGCGACGTGAATCGCTCCGGCAGGCTAGAGGTTATTTTTTGTTTCAATCCGCGCCGCTCGTGAGAGCGGCGACGTCACGTTGCCGCCTCATGCGCTTCGACTATGACGTTTCAATCCGCGCCGCTCGTGAGAGCGGCGACCACCTCAACCCCACATCAAAATTATGTCATTCCTGTTTCAATCCGCGCCGCTCGTGAGAGCGGCGACACGGCATAAAGATTGCCGATCGTGTCAGGCTCCAGTTTCAATCCGCGCCGCTCGTGAGAGCGGCGACGCTAGGCTTTAGACCAAGCCAAGCGGAGGGTCAACTTCATGGCTTTGAGCGAACCTGCCTGCTGAAGCTTGGGGCCTAGCAATCTGGGGGTTGGTGTTCTAGCAAAGAACCTGACGTTCAGGGACGTGCGCTTTCCGCGAACCTCCTCCCGCAAGGTGCATCACTTCACGTTCGCACCCAGTGATTTTTTCACACGATGAGCGGTCCCTCCACGTTGTAGGTGGCCTTGGCCCCCACATGGTCCACCCGCCGCTCCCAGTGGTTGCCGAGGTGGTAGTAGCGCAGGCTGTCGTGCTCCGCATCGATGATCTTTTCGAGCCTTGCCCGCAGGGCTGCCATCTGGCCGGGGTCGAGCTTGCACTCGAAGACGCTGTTCTGCACCCGCTGCCCGTAGTCAAGGCAGGCCTTCGCCACCTGGCGCAGTCGGCGCGTGCCTCCCGCCGTGCTGGTGGCGACATCGTAGGTGATCAGGACATACATGGGAGTTGTTCTTGGTTCGTGGTTGCTTGGTGGTGCTTACTTCCAAAGAAAGGCCGGGTAGGCGTCGAGGTCGCCGCGCAGGTGGCGGGCGAGTAGGCGGGCCTGGAGGTGGCAGACGAGGCCAAGCGTCACCTTTTCGCCCAGAAAGGGGTGCTCCAGCTCCTGCTGCTTCCGCTCCTGGTAGGCCACGAGCACGGCTTTCCGCGTGCTGTCCTTCATCTCCACCGCGCCGTTCTCTTTCGTGGTGAAGTCGGTCGCTTTCACCTGCTGGCGGTTGATCAGGCTCAAAACGAGGCGGTCGGCCAGGACGGGGCGCAGCTCCTCCATGAGGTCGAGCGCCAGGGAGGCGCGGCCGGGCCTGTCGCGATGCAGGAAGCCCACCTGCGGATCCAGGCCCACGGTCTCGCAGGCACTGCGGCAATCATGCGCGAGCATGGCATACAGAAAGGAAAGCATCGCGTTCACCGGATCGGTGGGCGGTCGCTTCACGCGTCCGTTGAAAGTGAAGGCGGCATTCGTGATGAGGTGCGGGAAGGCCTCGAAGTAGCGCTTCGCCGCATCTCCCTCGATGCCGCGCAGGGTGTCCAAGGAACCCTCCCGGCTGGTCACTTGGGCATTGTAGGCCAGCTCGATGCAGGTCGCGTGCAGCGTGGCCGTGCGTTCGTCCCCGCCGTGGTCACGGATGGCACGCTGGAGCACCGTGCGCTGGTTGGCGATCTTCGCGGCGATCATGTGCCGGGCGATGCCCACGCTGGCGGCCTCGTCGTCGGCACGACGGTATTGCTCGCGTCGGAGCAGCACATTCCCGCTGGTGAAGCCGCGCACCGCCGCCTGAAACTTCCCATACGGGGTGCAAAACGAGAGCGTCACGCCCTTCTCCGCACAGGCGGCCATGAGCGGGGCGCTGCAGGAGATGTCCCAGCCGAGCGCGACGATGCCGTCCAGGTTGTGCAGTGGCACGCGGATTTTCGTCTCGTGCTCATGACGCACGATGACCGCCTCCCCGTCCTTGCCCAGCCAGGCGCCTTCGAGCGTGATGAAGAGGGTATTGAGGTGCTTTTTCATGAGGGAAGGTGGCACAGGGTTTCAACCTTTGGCTTGGCGTGCTTTGGGGGAATGAACAGGTTGCAAACCCGTGCCGCTTTCGGTGGTCAGCTCCGCCATTTGCCGGGTGAACCAGGCTCCAGCTCCCTTTTGAAAACGCATGGCTTGGGGCATGCACAGCTCCTTCAGGGAACAGGCCTCGCACTTCCGCTCCTCATAGACGGCGGGTGGCGTGCGGCGGCTGGCGATCATCTCGCGGAGCCGCCGCGCGGTGCCTGTGGTCAGGGCGCGGAGGTCCGCATCCAAGACCACATCCGTGCGGCGTCGCGTCTGCCCGTAAAAGATCCGGCCTTCGGGGATGGAAGCCCCTAGCATCTCTTCCAGGCACATCGCCTGCGCACAAAGCTGCACCTCATCCGCCCGGTGGGCCTTCGGCTTGCCGCGTTTGTATTCGATGGGGAGAATGGAGCCGCCGCACACAGGACTGTGTGGACCACCGTGAAACTCCACCACATCGCACTGGCCGGAGAGGCCGAGCGCTTCCGACTTCACCGCCAGCCCACGCACGACACGCACACCGGCCCGCGTCTCGTCCGGGCCGTCATGCGCCTTCTCGTGCATCACATTCCCTTCCACCGTGAATTGATTCTCCGCCCACACCTGCTCCACATGGATGAGCGCACACTGGCGCTCACAGTAGAGCAGGTGTTGCAAGGCGGAGATGGGCAAGAGGTCCACGGTCAGAGCATCTCAATGATCTCCACGCCTGCGGGGGGCGTTCCGATGGTCACTTCGTAGTCGGAGAAGCTGCGAGGGACTTGCACCCCTTCTTTGCGCTTCACAGAGACGAGATCGAAGAGCTTGTTCGCAGGTGCGCTGCCGAGCGCGGAGTCGTGCTTAAAGATGATGATCTTCTGGGCTCCCATCAGACCACGCGCAGCGCTGCGGTCGTGCTCGAACATGTTCTTCAAGGCATCCCAGAACAGCGAGAGGTCTTCGTCGCCAAAACCCGTCTGCTTGGCGAGGAAGGGATTGATGAAGCCATGGGCTTGGTAGAGGCCATACGGAACAGTGAACTTGCGGCCTATGGTGCGTTCCTTTTCGAGGTCCTTCTCATTGGTGACTGCGCATCGGGTGACGGCATGTTCCGATGTGACGACTGGATCAACACTTCTGCCAAATGCGAACTGAACGGGCCCGCGAACCTGACCAGCGGTCATTTTGATTTTCCCTTTCACTCCGGGAACCTCCTTTTCATCGCCCGTCGAGAGGACGGCACCAAAAGCCCTGATGTCATAAAAGTTATGGCATAACCAGTCGCGAGCCACGTCCTCGTAAGCCTTGTCAGGTTTGGCTGCCTTTTTGTCCTTCTTCCAAGCTTCCCAAGCTGCCAGAGAAGCCTTAACCGCATCGCTTTCAGAGTAGGCACGCTCAATGGTTTCATTGAGCACGGCTTTCTCTCTCACGAAAATGCAAAACTTGTCGTCCGTGGAGCGGGTCAGGGAAACAAAGTTCCTGACCTTGCGCTTGAGGCAGACATCAGTGACGAGGCCATGACCCGTTTCTGGATCAATGCGTGGAAGGTTGCCGGCATCGGGGTCGCCATTGGGGTTGCCGTCTTTAACGTCGAAGAGGTAAATGAAGTCGTAGCGGTTGTTCATAGGGGTATGGAGTTGGATTGGTTGAAGGGGTTAGGCTTGCGTGGGTTCGGGTTTGTCTTTCTTGGAGAAGAAGTCTTGGCGTTGATGGTAGTAGCCGATGGCGAAGAGCCCTTGGCCTTCGAGGGCGAGGTGAGCGGGCATTCCTGTCAGCTTGTCGGTGATCTCTTGAATCAACTTCTCCCTGTTGACCTTGTAGCCCTGCCCGTTCTCGGAAGCGGCCTTGGTTAAATGATGCTGATAGGTGCGCAAGAGCCTTGGGAAGACGCTGCCGGGTGTGGCCGAGACGGCACTATAAAAGCGGTCGCGGATGGTGGCATTGATGCTGGGGAGTGCATCTTCCTGGGTTTTCTCCAAGGCCGCGAAAAGGCGACCAAGCAGGTAGGCGGGTTCAGTTCGGTTTGCGTCGAGGCTCATGGGGATGTCTTGCTGGTGGTTTCGTGTTAAAAAGGCTTTAAAAATGCAGACGCGGAGGTAGGCGGCTCTTCGTATCTCACCTGTTTCCGCAGGAGTCTCTCCCCGCCCAAATGGGTCGATGCGGCGATCAGCCCTTATGCGATTCAAGACGGCGCTGAACAATCCTTGGGGGTATCGGCTGCCGGTGAGAATTGCCTGCATGAGTGGTCCAGCGAGGACCGGAGGAATGTCCTTCGACTCGCGTCCTGTCTGCCGCAGCAACTGCCACGCGGCCGGAAACTCAGGGTCTTTGTCTGAAGAGCGCCGGACCCGCAGCGCATCGTAATGAGCCTTCAGCTTGTCCACCATCTGTCCAAGTGTGGCGACATGCCAGAAGCGCACGGACAAGCGGGAGGCATTGGGCGAGAGGCCAAGGATAAAGAACTTGGTCAAAGGATCGTCGCCCAATTTGCCAAGTTCCGCACCGCCTCCTTGCCGGAGGATTTCCATGAACACTTTCAATCGTGTGGCGAGCCCCTCATCCTGCGTAGCCTCTGTTTCCTCCTCGGCGATCTGGTTGCCTTGAATGAATTCCGCGAACAACGATTCCATTTTGGCTGGCTTTTCGGTCCAGAAAACCGTGGTGGCGTCACCGATAATGACGCGGTGCCGGTGCGACTGACGGCCGCCGAGCATCGAGTTGAGAGCGTTGGTGTAGGCAAAGGCAGCCGACTCACTTACGGGTGCATTGCCGCCTTGTTCTTTTCCGTAGGATCGAAAGGCATCCTTATCAAACGCGACCAATAAAGCGCCACCTCCCGGCGGTGGACTGGCAGCAGCAACATTCTTGATCTTTGGTTCATGTAGCCGCGCTATTGGCAAATCTTTGCCGGTGACCAAACAAACGCCGGTCTTACCCACAGGACCTTTGGTGCCGCTTTCTATGTGTTGTTTGATGCTTACTCGTTGATGAACATAAGCAGACTCACCGACTATTTGGAAAACACCGAAGCCTCGGAGAAACTCAATCGCGTTGGGCGCAGGATCATAGGATACAACATCGCTACCGCCCAAGAATGCACAAACCGCTTGAAGGCCCTCGTCCTTTAAAGTCTTTGATAGTGCGATGTGATTTGCTCTAAATGCTTGTAGTTTGGCCGGGGCACGGGAAACAGTCCCGTCATTGGCTATGTCAATCCCAAGCATATAGCCAGCATCGTTCCAGAACAGTCCCGCCTTCTTTCCGATGCTGTTTGCGGTGACCTTGCCGGTGGGTTTTGCTCCCCCTGGCAGAGCCAACTGGCGTGGGAAGTGAAACTTCTTCTCCTTGCCCCCTTTGGTTCGTTCGATGCGCTCCTGCCGGACATCCTCAATGCCAACCAGAGTTCCATCCGGCTTGAGCACCACACAGAAGCTCACCTTCTGCGTGCTGTATCCTGGGCGCGGCAGTTCGTAGGCCGGATCATCCGCCAGCCGCTCATAGAGTTCATTCAATGCTTGGAGAATCATGGCTAGGCGAGGGCTTGGTGAAAGGGTGGCACTTCGATGACGCCGTTCTTCATGGCGGCGCGGAAGAACTTGGGCGTGGTGTTCTTCACGGCCTTGGTCTTCGGGTCCTGCTCGAAGACGATGTCGTGAAGCATGAAGCCGAGGTCTTTGTCGCGGTCTGCGGCGGGCAGTTCGGTCTGGGGCAGCGGGCCTTCGACCAACTCGAAGTTCACCGGGAACTCACGGCAACCGAAATACGGATGGTGGAAGTATTGCCCGCCCTTGGCCCGGCGGTTGAACATGTCGAGGTGCTTGCCCGCGTTATCCTTCATCGGGAGTTCAGGCCCGCCTTTCTCAAAACGCGAGTCGAGAATCTCGAAGTGGGCTTCGATGACGTAGGCCACATCGCGCAAGACCATGGCGGCCCGCTGCTGCCGGTCCTCCTCGATGACAATGCCCAGATTGCCCTTGCCCGACTTCATCGCACTTTTGGCCGTGGCAGCGGATGCTTTGGATGCCACCTCATTGCGCCGGATGCTGGTGAAATGAATGGGCTTCAAAACATGGATGCGGTCGATGACCCAGCGAATCTGAGGCTTCCAGTAGATGGCCTCCAGGATGCCGCGAGCGCCGGAGGGCGTCATCACGTCATAACTGACACGTTCGACCTTCATCTCGGGTCGGGTAAAGCAGGCGTAGTCGCCCCAGACTTTGAGTTTGATACCGTAGGACATAGGTTAGCTGGAGATGAGGGATTCGGGGTCGTAGGGTTGTTCGTTGCTCAGCGTGAGGCCCATCTGTGGATGGTAGTCCACGCTGCTGTTCAGCACATGAAAGCGGTCGTGATAAGTGATGATGCTCTTGCCGATGTGCGACTTGAAGCACCAGTCCGGGATGGAGACGATGAAGCGCTGGGCACGCCGCGCGAGCGGCCACTGATCCTGAGGATCAAACGCGGCCTTGATGTCTTCATGAAGCTGCTCGCCTCGCTGTCCCCACGGGATGATGACGGACTCGTAGTTGCTTTCGATGAAGCGGAAGTTCTCGGAGCAAGTCTTGAACTGATAGAGAAACAATTCTTCAGGCTTGCGGGGCGGCTGCGAAGGCCAGCACTCCATGATGTGCTTGGCATCCATCTCACTGCTGCGCTGCCAGTAGTGGAGGCGGAAGAAATGCTCGATGGCATCCAAGCCCAGCACATCGGCATAACCGGGAAGCACTTGGGCGCTGACTTGCGCGCTTTGCCGAAGGTAGCCTTTGGGAATCGGCCGCTCAGGCGTAAAGACAAAGGTCTGTCCCATGCCGGGTAGCTTCCCCTCTCGATTGCAGCGGCCTGCGGCCTGGGCAATCGAGTCCAACCCGGCTAGTGAGCGATAAACTACCGGGAAATCGAGATCGACTCCGGCTTCAATCAACTGAGTGGAGATCACCCGGCAAGGCTGCCCGAGCTTCATACGCTGGCGAATCTCTGCGATGACCTCGCTGCGATGCTCCGGGCACATGAGGGCACTGAGATGGATATTCTCTCCCCCCTTTGGCAAGGCACGAAACAAATCGGCGGCATGGCGGCGTGTGCTGACGATGCAAAGGACTTGGGAGTGTCCATGTAGGCGAGAAACCAAGTCGGCATCGGACACCGTGCCGAGGTCGGAAACTTCCACGCGCTTGAGTGCGCCGTAGAGTTGCCTCGGGTCAGGGATGATCTCATGAGGAGGTGGCAGGCCGATCTTGAAGTCGTCCCGCTTCACGATGGCAGGCTGGGTGGCCGTGCAGAGCACGACGCTGCTGCCGTAGTTGGCACTCAATTGCTCCAGCGAACGCAAGCAAGGCTGCATGTAGCTGATGGGTAGCGTCTGCACCTCATCCAGAATGATGACGCTCTTTGCCAACCGGTGCAGCTTGCGACAGCGCGAGGTCTCCTTGGCATGGAGCGACTCAAAGAACTGCACGTTCGTCGTGACAATGAGGCGGGCATCCCAGTTCTCCGAAGCAAGGCGCGTGGTTTGCGTCACATGCTTTGAGTCAGGATCGAGATTCGAGTGATGCTCGAGCACCACGTGCTCACCAAGCTCAGCCAGAGCTTCGCGAAACACGCGGGCGTTCTGCTCGATGATGCTGGTGAATGGAATGACATACACCACGCGCTCCATGCCATGAAGCCGGGCGTGCTTCAGCGCAAAGGCGAGTGATGAAAGGGTCTTGCCTCCCCCCGTCGGCACAGTGAGCGAGAAGAGGCCAGCCGGGCGCTCGGCAGCGTCCAAGCAGGCGGAGAGGATACCTGCACGCTGCTTTTGAACCTCTGTGGCAGGCAAGCCGAACCGGGCAAGATGGCTTCCCAGGGCAGCTTCCATCTCCAAGATGGTTGGAAGCTTGTTCGGACGTCGAGAGGCCCTTCCCCGATCCATGAAGCGCTCCGTGCAGAGGAAATCGGCATCCACCAAGCAGGAGAAGAGCATCCGCAGGAAAAAGCCGGTCGCCTGACCGTTCGCAAAGGCAAACGCTGGCGGTCGGGGCATTTGAGGAAGTTGGGTGATTTCTGGCGGAGCCGCATCCCAGGCAGGGATGCTCTTCAGCAGCCTTTGCTCCAACGAGCTACCACCGTCTGAACTGCTGATGCCGTTTGGTAATCCTGCGTGATGGCCTGCCAGGAGGTAGGCTAGAAGCCTGCCCATTGTCTTGATGGAACTGTCCGCATGCTGGGCACCTGCCGTCGAGTGATCCACTCGGCCAGGCAGGTCTTTCTCCTCCAAATGAGCTTCGCTGGTCACGGCCCGCAGATAGTTCTGAAACTCCCGCGAATACTTCCCCAGATCATGCCAAAGCCCGGCGAGGCGGCCCCAGTCCTTGGCTCCGAAGGCGGCGGCAAAGTCACCGGCCATCTTCGCGACCTCGCGGAGATGCCTCTCCAACGGCTCCCAGTGTTCGGGGCCTT
>CANNQP010000024.1 GCA_947507875.1 Verrucomicrobiaceae bacterium | reverse complement strand
TCAGCAGCCAACGCCATCCGCCTCCTCGCTGGCGTGAAACGCTTCGACGATGGCACTACGCTCGATTGCCCCATCCACGACATCACATTGCGCCACATCACCGACATCCGCGACTTCAAGCTTTACGATCAGCCCAATCTCGAACTCGGTCGGACCAACGACTCCAGCGCCGGCATCGGTAGCCTAAAGAACATCGTCTTTGAAAACCTCACCTTCAACCGCCCCGGTAGTATTCAACTGCATGCCAATACCGATGGACTCATCATCCGTGAGGCAAGGCTTCTCTTTGCACTCCCCATAGACTATCACCTTCTCGAAATCGGTCCAAAGTCGCAGACGTACAAAGGCGCTCCCGGCACCGATCCCTCGCGTTGGACGGAAATCTTTTCTCCTGACCTCGATTGCCTGGTGCGCCATGTTCATTTTTCCGGTGTCCGCACCCGTCATTCGCAGACGGACTTGTCTGTCGAGCAAGTGGTGAAGGTTATCGAGCAAAAGCCCAATCCCGATTACCCCAAGACGATTCCGAAAGGCGGCACTGGAAAAGGCATCTGGATTCGCTGAATCGGGCGAGTTGCGTCGTTCTAGCCGCGTTTGTCGAAGAAATCGTGGCCAAGCTTGGCGACCGATTGTCGCGGTTTTCTACAGGGGAGGCGTCCTCTGTGATGGTTTAAGACGGGGTGGCTAAGGTCCAAGCGCGATTTCCAGGCGCTTTTGAAAAGCCACTCAGGCCAAGCCCAAAACCACTCAATCGAGTTTTTTTACCGTTTGTCCCAAAGCGAGGTCAAACGCGCTTGGCGTGATTTATCAGGAAGTCTATGAAAAGAAACAAGCTAACTAAAGGTGTGGTCATCTTGCTGATCATATTCACGGCGTGCTTCAATGCACGCCTTGCGCATGCGGCAAACTCATTTGAAGCATTGGGTTGGACTTCTTCTAGTGCACCCGCAGAGACAGTGTTTAGCCTCAGTGGCTCTGGGCCAAAGACTGTGCTGCTTCGCGCGATTGCTGTGCCGGGCATCAGCGGCATCACGGATCCCATTCTGACCTTGGGAACAAACGCAGGCGGTAGTTTGCTGGCCATGAATGATAACTGGTCAGCCAATGCAGCAGAGGTTCCTGCCATCCAGGCAGCGCTAGCAAGCGTCAAGTTGCCCGAGATGAGACGCGGCAGTCGAGATTCAGTTCTTCTAGTTAAACTGACGCCAGGAACTTACACGCTACGCATTCATGGCAAAACGAGCGCTTGGGAAAGGGTAAGGGCCGAGGTGTTTCTTATTCCAGAAAGTCTGGACTTGGTTGTTCCGCGCACTTTTTCCCCGGCTACCATCGCGGCTACTATGAGTGGCGAAGTGCCGCTCCTTACGGTGGGTAGCATCAACTCACGCAATCTAGCCACCGGAACCTCTGGGCTTGTCCGAACAGATGCGAATCAACGTGCCGCATCAAATGCATTCTATCACCTTGGATCATGCGGAAAGGCATTCACCGCTACCCTCGCGGGTTGGCTAGTCGATCAAGGAAAACTTCGCTGGAATACGAGCCTGGGTGAGCTGTTTCCCGATTTAGCGAACACACTTCACGCCGATATCAAAACCATCACTTTAGAACAACTGCTCGCCCATCGTGGGGGGGTTGCGGGTTACCTGGACGCAACAGAAATAGCCACACTCCCTGCATTTTCTGGGAGCGCTCGTCAGCAGCGTAAAGCTCTGCTGGCTCACCTGGGGGTTAACGCACCCGTGTTACCGGTCGGAGAGTTTGCTTATTCGAATGTCGGCTATGCTGTTGCTGGGGCGATGATTGAACAAGCGGCCAACGCCACATACGAGGATCTTTTGCGTAACCACCTCATTCGCCATCTCGGAGCGGAGGTCTTGTTTGGATTTCCGGCTTCGGCCCCGAGGGGCCGGCAGACTTGGGGAAATGTCACCGTCGTGGGCACGCGAGTTTTGCACGACCCGCAGAATCCTTTGTTCGCACCCTTTAATTTTCCAGTCTATTTGATGCCTGCGGGACTGTTCTCCATGACGACGGATGGTTTTAGCCGATTTGTACAGATGCATCTTCGCGGGCTGCGTGGCGAAGATACTCTGCTGAAACCAGCAACCCTTGCTTATTTGCATCGTCCCTTTGGCGGCAATAGCACTGGATATGCACTCGGTTGGGAAGTGTCTAGGGTTGATGGAGTAATCACTTCACAGCATGATGGTTCGATTGGAACCTATTTTGCTCAAATGGTCGTGCAGACAACTCGTGATCGCGCCGCCGTAGCAATGACCACTGCGAGCGATGAGCCTGCAAGCCTTGCCATAGAAAAAGCCATAACGCTCGCTCTCGGGGCGGCAATACGTCCTAGCATTGAATTCGACTTGCCTCCTGATAATCATTTCAGCGCGCCAGGTTCGTTAAGAAGCGCCCGCTTGCGCACTATGGTCGCCGGGAATCTGCCGGGAGTGCTGCGTTTTACCTCCGCAGCAAATGCACCATACCTCTTCCGTGCAGTGGGGCCAGGATTACCCCTTCTCGGGCGACAAAACGTTGTGAAAGCAACCGAGTTGGTGGTGCGTGATCGCACGACTCAGAGCCTAATCAAGTATGCCAAGGGATGGGATGTGCCTTCATCGAATGCTTGGCCCTTGGTCGAAGCTGCACGTCGAGCTAAAGCAGGGACGCTATCTCCTGGATCGAATGACAGTGCAGTACTTTCGACTGTGCCTTCAGGAAGTTATGAGGTCAGTGCATATGGTGCTGATTGGCAAACTGGAGTCGTGAGCGCCGAATTTTATGAACTTGATGCCATCCCAACGGATCCGCAGGGCAGCTTGACCAAAGCACTGGAAGAATTCGGCGCTAAATATGATCGCCAAGCAGTGGCTGTTGCAGTGACTCGTGGAGAGGAGTTGCTTCGTGCCTCTGCCTCGGGAAAGGCAAACGTGGAAGACCCTCTGGACGCCACTGCTGACACGGGCTTCCTCGTGGCATCAATTTCCAAAACGATCACCGCTACCGCTGTGATGCAACAGGTCGAGAAGGGGAGCCTAAATCTGGATGTGGATGTGAGTGGATATTTACCCTTCACGCTGCGTAATCCGCATGCCCAGACTAGGCCAATCACGCTTCGACAACTTCTCAGCCATACCTCAAGCATCACGGACAATGCGATCTATCCTAATTACGATGAGTTTTACACTTATGGAACGGATCCAACGATCTCTTTGGCAGACTTCTGCACTTCTGTCTTTAAGAGAGGGGAGAATCGTTATTCGACGGTCACTTTTTCCAGGAAAGCGCCAGGCAGTTCGTATGAATACAGCAATATCGCCTACGCATTGCTTGGCTGGATTGTGGAGCGAGTGACTGAACAGCCGTTCGATGTTTATTGCATGCAGTCTATCTTCAAACCTTTGGGCATGAACCAGACCAGTTGGCGCTTGGCCGATGCCACAACACGTCCACTGGCAATGCCGTACAACTACTTGGATGAGCCTATAGGCCACTACTCGTTTGCTGATTACCCCAGTGGCAGCGTCTTCACTAGCGCAAACGACCTTTCCCGGTTTTTACGTGCGATCGTTTTAGGGGGAGCTTTCAATGGCCAACGCATCCTCAAGGAAGAGACGGTAGCCTTGATGCTAAAGCCTGCGTTTCCCAAAGTTAGAGGTGCTGAATGGCAAGGTTTAGGCTTCGCTGGTTTTTCGCTGCCTGATGGCCGAGTTTTTCTTGGTCATTCAGGTGGTGAGCAAGGTGTTGCCACGGGTATGTTTTTTAATCCCGGGAACGGCTGTGGTTTGATCGCGCTGATGAATAAGGATGTGCTTAGCGATTCAACTTTGTTCGAAATTCTCGCGTTGCTCTATAATTGGGCAACATCGCAGCCATGAATCCATTGATCGCCCCCCTACTTCGTCATTGGCGTGCGCGCCCACTCTACTGGGGATGCCAATTGGCTTTTTGGTGTGTGTTTTGGATCACTGATCTACCAGAGTTTGATGAAGCTGGACGCTTGAGTTACCCACTGGATCGCTTTTTCTTTCACGGTTGGGAGTGCTTAAGTGGTATTTTACTCACTCATGCTTGGCGTAGCTGGATGCGGGAACGCAATTGGCACATTGCTTCGCTGAATGCCGTGGTCTGGCGCTTGGTGCTGGGTAGTCTCGTCTTAGCAATTGTGCATCAGTTCATTAGCGTATGGCCTCGCATCACTCCCTCAGCCTCATTGCCTGGGCATATCTTGGTAGTTCTCATTGTCGATTTTGTGCTGATTGATGCGGTTAAGATCGTGGGTTGGACAGCCATTTATTTCGGATTCCATTCCCATGAGCAGCTGACGTCCATGCGATTGCGACAGAGCGAAATTGCAGCTGCTAATCGAGCTGCTGCGCTCGCCAGCTTGCGTGCCCAGATTCATCCTCATTTCCTTTTCAATAGCCTAAATACCCTACGCCACCTAATCGATGAAGATCCAAAAATTGCACGAGATACCGTGACCCAACTTGCCAAAATTCTGCGCTACTCTCTGCAGCATAGTGAGACTTCAGTGGTGCCATTGCGTGATGAGTTGGAGGCTGTTCAGGCTTACCTCGATATTGAGGGCACTAGATTTGAGCAACGTCTTCGCGTTCACACGAATATCGAACCTAACACTCTAGAGTATTCGGTCCCTCCCCTGCTTCTGCAAACTCTTGCTGAGAATGCTGTAAAGTTTGGCGTGAATCTTAGTGATGAGGGAACAGACATTCAGATTGATGCGAGACTGCAAGGGTCGAATTTGATCCTCATTGTGAGTAACAAAGGACACTTGGTGACCAGTGAAACAACCACAGGTCTTGGTTTGTTCAACGCCAGGCAGCGCGTGTCGTTGCTATTTGGAGAGGCCGCATCCATGGATCTTCATGAGGAAAATGGTCGCGTCGTAGCCAAAGTTATACTGCCTTCCGCGCCCATGATATGACAGCGTTAATTATTGATGACGAACGCCGTGCACGTGCCGAGCTCAGGCACCTATTGCAGAGCCATCCAGAAATCAAGGTGGTAGGTGAGGCTGAAAACGTTACCAAAGCCCTCGCAAGCATTGCTAACCTGCGTCCCGATCTGTTATTTCTTGATATTCAAATGCCAGAAAGAACAGGTTTCGATCTGCTAAGTGAACTCCCTAGACCTACACCTCGTGTCATCTTTTGCACGGCCTTCGATCAGCATGCCCTGCGTGCTTTTGAAGTCAACGCTGTGGACTATCTGCTTAAACCAATCGCGCCCGAGCGTCTAGCCGCCAGCCTTTCACGACTGCAACTCAATCCGCCGCCAGAACCTCCTTCGTTGCCGTTCGAGATTCATGACCGTGTCCTCTTGCGCACTACAGAACGCACTTGGTTCGTGCCACTCAAATCAATCCGTCTCCTTGAGTCTGTCGGCAATTACACCCGCGTGTATTTTGAGGACGATTCTCCCCTTGTTCTACGAAGTCTGAGTGCTCTTGAAGCTCGGTTGCCCGCAGCATATTTCTTTCGTGCCAGCCGAACCCAGATCTTAAACATTGCACATATTCTTCGTGTGGAGGATTACTTTGGAGGTGGTTTTTATGTGCACCTCAAAGGTCAAAACCACGGTATCGAAATCTCACGTCGGCGTGCCAATCATTTTCGTAAAACCATGACACTTTGATGTATTCAAGAAACGGATAAGCCCTTCCATGGATCCACCGAGTGGATTCAGTCGGTTTCATTCTCGCATCACATATGGCTCTGGAAGCCACCTTACGCACCCTCGTAACTGCAAAAGCAGCAGGAAGGCCGTAGGATGAAACAACATGAAGTGCGTTTTCCTCCTGCTAGGTCTCAGTTCACTCGCCGCAGTGGCGGGGGAGCTATCCTTCAATCGCGACATTCGTCCCTTGCTGTCGGACAATTGTTATTCTTGCCACGGTTTTGATGAAAAGCATCGGGCCGCTGGTCTGCGATTGGATGTGCGGGATTCGGCCCTCGCTGAGAATGATGGAGTGCGGGCCATAGTGCCGGGTGATCCCGCCAAATCGGAGCTCTGGCTGCGTATTCTCAGCGATGACGAGGATGAAGTGATGCCGCCGCCGAAGGCACACAAAAAACCCTTCACCGCGCAGCAGAAGGAGCTGATCAAACGCTGGATCGAGCAAGGGGCGAAGTATGAGGCCCATTGGGCCTTTGTGCCTCCGGTCAAAGCAGCGGTGCCTGTGGATGCCTCGGCGATAGATCACTTCATCTCCCAACGGTTGAAGGCTGAAGGACTGGACTTTTCACCCCAGGAGGAGGCAGGGGCGCTGCTGCGTCGTCTCACGCTTGATCTCACGGGTATGCCAGCGACGCTGAAGGAGTTGGATGCGTTTGAAAAAGACACAGCGAAGGATTTCGACCGTGCCTTCACTTCTGCGGTAGATCGATTGTTCAAATCGTCGCGTTACGGCGAACGCATGGCGATGGATTGGCTCGATGTGGCGCGTTATGCCGATACGAATGGTTATCAGATGGATGCCAACCGCATGAACTGGCCATGGCGTGACTGGGTGGTGCGGGCCTTCAATGACAACCTGCGCTTTGATCGCTTTACCATCGAGCAACTCGCCGGTGACCTGCTGGAAAAACCCACGCAGGACCAGCTCGTGGCCACCGCTTTCAATCGCAATCACATGCTGAATGCCGAGGGCGGCACCATCGCGGAGGAGAATCGCACGAAGACGGTTTTTGACCGCGTGGAGACTACCAGCGCCGTGTGGCTCGGCCTGACGATGGGCTGTGCGCAGTGCCACGATCATAAATTCGATCCACTGACGCAAAAAGACTACTACTCGATGTTCGCGCTGTTCAACCAGCTCGTGGAAACCGGCGGCGTGGACAAACGCTTCGGCAAGAAGAGCTACAGCAACATGTATGACAGCCTGTATGCGCTGGAGTCGCCCTATTTGATGCTTGCCACGCCGGAACAGGATGCGCAGATGAAGACCGCGCAAACGAAGCGTGACAGCGCGGAGAAGGCACTGATGGCACGCAGCGTGGAGTTCAAGGAACCGTTTGAGTCTTGGGTGAAGGAAGTGCGTGCTGATCCTGAGCTGCTGCTCAAGCGCATCGAGGAGGACGGTCTGCGGCGCATCGCGAACTCGATCAAGCTGGAGACGCTGAACTACGCCAAGATCACCAACAAGACCGAGCGGTCCCTCGTGGAGCTGTTTTTGCGCAACGACGCACGCTGGTCCCAGGCGATGAAGGCCATCGACAAGCTGCGGACCGAGGAGGAGAAGCTCCAGCAGCAAATCCCTCACGTCATGATCATGCGCGATGAGAAGAAGCGCGAGACACGCGTCCTGAACCGCGGCAACTACGAGATGCCCGGTGACAAGGTGGAACCGGCTGTGCCGTCGTTCTTGCCCCAACTGCCCGCTGGCACCAGAGCCGATCGCCTAGCTCTGGCGAAGTGGCTGGTCTCGCCCCAGCATCCGCTCATGAGTCGCGTCACGGTGAATCGCCTGTGGCAGATGTTCTTCGGTCGTGGCCTCGTGAAGACGCCGGATGATTTTGGCCTTCAAGGCGAGCTTCCATCGCATCCCGAGCTGCTCGATTGGCTCGCGGTGGAGTTTCGCGAGAGCGGCTGGGATGTGCAGCATCTCATCCGGCTCATCGTCACCTCTCGCACCTACCGTCAAAGCGCCGTCGTCACGCCCGCGCTGCTCGCGAAGGACCCGGAGAACGTCTTGCTCGCCCGCGGGCCGCGTCATCGCATCGATTCGCGCTTCCTACGCGATCAGGCGCTCGCCTTGTCCGGCCTGCTCGTGGAGAAGCGCGGTGGCCCCGCCGTCATGCCCTACCAGCCGCCGGGCATCTGGGAGGAGATGAGCTTCGGGAAGAACCGCTACTTCCAGGGCAAGGGTGAGGATTTGTATCGCCGCAGCCTCTATACCTTCTGGCGACGCAGCGTCGCACCCGCGAGCTTCTTTGATGTGCCCGCCCGTCAAACCTGTGCCGTGAAACCGCAGCGCACCAGCACCCCGCTGCACGCGCTGACCACGCTCAACGATGTCACCTACGTCGAAGCTGCTCGCGTGTGGGCCGAAAAGCTGGCGGGCATCCGCGATGAATCGCAACGGCTGCAAAACGCTTACCGAAGCGCCACAGGCCGTCACCTCAAGGCGCGCGACCTGAGCACGCTGAGGCAAACACTGGCTGAAGCCCGTCGGCATCATCGAGCGAACCTGAAAGATGCGGAGAAGCTCGTCCAAATCGGCGAATCCAAGCGCCAAGGCGCACTACCTGTCGTCGAACACGCGGCGTGGACGACGGTCTGTCTGATGATCCTGAACCTCGACGAGACGCTGAATCCGTAAGGTAAGAGACTGACCTGATGGATTTAACTTGATCAGTGAAGCGACTTCAAAAGAGGAGCTCACGAATTCGAGACGCCACTTAAATGGAGAGATAGCAATGGCGTTCTAAAACGCGACTGAAGGAAAAAAAACTTATTGAAAACGAACGTTCGTTCTTTATATGCAGGTTATGCCGAAGATAACCGAATTTCATCATGAGGAACGACGCAAAGAAATACTTCGTCGCTGTGTGGAGTGTTTTGCGAAGAAAGGTTTTCACCAAACTTCCATGCGCGATTTGGGCAAGGAGTTAGGGATGAGTCTTGGTGGACTTTACGTTTACTTCAAATCTAAGGAGGAGATGATTGAGGCCTTCATTGAGCTGGACAGGGCTCTAGCAAAAACGATTTTTAATGGAGCTACTCCGGAGATGACCTTTTGGCAAGGCATCGAAAAAATGGTCGAGATAAGCAACCTAGCGATGGAGCAGCCTTCAGCTAGGGTAAGCTGTGTTTTGTGGGCGCAGATCAATGCAGAGGCGATGATTAATCCAAAGGTGATGCAGCTTGTCGCGGAGTATTATCAATATGCAGCAGACCAGCTTACAAAGTGGATTAGAGCAGGCCAAAATAGAGGCGAGTTGAGAGATGATTTTGATCCAGCGGTTCTGGCAAAGAGTTTAATATCAGTATCCGATGGACTAATTTTTTGGGGAATGCTGAATCCGCAAGAAGAGGTGGAAAATCATTTATCTCTTCTCCTGCGACTCATTCACGATTCACTGGGAGCGAAAGCAAAACCGCACAGAAAAAGGGAGAAAGGAGGCAAGCCATGATTGCTGTGGCATTTAAGCTCCTCTGTTATGACAAAGCTAAGTTTGTTGCGATGATCATGGCGATCGCTCTCGCTGCATTTCTAATGCAAAATCAGGGATCCATGTTGAAGGCATTTCTTGGCATGAGCGGTTCCCAAATTAGAGATGTTAGGGAAGTAGATTTTTGGGTCATGGAGCCTGATACCGAATGCTTTGATCAGGCCAAGCCTTTGCCCGATAAAGCCTTGCAGATGATTCGAGGCATAGAAGGTGTCGCTTGGGCAGTACCAATACTAAAATTAGACACCAATGGCAGGACTGATCATGGAAAATTGCGTACGTTATCCATTCTTGGTGTTGATCCGTCGAATCGTATTGGTGAACCAAAAATGGAGAAAGGACAGGTGGAGGGTATTAATGAACGCAATGTAGCGGTTGTGGACCCCGGCGGCTGGGCGATTCTATTTCCGGGCATAGCCTTTGAGCCCGGCAGAACAATACGAGTGCATGACCAATGGCTGACGATCTGCGGAATCAGCAGTGCCTCGCCGCCTTTCACCGGTCTTCCGATCGTTCATACATCCATTTTTACGGCTCGTGAACTCAATAGGGGTGAAAGTCGAAGCTCGACCTTTGTCGCAGGTAAATGCGCCGATGGAAGGAAGGTACAGGAAGTTTTGGAAAGGATCAATAGGCTCACTCCATGGCAGGCCCTTTCTCGCCAGGACTTTATGGATCAGAGCTATAGGTTCTACGAGGGGCAAGGGGTTCCTATGATCTTTAACATCACGATTATGATCGGGTTATTGGTGGGCACTGCATTCACGGCTCAGACCTTTCTGATGTTTGTGAAAGATAACTCACGAAGCCTCATCACTATGAAAGTGATGGGAGTCACACACAAGCAATTGGCGGTAATGATGGCAGTTCAAGCGGCCTACCTTACTTTTCTTGGTCTTGCCATCGGCACAACGATAGCAACTCTAACCTCAGAGTTTGTTCGCCAGATTCCTTTCCTTCGCGGTTTATACACACCCGTTCCAGTGGTCTTACTATGCGCGGCATTTATGGCGGGAATCGCTTTTCTCTCCGCGTTCATCGGCTTCCGAAGAGTGCTGGCAATGCAACCCTCTGATGTTTTTCGGTCATGATTTCTGCCGTTACCTGTCATCAAGTGCGCAAAACCTTTGGCTCAGGCGATACTGTCATTGAAGTCCTCAGAGGAGTTGAGTTCTCTGCTCACTTGGGTGAAATGACATTTCTCGTGGGGCCATCAGGCTGTGGAAAGACGACACTTATTTCAGTCATCGCCGGTTTGTTGAATGCGTCAGCGGGCGAGGTGAGCTTGTTCGGCATTCATCTGCCAGAGCTGGGATCACGAGAACAAATCCTATTTCGCAGGAAAAACCTGGGGTTTGTCTTCCAGCAATACAATCTGATTCCTGCGCTCACAGCGGCGGAGAATGCAGCCATGCCACTTCTTGCCGCTGGTGAAAGTTTGAAGTCAGCAGTCAATAAATCGAAGGTTGTGCTGGAACGTCTTGGCATGGGCCACCGGGCCGATCAATTGCCACGCACGCTTTCTGGTGGGCAGCAACAACGCGTGGCTCTAGCTCGTGCTCTCGTCCACGAACCACGCTTGATCATTTGTGATGAGCCCACAGCTGCTCTTGATCACGAAAGTGGTGAGACCGTGATGCAGCTTCTCTCCTCTTCCGCCGTGCATCCAGACAGGGCGGTTGTCGTGGTGACCCACGACAATCGGGTTTTCCACTACGCCAACCGCATTGCTCACATGAACGACGGGGTCATCACCCATGTGGAAGAGAAACGACACAAACCACACCTCTCATGAAACTTCAGAATCTACTTCTTCCACTGGGGGGCACCGGTGGGCTCATCTATGCTGCGGTTTCCATCGCCGCCAGCCAGCCTGTTAGTGAGATGGTCAAGCCAGTCCTTCAACCTCCGCAGCCTAGCTTCGAACGAGCGATTGCTGCCGTCGGTTTGGTGGAGCCTAGTTCGGAGACGGTGAATTTGGGAACCTTGAGGTCAGGAATTGTCTCGGAGGTTTTGGTCAAGGCTGGCGATACCGTTGAAAAAAACCAGCCTTTGCTGCGACTGCTTTCCGATGACCTTGAACACGACCTAACGGTGGCAAAAGCCGCCGAACATCAAGCCGAGGCGCTGGTTGAAGCTGCTTCAAAAAAAACCGCGGCGGCAGAGGCAGAGGTAAGGGCGGCGGAAGCTGAGTTGGAACAAGGCAGACGCCTTCTGTTGTTTGTTAAAGATGCTGGGGAGCATCGCCTTGTTTCTGACGAAGAGGTGAGCCAACGCGAATCAGCCGTCAAGGTTCACGATGCGAAGGTGGAGGCAGCTAAAGCGCACGCGAAAGTCGCGGAAGCAGGCGTCGCTGAGGCGATTGCATCGCTGGCGGTCGCATCGGCAAGGCGCAAGGCCATCGAAAATGAGATAGCACGCTGCACGATCACAGCCTCGATGAACGCCACGGTTTTGCAGGTTCGAGTGAGGCCCGGCGAGCACCTTAGTTCGGATGCTGGCGCGGGTTCTGGCATCCTTCTTGGGGTCACCTCTGAATGGCATGTTCGTGCGGATGTGGATGAGCATGAAGCCTGGAAAGTGCGGGAAAATGCCCCAGCCGAAGCCCAGGTGCGCGGCAATCCGGAGCAGCGAGTGAAGTTAAATTTTGTCCGCTTTGAGCCGCTTGTCATTCCGAAACGCAACCTCACTGGCGAGGCATCGGAGCGTGTTGATACGCGTGTGCTCCAAGTCATCTACCGTGTGGATTCCCATCAACAGCTTCGGCTCTTTGCCGGGCAGCAGATGGACGTCTTCGTCTCAGCGTCACACCCTTGAGGAGAATCCATCGATGAGGTGCTTTATCATATCGACTTGTCTCTTGTTGTCAGGCTGCATTCAGGGGCCGGATTTTAAGCGGCCCGATTTTGCAGGCTTGTTTACCAAAACGTTCAAGCACGGTTCAGCATCTTCTTCTGCTCCGCCTGCTGTGTTGCCAGACGAATGGTGGAAGTTGTATCACAAGCAACAGCTCAATTCTCTTGTGGAAGAGGCCATTCGCAGCAATGCGGACTTACAGGCAGCCGAGGCTCGTGTGAAAATCGCCCGGGCTGTCGTTGGCGGACGCCGTGCGGATTGGTTCCCGAAATTAAACAGCACCAGTAGCTTTGGCACGCAGCGTTTTTCCGCCTCTGCCTTTGGGGCGAATCTGCCCACTGAGTTTGGTGATCTTTCCTCATTGCTGGAACGAGATTTCTACCGCTCCTCCTTGGACTTGAGTTATGAGGTTGACCTTTGGGGCAAGGTGCGTCGCAGCGTGGAATCTGGCAAGGCAGGTCAGCAGTCGGCGCAAGACACACTCAGTGCTCAGCGACTCAGCTTGGCTGCCGAAGTCTGCCGCCACTATTTTCTCTGGCAGTCTTTAAATGAACAGGCCGGAATTCTTCAACAAACCCTCAGCCTCCGACATGAGGCGGTGGCTCTTCAGTCTGCTCGTTTAAAAAAAGGGCTGGGGCCAGAATCAGATTTGGCGCGTGCGAAGACGGAATGCGATTTCGCGGAGGCGGATCTAGAATCTGTCAAAAGACAGCGTGGCAGCGCGGCAAACGCCCTGGCTGTTCTATGTGGGAAGTCTCCAGCAAGTTTCCACCTTCATTCTGACGCCCTGCCTACAGAGCCGCCACCCATTGCAGCTGGGATGCCATCCACGCTTTTGCAGTCCCGCCCGGATGTCCGCTCCGCAGAGCATAGGCTGAGGGCAGCCAATGCTGAAATTGGCGTGGCAAAAGCAGAGTTCTTCCCGGCTTTCTCCTTGCTGGGTACTGGGGGACTGGATGCGGTCAAATCCCAGGACTTTTTGGTCTGGCAGAACCGTGTGCTCAGCATGGGGCCGAGTCTGACACTTCCTGTATTCCAAGGTGGGCGGCTTCGGGCGGGTTTGCAGATGGCTTACGTCCGCGAGGAAGAAGCGCAGGCCGCTTACAAGCAGACCATCATCGAAGCCTTACGAGAGGTTGAGGATGCGCTTCTGGACTTGAAATCCTATGCTTTATGGCACCGCGCACTCCTCTCGGCCCACCAAAACGCCGTTACTGCGGCTGACCTATCGCGGCTGCGTCACCAGAAGGGTCTGGCTAGTTATTTCGAGGTGGTGGATGCCGAGCGCACCGTGCTCACGGCACGACTTTTGGTGAGTCAAGCTAAAGGGCAGCGCCTGAACGCAAGCGTGCAACTCGCCAAAGCCATTGGTGGTGGATGGACAGGTGCAGGTCGCCCCACTGCCATCGTCAACGAGCATCAAACCGCAACAAAATCCATCACACCCATGCCATGAAAACCTCAGTTCATCTTTTCGCGCTGGTCAGTTCGTTGGGAATGATCTCCGTGTTGGTGTCCTGCTCGTCTTCTTTCTTTAAGGCCAAGCCGCCACAGCCCACTGCCTTTCTCTCCGGGCCTCCTGTCTTGCAGCATCAGCACAACAAAAGTCCATTTGCTATTACAGGTGGTAGCCTGAGTGCTGGTGCCTCTCAAATCTACATCGCTCCCGTAACATTGGATTATCTATCCGAATCGGTGACCATTGGAGATCCACTCCGCAGTCCATTCCTGAATCAGCGAAAAATGGCTGAAAAGCTTGCGCCAGTGCTCAGGCAAGAGTTTATCGCAGCCTTTGCTCGTTCACCATCCTCGCGCTATCGTATCGCTCTTTGGCCAAGTTCAGATAGCCTTATTCTACAATTGGCCCTCACAGAAGTTCGAACTACCGGATTCGATGAAGGATTGGCCCGGCTCGCGATGGCAGAAGTAGGATTGCCAGAGAGCCTCATTCCTGAGCTCAAGCCCTGTATCGCCATTGAGGGAAGGTTGATTGATCCTACTTCGGGTGGAATCATTTATAAATTTGCCGACCGGCAGGAGAGTCCGGATGCCCTGATCCCCGTGGATGATCTTTTGTCATTCGAAGCTCATTTCAGATCCAGCATCCGCCGCTGGGCCATGCAGTTTGAAAAGCTGACCCGTGGTGATGTAACCAAGACTCGTGACAGTAGCATTTTTAATATCTTCTGAAGCACAATCCATCAGCATGCACTAGAATCGTGACGCACGAGTGCATTGCTACGTTGGAAATCGGATGATCAAAGGAAGGTCTTGGTTAGATAAACCTTTTCGGAGTAGAGTAATGCAGGCGCCAAGGCGCACTACCTGTCGTCGAACACGCGGTGTGGACGACGGTCTGTCTGATGATCCTGAACCTCGATGAGACGCTGAATCCGTAAGCTAAATCGTGGAGATGTGAATTCGTCTAGGCATGGCTCAACTCGGGTCGAGTGACGCGGCTTGTTTGGCGGTAGTCACCTGGAGTTTTCCCCATGTATTTGCGGAAGAGTCTGCAGAAGTAGGGGCTGGAGGCGATGCCGACGGCATGGGCTATGTCTTCGAGTTTTCGATCTGTGGCGATGAGTAGTTTTGAGGCGCGTTGAATGCGATGGCGGAGTAGCCAGTCATTTGGACTTAAGCCGGTGGCGTTTTTGAAGACGGTAAACAGCTTAGCTCGGCTGCAACCGGACAAGTCCGTGAGGTCACTGATCTGAATGGGGTGGGCGTGGTGTTGTTCCAGATGTGTGATGATTCGCTGGCTGATCTCCTCTCCGGTGCGGGCCGAAGAGCGGCCAGCCTGGGATGCGGCCTCGAGAATGAGCATGGCGGTTTGCAGGCGGAGTCTGGCCTGAGCTTCAAGGCTGATGGCGGCTGGACCATGTTGGATGATGGATCGATGCAGCAGGCGTGCCTGTCGCAGCATGGCGGCCGGCATGCGTAAGGCCATGGGCTCTTTCTCGCCAAGTCTGGCCAGCAGCCAGCGCTCCTCTTGTTTGGTAAATGGCACGCCTCGCGGGTTGCTGACATGCTCACGGACGACCATGGCGCAGAGAATGGAGGGCGTGCGGACATCCTGCATGCCACGGTGAACGGTGCCAGCGGGGATGACCATGAAGTGTCCACCTGTCAGTTCCACCTGGCGTTTGTCCTTGAAACCATAGGTATTCGCTCCTTGCAGCATCATGAGGATCTCGTGCCCTCGGTGGTCGTGCCAAGTCATCGGAACAGCATTGAACTGCCTGTTGCCTGCGATGTAGTCCACCATGGGCAGTCCCAGTCGCTGCCCGGAGATGAGTGTGTCAAGCATGCGAGGTGGGGACTCAAAGGAGACGGTTTGTGGAGTGCTAAGGCTCATTGGCAATTGCACGATAGTCTTGGCGACTCTTTTTCAAGACATTGCGGCAAGCAAATCGCTGCCTCAGCTGTAAAAAGGTTAGTTATGCCTTTGTTTGCTAGGGTTAGTCGCCTCTGTGTCTTGTTCCTCCTTGCGGGTTTGCTGCCTGCCTTTTGGCTGGCGGCGCCTTCCATGCCGCCTCAGCTGCCTGAGAAGATCGGGCCTGACTCCCTGCATTTCCACGACATCTGCTTTTTGCCTTCGAGGTGTATCCACACGAAGCTCTAGTTTAGTCCTATCCCGATCTCATGATCTCCCGCCGTCATTTCATCAACCAATCCACGGCTGCGTTTGCAGGCCTTCAAATTCTCCCACGCTCCGTGTTTGGAGCCAATGAGAGGCTCAACATCGGCTTTGTCGGCGCGGGGGGAAAGGGCTGGCATGCCGTGCAGAGCCTGCTGGAAAATTCCTTGGTGAATCACGCGGCGTTTGCGGATGTGGATGAGCAGCGCGCCACGCTGTCACGTCAGGCGAGGCCTGAGGCACCGTTCTACTCCGACTTTCGCAAGATGTTGGACCGCCATGGCAAGGAGCTGGATGGCATCATCATCTCCACCCCAGATCACACGCACCACTTCAATGCCAAGACCTGCATGCTGGCCGGAAAGCCGGTGTATCTGGAGAAGCCGCTCACTCATTCCATCGCCGAAGCGAGGGATCTCATGGCGCTGGAGAAGCAGACCGGGCTTGCCTGTCAGATGGGCAATCAGGGACATTCGGGTGGAGGTATCCTCATGCTCGAGGAATGGGCAAAAACTGGCATTTTGGGCGAGGTGAATGAGGTCTACGCGTGGGCGGGACCGAAGTGGAGCGTGCCTGATGAGCGCCCGCCAGCTGCCCCCGTGCCCAACGGATTGGATTGGGACCAGTGGCTCGGTCCTGCGGCAAAGGTGCCGTACAGTCCCAAGTATCTGCCCGGTGCCTGGCGGGGATGGTTCGAGTTTGGATGTGGCACCCTGGGTGACTGGGCCTGTCACAACATGGATGCTCCGTATCATGTGTGGGGGCTGGATTGTCCCAGCCGGGTGGACATTGAGTCGTCTGGCCCTAGCAAACTCTCCTTTCCCAAGACCGTGCGCGTGACCTTCACTTTCCCGGCCACGTCCGCTCGAGGCGTGTTCAAGCTCCACTGGTTCCATGGTGACAACCACGCCATGCCCCGTCCGCCAGAACTCGAAGCGGAGCGTAAGTTCCCAGACGGGGGGACGCTCATTCGCGGCACGCGGGCCACGGTGCTCATGGGTACCCATGCGGGAACGCCCCGCGTGATTCCCGAACTCAAGATGCGCGAGATGGCTGCATCCCTGCCCAAAGTGAATCTCAAGCGCTCCAACCATTGGGACAACTGGCTTCTTGCGATCAAAGGCCAGGAGACATGTCGCTCTAGCTTCGCTTATGGTGGTCGCCTTACGGAGGCGATGCACTATGGCAACATCGCCCTGCATTTGAACCGGGCGCTGAACATCGATCCCACGACTCGCCGCATTCTTGGCGATGAAGAAGCTACCGCGCTGATGAACGGCCCGGTTCCGCGCGAGGGCTGGAGAATTTAAACTCGATATTCATGATTCACCGTCTGTTTCTTTTGTTAGGTCTTGCCGTGTCAGCGCTGCCGGCTGCAGAGCACTGGATTTATCTGGACAATGGCCATGTTCGTCTCGGGATGAACATGGATGCTGGCGGGAGCATCGGTTGGTTCTCTCACTCCCGTTCGACAGAGAATTTGCTGAATGCTTTCGACCATGGGCGCTACATCCAGCAGTCGTTTTATGGCGATAAGGATGGCTCCGACTGGAATGGCAAGCCCTGGTGCTACAACCCCGTGCAAGGCGGAAGCTGGAAAGGCAAGCCTGCCACGGTGCTCGAATCCAAAGTGGAAGAGCACCGCCTCTATGTGAAGACCCGCCCGCGCCAGTGGGCCAGTGGCGAGGAGGTCAACGACATGATCATGGAGCAGTGGCACCGCGTGGAGGGTGGATTGGCACGCCTACGCTATCGCATGACATACACGGGCAAGACGGCGCATCAGAGTCGCAAGCATCAAGAACTACCTGCTGTGTTTGTGAATCCACAACGGCACACGCTCGTGTATTGCGATGCCAAAGAAGCCGCCTGGACTGATGCACCTCTCACCCGCAGGCAGCCTGGACCCCCTGGTACTCCTGGCAATCTCTTTCATGCCAGCGAACGCTGGGCTGCGTGGGTGGATGATCGCGATCAGGGCCTCGGCATTTACTTTCCACATACCGACTTGGTCACCTCCTACCGCGTCCGAGAAAGTGGTGTGGGCGACTGCTCTTATCTCGCGCCTTTGCAGACCGGGGCTCTCCAGCCGGGCATGATCTTCGAGTTCGAGACCGTACTCGCGCTGGGCAGCACCCAGCAGATTCGGTCCATTTTCCACAAAATCGCGCAGCAAACGCCGCCCCAGCCCGTGGTTGAGCTCATGGCTGGAGGGGGGCGTGCTGTGGAAAACAAGCCTGCTCTTGAGTGCCGGCTCAGCCAGCCTTTTGGCCTCGCTTTTGATCCGCAGGATAATCTGTTCATCTGTGAGGAGACGCATCGCCTCTTGCGCGTGGATGCGAAGACGGGCGTTTTGAGCATCCTCTCTGATGCCAAGCCTGGCGCGCCCATCGGCGACAACGGGCCGGTCCGAGACGCTAGTTTTCATGCGCCCCACAACCTGATTGCTGACCGTGAGGGCAATCTCTACATCGCCGATACCTTTCACTACCGCGTTCGCCGCATGGATGCCAGGACTGGCATCGTCACCACCATCGCAGGAAATGGCAGTCAGGACGTCTCTGGGGATGGTGGTCCTGCTGTGGCGGCGGGACTGGGTTGGATTGCCTGCATCGCGCTCAACCGAGAGGGCACGCAGCTGAGCATCAGCGGTGATGGCAAAAGCGGCATCCGTGTCGTGGACCTAACCACCGGAATCATCGAGACCTTGGGCGGCATTCCCGGTAGCCGTGCCCATGCCGTGGACTCCAAGGGAAACTTTTTCATCCCGACACGCCATGGCCTGCGCATGAGAGGGCTTGATGGTCGCGTGCAAATTCTTGAGGACCCCGCTGCCATGCCACCGCTGGCCGGTGTGAAGCATCTTTGGGCGGACCCTGAGGACAACATCCTCATCGCGGATGCCTCCAATCATCGCATCCGCAAGTTCATCGTGAGCCAGCGTAAGCTCATCACACTAGCAGGCAATGGGGCCAAGGGCACCGAAGGTGTGCCGGGACCCGCCATCCACGCCCTGCTTGGCGAACCCCATGGCATGATCACTCACCCCCGCACCGGGGATCTTTACATCGCCGACTCTCGCAACCACCGCGTGCTCCGACTCTCGATCAGCCAGCAGAAAGCAGATGCGCCGTCGAGTAAGCCTTAACACGTCTCACGGCGAGGTGGGTTATGGAGCGATGCCCATCATGCCAACGTGTGTTTCAGGCAGGCTTTCGTGCGTTGAGGTGTGGTGGAATGAGCTTTCAGGGCGCGTATGGCATGGAGAGAACCCTTTTCATCATCATGCCCCTAGTTAAACATTACGGCTGCTTTCAATTCAAAGCGCACATCAGCGAATTCCAGATTTCGGCCTGCTTTCAGGCCATGGCTGGCATGGTGGGATGCATTCCTGGCCTGCTCGATTTTCATTGTGGTCCCTATGATTCTGCAGAAGGCCTCAATGATGGCTACACGCATGGTTTCATCATGACCTTCGCTAGTCCCAAGGCTCGGGATGAGTACTTGCCGCATCCGGTTCACGAGGAGGTGAAGGCGATTGTCGTGCCGTGCCTGGAGCGTGTCGTGGTGTTTGATTTCAACCTACCGGCCTAATTCTCTGCCGCTCTTCGACCTGCCATGACTCGCTGCCTTGTTTGCCTTTTTTCGATTGTCGGAGCCTCGCTCTTACCGGGCGAAACCAAGCCGACTCCTGCGCCCAAGCGTGATCTTAGCTACAACAGCGAGCATGTTTCTGCGCAGACGCCTGAAGCTCAACGGCAGGCCTTTCATCTGGCCGAAGGTTTCGAGCTGGACCTCGTCGCCAGCGAGGAGACCGGGCTGCCGAAGCCGGTGATGGCCACCTTCGATGATGCCGGGCGTCTTTGGTCCGTGACGGCGACGATGTATCCGGCGGATAAGGATGAGACGATCTGGAAGCAGCCGGGCAAAGATCGCATCGTGGTGTTTGACACGCCCACGCAGCGCCGTCCGCAGACACCGCGTGTATTTGCCGATGGCATGGTTTTGCCGATGTCCGTGCTGCCTCGTGGTCGCGGTGCGTTCGTGGCGCAGGGGCCGGAGATCATCTTTCTCGATGATAAAGATGGCGATGGCCGCGCGGATGATCGCCGCGTGCTGTTGCGGGGCTTTGGCACGCAGGACACGCACACGCTGCCGCATCAACTGACATGGTTGCCCGGCGGTCGCGTCGGTTTTTCGCAGGGACTGCTGAACTCCGGCCGCATCACGGATGCCTCAGGACGCGGCTTCGTTTTCAACCGCACGCTGGTGGCCTCCATCAAGCCGGACGGCACAGGCACCCGCATCCTCAGCGCCGGTCTGAACAACATCTGGAGCTGGGCACCGGGCCGCACGGGCCGCGTGTTCATTCATGAGGCCAATGATCTCGGCTACAGTGTCGTGCCGTTTGAGGAAGATTCGAGCTATCCGGCCTTTGCCTCGATGCGGCTACATCCCGATTCGCCGCTGCATCCACCGACCGCGCAGGACCTGAACCTGGGCGGCACCGGCTTCTCCGGCCTGGCGATTTGCGATGACCGATCCGGTAGCTTTCCTGCGCCGTGGCATGGCCTGCTCTACATCGCCAATCCCATCCTCGGCAAGGTGCAGGCCATCGCTGCCAAGCTCAATGAGCACGGTGTGTGGACCTTTGACAAGCGTGGTGACCTGCTTTCCTGCGCCGATCCGATGTTTCGTCCGGTAGCGCTCACCTTCGGCCCTGATGGCTGCCTTTACATCACCGACTGGTATAACCGCATCATCTCGCACAACGAGATCGCCCGCGATCATCCCGCTCGTGACAAGGAGCGCGGTCGCATCTGGCGCATTCGGCATCGCTCGCAGATACTCGCCACCGTGCCGGACATGACCCGCTTGCCCACTGCGGATCTGCCCGCTCATCTCCAGGCCGACCGCACCTGGGAGATGCGTGCCGCCTGGCATCAAATCGGCGAGCGCAAGGCCGTGGAACTCATCCCCGCACTCACGCAGATCCTCACCGATGCCGAAGCGGGCAGCGACACACGCATTCATGCGCTGTGGTCGCTTGAGGAACTCGGCCACTTCGATGCCGCGCTGTGGAAGTCCTTGCTCACCGATGCCTCCACCGACCTCCGTCGTGAAGCCGTGCGTGCCCTGAACACACTGAACGTGTCGGAAGACATCGCGTTTGATTTGCTCCAACCGCTGTCCGACGAACACCAATGGACCGTGCGCTACGAGGTCCTCCGCTTCTTCCGTCGCGCTGCGGGACCCGTGAATCCGCGACACATCGCGTGGCTGAAACGCTGGAACAGCGATCCCGCGCCAAAGAACGAGATCAAAGGCTGGAATGGCACTTACCTGGCGCTGGGTGGCAGTTACGAGCGGGCCTTCCAAGACTTCCTGCTCTCGCTCGCTGAAACGAAATCACCCGCCGCGCAGATCGCCGAGTCGAAGTGGGACAAAGTCATCACCACGGCCCCAGCACCGAGCGCCGAAGCCCTCGCCAAAATCGAAGCACGCCTCACGTCCGTGAAAAAGCTCGTCACCAACGCGAAAGCCGACCAAGGCCGACCCATCGTCGAAAGCCTCTGCTTCGCCTGCCACGTCATCGGAGGCAAAGGCACCAGCCTCGGCCCGCCGCTCGATGGTTCATCGAAACGCGACCTCGACGGCCTGCTCACCTCCATCCTCGCCCCCGATGCCGCCATTGAGCAGGTCTTTCGCCTCTACCGCATCGAAACCAAGACCGGCGAAACGTTCGAAGGCTTCAAAAAAGCCGAGACGCCTAAGGACATCATGCTGCTGCTCATGGGTGGCGTTTCGCAGGTGATTCCCCTTGGCCAAATCAAGACCGCCGGCTACGTCGCCGGCAAATCCGTCATGCTGCCCCTCGCTGAAGGGTTCACCGACCAGCAAATCGCTGACATCGCCGCCTACCTACGGACACTGGAGTAGAAAGCTGTACTCATGGAGTGAAACTGCGGGTGCATCTCTTTGTTCCACATGAGTGTGCCAAAGAATAATCTAAAGTTGGATGGTTTCCCGTCGGGGTTTTTTGAATAACAAACCATCTGTTTAGTGGGCCTATGCCCAAGGTGAAAGTTTTGTGATGGCAGTGGTGCCAAACGCTTTGTTCGCGATCAATCACGCGCCACTTTTTCCCCAAGATGCATCAACCTCCACGATGGATCGCTGGCATGTCAGTCGGCTTTACGAACCCTCGTAAGCGCAAAGGTCGAGGATTTGGCGTACTCTTCGACGGTATGAATCCTCTCGAACACCACGCGCTTGATCTGACTCGACGTCGTTTTCTCGGCACCACAGCGCTCACGCTTGGCGTTCCGGCTTTGCAGTCACTGATGGCAGGGGAGACGGGATTGGCGACGCTGCCGCACTTTGCGCCGAAAGCGAAACGAGTCATTTACATGATGCAGACCGGTGGTCCATCGCATGTGGACCTTTTTGATGACAAGTCAGAACTGCGGAAGCGTCGCCACCAGGACATTCCGGAAAGTGTACTTGGTGGGCTTCGGCTCACCACAATGACGGCGAATCAAAAGAGCAAGCCCTGCCTGCCAGCCGCGTTCGGTGGCAGGGAGCGTGGTCAGTCCGGCATGTGGGTCAGTGATTTGTTGCCGCACACGGCAAGTATCGTCGACGAGTGCTGCTTTATCCGCTCAATGCATGGTGAGCAGATCAATCACGCGCCCGCCGTGACGCATTTGCTCACCGGTCACAACCTTCCAGGTCGTCCCAGCCTCGGTGCATGGCTTAGCTATGGCCTCGGCTCTAGCTCTGACAATCTGCCTTCGTTCGTCGTCATGACCTCACGTGACCAGGAGGCATCCTGTGGCCAGTTTTTCTACGACTACTACTGGGGTGCAGGCTTTTTGCCTGGGAAGTATCAAGGCGTGCCGTTTCGCGGCGCAGGCGATCCGGTGCTTTTCCTGAGCAATCCGAATGGCATGAATCGTGATCTGCGGCGCATGATGCTTGATGGTCTCGCTGAGATGAATCATCAGGCGCACGATCGCCTTGGCGATCCGGAGATCACCACGCGCATCGCTCAATATGAGATGGCCTTCCAAATGCAGGCCAGCGTGCCGGAGCTAACGGATCTGAGCGATGAACCGCAAAGCGTGCTCGACCTCTACGGCCCCGATGTGAAGCGCAAAGGCAGCTATGCCTACAACTGCCTCATGGCCCGCCGTCTCGCCGAGCGCGGTGTGCGCTATGTCCAGCTCATGCACGCTGGCTGGGACCAGCATGGCAATCTTCCCACTCAACTTCCCATTCAGTGCAAGGACACCGATCAACCCAGCGCAGCCCTCGTGAAGGATCTTAAAAGGCGAGGGTTGCTCGATGACACGCTCGTCATCTGGGGCGGCGAGTTTGGCCGTACGCCCTTCGTTCAGGGTGACATCAACAATCCCAAGGCCCACGGCCGCGATCATCATCCACGCGCCTTCACCCTGTGGCTTGCCGGTGGCGGTGTAAAGCGCGGTTGCATCTACGGCAGCAGCGACGACTTCGCCTATCATGCCGCTGAGAACCCTGTGCATGTCCACGACCTGCAAGCCACGCTCCTTCACCTCTGCGGCATCCAGCATGAACGCTTCACTTACCGCCACCAAGGCCTCGACTTCCGCCTCACCGGTGTGGAGCCCAGCAAAGTGGTTAAAGGCATTTTGGCTTAAATGGCATGATCGCTTCGCAGCAAGAGCTGATTTCGGCTAGTATCCATGAGTGGCTGTCGCATGAGCCTGCGAAAGCTCTGCAGTTGCTTGGTCAGTTACCCGAGCTTCCTCAAAAACAAACGCTAGCCTTAGCGATTGCTCATAGTTGGGCACGGCAGGACATCAATGCGGCTTGGAGTGCCGTGGCTCATTCGTCGATGAGCGCCAGTGAGAAGCAGTTCATGTTTAACGAACTGTGGGGGTAGGTGTTGTTGATTCAGATCATCTCGCGTCGGACGGGATGAACTAGGCCAATGCTTGCTGAGATGTCATGATCAGGCAATGAATGAGTGCCCATCGCACCGCTTATCCAGGTCGTTATAATCGCTTTTTGATCGCCTCATTCATGCTGCCTTGATATGGAAATCAGGATTCCCCAACCCACGCCAGCTTGGAGTGGGTAAAGGGACCCAAAACTTGGCATGAAGGGCGTGTCAACGGCCTCTGCATCCAACAAACAAGAGCTGAGACGGGTGAGATTCCCTGTTCACCTCTGAGTGGGTTCAAGGAGAAAACGGCGCTCCCCTGGGTCAAATGTTTCACATGCAAGGACGCTTTTAACTACAGCCACCAGCGCACTCGATGATCTGCATTGCATCTTCCTGGCGTTTGGGGAGGGGTTCATCATTCAGATCATCATCTCCCAAAGCTAGTTTCATTTCTGTCGAGGCGATTGCCTCGGAGGAAAGGGGAGAAGATAAGTTGGGTTCTGTATTCATGGGTTTAAGGGTTAAAGGGTTAAAGGTCATCGTCATGCGCAGGGTTCATCAGCACCGATCTGCCGGTAGGGAGTTCGGTCAGGCGAACAAGCGTTCGACCTCCAATCTCGTCTAATTGATGAGCGAGTTCGCTCAACCGTGTTTCCGTCATCTTCGTTTCTGAGCACAGTTGGCGCAAAAAAGCTTTCTCTAGCTCGAGGAATTGGCTCATCAAAACACGCAGTTCACCTCGAAAGAGTTGGTTATTCAAGGCAGGGTTTTCTTTGCTTGCTTCAGAAAGCAGATGCTCAAAAATATTCAGATAGCAGGCCTCATCGGCATAGATTTTCGACATCATGTTCCCTAACCCAGGGCATTTGCCCTGCGCTGCTAGGTCTGCCAGACTCGAGTGCAGCGAGCAAAAGGCCAAACCCTTCAGGCAGGAGCCTGCTAAAAAAACCGCACGGCCGAAGGTTTTTTGAGCTGCATCGCTCACAAGATCTTGGCAGTCCATGAGTGCCAGCTCATGCGGGCTCAGCCACTCCCTTCGCTCCTTTAGCCTCGCTACCTCTTTGAAGCGTGCCTCACACTCGTGCAGATTTAATCCAAAACACTGGGCCGCAAACAGCAGTGCCTCTTGCCGCGTGTTGATATCCTGTGGTTCGCGGCCCAGCACCAGCTTGAGCTCGGGCGCGGTCACATGCATGCGTATGCCTTGCTGAAGTCCGGCTCCAGGCAGTCTGGGTAGGCTGGCCAGCCATCCTAGGCTCAGGACCACAAGTCCCTTTTCCTCTGCATTCAGCAGGCCGGAATGCCACTGCTCTGCATCCAGATTCATCTGGATATCAGCACTCATCGGCCCCCAATGTGTCGTCTTCATCTGCTTATAGAAATCGTACGCCCATTCGTAGCGCAGCGGTAGCAGGTTGAAGGTCAGGCTCTCGCGGCCGTTGATCACCCGTTTTGCCGCATAGGCTGCCTCCGCCTTGCCACGATCTAGACGAAAAACACGATTTCCGATTGGATAGGTTACCTCCTGTGCCTTTGGTATGGGCGCAGGCTTCAGGGTGGTCAGAGCCATCTCTTGAACCTCTGGCTTAAGGGCCTTCTGAGGCAGGAGTGTGGTGCTCTGAATATCGCTAGCTTCCTGATCCGCAGTCTGCCAAACGCCGACGACCGGGTCATGCGCCGAGACTCCTGGCCCCGTGCCCTCCTTCTCTGTCTTGAAGAGCTCCGATAGATAGCTGGCTACCTTTTGATAAGAGGTGACGCGAGTCTCAAAAAAGTTTTTCTCCTTCAGCATTCGGATGGATTCATCCAGCCAGGGTAGGGGGTCAGCCAGCCCTGGATTCAGCGCGGGTAACCCGCAGCCCCTCAGTCGGCTGTCAGCGATGTAGTCAATGTAAAGCTCGGCATCTTCCCGTCTCAGCCCGACGGCCCCCGAAGGCAGGCAGTCGCGGATAAACTCCTTCTCCATAGCCACCGCTTCCTGCATCGTTGCCACGAGCTCATCTCGAAAAGTACGTGTGGCGATGGCTGGGTTCTCGGCGAGCAGTTCCAGGAACAGCCGGCGGAAAAGCTCTATGTGGTTGGTTTCATCCCGCAGGGTGTATTCAAACATCTCACCGATCCCTTTGAACTTTCCGTAACGCTTTAGGCTCAGGATCATGGCAAACAAACCGTAAAACTGAGTCCCTTCCATGCACTGGCCGAACACAAACAGGTTTTTGGCAAGAAGCCGCTGATTTCCCAACTGGGTCAGATCTAGCCCCCGGCGCAGGCCCCGCGAATGGCGCGTTACAAATTCATTTTTTTTCACAATCGTTGGGATTTGTTCAAACATCGCCTCGCATTCATGTGGGTTGATGCCCAGGGAAGAGATCATGTAGAGCAGGGAATCCGCATGAATGTTCTCCTCATGAGCGTGGCGGCCGAGGACCACCTTCAGCTCCGCTGCGGTGACTAAATCCCGTACCACGTGCTGAATGTTGTCACCCACGATGCCCTCGGCGGCAGAAAAGTAGCCAATGCCCATCCGAATGATCCAGCGTTCGATTTCTGTCACCTCATCCGACTGCCACTGCTCTACATCCTTCTGCATTTGGATGTCATCTGGTTCCCAGTGATTGGCCATCATGATACCGTATTTTTCCAGGGCCCAGTCATACTTCACGGGAAACAGGTCAAAGCCCCCTGTGTCATGCCCACCGATGATTCGTTTGGCTGCCAGAGCCGCTTCGGCCCGGTGTGTATGAAGTTCGAAATGATGATTTTGGAGAGTGTAGCGCATAAAAAACCTCGGGACGGCAGTGATCGGAAAAGGGTAAAACACTACATGTTGTGTGTGTGAATAAACTTTGGCACATCCCGTTGTGCTTCCAAGAGGTTTTTCACAACCGCACATGCCTCCTTTCGTTCCTCAGTTTGGAATCAGGCGTTCCACAGCCTAAAAAAATCGAATACCTCGGGGTTCATGTACCCACACTAGCCCGAAGCCCCAAACGGAGGTGCCTGAGGATGGCTCGTTGGGGTTTCTCCAACCCAATTGGCGGCTTCGTTCCACTCGTTTGCGCGACCTGTTTCCTCAAAGGTCTAGCCTTTGGTATCTCCGCCATCATCATCGCCTGGGCACCTTTGACTGATCTGGGGCCGCTGCGGTGTTTCCTCGGGTTGAATCGGTTTTTCGGTCGGTCCTGGCTTGCCAGCGTGACTTCAGAGGCCTTTCATCGAGGTTCATTTCCATGAAGCCTCATGACCCACATCCCTGGAAGGCGCGCGTTGCGCTCATGCTTATCTACTTGGTTCTTGCAGGTCTTTTGGCATGGGCTGCCACGGTGCCTCTCAGCCGTTTAACTGGAACTCTGGCCGCTCTGATTGTTCTGGGCTGCTGGGTGCCCGGTTATATCTACGTTCACTGGGCTGATCTCCGGTCCAATCGCGTCTTCTGGATCAGTCATGGCATCGCGTTTGTATGTACGGCGGCTTTATGGATCATCCTTGTGCCCAATCGCGTGGAGGTGGATGACGCGATCCAGCTCCACGCGAGAGATCGGGGGGGCTGGCAGGGAATCGTCCTCGGGGTGGCCGCCTACCTTGTCGTGAATCTTGGGTTGAGGTTTTTGATCAATCGAGTCTTTGGCGGTTTGCGTGATACCATTGAGCAAAAACTGAATGGCAGATCATGATGTCCACACCTGCCATGAATTGCAGAAAGGGCAGGGTGGGCGCTAGATCGCCTTTTGATTCGGCATGGGTTGCATCCTGTTCCTTCAGCTCTGATTTTTTCTAGTATTCTGGAATGCCGTTGAAGATCTGGTCTGGGCGAGGAGCGTCTTCCCCCGGACGGTATTTCAGCATCCCCGCAGCATTTTTTGCATAAATCCACAACCAGCGGTGGCATGATGAGTGGAACGTCTTGGCGTCCATCTTTCATCTCTCATGGAATCGGATCTTCACCTGCTTTCGCGTTACCATCGCCATGGCGATGTGGTGGCGTTTCAGGCTTTGGTGACAGCGCACGCAGCCATGGTTCATGCGACTGCCCATCGAGTGGCAAGGGATTCGGTGCTGGCACAGGATGTGGCGCAGGAGACGTTTCTGGCTCTGGCTCGCAGCAGCGGGGCGGCGATCCGTTCGGTCGGGGCTTGGCTTCACCATGTCGCCCTTCAAAAGGCACAAAATGTCGTGCGCGCGGAGGTCCGCCGCGAAAAGTACGAGTCAGGAAGTTTTTAACCAGCTCTTTGGGGGGGAATCAGATCGGTCGAAAAATGCCCGCGCTTTGGTGGATGACTTACCGCGCGGCTCATCCCGGTTTGAGTTTGATCGAACTGGCCCAGGACCCCACGCTGACGGCCAAGTTGCAGCCATTGATGCAGGAAGCCATGACAAATCCTGAAGCAGGCAAACCGTTGGTCGAGGCCATGCAGCTAGCGATCAAGGTAAAAGGCATCCAGCCATCGCCCGGCACGAACATCAGCCTGAACATGGGGGATGGATTCCTGAGCAACGAGAGCCAAGCCGAGCGGTGCCTAGGTGCCATCCTCTCCAATGATGCCAAGGCCCTGGCGCAGGTATTTGCTGATGTGGTGAATGAGGCCGTGGTCGAGATGGCGCTTGATCCCATTCAAGACAAAACCTCCAATGGCGTCTCCATTAGCAAAGGGCCGTTGCCATCAGGAACGAAGGTGATCCAGCCTGAAACAGAAGACTGATGCCTGGTGATTTATCCAAGAAGCGTCCATTCTGTCATGGCATGTAAGCCGTTTGCTGAGATTTGGGTTTATTGGCAAGTTCTCATCTCAGCTTTTTTTATTTTTTTGACATGGAGAGCCAATACGTATTAAAAACACATTTGTTCATATTTTTATGTGAATCATGACCCCGCGAGTGCTGGGAAGTGATAAGAGATGATTCAAATAAAGTCTGGATAAGTTAAATGATAAATAAAAAAGTTAAACATGACCTAGTTAATCAGTTAATTTACTAAATTTACCCCAACCCAAATATTACAAACCATGAATGCGTTCCGCTCACTGATCTCCAAATGTGATCCTCGTGTTGCCGTTCTTCTTTTTATTGGATGGTTGGTATTCTCCGCGGAGAGTGCCTTGCATGCCGCACCTGTTTATCGAATCCAAGCCCCTCAGTCGCTGATAGTTAATGTTGGTGAAGAAATCTCGCCTTGGCAGGGGCAAATTGTGATTTTACGCCCTAGCCCAGGAGATAATTTCTGGTACCGACTGCCACACACAGTCCAGGTGACTGGGACTCTTCCGCCAGGTATTCGATTGGAGCAAAAAGGTGCAGGATTTCACGATCTCGCTCGGTTTGCTGGCACACCAACACAGGCTGGGCAGTTTACAGTACAGGTGCAAGCGAGCATGGCGGATGGTCTGTCAACCACGCAGGAAAGTGTGACTTTCGTTATCACAGATCCGCGTGATGACAGCTATACGGTGAAGACTTGGGGTTTGACTCGCTTCCGTCAGGGCTTGCAGGTCGGCAATGCAGGAGCTTACTTAGTTAGCCAATCACAGTCCTTGTTGAAGGCTCCTGTGAATGTTCAGGCAAAGGGGTTACCTGCTGGTGTGACAGTCGTAGCCAGTAATGATCCTGGTTACTACACGGTTCAAGGTGCGCCTGAAGTGGCGGGTCAATTCTCTGTGAAGCTGACTTTTTCATGGCCTGATGGTTCAATGATCGCTGAGACAACGCAGGACCTGAAGGTTTTTCCGGTGGACTATCAACCGCAGCAAACTCTTTCCGTGATTGTTCCTGGGCCGATCCGCAAAAATGTAAACTACTCCGCTAGTGGTTTTCAGGCACCTTTCCTTTTTGTGGAAGATGAGTTTGGTGCCCGCTCGTCTGAAAAGTTGACCATCACTAGCACGGGCCTACCTACTGGTCTATCCGTTGACTCTCAGTCTGAGGGTATTGGCTATGTCGTTGGTCGTCCAACGGAGACGGGTACCTTTGACGTTACCTTCCGTGCGACACTCCCGGATGGCACCATCACCAACCTTGTGGAAGCCTCTATCCAGGTGTTGCCTGCGATCCCCTTTACCGACAGTGCTGGAACCTACGACAATGTTGTTCAGCGCTCCGAGTCGCTGAATGGTAACAATGGTGGACGTCTCCGGTTCACGCTGACGAGTGGTGGGCAGACCTCGGGCTTCCTTATTCACAATCTCGTGCGTTATCCTTTCTCCAGCTCCGCTGTAAAGATCGATGCAGAGACGGGTGATATCACGATCACGCCCCCCGGTGCTGGGGTCACAGTGAAAGGCACGATTGCTCTCAGTGATGAGTTTTCCGTCGGAAGTCCGCAGCAATACTTCACGTTTGATGGGGAAGTTGCCAATGATTCCAGCTCCATCGCGGTGAATGGTGCACGTGCCACCAGACGCAGCGCTTCCGATCCAAGCCCTTACGCTGGTGATCAGAACATTAATTTTGTCTTCGTCAATGGTTCTGGCGTGTCCGCGGGTCAGCCCACGGGTGCTGGTTTCCTCGCAGCTAGAATTTCATCTGTCGGCAATGTGACGCTCACCGTCTGGGCTCCCGATGGCAGCGCACCGGTCAGTCTGGCAACCACGCTCTCTGAGACATCGTATGGCGCGACATTCCCTGTCTATGCGATCCTTCCCAACTCGAGTGGAGCAAGCACGCTTGCCGGGCAGATTTTCGTGAATGCTGATGGCGAAGCCGCTGGCGAACTGAGCTGGTATCAGTCCGCAACCAACCGTGGAGCCTTCCCTGATGGCATCGCACTTGTGAACTACACAGGGGTGATGGGTTCTCGTTATACAACTGAGCCAGCTGGGTTGAATCTACTTGGCCTTGAGGAGAGCATCAAGACAGCTCAACTCGACCTCATTGGCGAGGATGTTCCTACCGAGCCTGAAGTTGCACTGACCGTGCAACGTGCTGCCATGAGAGCCGCGCCAGCCGCTAATGTGAGAGGCGTGAAGTTGCAGTTCAACAGAAAGACCGGTATCCTCACAGGGAGCCTGACTTTACCGGCTACAAAAACCAGCCGTGCGCGTGCTGTCACCTTCCGTGGTGTGCGCACACCAAAAGGCACAGGTATTGTGGGTCACTTCACTGCACCGAGTTCTAGTAAGGCCAATCGCCGTGTTGCTGGAATGTTGAAAATCAGCACGGAATAGGTCGATCAGGTCGTGCCTTGTGCCTTATCCGGGCACAAACCCAAGCCCCTATGGTTGTCGTCATAAAATGTTTATTTCAATGATGGCGATCCTAGGGGCGCTTACTTTGCCTTCGGGGTCATGTTGCAGCGATCTAAGTTTGGCTTGTTAGAGTTTATCTGGTCAATGCTTCAGGCGTTTTGTCTGATTTTTGTCACAGTTGGCAAGAAAGATGAGCCGCTGATTTCAGCTAAACAAGCTATCAAAAAAATCAAGAAGTGTGACGCCTATTTCGGGCATGCTGCGCCTCTTTCGATTCAACCGGTGTCTTAAATGTCCTCTCGTGTCTTTTTCTTGTTACTTTCCGCTGTCGGACTGCTGACTTTAGCTTGGCTAGGCTGGCCGCAACGGTCTGATTTGGTGCCGGGCACAGCAGCCCATTCGAGGGAGCTGAGGGCCTCAGACCGCACGCCGTTGGATGGTGTTTCGGCATCTGCCCAAGAGGCAAACCCAAAGGCACGGAGAAGGAGTGGTCATGAACAAGAAGGGGCAGCGAAACATTCCCCTCCCGCAGTGGTTTCCCTTTTTGGTCTAACCACCACACCGAGCGGGTTGCAAGCGACGCGTGTGCGCCCGCGCAGACCGGTGGACTCCCGGCGTGACTATGTGCTGCTTGCCGGCGCAAAGGCGCACCCATCACGTCTGTTGGCCAAGTTCTCACGCTCAGCTCAGCTTGCTCCTGTGGAACGAGTTTTGGCAAAAACACGCTATGAACCCTTCCGCACTCCCTTGAACAAGGCAGGCGTCTTGGTTCTTGAGCCGGCTGACACCGTGGGTCGTATGCCAGTTGTTGGGCGAGATGAGGCGATGGCCAGAGGTCAAGCCCTCCAAAAGCAGATGGAGGTGCTGCGCAGCTCCGGTCAGTTTGAATACGTCGAGCCCGACTATGTCGTCACCAAGGACTCCCTGCCGACTGACGATGCCTTCACTAATCAAACTCTGTGGGGGCTGCGAAATGAGGGGCAAAATGGGGGTATCTCTGGGGCAGATGTAGATGCGGTGCGTGCTTGGGGCATCACCACTGGCTCGGCCCAAGTCATCGTAGGCGTCTTGGATACAGGGATTCGCTACAGCCACCAGGATCTCACGGCCAACCTATGGCGTAATCCTGGCGAAACCGGGGTCAATCCACAGGGCAGTGATCGAGCAACCAATGGTTATGATGACGATGGCAATGGCTACGTGGATGACGTCTTCGGCATCAATGCCATCAATGGCTCGGGTGATCCGCAAGATGACAACAACCACGGCACCCACTGCTCGGGAACGATCGGTGCCCAGGCCAACGGGGGTGGCCCTCATGTGGGTGTGGCGTGGCAGGTGCGGCTAATGGGCCTGAAATTTCTGGACGCTAGTGGTGCCGGTTACAGCTCCGATGCGTTTGAGTGCGTGGAGTATGCCATCGATCAAGGAGCTCGAATTTTGTCGAACAGTTGGGGGGGGAGTGGCTACAGTGAGTCTCTAGTCAGCGTGATTCGCAAAGCTGCGGAAACTGAAATTCTCTTTGTCGCGGCTGCCGGGAACAGCCGATCTGACAATGATAAAATCGGCACTTACCCTGCGTCCTACAGGGTGGACAACATCTTGTCTGTCGCCGCGATCAATCGTTTGGATGCCTTGGCGAGCTTCTCCAACTTTGGCGCGACGACGGTACACTTAGCAGCGCCGGGGGTGGAGATTTATTCCTGCACGGCCAGCACAGATGCCTCCTACGCTAGTTTTAATGGTACGAGCATGGCGACGCCGCATGTCACAGGCGTGGCGGCGTTGGTCGCTGCTCGTTTTCCTGGCTTGACGATGCGTAGCCTGAAAAACCGTCTTCTGCTGAGTGCCGTGCCGACGCCAGCGCTAGCAGGCAAGGTGGTAACGGGAGGGCGAGTCAATGCGTACCAGGCGCTGACGATGGCACCGGACGGGTCGCTCGAAGTCGAGGTGATCCCTGAGTCTGTTCCACTGGTGGGTGGAACGACGATGCGTTTTGAGGTCATTGTATCGGATGTGGATCCGGTCACGGGTGCGGATGTGCAGGCCTCCAACGCGGATCTGGGTATTCAGACCGTATTCTCGGATCAAGGTGGGCAATTGGACCGTGTGGCTAATGACGGCATCTATACCGCAGCGATCAGTCTCCCGGCGGCGGCACAGCTCGGGGGCAACGGTGGCACGAGTACACTCCCCCTCCAATTCACCGTCGTGAAGCCAGGTAAGACGAGCTATTTCCAAACCAAGAACTTTGCGTATCTGGAGCCGGCGCAGAATGATGCTTTCGCTAACGCCACGATCATCCATGGAGAGTCCTATACTTCCCCCGCGATTGGCAACGTGGCTGCGACAAAGGAGATAGAGGAGCCCGTGCATGCGAGAAATGGCGGTGCCAAATCCGTCTGGTGGCGGTGGACGGCCCCACGCTCCGGCTGGGTGCAAGTGGACACACAGGATAGCAATTTCGACACAGTCCTCGCCGTTTACCAAGGTAGCACCATATTTACACTGGTTGAAGTCGCTTCAAACGACGACGCCGAGCACGCAGCGTTCAAATGGAAGAGCCGCCTGAACTTCAGCGCCGTCGAAGGCACCACCTACTCCATCGCCGTCGATGGCTTCTATTATCCTCTCGATAATCTGACCACAAGTGGCATCGTACGTCTAAGGTTGCAGCAAAACAGGCCACCCACCGTGGTTGCTTCCGTCTTTTCTGCGCAAGAGGCAGTGCCCACTAGCTTGGCGCTTTCGGCAACGGATCCCGACGGCCAAGAATTGCGTTTTGTGATCACTCAACCTCCCCTTCATGGCCGTGCTGGAACCCCCAATGGCATTGACGGTGCGTTTACGTACACCTCAGAACCAGGTTTCCGAGGTCAAGATAGCTTCCAAGTCATCGCCACGGATGGGGTCGAAAACAGCCTGCCTGCTCTTATGACCATCAACGTGCTTGCGGCGCTTGACGCCGATAATGACGGACTTCCCGATGCCTGGGAGACGTCCTCAAGTCTCCGCCTGGGGGTCAATGATGCCTATGAAGATCCCGACGGCGATGGACTCACCAACCTTCAGGAGTACTTGGGCGGAGCTGATCCGAAGAATGCGGCGTCTGGTCCCGTAAAAATTAGCATCCAGCAGGCTGCTCCAGCCTTCATCCCAAACGCCAACTGGGGTACCAGTAGCGGCGGAAACTCGCTCAGAAATAGCCTGAGTAGCCAGGTCGGCCCCGCCGCAACTCCGACGCAGCTATGGAGTGGTGGTAGCTTTGCTCATTTTGGCAGTGGCACCTTTGTCGAAGGGGGCGTCGTCATCACTACACGGTTCAATCCTTCTGATTCTAACAACCGAACTTCCCGGCAGAATGGGGGCTGGATTCAGGCATTGTCTCTGGAAACAGGTGGGTTGCTCTGGCAAAAGCAGCTGCCCATTGACCTTCCTGCCACCGATGACACCTCGTATGCGGTTGGAGTGAACAACGGCAGGGTGTATGCGACACGTGGGGCGGATGGGGCCAGCATTTCTTATCTTTATGCCTTGGATTTGGCCACCGGCAACATCCTCTGGCGCTCCGAGGAAGCCTGCATCGCAGAGGGGTTCTATGATCAAAGCCCAGTCTATACCTCCGAAGGCGATTTGGTTTTTTCTTTTCAACTCAAATCCTACCGCATCAATCATCTTGATGGCAGGACCATGTGGAAGTCACAAAACTTCAACGAGTCCTACTCCTGTGAAGCGATTTATGGCAACCGTTTGTACGGGAGGTATAACAAAAGGAATCGTGCCGTTTTGGCGGCTTTTGATCTAGAAACGGGGGCTTTCCTCTATCAAGGAGACTATTTTCCAGCAGGTTTTGGAGTGGCCTCTGGCTCTCCGAGGATTTTCATTTCACCTGAAGGTACGGTTTGCCTGCCTATCTCCGTCAATAACCCAAAGTTAGACTACCTCTATGCATTTGAGGATACGGGGACGGGCTTTCGCTTCAAATGGCAATCCCCTCTTCCCTATGTGTTTGGTTCCACCTTCGGTGCGGGCCCTGACGACTCCATCTACAGCTTCTCCAGGGAGAGGCGCATCGTGCGCCTTCGCTCCCGAGATGGGCAGGTCACCCACGCTTCACCTGTTTTTCCTAACATGAATCTGAGCTCCCGCCTAGCGGTCGATGCCACGGGGGCCGTCTTTCTTAGCGATGGAGCGGGGACCCTGTATTCCTTGAGCGCAGACCTGACTCTTAGGTGGCAGCTTCCGATCGCCAACATTAATCAAGGAGGTCCTCTGCTGGCGGACAAGGGCACGCTCCTGGTTGCCAGTTATGGTGAGGGGGGGTGCAGGCTTACCGGCAGGTTCTTTCCCGCCCCCCGGCTAGTCCTGGTAGTCCTGGAATCATGCAGACTGCTTCCCTCCCGTTGTTTTACTCCAAAGTGGCCATTACCTTTACCGGTAAAGTTCTTGAGCAAGCGGACTCTCCTGCAGGGCCTTGGACCAAGATCACGGATGCATCCAGCCCATGGATGATCCCAATGGAGCAGACTCGAAAGTTCTTCCGATCCCGATTGTATTGACCGTGTCCAAGCCATTTTGCTTTGGAAACCAAAACCAAGTTCTGATGCCATCCAGTGGCGATACCAAGAGTCAACCACTAGTCACCACACGACATGGCTGCCAAGAACCTGAGTCGATGGCACTAGCCTTGGGTTTGCCATCGGGAGCTCGTAATGGAAGGTATTCGCATCATCTAGCAGCTTGATTTTTTGGAGTGGAACCATCTTATTTTTTGTTTAAAGGACACAAAAAAATCTGATGAAACGAACGCCAATGGCTCCCGCTGCGTTAGCAGTTGCCCGCGAACGACAGGCGGCTTTTTTTGCACGCACGGGCGACCACGAGCCTCTGAGGGCTTTGTTCAATCACCTGCCTAACCACCGCTTCTTCATCAAAAGTGTCTCTGGCCATTTTTTGGCAGCCAACGACTTCAATTTGCGTCGATTAGCTCTCAATCAAGAGATTCAAATCGTGGGATGGACTGATGAGCAGGCGCATCCATCGACGATTGCTCACATTTGCCGTGAGGATGACCTGCGCATCATGCGCACCATGCGCCCCATGATCAACCACATGGAAATCCTTTTTCACGATGAGCAGAATCGCTGGGAGTGGGGGTGCACGACGAAACTGGCCATGATGGCTGGTGATGGCCAAGTCATCGGGATTATTGGCATTAGCTACCCCGCTGCGTCGCCTGTTGGAACCGTTGATCAAGACATTCTATTGCTCGAAAAAGTAGTAGCCGAGATCCAGACAAGACACGGCCAGCCAATCAAGGTCGATGAACTTGCTACAGCCGTAGCATTGTCTCCCAAGCGCTTGAATGATATCTTCCAACGCGTTTACCGGATGGGAATCCAGCAGTTTATCATTCATACAAGGGTTGAAGCAGCGGTTCAGACTTTATTGAAGACTCGTATGCCGCTCGGGCAAGTGGCCTTGGAGCATGGCTTTTCGGATCAAAGTGCCTTCACTCGTCATTTTCGCCAACTGATCGGTCAAACGCCTCAACAATTTCGCTCCACACGCGGTGTTAGTGAATCGCCGATTTCATCTAAAAAACATCGAAAATGATCAAGAAAATATCACTAAAGCGTCGCTCTTTGTCGCAGAATGCGTCTGCGCTCCAACGATTCGTCTGCTATTAGTTCTCAGCCAGCGACTTCTGCTGAGATGATGACTCTCCGTCAGCGAACTTTTGCTCAGATGGGAAATGGCCGAGAGATTCGTCGGTTATTCGATGCCATGGAACACGTGCAGTTTTTTGTGAAGGATGCCCAAGGTGCCTTCATGGCAGCGAATCGTACGTTGGTTCACCTGCTTGGGTTCGATGTTGAAGAAGAAATCATCGGCCTGACGGATTTTGATATTCATCCCCCCCACATCGCCAAGCGATTGCGTCAAGATGATTGGAATGTGATGTTTCACCGAAAGCCTCTGGTAGATCATGTAGAGGCGCTCTTCAACGACCCGGCTCGTTTGGCATGGCACAGCACCACCAAACTTCCGCTTTTGGATGTCAACGATGAAGTCATTGGCATCATGGGCGTTACCCGACCCTGTCCGCCACCTGAGCCCCAACAAGACAGCCTGCCCGCACCGCTGCGAGAGGTGGTAGAGCAGGTGAGAAGGCACTACGCAAGTCCTCTGCGCATCACCAAACTTGCTGCATCTGTGGGTATCAGTCCAAGGCGTTTGAATGAGCTCTTTCAGGCTTTTTACCGCATGTCAGCTCAGCAGTTCATTCTCAGCACCCGTGTAAATGCAGCCATGGATGACCTCCTGCGTACGCGCAAGACCTTCTCACAAATCGCACATGATTACGGATTTGTGGATCAAAGCGCCTTCACGCGTCACTTCCGCAGCTTCACAGGCATGACGCCCCGCAGTTTCCAGCAATGCCAGCGTCTGCTGCCCGAATCGTGGCAAAAGGTGCCGCTGATTTTGCCTAAACGTTAGCGGATAGTTTCAAGATCGAATGGTCAGAATCAGGTAAACCCTGGCACTGATTTCCTAGGCTAAATTGCGCCCTCTATGCTGTGGGCTGCGGTGCGGTGTGGGGAGTCATCCCCACGCCACACCATGAACGATCCCTACGTCTCAAGTTCTGCATTCGTTTGCCAATCGAACCGGCGCTCCTTCGCTGCGCTCCTCGTGGGAGCGATGATGCTACTCCAAGGTCACGCTGTCCGAGCGGCAACACTTTATTGGGATGGCTCTCAGCTGAACTGGACCACGGTCGGCGGCTGGTCCACGGCAAGCGGGGCGGCCACTCCAGATCCCTTGTTTGTGCCGAGTGTGTTGGATGATGTCGTCTTCAACATCTCCACACTCAACACGGCTCAGACGGTGAACATCACCACCGGAACCACGGTGAACGCCTTCAGCCTGCTGTTCAACAGCACCGGCACGACCACGCTGCAAAGCACGACCACTACCGCCGCCACGCTCGGTCTCCGGGCCGGTGGATTGACGGTCGCTAGCGGCGCGGGCACGGTCACGATTGGCAATGCTACGGGCCCTGCCCCAATCACCCTCAGCACCCAAGGTGCCCAGACGTGGAATTTGGCAGATGGCACCACGCTGAACCTGGGTTCCAACATCACGCGCAACAGTGCCGTGTTCAACTTCACCGGCGGCGGTACGCTCGCGGGAGCAGCGACTTCGTTCAATACCAGTGCCACCACCGGCATCATCGGTGCTTGGGCGACTTTCGGGGATGATTGGGCGGTCCATCCAGCGGCCGGCTCCTTCTCCGCCTACACGGGCTACACCACCACCATTGGGGCGAACCAGCTGCTGACCAGCGGGACAACGCTCAATGCGCGGCTGACGAATGGCTCTTCGGGAATCACTGCGCTCTCGGCAGCGGACACTGACATCAACACCCTGCTGGTCAACGACACCGCCGCGCGGACGATCAACAACAACGGCAACCGTCTCCGGTTCCAGGGCAATGGAGGTGTCCTGCTGGCCACCGGAGCTGGGCCGCTGACCATCGGCGCGGTCTCCATAGCTTCATCGAATACTGGCACGCTCAGCGCTGGCACTGGGGCCGCCGACATCTACTTCACGAACAACTCCTCCAACCTACTGACGATCAACTCAGCCATTGTCAGCGGAAGTGGCCTCGCTGCGGTCTTTTCGGGGGCTCCCAGTTTGGTGAAAGCGGGTACGGGCACGGTGCTGCTGGCGAATGGGACCATTAGCGGCCATGTGAACAATACGGGATCGTTCATCGTGCATGCGGGCACCTTGCGCCTGGGGACCAGCCGCTCGCTCGGTTTCGTGCTGCCAGGGGCTTTGCTGACCAACGGCTTCCCCGGCAATAACCACACGAACAACCTCACGCTTAGCCCCGGCACTTCGGCAGCCACGGCGGGCACGTTGGATTTGAACGGTTTTTCGGCCAATGTCATTACCTTGAGCGCCGTCACGGGTGCCAGCGGTAGCTCCACGACGAGCACAAGCAACAACGCGAGAATCACCAACAGTGTGGCCGGCAGCAGCGTGACCCTCACCTCGGCATTCGGCGGAGCGTCGAATTTCAATGGCATCATCGAAAATGGCAGCGGCACGGTGGGTCTGACTCGTGTGGGTGCGAGCGCGCTCACGTTGGGCAATGCCAATACCTACACCGGCACCACCCGGATTGGAACCAGCACGGCCGCAGGCAGTCTGACGCTCGACTTCAACCAGTTCGGGCAGTTTGGCGTCAATGTGCCGAGCATCATTTCCAGCAGCTCGGCCCTCGAACTCAATGGCGGCTCGACCCTGACGGTGAATGGAACCGGGCGCCTCAGCGGGGCAAACGTGATCAACAATCAGGCTTTCAATGGCACCACGCTCTCGGGGGGCTCTTACCTGGGTTGGAGTTTCTCGAACACCGCCGGGCTCACGGGTTCCGACGTGCTCACCATTGATCTCGGAGCCATCAACCGCGTCGGCAATGCCACGCTGCAGATCGTGAACAACTCCGCAGGGGGCGGGCAGGTGACCTTCAGGACCACCTCTGGCACGGCCAACAACCTCCTGACCGATGCCAATGGCACGGTGTATCTGACCAACGTCTCGGACTTCTGGGCCAAGGATGCGAGCAACACCCGGCTGCAGATCGTCTCTTATACCCCGAGCACCACCACGAGCCTGAGCGGTCACGCAAACGTGACCTCCGCTGTCACCCTTGCCGCAGACACCACCGCCAACACCCTGAGATTCGGCGCCATCGCGAACAAGGTCGTGGATCTCAATGGCAGAACGCTCACCCTGAGCAACGGTGGCATCCTCGCTGCACCGTCTGGGACGCAAACCGGCGGCTGGGAAATCCGGAACGGCTCGCTCCGTGGCTCCTCCGGGGGTGCCTTGAGCGTCTTCCACTTCGACGCCAACAACACCGCCGGCCTCATCGTCAGCGCCCATACGACCGGGGCCAACACCGTGACCGTCTCTGCGGGTGTGGCCAATCTTGCTGTCGGTCAATCCGTCACTGGCACCGGCATCCAGCCGGGCACCACCATCACCGGCATCTCAGGCACCACCGTCACGCTCAGCCAACCGACCACGGCAGGAGGTACGGCCACTTTCCCTGCGGCCATCGTCATCGGAGCCGCCATCGTGAACAACACCAGCGCCACCGGTCTGATCAAGTCGGGTTTCGGTAACCTGGTGCTGACCAGTGCGGGCAACACCTACACTGGCGGCACCTTCGTCAATGGCGGTACGCTGACCCTGGCGATGTCCGGCGTGCTCGGCAGCACGGCCCCCGTCACCATCTCCAATGGCGGCACGTTGGCCTTCAGCCGCACGGATCCCAACGGTAGCCCTTACAACTTTGCGAACAACGTCACGAACCACGGCAACGTGCAGGTCAACACCGGTGCTGTGAACTTCTCCGGCAGCATCTCGGGGGATGGCGGCTTCATCAAGGCAGGGGGAGCGAACAGCACCGTGACCCTCTCCGGAGCCAATACTTACCGGGGCAATACCAATGTGCAGATGGGTACATTGGCCGTGGGCAATGGCGGCTCGATCAACACCGGCCTGCTGGGCGGCAACCTCAATGTGGGCACGGTGGCCGGTCAGCGAGCCGTTGTCACGATCGGTGCGGGTGCAAGCGTCACCGTCTCCAGCGTGACCATCGGCACTCAGACCACCAGCGCCGGTGCGCTTTATCAGACCGGCGGCTCGCTCGCCGCGCTCACGCCGAGCGCGTCGGACAATAACTTCGGAAATTTCGGCGTCGCCAATGGCGGGTCGGGCAGTTACGGCTACTACAGGCTCTCCGGTGGCACCCTGGCGGTGACACAATTCGGTATCTCGGGCCAAAGTCCCGGCAACGCCGTGGTGGACATCACCGGTGGCACGCTCTCGACCCTACAAGGGCTGCATCTTGCCCGTCAGGGTGCTGATACTCCAGTCAACTCCCACAACTTCAGCGTGCTGACCCAGAGCGGTGGCATAGTTTCGACGTCCAACGGAGGGGACATCGGTTTCAACGTTGCCGGCTCCAACAACAACGGTACGTTTACCCTCAGCGGCGGCATTTTCGGCAGCAGCGCGAACAACAGTCGCTTCAATCTACAGAACACTGGTACTACGATGGCCAATCTGAGAGCGAACGTGAATCTCAATGGTGGCATTCTCCAGACTGGTGGCTTCGCCGTGCCGGCATTTGGAACGGCGACACCGACCTCCACCGTAGGCTCGGGCAACTCGATCACGGTTTCTTCCGCCACCAACGTTCGCCCTGGTCAGATCGTCACCGGGACGAACATCCCGGCCAATACCTTCGTCACTGCTGTGTCCGGCACGACCGTCACGCTTAGTAACGCCACATTGGGAACGCCATCGGGAACCTATACTTTCAGAGGCACCGGCACGGCCACAGTGAACTTCAACGGAGGCACCGTGAAGCTGAACCAGACGGCAAGCACCCTTTTCCCAGCGCTCAATGGTCTGGGTCAGATCAATGGCAGCGGCGTGTATGTCTATGGCGGCGGGGCCACCATCGATACCAACAATTTTAATTCCACGTCCAACACTCCTCTGCTCGCGCCCACGGGCAATGGCGTGAGCACCATCACCGTCGGCAGTTCAGCCACCGGGTTCATCGGCGCGCCCGTCATCCTGCTCACCGATACCAATGGGGTCCCCATCCCAGGCGCATCTGCCGTGGCCAATATGGTGGATGACGGCACCGGCAACGGGACCTTTCAAATCGGCACAATCACCGTGACCAACCCTGGCATCAATGCTCCGGGCACCGTCGTGGCAGCAGTCCTTGGCAACACTGGCATGAGCAACGCCGCCATCACGGCCGCCACAAACTCTGGCGGAGCCATCACCAATACCTCAGGCACCAACACCATCACCAATGTGGACACGTCCACCCTCACCGTCGGGCGAATGGTCAGTGGCACGGGCATTCCGGCAAACACCTTCATCACGGCCATCAGCGGCAGCACCGTCACGCTCAGCAATGCCACCACCGCTGGCGTCACTGCGTTCAACACCTACTCGCTCGGTTCTCTCACCGCGAGCACGACGGCCAACACCTCTGGTGGACTGACCAAGATCGGGCTCGGCACACTGACTCTGAACGCCACGCAAGGAGCCAGCACCTACACCGGCGCGACCACCCTCAATGGCGGCGGCCTAACCCTGGACTTCAGCACAGGCACAGCGGTGAACAGCGACCTGATCAACAGCGGCTCTGCGCTCTCCCTCTCCGGCGGCACGCTCACCGTCACGGGCAGGGCCAGCACGGTCATTAGCCAGGCCTTTGCCAGCACCACCCTCAATGGTGGTCTTAACACCTTTTCCGTGGGAGCCGGCACGTCCACCTCGACCACCCTCACGCTGGGCACCATCACTCGAAACAACAACGCCTCTGTCAACTTCACGACCAGCGGCACCACGCCGGTCATCGGCGTGAGCAACTCCAACGCTGGCAGCGGCATCCTCGGCACCTGGGCGACCCTGAATGGCACCGACTACGCTGCCGTCAGTGGAGGTAACATTGTCGCCGCCACCTACACCACAGCCAATGACCTGAGCACTTGGACCACGGGGGCCACGACGATCTACACGAACAGCGCTGCCTTCACGAACAGCATCACCAGCACGGTGACCATCCCGGCCCTGCGCTGGAACACTGCAAGCGCGGCGAACCTCGCCATTGGCAACGGAGGCACCCTCCAAACCGACGGCATTTTCTTCACGAACAACCTTGGGGCGAGCGCTGGCGGCGGCATCACGTCCACTGGCACAGGCGTCCTCCAGACGGCCACGGCGGGCGGCGAGTTAATCATCAACAACAGCACCACGACCAACGCACAAAACTTCCTCATCTCAGCCACGATCACTGACAACGGCACCAGCAGCCTGACCAAAACCGGTCCGACTCGCGTGACCCTCACAGGAATCAACACCTACGCGGGTCCCACGACCATCGTCGGTGGCTCCCTGCGTGCCGACAATGGCGTTGGCCTGCCCACCAACAGCCTGCTTACCCTGAATGGAGGTGTTTTTGAACTCAACACAGCGGGCACCTTCTCTCGCGCCCTGGGCAGCGGAGCGGGCAATGTGCAGATCACCGGCGGCCTGAGTGGCTTCAGCAACGGAGGCACCTCGGCCAGCACGATCAACCTCGGCGGCAGCGGCGCAACGCTCCAGTGGGGCAGCGCCAACTTCAACCCCGCCACCGGCTTGGTGCTCAATGCCGGCTCGTCCACCAACTCAATCATCCTCGCCAACGGACTGGATCTCAACGGCACGGCTTCACGCACGATCTACAACCAGGGTGCGACTGCCAATACAGCTACCATCAGCGGCGTGATCAGCAACTCGGTCTCCGGCGCGCTCTCCAACCTGACCTTCAATGGCGGCGGTAGCACGATCATCCTGACCGCCGACAACACCTACGACGGCTACACCACCATCAACAGCGGCACAGTCCAGGTTGGCAATGGCGGCACCACCGGCCGGCTCGGCACCGGCACCGTCGGCGTGGGCAATGCCACCCTCATCTACAACCGCAGCGGCGACTTCACCGTCTCCAACCTCTTCAGTGGCGGCAACGGCAACGGAACCGTGACCCACGCTGGTGCGGGCACGCTCTCGCTTTCGGCCAACAACAGCGGGTTCTTCAACCTGACGGCCTCGGGCGGCGGCACCATCGATCTGCTCGGCAGCACCATCAACGTCAACGGCGGCATCTACAACAACAGCAGCGCCAGTGGCGCGTCCACCGTCGCCACCGTGAATGCCTCGGCCGGCGGACGCATCTACCTGGCGGGTAGCCCTAATTTCGGTGCCACCAATGGCAGCACGGGTGTCTCCACCCTGGTCATCAATGCCCCCATCGAGAACGCCCCGGACGTCAACGGAGGTGCCGTGCCGCTGAGAAATCTGCTGATCAACCCGCTGACCGGTGGTGCCGGCATCGTGGTCCTCAACGGAGCCAACACCTACACCGGCAGGACCTCGATTCAAAACGGGGTGGCTCAAGTCACCAGCATCGGTCGCCTCGACAATCCTGGTGCCAGTGGCAGCCTCGGCGTGCCTTACCTCATCGAGCAGGCCACCATCCAGCTCGGTAACCTCGGCAACACCGGCACACTCCGCTATGTGGGCAGCGGTGAAACCACCGACCGTGCGTTCAACCTCACGGGCGCTGCTGGTGGCGGCGGGTTTCAAAATGACGGCACCTCCGGTTCACTCATCGTGGCCAACGGTGTCAATGCGACAGGGATCGGTATTGCCGCCAAGACCTTGACACTAGGTGGCTTGAACACAGGTGCGAACGCGCTTGCCGGGGCTATTGTGGATGCGGGAGGCGCCGCTTCCGCCACCAACGCCACTTGGACCACCGGCTCCCAGACCATCACTCTTACCACCCCCGTCATCACTGGGACCTTCGCGATTGGCCAACCCATCGCGGGTGGCGCTGGTATCCCCGCTGGAGCGATCGTTACCGCCATCAATGGCACGACTAGCCTGACCATCAGCGTGCCCACCACAGCTGCACAAGCCACGGCGGCCACGGTCACCGCTGGCAATGTGGTGAACCTGCTCAAGGAGGGCGCCGGCTCGTGGACCCTGTCTGGCGCGAACACCTACACCGGCTCCACCACCGTCCGCGGCGGCAATCTGATTCTCGACTACGCGACCAATGACCCCATCAGCGCCACCTCGGCCGTGACTCTCGACGGCGGCACCTTGACCTTCAGAGGCAGGTCTGGTAGCACCACGGATACAATCGCCTCCCTCGCTTTGAGCGCCAGCGCGGGAGGGACGAACAAACTCGTGCTAGATGGCACAGTCGGGGCAGTGAACCTCACTGCCACAACGCTTGGAGCCAGTGCCACGGCGCTGGGCAGCAGCTTCATCGACCTCTCCAGCAACGCTGCAAATTCCCTGACGCTTGGTGCCATCGGAGCCAATTATTTTAATACCAACAGCCTGTTGGTCTCGACGGTTAACAATCGTGCCAATATTATCGTCAAGGACAGCACCGGACTAATAGGTTTTGCCACGCTCAGCGGTGCGACCAGCGGGACCGTGACCCCCATCGCCAATGCCAGCCTGACGACGCTGCCAGCGTCGAATGCCGGAAGCGGGACGGTGAACTACCTCCATAACGGCACCGGCAGCAGCATCACGGTTGGCAATGGAACGGCAGCCTTTGCCAACAACTCCATCACGGTGGATTCCAGCGGCGGCACTGCTACCCTGAACCTCGCTGCCAACGGCACGCTTAGTGGAAGCAGTGCAGGCTTGCTCGTCCGTGGCAGCAACAACGTCACCATTGCCACGGCTGGCGGTGCCAACACCTTCAACAACGGCACCTGGATTGTGAACAACTATCTCTCCGGCACGGCGGCCTTGAACCTCAACGGCAACCTGTCTCAGGCTGCCACCCTTCAGCTCAACGGTCCCGGTCTGACCATCTACAGCGGCACTGCCCTCGGGAACAATCAAGTCAACGGCATCAACCTCAGCGAAGGTACGCTGCGGATTACCACGGCTAGTGACTGGTCAACCCTGGGGGCGACTGGTATCTCTGCCACGGCTGCCAACGGCTGGTTCCGCAACGGCGGCGGGGTTCTGGAAATCGGCGCCGACCTCAACGGAGCCACCGCCGGCGATTTCACCAATCCTATCGCCACGGCTGCTGGAGCTAATGGAATCGCCTTCTACGGTGACTCCGGCGTCAGCGCCTTTGGTGGCAATCGAGTCGTGAACTTTGGCGGTGCAGGGGCCACTCTCCTGTGGGGGGTGAATGGCTTCCTCGTGAATGCCGGCACGGCGAGCGGTGACGGACAATATGCCTTCAAGCTCTCCTCGGCCTACTCAAACGCCACGGTCGAGGTGCAGAACGGCATCAACCTGAATGCACGCACGCGTGTCTTTGACGTGGCCAATGGCACAGCTGCTGTCGATGCGCGACTCAGTGGAAACGTCATCGGAGGTGGTGTGGGAGGCATCGTCAAGAATGGCGCAGGCACCCTGGCACTCTCCGGCACCAACAGCTACACCGGCGTGACCACGATCAACGCTGGTACTCTGCAATTCTCCAGGCAAACCGCCCTCTACAACAACAACACGGCGAGCTGGACGGCAGCGAATGTGGTGGTGAGGAGCGGAGCTACCGCTGCCTTCAACGTCGGCGGCACCGGTGAGTTTACCGCCGGCAACGTGACCGCCCTGCTGACCAACCTGGGGGGAGCGAATGGCACGAGCACGACGGGGTTCGCCGCAGGCTCGGCGATTGGCTTCGATACTACCAACGCGTCCAGTGGCACCTTCACGGTTGGCGACAACATCGCCAACTCTACGGGAGCTGGCGGTGGTTCTATCGGTGTTAGCAAGCTGGGTGCCAATACCTTGGTCCTCACCGGCGCGAACACCTACACGGGGGCTACCACCGTAACGGCTGGCACACTGCAAGTGGGCAGTGCGGGGGTTGGTCAGACCGGCAGTGGAGCCTTGGTGGTGCAAGCCGGTGGAACAGTCACAGGCACGGGTGCCATTCGCGGCAATACCTTTGATTTACAAGCAGGTGGAAGTTTGCGACCTGGTGACGGAGTTGCTAACAGCAGCCATGGTACGCTCGCCTTCACCCCAGCCACGGCCTCGGGCAGCACCAGCAATCTTCAAGGGAACATCATCTTGGGCATCGGCGGTGCAACCCTTACGGACGTCACCTTTGGGGGCAATGAGATTGGCTCCGCGAATTACAACACCTGGCTGGATGGCATCACCGGTGTTGGCACGCATGATCAGATCCTCTTCAATAACCCAACCGCAGGCACCGGTTACAATCTGAACTTCCTGACGACCACGGGTAGCCTCCAGGTCGCTGGCAGCGATTTCACCCCTACCATTGGGCAGGTCTTCAATCTGTTGGATTGGTCCAATCTAGTGAACCCTGACTTTTCCGGCTTCAGCTACAACACCGGTTATCTCATCGGCAATGGTGATGAAGGTGTTGATCTCGACCTGCCTGACCTTTCCGCTGTTGGATTGCTCTGGGACTTCAGCCGTTTCACCATCTCCGGAAACATTGCCATTGTGCCGGAGCCCTCCCGTTTCGTCTTGCTGCTCGTTGGTTTGTTGTGCCTGCTGCATCGCCGCCAGCGGTCTAACTGATCTTCGTGCTGTGGTGAGTTCGTCGCTTTGACGCATTCGTCTGCTAGCCTTTTCATCGTGTTCTCTAGATAGCCTTGATCGTGCCCAAGGTTTCCCAGGATGATTCAATGATCCCGTTTCAATCATCGTGACCCAGCCTATTTGCCAATGCTGCACTCGTTCATTGGCATACAAGGCTTTTGCGCCTGCCAAAAGCCGCGCTTTGGCGGAGCGAAGTTATGGAACGCAACCTCTTAGATTAGGACTTCAACCCCAGGATCCCCCATGAACGCTCCGCACCTTCTTCATGGAGATTTTCGGCCCACGAACCTGTCTGAGCTCGATACGATGCCCGCTCTGCTTAGTGCCCAGGAGGACCTGAGGCCAGAAATCGCCTGGCGATTGTTGGATCGAAACACCCACCATCGAAAATCATCTGAGAAAGTCGTGCAGAAGAAGGTGGTTGTGAAGGTGTCGTCTTCGCTTCTCCAGGAGATGCATCTACTGCGGCACTGTGCACAGCTATTGGATCGGATTTGGATCCACACACGATTTTGGCTTAGTCCGTTCGTGAGCGGCTTCATTGTTGCTGAATGGGAAATGAGGAACTGGAGTCTTCCGGCATCGCGCTTTTCACAAGGCTTTGTTCAACGAGCAACCAGGGAGAGCTTGTGTCGCATTTTCAAACAACTTCACCCCTACAGCCATTATTTGCCTGCCGAATAGATAACTAAATATGCAGGAAAGTGTCTGTGCCTTTTAAAACATTCAAAGGGCCTAACTATGAATAATTTCCGCTTTCATATCCTCGCTTCACGACTAGGCGTGGTGTTCTTTTTCCTGTTGTCGTGCTCCGGCTACGCAAACCAGACCGCCTTCGGCTCCGGTTTCCTCGAACGCCGCGAACGCCTCCTTACCCCGACTGGACTCGACCTGCCCCTTACCGACATCACTCGCCGGGAGTGGAGCAACAACCTCGTTTCCTATCGGCTCCGCCTGCGCGGTGTGGCCCCAGCCCAAGTCTGGGTCGAGGGACCCGACGGCCTGCCCATTCCCAGCCAATGCGATCCCGGTCTTGCCCTCGCCGACGGGCAAGCTGGTGATCGCGAGGCCAGGCTGATGTTTTTCGCCTCCCGCCCCGAGAACGGCGCGGTCGTCTATCGCATCCGCGTCGGCAGCACCCCGCCGGATTTTGCCGGGGGGTCCCCGACACTGACACCCTCCGCCGACGGCCAGTCCACCGTGCTCGACAATGGCGTCTTTGCCGTTCGGTTGCCCCCGCTGGGTGAGGTCAGCTACGCTGCCCCCCTTCCGCTCTCCGCCGTCGCACTTCCCATCCTGCAAGTCCGCCTGCGCAACGGTTCCTGGGTTGGTTCCTCCACCGCGATCGGCAACTCCCGCCGCGTCCTCGGCATCAAGGTCCTGAAGGCCAACGAAGGCCCCATCCTCGCGGAAGCCCTGATCCGCTACCGCCTCGAAGCCACCACGCCCGGCGCCGCCGAAGGCTACTGGATTGTTTCCCTGCGCGCCGCGCGCGGGTTGCCCCTGCTGATGGTCGAGGAGGAAATCGACACTGGCCTTGTCACCGAATCCACCCCAGATCGCTGGCGACTCGACCTCGCCGGCAGCGGGGTGGACACCGCTCTTGGCGCGGTCTGGGCCAACAACCAGGATCAAGACCACCCCTTCAAAATCCCTGGCAGCGAACTCTTCGGCGACCGCTACGAAGGCCCCGCGCTCTTTGAGCGCCCTGTGACCACCACTCCCATCGGCCTCGACAAGGCGGATGGCATCTCCCCCTTTCAAGCCTACGGTAGTTCCTATTTCTGGGTCGGCGCCCGTCAGTCCGCCGTGGCCGAACCCAACTTCATCGGCCTCGTCCCCATGCACGGCGGCTCTTGGCGTCGTTGGCCGAAAATCCGCGCCTCGGTGCATCCCGGCGGCCTCTTCCGCCTCGACGCCGACGTTGGCATCAACACCGCCCCCGAACCCGTTTATTCGCTCTCCACCGCTGCCGATGACGCCGATCTCGCCCGCAGCACTGCTCGCCGCCAATGGGGCCTCTGCCTCGGCGCGCCGGTCTCCGCCTACGAACTTGGCATCCTCCGCTGCCGCTACGGTTCCCTCTCCCTCGACGACATCAAAGAGTGGGACCTTGATTGGCCTGGCATGTCGGACCTGAGCCCCGCGACCTACCCGCGACTCTACTCCACCCCCGCGCTCGCCGCCGCCACCCGCGCCGCCTACACCGCGAACACCCTGCCAGAGGGCGACCGCGCCTCCATCGCCAACTTCGGCAGCTACACCGGCAACTGGGACCGCGACAAACTGTTTCATCTCAACGGCGGCCCGGTTACTTTGGACGACACCCCCAACGTCTGGGGTGCCGAGGCCGGCGTCTTTTGGCCCGTGCCCACCTACCGCACCGGTCAAAACTGGATGGGCGGCAACCTCCCCTACGCCGACGACAACCTCGCCGACCCCGCCTTCACCGGCCCGCAGCGCCAGCGCCTGCTGCGCCGCCTCGCCATGTTCGCCTACCTCTACGCCTCCTCCGAATTCGCCCCGCTCACCTCCGGCGCGCACCAGGGCAACCCCAACATGCCGCTCAACCGCTCCGCCGCCCTCCCCGGTTTCGCCGCCCTCATCCCCAACCACCCCCAGGCCACCGCCTGGCGCGATCTCTCCTTCGATTACTACCGCAACGTCGCCCGCACCTACGCCTCCATGGGCGGCGGCTGGCGCGAAGCCTCCGCCTCCTACGAGGCCGCCAGCCTCCCCTTCCTCCAATACGCCGCCCTCGCCTTCGGCCGCCTCGGCCGCAGCCTCGACCTCAGCGGCCTCTACGACAACGCCGTCGTTTACGCCACCGGCACCACCACCCCCATCGTCGCCCGCTACGGCGCCCGCGTCCGCGAGCCCTTCGGCAACAGCGGCATCGTCACCCAGGGCAGCCCGCTCGTCACCGCCCTCGTGCTCGCCGCCGCCGGCGACATGGAGCGCGCCCGCCAGGCCGTCGCCGCCTACGACCAGGTGGACGGCACCATCCCCAACTACCATACCGACACAGGCAACCGCATGCTCGTTGGCGCCCTCGCCGGCATCCGCGCCAGCGGCGCTGCCACCGTGGACCGCGGCTCCAAGCTCATCCCAGGCTTCGGTGCCTCGCTCCGCGGCCGCCCCGGCACCCCTCAGGAATCCTTCCTCCTGCTTCGCGGCGGCTACAATTCCAGCCATATGGACCCAGAGGAGCAGGGAGCCTTCGCCTTCCACACCGCCGGCGACGAGCTGATCGGTTGGCCCGACAACGGCTACATCCGCCTTCAGAACGGTTGGGACACCGTCCCCGGCGGAGGCTCTGCTTGGAGTACCCTTAAAACGGCGGGGAGTGCGGGCGAATTCAACGACGTCGGCTTCACTACCCTCGCCGACTACGCTGCCATGTATGGCGGCCGCACCCGTCGCAACGCCCCCAACGGCTGGATCCGCCAGACCCTCCTCGTTAAAGGCGAACTCTCCTACGAATACGACTACGCCGTCTTCCGCGACGCCTCTGCCTCCAACAACGCCATCGGTGGCATCCACCTCGCCACCCGCCTCCCCGCCGCCAACTGGACCCCCTTGCCCGGCGGAGCCGACCTCGCCGGCCGCTTCGGCGGCCACGCCCGTCTCCGCGTGCTACACCCCGCCACCACTGCCCAACCCACGCCGGCCGGTCTCGAGCATGTCCACTCCGAGTTCCCCATGAGCCACCTGCGCAACGCCTTCGCCGGCACGCTCGACGGCCGCCCCGAGTCCCCCGCTCGCGTCGCCAAAGCCGAGACCGCCAAGGCCAAGATCAACGAAGGCGTCTCCGACCCCTCCGCCGGCTTCACCGCCAGCCACAGCTCCCTCACCATCGGGACCGGCCCGGCCACCCGCGCCACCTGGATCATCTCCGGCCAGACCGATCCCGCCCGCCACCCCGTCGCCGCCGCCCTCGCCGACGGCGTCGTCAAAGTCGTCTCCCCCGCCGGCACCGACTACGTCTTCCTCCGCGACGCCGACTTCACCTACACCGACGCAGAAGTCAGCTTCACCGGACGCGCCGGCGTCATCCGCGTCCGCGGCACCGCCGTCACCCTCGCCCTCAACGCCGGCACCGGCGGCCTCTCCTACCAAGGCGTCGGCCTCCAAGGCACCGGCCCCCTCCTCCGCAGCGGCAGCCTCGCCGTGCCCTCCCTCCAGACCGTTCCTGCCCCCGCCTCCACCATCACCTACTCCCGCATCTCCGGCGTCGAGACCGTGCTCGCCCCCGGCGTCACCCTAATCGAGGACGCCGCCACCCAGCGCGCGCAATACATCGTCGAAAGTCCCGACGGCTCGCCCGTCACCTTCGACCAGCCCGGCAACATCGAAAGCAACCGCCTCACCGTCGCCGGCATCATCCAAGGTGCCATCACCATCGACCCCCTCGGGGCCGACATCGTCGTCGTCCGCGGCGACGGTCTCTTCAACGCCCGCGGCCACATCGCCATCGGCGCCGGCCCCTTCGCCCTCCGCCGCACCGAGACCACCCTCGCCGGCCGCTCCGAGGGCCCCGCCCGCATCATCCAAGCCGAAGGCTTTGAAGACTTCCGCTACTACCGCCTCAACGGCTCCGAATATGCCACCGAAAAGACCGGCGGCATCTGGCTCTCCAACCTCCCCGTGAAAGACGGCCCCTGCACCTTCTCTATCGAAAGCTACGAAGGCCGCGCCCGCACCTTACCGCACCCCCACTACAGCCTCGACCGCCTCCCCGTTCGCGTCCTCACGACGCCCCCCTCCACCGGCACCGCCCCCCTGTTCACTGGCGCCGGCTACTGGGACGACCCCGCTCGCTGGAGCACCGGCGCCGTGCCCCCCGCCGGAGCCGATATCGCCATCGCCCCCGGCTCCGAACTCCTCGTTACCAACACCACCCCCCGCTGGGGCCGTGTCACCCTCATCGGCAGCCTCCGCTTCGTCGGCGTCAACGGACTCCTCCAGGCCGACACCCTCGACCTCCACGGCCTCATCACCCACCCCGCCCAGTTCTCCACCCAGGCCGACTCCCAAGGCGACTGGCCCGTGGAGAACCGCGTCGCCCTCCGCGTCGGCCAGCTCACCATCCACCCCACCGGTGCCATCGACACCACCGGCAAAGGCTGGGGCACCAGCTCCTACCCCGACAAACGCGGCGCCGGCCCCGGCGGGGGCGGCCGCAGCGAGAGCGACCCCACCGGCTCCAGCCACGGTGGCACCGGCGGTCTTGGCTCCCTGAAATCCGCCCTCCCCGGCCCGGCCTACGGCGACCACGCCGCCCCCGCCCAGCCCGGCAGCGGCCCAGGCGGCAATGGCTTCGCCACCGGCGGCGGCCTCATCGACATCGAAGTCACCGGCCTCTTTACCCACCATGGCCTCGTCAGCGCCGACGCCACCGACACCATAGGACAATACATCAACGCTGGCGGAGCCTCCGGCGGCGGCGTCCGCATCCGCGCCGGCGCTATCACCGGCACCGGCCGCATCTCCGCCGACGGCGGTGACGCCAAGTTCACCCCCCAAGGCGCTCCCACCGGCGGTGGCGGCGGCGGCGGACGCATCGCCATCACTTGGAGCAACCTCGCACTCCAATCCGCCCAAACGCCCGCCCTGCGCTTAAGCGTCGCCGGCGGCCGCGGCATCGAGGCCGGAGAATCCGGCACCCTCTACCTCACCGACGCCTCCTTCTTCCCCACCCCCATCATCAGCACCGACGCGCGCCTCTCCGTCGCCTCTGGCCTCGTCCTCCTCCCCTCCCTCCAGATTGACGACACCCGCGACTTCGCCTTCGAGAACCTCCCCGTCGTCATCAGCGGCCCCGTCCAGGTCCACGGCCGCGCCCGACTCCGCTTCCTCGGCGGCTCTCTCACCGCACAGAGACTTCTCGCCACCGACGACGCCCGCGTCGGCTTCCGCTCCGCTCCCTCCGCCACCTACCCCTGGGGCCAGGACATTGCCCTAGGCCAAGACCTCCAACTCCTCGACCAAGCCACCCTCGCCCTTGTCTCCGACCCCGCCACTGGCACCTCCACCCGGATCACCGCGAAGAACCTCCTCGTTGCCACCGCGGCTGCCCTCCATGCCGACCTCGGCGGCTACCCCGGCCGCGTCAACGCTGCTGGCACCGGCCCCGGCGCCGGCCTGCGCGATAACAACGGCATGGGTCGCGGCGCTGGCCACGGCGGCACCGGCGCCCGCTCCCGCGACGTCAACCAACCCGGCGGTGCCCCCTACGGCGACCCCCAGGCACCCGTCCTTCCGGGTAGCTCCGGCGGTGGCGACGGCAACAACGGCGGTAACGCCGGCGGCTCCGGCGGCGGCGTCATCCGCCTCGACCTCACCGGCCTCGCCCACATCGATGGACGCCTCTCGGCCGACGGCGGCTACGCCTCCGGCTTCCGCCCCGGCACCCTTGCCTTTGCCAACATGGGCGGCGGCTCCGGCGGTAGCATCTGGCTCACCACCCACCGCCTCCAAGGCTCCGGCACCATTCGCGCCCGAGGCGGCGAAGGAAACCCCAACGGCGGCGCGGGCGGCGGCGGCCGTATCCTCATCGAGAACGTCGCAAACGACTGGACCGGCTCCGCCCTCACCCTCCCCATAGCCACCCCCGTCGGCGCGGTCGGCCAGTCGGGCTTCGCCCAAAACGGCACCGTTGTGCTCCGCACCCTCGCCGACGCCACCACGCCCGCTGCGCTCCCCGCGCCCACCTACGCCCCTGCCACCCGCGCCCTCTCCGGCAGCGTCAGCAGCCCCGGCATCCTCACGATCCTCGACGGCGACACGGAAGTCGCCGTCCTCGACCTCGCTGCGTCCGGCCCCTGGAGCCATGTCTTCACCCCGCCCCTCTCGGCTGGCCTCCACGCCCTCTCCTACACCTTCCTCCCCGACGCCGCATCCGGCCCCGCTCTCGTCTCCGAGCGTCTCTACGTCACCCTCGCCGGCCCACCCGACGCGGACCTCACCCCGCCCGGTACCCCCGCCGCGCCCCGCCTCGTCAACGAGCTCCCCGTGCGCCTTCTCCTCGACGGCTCCACCGAACCGGGCGCGACTGTCCGCCTGTACCTCAACGATGGCCTCCTCCAGACGCTCTCAACCAACGCCCTTGGCTATTGGAGTTACAGCGTTCCCGGTCCCCTCGACCCCGCCGGCTACCGCTTCCGTATCATTGCGGTGGACCCCTCCGGCAATGTCAGCGCCCCCTCGCCCGAAACCATGCTCGCCGGCGCGGCCCCTGTCGCCACGCCCGTCCCCGGCACCTACTACGCGCCCTTCAGCGTCACCCTTGAAGCCCCCCTCGGCGCCACCATCCGCTACACCGTGGACGGCGCGGCCCCGGGCCCTGACACCGGCACAGTCTACACCGGCCCCATCCCGCTGAGCTCCGGCGCGCGCACCCTCCGCGCCGTGGCCGTTGGCGCGACCCTGAGCCCGGTCACGACGATCACCTACACCGTCTTGCCCGCGCCCACTGCCCTCGCCCCGACCTTCAGCCCCGCACCCGGCAACTTCGAATCCGGCCAACCCATCACCCTCGCCTCCGCCACTCCGGGCACCCGCATCCGCTACACCCTCGATGGCAGCATCCCCACGACCGGCAGTCCCGACATAGCCTCCGGCGGATCCATTTACCCGCCCGCCGGCCCCGTCACCCTCCGCGCGGTGGCCTACCGCCCCGACTACGAAGACAGCGCCATCACGGTCGGCACCTACACCATCCTGCCTCTGGGCTCTGACTGGCGCTTGTTCTCCCACCTCACCGGTCCCTTCGGCGACAACAACGACGGTACCTCCTACGAACTCGGCGCCAAGTTCCGCGTCATCAAACCCGGCCGGGTGACCGCGATTCGTTATTATCGCGCGCCTTCAGAAACCGGCACCCACACCGGCCGCCTCTGGCGGGTTACTGGTACCCAGACCGGCACCCAACTCGCCAGCGTGACCTTCACCGCCGCCAACGATGCCGCCGGTGCAGGCTGGCGCGAACAAGCGCTTGCCTCGCCCGTCACCCTTCTGCCGGGTGAAACCTACCTCGCCTCCGTCAACATCAACACCCACTACGTCCTCGTCGAAGGAGGCCTCGCCGAGGCACAGACCCGAGGGCCGCTCATCGCCCTTGGCGCGATCAACGGATTCTTCGGCCCGTCCGGCCAGTATCCCGCCTCCTCCTACAACAACTCGAACTACCTCCGCGACGTGGCGTTTCAGAGCTTCGCCCCCCGCGAAGCCTGGCGCCACGCCCGCTTCGGCACCGACCAGCCCATCGGCAATGCCGCCGACCTCGCCGACCCCGACGGCGACGGCCTGCCTAACCTGCTCGAATACGCCCTGAATCGCGAGCCCCTAGCCGCTGGAGGCGCTACCGCTACCACCCACAGCATCGACGCCCCCACCGGCAAGCTCCGCTTCACCTTCCGCCGCGCCCGCCCCGCCCACGAACTCACCTACACCGTCCAGGCCAGCTCCGACCTCGCCACCTGGACCGCCATCGCCACCAACCCCGGCGGCGAGTCTGCCGTCGGCGCGGACGTCACCGTCCTTGACAACTCACCACCGGGAACGCCTCGCCGCTTCCTCCGCCTCCAACTCACCACGCCATGACCATTCTCCGCCTGGCCGTGCTCGCTCTCCTGGTGATCTGCACCGGCTCGCTTTTCGCCCAAACCTTCCTCGGCCACCCCGTCACCCTCGACGCCCAAGGCAAACTGCTCCCCTGGGAACAGCCCGACGGCCTCGCCTACCACAACTTCCTCGTTCGCCGCTGGAACTTCGTCAAAAACGCACCTGCCTCGCCTCCCTCCCCCAGCTCGATCCCCGTCCAACGTTCTGACTTCAAACAATACTACTTCTACAACGGGTTCGTCACCGGGAACACCAACGAAATCGCCCCCGACGGCTGGATGAACGACGTCGGCGAAAAGATCCCCAACTGGTTCGAAAACGCCCGCCTCTACTACGCCTACAGCGGCGACCTCTCCGTCATGACCATCGTCAAAGGCATGATCGACCATTCGCTCACCTACGGCACCAGCCCCGCTCACTTCGCCTGGCCCAAGTTCCCCTACACCACCACCAATGTCGGCGACACGGTTTATCAAGGCTTCGACTCCGCCGGACGCTTTGTCCTCCATGAGACCCACCTCGACCACGCCGGCGACATGGGCCTTACCTACTTCCGCATGTGGCAGTTTTACGGTGAGCAAAAGTATCTCGACGCCGCTCTCGGCGTCGCTGATGCCCTCGCCGTCAACGTCCGCACCGGCAACGCCACCCAGTCCGTCTGGCCCTACCGCGTCAACATGCAGACCGGCCAAATCACCTCTGAATACGGCGCCAACTGGATCGGCTGTTACGCCCTCCTCGACGAACTCGTGAAAGGTGCCCACGGCACCCCCACCAAAATCGCCGCCTACACAAATGCGCGCGACAAAGCCCGTGCCTGGCTCCTCGCCCACCCCCTGCAGACCGGCTACTGGACCGACGGCCACTCCGACACCCAGATCAACAGCTCCACCTACCGCAGCAACATGAGCAAAAGTAACTTCATGCTCTACGTGCTCGACCACCCCGATTTCGACCCCGACTGGGAAACCAACCTCCCGCTTTATATCACCTGGACCGAGACCTACTTCGTCAACCGCATCCAAGGCGGCACCAACGAGCCCTCCACCTTTTACGGCGCCCAGCTCGTCGGCGAGCAGGACGATTTTAACTTCAAGATGGACTATCAAACCGCGCGCCACGCCGCCGAGCTGGCCCGCTGGTATAGGCATTCCGGCGACGAGATCGCCCGCGACAAAGCCTACCGCGCCCTCAACTTCGTCACCTACTGCAGCGACCTCAACGGCCGCGCCACCGAGAGCCCCTTTTCCCTCTTCGTCGCCACCTGGTGGTCCGATTGCTACGGCGAAGGTCCCCGCATGTTCTACCATGCCTTCGCCGGTATGCCTGAGTGGGCTCCTCCAGGCCAGAACCACATCCTCTACAGCTACGAAATCCTCACCGACGTCTCCTACGCCGACCCCTTCGAAGTCGCTTACAGCGTCGGCACCCCTGCGGGCACCGAACACCTTCGCCTCACCTTCGTGCCCACCTCCGTCACCCTCAACGGCGTGAGCATGTCCCAGGTCTTCAACGAAACCTCTCCCGGCTGGACTGTGCGTGCCCTCCCCGGCGGCGATTACGGCGTCATCGTCCGCCGCACCGGCTCCGGCCGCGTCCGCCTCCTTACCACCGAAGGCAACTACGGCCCCACCGCCACTCTCACCAGCCCCGCCAATGGCGCCACCCTTGCCGCCCCCGCCCGCCTTCTCCTCACCGCCACCGCCAGCGACCCCGACGGCACCGTGGCCAAAGTCGAGTTCTACGACGGCGCCACCAAACTTGGCGAAGACCTCAGCGCCCCCTACTCCCTCGCCCTCCTCGGCCTTCCTGCTGGTGACTACGACTTCACCGCCGTCGCCACCGACAACGAAGGCACCTCCGTGTCTTCGACTCGCGTCGATTTCACCGTCAGCAACCTCGTCGAAATCACCCTCGGCCACACCGCCGATGGCAATACCACCGACTACATCACCGACGCCTCCGGCGCCTACATCCACGGCAATCGCTTCGAAGCCACCGCCCCCTTCGCCGCCACCGGCCTCCGCGCCCGGCTCAAGGCCCTCGCCGGTGCCTTCCGCATGGCCATCTACGCCGACTCCTCCGGCAACCCCGGTGCCCGCCTCGCCCAAAGCGTCACCCTAACGAGCGTCGCCGAAGGCTGGAACGAGTTCGCCCTCACCGCCCCCGTAAACCTCGCCGCCGGCCAAGCCTACTGGATCACTCTGTGGTCCGATACCCAAAACGCCTACGTTTACGCCACCACCGGCGGCAACGTCCGCTACGCCGCCTACCCGTGGGCCTCCGGCTGGCCCGACGGCGGGCTCGACCCGCTCAACTTCACCGGCGGTAGCGGTCTCACCTTCTGCCTCTACGCCTACGGCACCCTCGCCCCCAACGCCGCCCCGACCGTCAACGCGGGCTCGATCCAATCCATCACCCTTCCTGGCGCCGCCACGCTCACCGGCTCCGCCAGCGACCCCGACGGCCCCTCGCCCCTCGCCCTTCTCTGGACCCAAGTCAGCGGCCCCGGCCATGTCGCCTTCGCCAATCCGGCCGGTGCCAACACCCCCGCCACCTTCACCATGCAGGGGTCTTATGTCCTCCGCCTCGCCGCTTTCGACGGCGCGGTCACCAACTGGAGCGACGTCACCCTCACTGCCATTGCGTCCACTCTGAACTACACAGCTTGGGCAACCGTCAAAGCCCTGACTGGACCCGCTGCCCAACCCACCGCCGACCCTGATGGCGACAGTTTGGAAAACCTCCTCGAATATGCCCTGGAGCGTGATCCGCTCAAGGCCGATTCCGCAGCGATCACCACCGCCCGCCTCGAAGATGGCACCGACACGTTGCGTCTTGCCTTCCGCCGCCTGCGTGATGCAACCGACATCACTTATCGCGTCGAACGCAGCACCACCCTCCAACCCGGCTCCTGGAACGAAATTTGGAACAGCCTAGGCGACCTCTATCCCGACTCTACCCCGAGCATGCTTGAATTTGTAGAGGACAACCAGGTCGGCATACCCCGCGTCTTTTACCGCCTCCGCATTACCCGCCCCTGAGCAACCCCAGCCACTGCGATCATTTTAACCTATGGAACGACGTGAACATCTTGGACTTGTTTTAGCCTTCGTTATTGCGCTGAGTCTTCTTGTTTTGATTTTGAGTTGGCCTGAAGAGCGCGAACAAAAAGCGCCCAACCCGATTCCTGAGTTGCCACAAAGCTCTACGAAATCGGCAGCAGGGTTGATCTCTTCTCCGCCCTCGTTGCGCATGCCTCCCAGGATTCAGCCGCATGGGAACCTCGTGCTAGAACAGCCGCGTCAAGCTGCAGCGATGCTCCCCGTCCCGCAGCCTAGTGCAAAGCCTAACCAACGAGCTAACCCTTCCCCACGTTCCGACCGTGAGCCCACCGAGGCTGAACTGACCGCTGGATTCCGCTTCGACCGCCTCATCGCCAAACCCAAGACCCGCCTGATCACCGCCCCTGGCTTTCCCGTCCGCTCCGCCGCCACTTTGGCCGCTAACCGCGTCGCCATCCAGAGCACTCTTCCGAACCTCGGTGGCCTACAAACCCTTACCTTGGAAAAAGCCACCGGCACTCGCGCTGACCTCGAAAGTCACCTCGCTGCCCTCCGAGCCAGCGGCCTCTACGACTACGTGGAGCCCGACTACATCGTCACCAGCAACGCTACCCCCAATGACCCCCGTTACGCCTCCGGCGAACTCTGGGGCCTGCATAATGTCGGCCAGGATGCTGGCTCAAACGACGCCGACATTGACGCCCCTGAGGCTTGGGACGTCCGCACCTCTGCCAGCAACATCGTCGTCGCCGTCATCGACACCGGCGTGCGCTACACCCACGAGGACATCGCCGCCAACATGTGGACCAACCCCGGTGAGATCCCCGGCAACGGTCTCGACGACGATAACAACGGCTACGTTGATGACGTTTATGGCATGGACGCCCGCAACCTCGATGGTGACCCCATGGACGACAACCGCCATGGCACCCACTGCGCCGGCACCATCGCCGCCGTGGGCAACAACGGCAAAGGCATCGTTGGCGTCGCTTGGCAGGCCAGAATCATGGCCCTCAAATTCCTCGGTGCCAAAGGCAGCGGCTACACCTCCGATGCCCTCCTCTGCATCCAATATGCCATCGCCAAGGGCGCCCACGTTATGAGCAACAGCTGGGGCGGCGGCGGCTACTCCCAGGCCCTGCGCGACGCCATCGCTACCGCCCGCGCCCAAGGCATTCTCTTCGTCGCCTCCGCCGGCAACTCCTCCGCCAACAGCGACACCTCGCCCCAATACCCCGCCAACTACCAGGAAGACAACGTCGTCGCCGTCGCCGCCACCGACCGCAATGACTCCCTTGCCTCCTTTTCCAACTACGGCAACGGCGCGGTGGAAATCGCCGCTCCTGGCGTCAAAATCCTCTCCCTCGGCCACACGACCGACGATGCTTACATCAGCCTGAGTGGGACCTCGATGGCCAGCCCGCACGTGGCAGGAGCCCTCGCCCTGCTGAAGGCCAGGTTTCCAAGCGAGACCTACCGCCAGCTCATCAACCGTCTCCAACGTGGTGCCGACCGCCTCCCCCAGCTAGCCGATAAGACCCACGACGGTGCCCGCCTCAATCTCGATGGGGCCCTGCGCACCACCAACAATCGCCCCGTCAACGACGACTTCGCCTCCGCCGCTAAACTCTATGGCCAGCCCCTCCACGTCCGTGCTGCTCTCACCGGTGCTACGCTCCAGACCGGTGAACCTATCCATGCCAGCGCACCCAACCCTGGCCCGAGCCTCTGGTGGGCGTGGACCCCCACCATCGGCGGCTCCATCACCCTGAACACCTTTGGCAGCACCTTCGACACTCGGCTGGCCATTTACACCGGCGCCGCCCTCAACGCACTCACCTCCGTCGCCTCCAACGACAACGAGTCCGCCGAAATCCTCACCAGCAAACTCACCTTCACCGCGACCGCTGGCACTCCTTACTTCATTGCCATTTCCGGCCCCGCCGGTGCCACCGGCCGCATCGACCTGCGCCTCGGTGACGTGCCGTTCGAACAAAATGTCCCCGATGCTCCGGTGCCTGCTCCTGTAAATGACAATTTTGCCAACGCTGCCTGGGTTAAGCCGTTGGAGTACTTGGATGACCCAAATCGCCCGGTGCGCGAATGGAATGTGGGCAATTCGTGGACCAAAAACGCCACCAAGGAGCCAGGCGAACCCAACCACGCCGGCAACTCCGGCGGTGCCTCTGTCTGGTACAAATGGACCGTGCCCTACTCTGGAGCTTTTACCGTCAGCACCAGCTACAGCTTCCTCACCGATCATGAGAACACCTTGCTCGCGGTTTACACCGGTAGCCAAGTGGACCAACTTAGCCTCGTCGCCGCCAACGACGATCTGCCTCCCGAACGCAGCGCCCTCTTTCAGCCCTCCCCCTCCAAGCTGAGTTGGCTCACCTTCAACGCCTCCGCCGGCGTCACTTACTACATCGCCGTCGATGGCTATGACGGCAAAACTGGCCCGGTCGGCCTGACCATTGTACCCGAGGTCGCCAATGACACTTTTGCCAGCCGCACCCCAATCACTGGCACGACGGTGACCGTCGATAACACCGGGGCTTCTTGGGAACCTAGCGAGCCGCTACACACCACCGATAGCGGAGGCACCTCCGTTTGGCGCACCTGGACCGCCCCCACCACCGGCCTTTACCTCTTCAGCGCCAAAATCATCGTTAACTACACCCAGAACCGGCAGGGCGCGGCCAACTTCGCCCTCTACACCGGCGACAGCCTGCCCACGCTTAGCCGAGCCGCCACCCTCGAAGCTGGGCGGCACTACCTCACCGACAGCAGCTACGCCTACCTTTCAGCCACGGCGGGCACCACCTACAGCATCGCCTTCGACAGCTCCCTTGGTTTCGATGTGGTTCAACACGGCGAAATCACGCTCACCATCGACCGCATCCCCGGCGTGACCGAAGTCCCCAACGACGCCCTCGCCAACGCCACGGTCATCACCGACGTCTCCCGCAGCTACTTTGGCAACACCCCCAACGCCACCCGCGAAGCCACCACCATCGATCCACCCGTGCCCGGCCAAACCATCGGCCGCACCCTCTGGTGGAAATGGACCGCCGGCCCCAGCAACACCCGGCTCGGCCTCAGCCTGTGCATTAAACGCGCCCAATTCACCGGCTACCCCTGGTTCAGCGTCTTCGCCGGCACTCCGGGCAACCTAACCTCTCTCGCGGAGTTCGGCATCACCGGCACCCTGAGCTTCAACGACATCAGCTACGGCAGCAAAGCCTTCGATGTAGTTCCCGGCACCACCTACTACCTCCGGCTGGCGACCCTCGGCGGCGACACCGGCGGCATCGTTGAATTCCGCCTCAACGCCAACCAACCCGTGGCAAGAAACGATCACTACGCCCCCGCCCGACCCGGCATCCCCATCACCCTGAATGTTTTGGAAAACGACCTCAGCCCCTCCGGTCGCCCCCTGCGCATCACCGACATCACCATCGGCTCCCACATCGTCTCCAACAGTGCCGATTTCACTGACACCACCCTTACGGTCACCCTCACCAATGGTATGCTCACCGATGTTGGTACGATGGGCTATACAGTGACCGATGGTCTCAACACCGCCAGTGGCAGCGTCCGCTACTTCGCCAGCGAGCGCACCCGCCAGAAATTTTTGCGCCACAATTGGAATTTCCGAGACATGACCTTCTCCGACTTCGGAGACGCCAACAACAACGGCATCAACAACCTCCTCGAATACGCCCTCGGCGGCGACTACACCGCCCCAACGACGGCGATACCTTTGGTTCATCCCAAGCCTCAGATGGATCTGACCATCTCACGCTTGCAGCTGGCTTTCAATCGTTACCTCGCCCGCACCGATCTGACGCTGGCCGTCCAAGGTGCTACTTCACCCACCGGTCCTTGGACGGATCTAGCGCGCAGCAGTGGTGGCAATGCATTCACGTCTTTGGTTAGCGGCACTGGCATTAGCGAAATCGGTAGTGGTGACACGCGTGAAGTCACCGTCACCGATCCGCACACTGGCCCCCGCCGATTCATGCAGCTCCAAGTCGAGTCCACTCCTTGAGCGGATTTACACGGTTATGAATTCCTCGTCACTTTTTCATGCCCTTGCTGTTCTCTCCTGCGTCTGCAGTGTGGCGCTGACTCCTGAGGCCAAAGCCGTGGAGTCTGTGATCTCCTTTAATCTCAACGGCAATGCCTCGAACAATAACCGGCTGGTCGAGACCGAGAGCGCGGGCCTTCGACCTGCTCCGTTTTGGAACAACCTGCAGGCCTTTGACTCCTTTCTTTCCTCCATCCGTGACGACTCAGGCTCGGTCGTCGTTGGCGTCACGGCCTCCGCCCATGTCGGCGGCGGACGTCTCGAATCCAACGCCTCCTCCCCTGATGCACGCCTGATGGGTTCCGGCTTTGAACTGCGCTCCAATTCCCCGACCTTCATTGTCCAAAACCTGCCCGCTAGCTTCACCTCGCGCGGCTACGACCTTTATCTCTACGTCCGCAACGCCGGAAGACTCCGCATCCTTCAAGGCAACAGCTCGACGGCGCCTGTCCTTGCTTCTTACGACCTCATCGCTTCGTCGGCCTTCGCTGAGGCCTTTGTGGACGCCACCACGTCTGGCACGGGCAACTACGTGGTTCTACGTGATCTCACGACGGCCAGTTTCTCCGTGGATTCACCGAATGGCACCCTACAAGGCAATGGCATCTACCTGCTCGGTGCCCAAGTCACGGTCGATCTGGCGCGGCCCGCGATCCCCGTTCTTAGTCTCGCGTCCGGCACCTATGAAGACCGCGCCACCATCAATGCAACCGTGTCCACCCCAGGTGCCACGATGCGCTACACCACGGACGGCAGCCCTCCCACGGGAGCGTCCACTCTTTTGGCTGGGCCCGTTGTTCTCACGCAATCCACGACGCTTTGTGTGCGAGCTTTCTCCTCCGATGGCTATCCTGGTCTAACCGCCACTGCGACTTACACCATTCGTTGTGCCGCACCCGCCTTCAGCCCGGATCCGTGGACCTATCCAGCCCAACAAACCATCTCGCTCTCATCCATCACGCCCGGTGCCATCGTTCGCTACACCACGGACGGCTCCGAACCGAGCCCTACCCTAGGTGTGATTTACGACGGCACGCAGATCTCTCTTGATGCTCCTCTGACTCTCAAAGCGGTCGCCTACAAGCCTGGTCTCGTTCCAAGCACGATCACCTCGGGTCAGTATGTCGTCGGCAACCAAACTTTAGCGCCTCCCTCGTTTTATCATCCGTCCGGTGAGGCGTGGACCCATGGAGTCACGGCCCTAATCACTGCACCCGTCGAGGGAGCTCAGATCCGCTACACCCTGGATGGCACAACGCCTACCCGCACTTACGGCAAGCTTTTCACCAACCAGGCTGAGTCTGGGGAATGGCCCGCCAATACACTCGGGCTCGTGCTGACTCGCACCACCACCCTCAAGGCGCTCGCTTTCAAGTCCGGTCTGATCGATAGCCCGATTGCGGAAGCTACCTACCCAATCCTGCCAGGAGCGTCCAGCGGCACGCTCCTGACCACTGGCACCGCGACCTACTTCGATGGCACGTCGGCCCCCTTCAACATTCCGGCCTCTGTTGCCTTTGACCGGGACGCTCGCACACATGCGGATGTTTCGATGACCAACCAACCGGTCATCATTGGCCGTGCCGGAGTCCGCGCCGTGCCCACTGCCGTCCGCATCCTGACCATCACCCGTCCCGGCCCCACTTTCGCCCGGTTTGTCCCCGGCTCCGTCAGTGTCATTGCTCGCGATGAAGGCCAAGCATGGACCACCCTCGCTGTCCTGCCCGGCCTACCGAACATCAGTCGTGACCATCAAGGCCCCAATCAGTGGACGGAATACCCCATCACCGCGACCCGCGCATATGACGACATCGCCCTTCGCTACGAAGGTTCCCTCAACCCACCACCATTTCCCACCCGCAACCAGACCGCCGAAATCGAGTTTTTCGGCACAGCGGCCCCCGAGCCAGCACCACCGCCCGCTCCCACTCGCCCTATGCTCACCGATGGTGAGCCCGCTCCTGGCAAATTTGTAAAGCAGTATGACGACCGCTTCCCCGGCTCCGAGCTCTTCCATGGCGTCTATCTGCCCACCAATTGGGAGCCAGGCCGCACCTATCCGGTCATCGTCGAATACACGCCCAACATCTACTACCCGAACTGCCTTCTCACCGGTCGGGTCGAGGACGCTCGCTTGGGCCACGGGTTCAGCGGTGGCAAAGATTTCATCTGGGTCGTCATGCCCATCAACGAAAACACCACCCCTCGCCACCTCGTCTGGCTCTGGAGCAACCAAGAATCCATCGCCGAATACACCCTCACCAACTTGCGCAAAATCTGCGACCTCTACGGCGGCGATCCCTCCGCCGTCTTCGTGACGGGCCTCTCCCGCGGCTCCATCGCCACCAGCTACGTCGGCCTCTCCAACCCCAACATCGCCGACGTCTGGGCTGGCTTCATCATGAACAGCGTCTGGGACAACGACCCCGTCTTCAGTGGTGCTGGCTACCTCACCCGCTTGGCCCGAGTCCAAGGTCGTCCCGTGTTTATCGTTTACGGCAGCACGGAGTGGAACCCCATCGACGGCACCGTTGAACCTGACGACATGGCCGCCATCCTTCGCGGCAACGGCACCCCCGTCACTCAGTTCGAAAACCTCGGCTGGGGCCATTGCTACCAATGGGCCGAACAATACACGGACCCCGGTCGCCAGGCTGTTCGCAGTTGGCTCGCTGACACCCTCGCCACCCGCCCAGGTACTCGACAGCTCACCGGACGCGTTGTCGATGCCGAAGGCAATGGCCTCCCTGGTGTCCTCGTGCAATGTGGCTCCTGGCATCGCGCCACGACCGACGCTGACGGCCGCTACACCATTCGCGGCCTCATTCCTGGCACCCGCACCCTCACCCTTTCCAAAGCCGGCCACGCCTTCACCCCTGGCCCCCAGACCATGGTCCATGCCCATGCCGATATCGCGGCGGCCACGCAAGTGGGCATCACCCGCGCTGCCGCTCCCGTGATCCATCCCGCCCCTGGCAGCTTCGCCACCGCCCAAACCATCACCCTCGCCTCTTCCACCCCGGACACGATCATCTACTACACGACCGATGGCACTCCCCCCGAGCCATCGACCTCCCCGCGCTACACCGCGCCCTTCGTTCTCGAAACCGACACCACCG
>CANNQP010000023.1 GCA_947507875.1 Verrucomicrobiaceae bacterium | reverse complement strand
CTGCCCTGCAACTTCAAGAACAAGGCCGACTACGACAAGGTCAAGGACCTCGCCGATGCCACCTTCGACATCCTGGGCCTCAGCAACGACTTCAAGCCCATGAGCGAAGCCACCCTCCGCGTCCACAAGGCCGACGGCAGCACCTTCGACATCCCGCTCGTCGTCCGCATCGACACCCCCGTCGAAATCGACTACTACCGCGCCGGCGGCATCCTGCCGTATGTGCTCGCGCAGATCCTACGTGCGAACGGCTAAGGCGTAGAACGAGTTTTCCAACTCGTTCCTCTGGACTCCTCACCCAACCCGGCAGACTGAAAGGCTGCCGGGTTTTTCTTTGCTTGGAATCATCCGAGACGCCGGACAAACTCACGCCATGAGCACCTCCACCGTTTTCCCCATGATCCCCGCCGCCAGCAAGTCGCTGGGGTTCTTTGCCATCATCAGCCTCGTGCTGCTGGCTGGCATCGTGCTGATGATCTGGCTCGCGTGGTCGATGCAAAACGTGCGCTTCACCGTCTCCAACGAAGGCCTCCGCCTCCAAGGCGATCTCTACGGCCGACTGATCCCGCTCCAATCGCTCAAGCTCGACGAAGCCGTCGTGACCAACCTCAACACCGACACCGATCATCAGCCCGCCCGCCGCACCATGGGCACCGGCCTGCCGGGCTACTCCGCCGGTTGGTTTAAACTACGCAACGGAACCAAGGGATTGCTTTACGTCACCGACCGCACCCGCGTGGCCAGGATTCCCACGACGGACGACTACAGCATCATGCTAAGCGTGAATGATCCGTCAGCATTGATCGAAGCATTGCGCAATCACAGACGCTTGCTGTCGTTTTAGTTGCCAGCCATTAGGCTTGGATTCAATGCGCGGGAGAGGGTAAAACCTTAGTTGCAAGCCCTCAAAACTTGCGGGGCAAGGGAAGGGATGTGAAGAGGGACCAGTGGGTTTGGCAGGCTTCTAAGCTAGCGACGCCATCATGGACCCACAGCGCATAGCGCAGACGCAGAGGTCTGTTTTCGGTAATCTCTACGGATTCATCAAGACTCAGACAGCAACCCATCCAACCATCATCACGCACATGAAAAGCGGTGGGATTGCGTGGATTTGACGGATGATTCATCAGGGTGATGCCGCCAAAGCCTTCGGTGGCCGAGGTGATTCTTCCGCTGTAGTCGCACCACCGCGCAGGCTTGCGAAAAATGGCAGCTTCATTCACCTGCCCCTCGGAGTTAAGGATCCGTCCCCCGCCATCCAGGACTCCAATGCTTTTGGCCATACGCACAGCGATCAGTCCAAAGCCACTGGCACCGAAGGTTGCCTTGCTACCGGGAGGAGTTGCCAAGCACAGATCCACAATCATAAACCAGCTGGCGGCTCCCCGTAGAGGGCGAATTTCAGTGTGTCGGGTTTCGATGACTTGCAGTTTGCCATCGTCAAGAGAAGTCCAGTGGTTGACCGTTCGCATGCTGGCATGTTTATCGGCATCTTCATATCCTTCGCGCGAGACCTCAACGGTGGTGATTTTTCCGCCTAGCTTGGCCTGATCCCCCCAGAAGTCGATGCCATTGACTGAGGCATGCGCTATCCAGACACTATTGTGGTGGCTATGAGTCAACGGGTCGTGCGGATGGCCCATCCGAGTTAAGCTTGGGTCATGAGAGCAGCGAATCGGATACCAAAAGGGGCGGCGATCTTCGGGGGCAAAGTGGGCTGCTGTGAGTTCACGACCTTCCCATTGAAAAGAAGTCACATGGTGGGGTAGGGGAATGACTTGTGTTTTGGGAATGGGTTTTGCTTCAGGCAGCTGCGCATGAAGTTGACCCAAAAACAAGAGAATCCATACGGTGCGCATCTCGGAGTAACGTAACAGTTTGCGGCCCTCTGTCTCGCTTCCCTATTCCCAAGATAGTATTGATAAGATCGTAATATAACTTCAGAGCGTTTCGAAACTTCACACCTAACCGTTAACATTCTTGGCATTAAGAATTAAAATTAAGCTAATATGCTAACGAATTAAGCGTTAGCTTTGTTGTCTCTCTCCAATTTGTAATTCAACTGAAACAAAAATGGAATTGATTAGGATGAGTTATTCTTTTTTTGATTTCGTGTTTGACGTATCGTTGCCTTTTTTGATAGAAAAATGATTTTAGTCATAAAAACGGTTACCCGCTTTTCTGCCACCTATCAACCGGCTCAAACGAAACTTCATTGCCGACTCCCACTATGAACTCAGCATATTGCTTGTTTGTAACATCGTCTTGTGTCCTCGGCCTCTTTTTGACCGAAGCAACCGCAGACGTGCCGCCTTTGGACTTTTACAGCACAGGACCTGGACAGGGAAATTCAGATGATGTTCAGTTCAATCGCCCAGGCAAAGGCATGTGCGATGTCTGGCAATCTCGCTTCAATGCATGGAACATGGATCCTGATGTGGATGCCGATCAGGACGGGATGACGAATTACCAAGAAAGTGCAGCGGGAACCGATCCGAAAGATGCTAAAAAACGCTTAGCTCTGTCCAGCAGTCAGGTGCTTGGCAGTAATGTTAGTTTTACCATTCCGACAGAAATTGGGAAAAAATACACCTTGCAGGAAGCGGACAGTCCCATCGGGCCATTTGTTGATGCCTCTGGTTCAGGTGCTTCGCTCATCGCGACGGTAGTGACATCGACCTTAACCACACCCAGGCCTTCAGGGCCTAATCGCAAATTTTACCAAATCCGGGTAGAAGATGTAGATAGCGATGGTGATGGTGTGCCAGACTGGGCTGAAGGACAATTGGGATCAAGTCCTGCTGTCGCAGAAAACACCGGAGTCGGTTACAATTACGGAGATGTGGTGCACTCGATGTTATCTTTGCAAATGACGGCGGTGCAGGATTCAGGTTACGAGCGTGCAGATAAGACAGTGTCTAGCCCAACGGCTGTTCCTGCACGTTTGGGTTTGGTCCGCACGTGGCCTCCAGTCGGGCACAGCGTGCCGCGCATGCCTTTGAATGGCATCGTATTGCGCGGGGGGGCTGGCGCTCCATCCGCACAGAAAGCTGATGCAGTGGCCCCTGGTACAGCAGGAGCTGATTATGCTTTGCCTAGCACAGTTTCGATTCCAGCAGGACAGGGGGTGCCTGGGACACCGTTTGAGGTGCAGGTAACTCCTATTCAGGACGCTGCGGAAGAGGTGCCCGAGTTTGCCACCATCACCGCTACGATTCCAGGCATCACGAACGCATCTGGCCCAAGTGCTGTTGTGGAAATCGGCGATGCCAATCCAACTCTTCCTGCAAATCAACAGCTCTATGTTGCCTTTCTTGGCCGTGAAGCCGGGATAACCTCCACTGCCAGTGGTTATGCCACTGCCTTGGTGAATGGGGATAATACAGCAGCTTCAATCTCGCTGAATTTTAGTAATTTGTCTTCCCTGCAAAACACGGCCTACATCCGCTACGGCACTGAAAATGATCTCGCGCCAGCTTTACCTTTAGGGCAAGTCTCCGGTCATCCATACAATATCGTTTTTAAACCAGGTTTGATCTCAACGGATCAGGGCTTTTTGAATGCTCTCAAAGATGGTCATATCTGGTGCGCAGTCACTTCTGCGAATTTCCCTGATAAAGAAATCATTGGTAAATTCGTGAAGGCTACAGGCTCCACGACCTTTGATTCAAACAGCCCGACACTCACCGCGCCTAATCTTGGCTCAAACGCATGGCAGACGGCGATGAATGAGCAGATTGAGCGTGACATCTGGCGCTTCATGACCCAGGCCACGTTCGGTGGAACTACGCCGCTTTATCAAGAAATCCGAGCCAAAGTGGATGCACGCATCACCGCCTTGGGAGCTGGTCCAACGCCACAAGCGGTGTCCGCCGCTTATCTTCAGGGCTTGGAGGATTGGATGGATGAGCAAATCAATCCAACAATCACGCCATCGGTGAACTTCACGACTCTCGTGATGGCTGCCGATAATGAAGAGTTTGCACTGCGGGGCAACAAACCCATCACTTTCGTAAGTGATCCTCAATTCAACGGGGTGGCATACAATGTGACCTATGATGCCAACGGAGTTCCCACCATCAGTCAGACGGCGGACACCAATCGACCAGGCAACAATTACCCTCAAAATGGTCCTAATCGACGTCGTGAATGGTGGACCATGATTTTGCAATCACGCGATCAACTCAGACAGCGGATGGCTTTGGCTTTAAGTGAGATTTTGGTTATCTCAGAGGCAGATGAGACAATTTCCACCCGGCATTATGGATGTTCTAATTATTGGGATATGCTGGCGGCGGGTGCGTTTGGTAAATATCGGAATCTTCTGGAGCAAGTGAGCTACAGTCCGATGATGGGAGTTTATTTGTCCCACATTGCGAATCGATCTGTTTATGAAGCTAGCCCTGGCGTTTGGGTTAGTCCTGATGAAAATTATGCTCGTGAGATCATGCAGTTGTTTTCGATTGGTCTCGTGTTGCGTCATCCTGATGGATCCTTGGTCTTAGATAGCATGGGTTTACCGATTGCGACGTATGACCAAAATGATATCACCGAACTCGCGAGAGTGATGACAGGGTGGTCACATGGCAAACGCCTTTCTATTGCATATGTATCGCAATGGAATGGCACAACTTTGACTTGGAACCACCAGTCAGGTCAGCGCGTCGGGGGGAATGTTTTAGAAAATGGGGCATCCGCCAACAGTCAGTGGTTTGGTAGAGATGACGGGCATAATTTTTGGCAGACCCCCTGGCTTGAGCCGATGAAGCTGATGGGCCGTATCGGTACCACGATTTACCATGACTTTAATCAATATGTAAATCCCGCGGACGATTTGCCTGTCGCAGGAGTTTCGAAACGTCTTCTGGCCGGTAAGCACGGTCAATATGACATCCCGATGCGTGGTGGATTGCCAACGGCTACTGGTTTTAGCAATGACGTAATTTATCACAATACGGCAAAGCTCGATATGGACGAAGCCCACAATGCGTTGGCCGGCATTCCGTCGGCAGCGGTGTATCCTGAACCTGGACAGGTCTCGCAGACCAATCCAGGGCACACCAACACGCCTATCAACATCTCGCGTTGGCTCATTCAGCGTCTCGTTACTTCCAATCCATCCTCAGGCTATATTTATCGCGTGCAGAAGCGCTACCGTGAAACAAATGGGAATCTCGGTGCGGTGTGCAAAGCGATCTTGCTCGATTATGAGGCGCGTAGCCTACAACTGGCCGATAGTAGCATTGCTCATGGTAAGGTTAAGGAACCCCTCGTGGCGCTCGCTGGCCTGCTGCGTGCTTACCGTGCGTTTTCAGGGGCACCTGTTTCGATTTTGCGAGACAATCCTCCTCCATTCAGTGCTACGGATTCACCATTGGCCGGTGCCTATCCATCTGGAGAATTTACCAAGTTCTCTGCACAGAATATGAATCCACCATCTTTGCCTGCGGGATGGGCTCCAGGACCTTTTCGTTTCCGTTTCAATGATCTGACAGGAAACATTGGTCAATCGCCTCAACGAGCTCCCAGTGTCTTTAACTGGTTTTTGCCTGATTTCGTGAAGCCTGGCGCTATGGCAGAAAATGGCCTCTTTGCTCCTGAACTTCAGATTGCGACTGAATCTAACGATGTCGCGAAAATCAACTTCATGTACAATTACGCTTGGTCGAATCCGGTAGGTTCGACCACCCAGCCGGGTAGTGATGCGAGCATTAGTGATTTTACCCTGAGTAACAATAGTGCGACGGCCGCAGCCTTCTTCAGTGTCAATGGGCAGGTAACCAGCTCGTTGACGTTTAACAGCAGCAACTGGAGCACGGGCCAAACCGTCACGGTAACGGCAGCCAATGACAGTGTTCTCACTAACCTAAACAATGGGCTGCTTAGGTTCAATGTGAGTGGCGCAGCCACAGGTTATGATGGCATTGTTCAGCCTCCGGAGCCCTTATCGGTGTTGGATGATGAAAAGCCAAACGAGGCTCTGTTGATCACGGCTACTAGCTTCTCGACGTGGGTGCGCGAAGCTGGAGCCGAGGATCAGGTGAATATTCGTCTTTCTGCGCCCCCGCCTTCAGGTTCGACGATCACGGTCAATGTGGCTGCAAATGCGGGGCAGGTAACAGTACGCCCATCTAGCCTAACATTTACTTCTGCCAATTGGAGCGCTGACCAAGCTGTTACTGTGACTGCAGTGAACGATACAACGGTTGAAAATGCTGGCTCGGCCAATGATACCCTCACGTTCACCTCATCAGCACCTACAGCTGCTAATTTCAATGGATTGACTGCTTCCCATCTTGTTAATGTAATAGACAACGACAACGGCATTGGACTCGTCATTACTGAGACGTCTGGTGGCACTGCAGTCTCCGAAGTGTCTGGAACGGACACTTACAGTGTTCGTCTCGCGAGTGCTCCTACGGGCACTGTGACGGTCACCGCAACGGCTCCTGCAACCCCAGGGACGTCCATCAACAATCTTTATTTGGGTGCTTCTGGCACGAGTACGACTCAGACGCTAACCTTCAATAGCACGAATTGGAACACTGACCAAACGGTGACAGTTAGAGCTAACGCAGAAGGCAGCGCAGAAGGTAGTTATCCTGCGAATCCACTTCACATTGGCCGTATCACCCATTCAGCTTCTGGCACAGGTTACACTCTGACAACGGCACAAGCTCAAACATTAGGAGTGCCGATTACGGATGCTAATGAACGCATTATTTTTACTCATACTGGTGGGGAGACCCGAGTCTCAGAGGATGGCTCCATTACTGACACATTTACCGTGCGTTTGCGCACGGCGCCCACCACGAATGTCACGGTTAGCTTGGGCTCCAACACCGTCGTTTGTGAGCCGTCGTCACTGGTCTTTACCCCAGCCAATTTCGGCACGAATCAGACCGTGACGGTGCGCGCTGTGGATGATTCCGATCGTCAAGGCCTTCGCTCCGCTTGGGTGCAAAATGTGATTCCGCTGCAGGCCACGGCGACGGCTACGATCAGCGGCGGCGTTGTCACTGGTTTTTCTATCACCCAAGCTGGGGCGGGTTACTCCTCACAGCCAAGAGTGAGTATTGGTGGAGGTGGTGGCAGTGGTGTGAATGGTTATGCTCTTGTGGCTTCAGATGGCACGATTTCGGGGATTCAGGTGGTCAGTGCTGGAAGCGGTCATACCTCAGCACCCGCTGTGACCATTGACCCACCGCCTCATGGAGGAGGGTTCATTGTAGCTTCGGCAACTTCGGATAACTCTGCAGACTCCAACTACAACAACTATTGGAGCTTTACCCACTCGGCCATCAGCGTGACGATCTTAGACAATGATCTCGTCGGTTTGGTGGTGACGGAGACAGATGGTTCAACCGAGGTGAATGAGGGCAATAGCACGGATACCTACGCCTTATCCTTGGCATCTCGGCCTAGCTCGGATGTCACCGTCAACATTGCCCCTGTTCTCAATACCTCAGTGCCGCCAACTGGACAGGTGGTGACGAATGTTTCAAGTGTGACTTTCACGCCTTTAAACTGGAATACGCCACAAACCGTGACGGTAAGCGGCTTCAATGATAGCACGGTCGAAGGTGATCTGACGACTTTGATCTATCATACTTTGCAGAGTAACGATCGTTCCTACCATGGTTTGCGCACCACACCTGTATCAGTGATGGTGGTTGATAATGACAATTTGCCTCTAACCATTACTCATTTGGATGGCTACACGGCTCTTGCTGAAGGTGGCACTGCTTTACCAACAACCATTGCTTCGGGATGGATTTATTCTGGCGATCGTTTCAATGTACGGTTGCCCGTTGCTCCGAGTTCTAATGTGAATGTCACGATTGTTTCGGACAGCAATCAGGTCATTGTTAGTCCGAGTACACTGACTTTCACCAATGCGAATGGCACGACGGATCAAACCGTGACAGTAACGGCAGTTGATGATGCGCTTAATGAAGGAAATCCGAACCTAACCTCACTGCGTTTCATTTTAAGTAGCACAGACGTTCGCTACAATAATCCCCCCGTTGATACCTTGATGATTCCGATTTGGGACAACGACACGCCAGGTCTTGTGGTAGGTGAGACCGATGCAGGTACAAACATTACGCTTCCGTTCGGGGGTTCGACTCGCATCACAGAAGGAACTACGGATACGTTCTTGGTTTGCCTGAATCGAGCACCCACCTCGAATGTCGTAGTCAATGTCGCCTCAGCAAATACAGCCGATCTTACGGTTTCAGCCGCAAGCTTGACATTCACTCCAGCGAACTGGAACACGCGGCAAACCATTACGGTGACGGCGCTGAATGACCAGATTGTTGAGCCGCGCGAGAGTGTGAACGTAACTTTATCTGTCGCATCAGGTTCTTCCTCTGAATACTTGACTGCTGCGAATCAAACGGTCGCTAACTGGATCGTGGACAATCCACGTCGAAATGAAAGCCTTGTGATCATTCAAACCGGAAACACTAGTTTCGTCGCAGAGGGCGGTAAAAGCGACACGGTGCAATTCTACCTATCTGCTCGTCCAGAAGCTCCAGTCACGGTGAGCATCGATTCAAACACCCAGTTAACATTCGATAAAACTACTTTTGTCTTTACTTCACAAAATTGGAATGAGCCACAAAGCGTGGCTGTGTCTGCGGTGGATGATTTTAGCGTCGAATACAATCATAGCTCAAACATTCAGTTTCGTTGCAATGCCACTCCTGGTGGCGGCTTGCTTCTGCCGGGCGACGCTCGCTGGACCTTTGTGAATCCGACCAGCGCAGTGAATATTGTCGATAATGATGCTGCAGGAGTCGTCATTGAGGAAAGTGCGGGTGACACGCGAACGACGGAAGGCAATGCCACCACAGACACTTACACCGTTCGACTCTCACGCGTTCCAAATGGTAATGTGGTGGTGACTCCTGTCAGCGCAAGCACATCGGTGGGGCAGACGATTTCTCCAGCCACCCTGACCTTCACTCCATCGAACTGGAATCAGCCACAGACGGTCACGGTTACGGTGGTTGATGATGCTAGCCTTGAGCTTTATTCCACTGCCTTGCTTAATCAGGCTAACATCCATACCTCCAACATCACGCATGTGATCACTAGTGCATCGACGGATAATGGAACTCATGCGTTATCGGTCACGGGAGCCAGCACCATGAACGGAAGCCGCTTGGTGTCTTGTCCGTCCACGGTTGGATTGCTTGCGGGCATGTCGATTTCTGGAACGGGAATTCCTGCGGGAGCAACTATCTCCAGCGTTGATAACCACATGCAATTCACCTTGAGCGCGAATGCTACTGCGGATGGAACGGGTCTTTCCCTAACGGCATCGACGGTGGGTTACAGTTTCGTTTTGACAGGAGGGGCAACGACCAATGCTTCTGCTACCGTCACCGTCACAAGCACGGCAGGATTGCGCACAGGGCTCGGCATTACAGGGACTGGCATCTTGGCAGGAACGACCATCTCAGCTATCCCAAATGCGACGACCCTCACGCTCAGTCAGAATGCCAATGCGACCGCATCGGGCTTGAGTTTTCTCGCGTTCCCAACGGCTCAGACGGTGACGAATTTCATTACGGACAATGATTTTCGCGTCATCGCACGACATGCAGGACTGGAAACTCGTGTGCATGAAGACGGTTCTGTGAGTGATACCTACGAAGTCGTTCTGCGCAATGCCCCTACTGCAGCAGTTACAGTCACACCTTCCGTGTCAGGATCTACCTTTGCAGCTCAGGGGCTGTCGATTAGCCCTGCGACTTTAAGCTTTGGTCCAGCAGATTGGAGCACACCCAAACTCTTTACCTTGTCTGGTGTGAACAATACCACGAATGATCGCTTTCGCACGCCTGACATCATCCATACCAGTTCTAGTACAGACTCGAACTACAACATCACCAACACGGCGAACATCCCCTCAATCCGCGTCCAGACGGTAGCTTTGGATGTTCCGCAAATCGTGCTTTATGAGTCTGGTAGCACGACGGTGTTAACGGAGGGTGGTCAGACGGATGATTACTTCATTGGCTTGAGTCATGCACCAACTTCCGCGGTGACCGTGACCGTGCAGGCTGACGCCCAAACTGAATTGGCGGAAGTCGCGCCCCCAGGCGCATTGACGGTTTACTCAAATGCGCTCACCCTGACGTTCACGTCTAATGATTGGGCGATCAAGCGTGTCCTTGTGCGGGCTGTTGATGATCTGGTGGCCGATTCTTCACCTCATGTCAGCACGATCACTCATAGCTCGGCTAGTTCAGATAGCCGCTATTCAGCTCTCGCAGTGGCTTCCATTCCTTGCTTTATCACAGACAATGATTATTCAGGAGTGCGTGTGATTCCCAGCGGGGGAAGTACACTTTTGAGTGAGGTGGGAGGCACGGATCAATACTTGGTTCGTTTGACGCGCGCGCCATCTGCGGACGTTAGCATCAGTATCACTCCTGATGCTCAGACTCAGGTGGTGTCACCTGCGGGTGGGGTTTTGACCTTTACAAACTCGAATTGGAATTTGCCTCAGAGCGTGGTTCTTACGGCTGTGAATGATACGGCGGTTGAGGCAGCGCACACTTCCACAATCACACACACGTCAGCCAGTTCTGACGCATCTTACCAAGGCATCGGCGTGCCATTGGTGACAGCAAACATCACAGACAACGATGGTCCGCAATTGGTCATCACTCATAGTGGTGGCTCAACGGTGGTCACGGAAGGCAATAGCACGGATACCTTCACGATTCGGTTGAATCAAGCTCCCACGGGAGCTGGCAATGTCACGGTTACCTTGATTCCTCCGCTGACCATTCTTCCAGTGCCGCCTTATGCGAAGCAAGTGGGTTACTATACAAGTGATCTGGGTGGTTCGAACCAAAATCGTGAGCGAGTGGTTCTGGATTTTGCGGAGACGATTCAACTGTATCGAGATACCTTCTATGCTCATTTGAGTACGGTTTACGGTAGTGGTGGCATCCCCCCCCAACCAGCTGAAGTTGACTTGCAAAATGCCCACTGGAACGCGACGAAGGCGTTGATCGACAAGCTTGATATATGGTTTTGCGGCGGAGGTCTGAAAGCTAGAAACCCTGTTTTAATCGAGCCTAATCTGGCGGCGCCTGTGCCTTTGCCTGGCCCTAATCCGCGTCAGGTCATCATGGATTGCATTTACATGCATTCAGGAGGAAATAATAATCTCAGCACGACACGCTATGAACCTGAGGTCGTGTTCAATCCGAAGAATCCGCCCAACACGACTTTTGCTAATGAGGTTCGTGACCGTGCTCGATGGGCTGCCTATTTGATGAGTACTGTCATGCCCGGTTTCGTGCAGCACTGATGATAACGCTTTTGGCTGATCTGATACCTTTTGCCTTTAACTCAATCAGGAAACTGAACACTCCACCCTTACACCTCCGATGAACATCTTCCTACGTAAGACAGAAGATCGCAGCAAGCCTAACCGCCGCGATTTCATGGTTCGCTCCACTTGCGCCAGTTTGGGGCTGACGAGCGTGGTCAATACGATCGCCCAATTGCGTTTGGTCGGCTCTGCGGCTGCTTCGGGAGCATCAGACTACAAGGCCTTGGTCTGCTTTTTCCTGAATGGTGGCAACGATGGCAATAATTTGCTCATTCCTTCGGAGACTTCATCCGCCCGTACGGATTATGATACGGGGCGAGGTGTTCTTTCGATTCCTGATACATCGTTTGATTTTACGCCTTCAGGCTCTCAGGCTTATTTTGGTCAGTCAGGGCAGATTTCCTCCCGCATTATTCCTCAGAATCCTCAGGAGGCATACAATCCCACGTCACGAACAGCTGGCTACACTGCGGGCAAATTTGCCTTGCACCCGATGGCTTATCCCATCGCGCAGATGTTTGAGGCTGGCGATTTGGCCTTTGTGTCGAATGTGGGAACTCTCGTGGGTACGCAGAATGTCACGCGGGCGAACTTCAATACGCTGCCTACCGCTGCGAAACCACCACAGCTTTTTTCTCACAGCGATCAGCAGGTGCAATGGCAGTCTTCGCTTCCAGATCAGCCTTTCTCCCGAGGCTGGGGCGGGAAGATTGCAGATCTTTTAGGCGCTGCCCATGGCCCAGGTGATCTTTCGCTTTCCGTGTCACTGGCAGGCGTGAATAGCTTTCAGGTAGCATCCAGCGAGCCGGCTTATTTCATGAACTCCTCGGGATCGGTGAGCCCGCTCAGTGGTTTTGGCACAGCTTACGCGGACGCCCTTCGTAGCACGGCCATGCAGCCGCATTATGGCAGTCCGAGTAATGTTCCTTCTGGAAAATACAGTCCTCTGACTCCCCTCGGTTCGGGGGCTGATCCGCTCATCAACACGAATTATCGACATACTTCAGCGGGTTGGCGTTTGCGTGCGATTGAGCAAATCATGGCAATGCAGCATGCGGCTCTTTTTGACACCGAATATCTCGATAGTAGCACAAATGCACGTGTGACGGAGGGCTTGGTCGGCAATGCGCTTGGTGTGACCGCAACGGCCACGGGTTCGACGCTCGATTCGCATTTCACCAACTGGTTCCCAACGGGCTTGTTCAACCCACAGCTGCCGGACATTGCCAATCAAATGCGTGTGGTTGCCCGCATGATTGCGGGCCGCTCTGCGCTGTCGAATACGCGCCAGATCTTCTTTGTTCAGTTAGGCGGATGGGATACCCACACCTCTCAGACGCAGGGGAACAATGCACAAGGTCATCAAGGGCTGGTGAATCAGATGTCACGGGCCGTACGGGCTTTCAAGGATGCCATGACTGCCATCGGCATGTGGAATAATGTATTGGTTTTCTCTGCTTCTGATTTCAACCGAACCTTCACCCCGAACAAGAGTGATACCACGGGTGGATCGGATCATGGCTGGGGCGGACATGCTTGGGTCGCAGGCGGTTCGGTGCGTGGACGGAGAATTTTTGGCAAGTTCCCCAATCTTACCGTCAATGGGGGCATCGACTGCACGGGCAATCGAGGTCGGTGGATTCCGAATGTGGCGACGGACCAGTTCTATGCACCTATTGCGAAATGGTTCGGCTGCACGGATGAGCAGATTTCGACGGTTCTGCCCAACCTTACGCGCTTTCAGGCGGATCTGAGTCCTGCGACGCTAGCCTCGCTAAACATGGACTTCATCAATTTTGCCTGAGGCTACGCTCAGACCTGCTGGGGGGCGTGTCACGATCTAAAAAATGCAATGTCTCCAGTTGATCGGGTCTTATGTGCTTGATCCCGGCTGGACCAACGCCAGTTTTTGCTAACTATGCTCCTGCCTGCAAAGCGCCCGGCCTCTTATCTCTTGGGTTTCTTGCTCATCATTCTTGTGGTGCTGGTGGTGTGGATGGATCACACACTAACCTCGCCTGAGATTCAGGATGCCATTCGCAAGAAGAGGGAAAGCCAGCCGGCCCAGTCACCTGTTGATCCGGTGATGACCAATGATGTTCAGCCCAGGGGTGGGGCCGCAGTGAATGCTTTGGATCCGATGCATCAAGCGATGGCCGATGAACTGCACGCTGAGACGACGACCCCGGAGCGTGATTTGGAGATCATTCGCGACTTTGTGAGCATCTACAGTCGTGCCTCGGGTGGCAATCCAGTAGGAGCTAACGCTGATATTACCGCTGCCCTAACGGGCACCCAGTATCCTGGCCAGAAGGGGCATTTTTTCCCCCGTGGGCATTCCGCCGTGCGCTCTGGGCAACTGGTGGACCGCTGGGGTAGCCCTTATTGGTTTCACCCGAATTCCAGCAGTCAGATGGAAATTCGTTCAGCAGGGCCTGATCGACAGCTATTCACGGGGGATGACCATGTCCTGAACCCTAGCCCCTCAGGCCTAGGTGTTACGGCGCCAGCGGCCCCTTAAAGCTTGGGGTAAGCCTCTTGCAGCCTGACGAATAGGAAAAGATGTAGCCTTTAGTGCGAATGCGAAGAATTGGGCGCTTGGTGGCGTTAAAACCTTCTCTTTAACCCACTCCCGATTCATGAAGTTCAGTCGTCTTCTGTGTTTGTGCTTTGCCGTTCATCTTCCTGCCGCAGAGGTCTTTGAGGCTTCGTTGGGGCGAGAAAAAGAATTGCCTAAGGGCAAGGAGGCTGATGGCATCCGGGGTGATTTTGTTCTGCGCAGCGACAAGGTGGAGGCGGTTATCTCACAAAATGCGCCACTGCGCCGGGCAAACATGAGCACCTTTTATGGAGCTGATGGAGTAACACCGGGCTGCCTTTATGACCTGACCCTGCGAGGTGTCGCCAATGACCAGTTGGTGATTTATGCCCCCTGCGGCCATGGCGAGGTGTCCTACGTCCGTGCTTTGCCTGCGCAGGCGGCGGATAAGGCAGCCGTCGAGACGGTCATCACCGCTGCCAAGAATGGAGGTCTTTATGAGCGTCACGAGTATCGCGTGCAAGACGGCAGCCAGGGAATCTTCATCACCAGCACGTTGCGCAATGAAACTGACAAGGCGCTGAAGGCCTCCATCAAATCGGACTTCACCCGCTTCGATCAGAGTGGCACGACGCCTGATGGCATTCAGTGGGTCGATGCGATCAATCCAGCGCACAAGTGCGGTTACGCGGTTGGAGTGATCCAGGCCCAAGATCCAAATGCGAAGAAAGAAAACCTCGAACTGTCAGCGGGCCAGGAGGTGCAGATTCGTCGCTTTTTTGCTGTCGGCACCTCGCCGGCAGAGGCTGTGGCTGCCGTACGGGTGGCGCGGGGAGAAGCGTTGGTGCCAGTGAGCGGTCGTCTTGTCGATGACAAAGGTCGCGGTGTCGCTACGGCAACGGTTCATGTGCCTGAGGGCAAAGAGCGTCTGGCCGCTTACCCAGACGCTCAGGGTAATTTCATCCTTCGGCTGAAGCCCAATACTGCGATGGAGACCGAAGTGACGGATCTTGGGCGTTCTCCTACCAAGCTCGTCTTCAAGGTCGCTCGTGAAGACACCACGCTCTCGGACATTAAGCTGGCAGCGTCTAGCTGCGTTCGTTTTGAGGTCACCGACGAAGTGGGCAAACCGATCCCTTGCAAGGCGCACTTTCAGCCCATCGATGCTGGCGCGCCTCCGCTGAATCTAGGCCCGAAGTGGCGTGCGCATGGCTGTGTAGATCAGTATCATAGCGAAAATGGCCAGTTCACCCAGGCGCTACCTCCAGGGAAGTACCGGGTTACAGTCGTCCGTGGTCCGGAATACAGTCATCTGGCGCAGGAGATCACGCTAGCGGTAGGTCAGGAACACGTGTTCAAAGGAATGCTGAAGCGTCTCGTCGATACGCGCGGATGGATCAGCAGTGACTTCCACAATCACAGCACACCCAGCGGTGACAATGTCTGCGATACCGATGGCCGACTGATCAACCTCGCGGCGGAGCACATCGAGTTCGCTCCGACGACTGAGCACAATCGCTTGTATGACTGGGCACCAATGATCGAAAAGCTCGGTCTCGCTCCCTTCCTGAAGACCGTGAAAGGCGTTGAGCTGACCGGTAGCCGGCAGCACTTCAATGCCTTTCCCTTCGAGCCTGATCCGCTCCTTCAGGATGGTGGTGCACCCGTATGGAATGACGATCCGCGCATCACGGCCCTGACTCTGCGCCGTTGGCAGGGCGAGCGTCCTGACCGCTACATTCAGTTCAATCATCCTGACCTCTCGAACATGTTTGTGGATCGCGATGGCGATGGCGTGCGCGACGGTGGATTCGTGGGTGTGGGGTCGATGATCGACGCGAGTGAGAGTCAAAACGGACCTGGCACGGACATTTTGGCCGAGGCACCCTACCGTGTCAGTCGCGCGGCAGGTGCCTTGGCGGCGAAAGCCAGCCTCGTGCGTGAGTTTGTCTGGCGTCAGTTACTGAATCAGGGGCTACGCATCACCGCCGTCGGCGTGGCAGATGCACACAGTGTGTATGGCAATGGCGTGGGGTGCTGGCGCGGTTACATCCCCAGCACTACCGATGATCCTGCACAGATCGAGTGGGCGCAGCTCTCGCCCAAGGTGAAAAAAGGCAACCTTATGCTGACCACTGGACCATTTTTGCAAGTCACCACGCAAAATGGTAAAATCGCCGGTGACGATGACCGTGCCACTGGCTTCATCGACCTGAAGGTGCGCGTTCAATGCACCGATTGGATGGACATCGACCGAGTCCAAGTTCTAGTGAATAGCCGCCCCGAGCCCACTTTGAATTTCACTCGCGCTAGCCATCCCACGATGTTCGGCGACGGTGTCGTGAAGTTCGATCAAACCGTGCGTGTGCCCTTGCAGTTGGATGCACATCTGATCGTCGTCGCCATAGATGAAGATGGTGATCAAAAGATCGGCTATGGCACTAGCGACTACGCGAAAATGCGTCCCTGTGCCTACAACAACCCGATTTATGTCGATGCCGATGGCGGTGGATTTACCGCCAACGGTGACACGCTGGGCTACGACCTGCCGGTCATGGGCATCACGGCGGACAAGGCGCGTTCGCTCCTGCAAGCCAAGGGGAGTGAGTCAAAAAACTAAGCTGTCGCCTGGCTTAGATTCAAGCTTCGGACAGGTTTCGACGCTCAAAAACTGCCGGCCAGCGTATCGTTGATCCGCGCTGCTCCTTGCCATTCGTCGATTCCCTCCTACTCTAGATCTCCCTTTTTTATCACCCCTTTCAATGAGCCACGTCAAACTCTACATCCCCGGTCCTGTCGAGGTCAGCCCCGACACCTATGCAGCCATGGCCCAGCCGATGATCGGCCACCGTGGCAAAGGGTTTCAGGACCTATATGCTGAGATCCAGCCCATGCTGCAGACTCTCTTCGGCACCCAGCAGCTCGTTTTCCTTAGCACCTCCTCTGCCTGGGGCGTCATGGAGGGGGCGATCCGCAACTTGGTGAAGAAAAAAGTGCTCAATTGCTGCAATGGAGCCTTTTCGGACAAGTGGTTGGATGTCTCCAAGCGTTGTGGCAAGGAAGCTGAGGCCTATCAGGTCGAATGGGGGCAGCCCATTTTGGCTACTGAGATCGACAAACGTCTCGCGACAGGTGAGTTTGATGCCGTCACCTTCATTCACAACGAAACCTCCACCGGCGTGCTCAGCCCCATTGCAGAAATCGCCGCGCTGAAGAAAAAGTATCCCGATGTCATGTTCATCACCGACAGCGTGTCCGGTTTCACGACTGTGCCGGTGAACTTTGATGAGCTTGGCATTGATGTGTTGCTCACGGGTTCACAGAAGGCCTTTGCGCTGCCACCCGGCCTGGCGCTCTTCACCGCCAGCGAGGCTGCGATGGCTCGTGCTGCCTCGATCCATGATCGGGGGTATTACTTCGACTTCCTTGAATTCAAGGCGAATGGCGAGAAGAGCATGACGCCTTCCACGCCTTGCATCAGTCTCATCTATGGGCTTCGCCATCAGCTGAATAAAATGTTCGCCGAGGGACTGGAAAATCGCTATGCCCGCCACGCCAAGCTCAATGACATGGTACACGAGTGGGTGAAAAAGCACGGCTTCGAGTTCTTTGCACCCGAAGGTTATCGCTCCAAGTCGCTCACCTGCGTGGCCAACAACAAGAACATCGACGTCGCTGCCTTCATCTCCAACCTGAAGAAGGATCACAGCCTGATCATCGACGGTGGTTATGGCAAGCTGAAGGGCAAAACTTTCCGTGTCAGCAACATGGGGGATGAGTCAGAAGCGAGCATCACGGCTCTGATTGCAGCGCTGGACGATGCCCTAGCCAAGCTGGGCTGATTCTTTGAGCCGGCGAAACGCCTCTCCAAAAAGTTCACAAATTCCGAAGTTCCTGACAGGCTGAACCCGCCTCAACGACTTCGGAATTTTTGTTTCGACCGTGCTGCTCTAGAGCAGTGTGGTGTCAGGCTCAGTGGTTTCTTGGCGTTCTAGCCGTCCGATTTTCTTTTTGATGGTCTCCAGATGCACGGTCATCTCGTGCAGGGCCTTCAGGCTGTCTTTTTGCGTTTCTTCATCCTTTAGGTGCGGCAGTGCAGGATGAATTTTCATCATTTGAAGGGCGATGGCCTTCGCGGCGTCACGGATTTGCTGGATGGCTTCAGGTCGGGTCATGCTTCGGAATCAAAGAGCGCCCGCGATCAGAAGCAACTGTGGGTGTTGTCATCTCGCGGCGTGCGAGATAAAGAGCAGGGATGGAATTGCGCCATTTGAGATATTTCCAGGCCGTGGCGGAGGAGCTGAGCTTCTCCAAAGCCGCGCGTCGCCTACGCATCGCCCAGCCTGCTCTGTCTCGGGCTGTGCAGGAAGTCGAGCACGAGTTGGGAGTACGCCTCATTGACCGCAACCGCCGCACGGTCGCACTAACCGAGGCGGGGGCGGTGCTCTTGGCCGAGGCAGGAGTGGTGTTGGAGAGGCTAGATGAAGCGCTGCGCCGTGTGCGCCGGACTGCTTCGGGGGAAGAGGGAGAGCTACGCCTGGGCTACATCGGGCCGCCTACGCAGCGTTTTCTGGGCAGATTGCTTGCCGAATATCGGCAGCGTTTTCCCAAGGTCTCCGTGCATCTGGAGGAGCGCACGCCTGAGCGTGTTTGGGAAATGGTGGCCCGCGGGAGGCTGGCTGTCGCGCTGACACGTCCGGTTCCTGGCCATGGGGAGCGTGCGCTGAATACCCTACTGCTCAGGCGGGAACCCCTGGGCATTGTCGTCCCAGAAGACCACGCCTGGGCCGGGAAAAAGTCGGTGCTTTGGAAGTCTCTGGAAAATCAGCCACTCATTGTTTTAGCCAGGCGTGAGGGGGTGGGGCTGCATGATGAAATTCTCGCGGCGTGTCGGCTGTCAGGTTTCGCGCCGCGCATTGTACAAAATCCCAGCCTCATGGGCACCGTGCTGACCTATGTGCAGTCGGGCGCAGGCATGGGATTGGCTACCGATAGTGTTGCTGCGGCTGCTATGCCACCGGGGTTGGTGTTTGCCCCTCTAAAGCCAGAGCACAGTGTGCCACTGGTCATGGCTTGGAATCCTGAGGAAGATAGCCCGCCGGTGCGTGCCTTTCGTCTCCTGGTCCAGGAGTGGCTTAAGGTGGGCCAGCTCTGGCTGGAGAAGCCCTGAGCGGAGGCGCTTAGCGCTTTTCTGCAGCCGCCATCTCCAACACACGCAGGGTTTCCCGGACATTGGTCTCCAGGTCGAGCGGCTTGCTCACCGGCACGGGGCGCTCACGGCGTGGCATCCAGTCGAGCACCGCTTTTTCCAGAGATCTGAGGTCAGAGGGATCGTTCAACACCTCGCCATTCAGGCCGGGATCGATGAGTTCGCAGGCTCCATTGCAGCGGCTGGTGATGACGGGCAAACCCGAGGCAAGCCCTTCTGCCACGGCATTTGCGCAGGGTTCGTAGATAGGCACGAAGGTCATCAGATCCGCTGCGGCATAGGCCTGTTCGACATCGGTGAGCGGGCCTGCCAGGATGACATTGTGCGGCAACGTGCCTGAGCGCCTACCTCGGCCTGCGACCAGCAGTTTGACCTGAGGGTAAAGCTCCTGCCAGTGGCGCATCAGCCGCAGCAGGTAGGGCAGGCCTTTGCGCTCCCAGCCAGAGCCGACGAAGAGCAGCACGTAGTCCTGCGGGGTAAAACCAAACCGTGCCCGTGCCGCAATGCGGTCAGCTTTCTGAAAGCGCGCCACATCCACGCCGTTGCGCACCAAGTGAATGCGTTCGGCAGGGAAGGGGAAGCGTGAGGTAATTTCACGGCCTACCATGGCGGAATTCACAATGATGTGCCGGGTGTTCGCCGGATCAAAGGTGCGCGTCTCCAGGCTGCGCAGGTTCGAATGAAAGGCACCAAGCCCCAGAAAAGGCCGACGCCACCAGGGGGCGAAGCGCCGCCGCTGTTCCAGCCAAACCGCATGCACGCCGTCTCCTGCGCGATAGACATCTTGCCGCACCGTGCGCTCCAGACTGAACACGACATCATGCCTCGCCTGGGTGAGCATGGCTGCGGCTTTTTCTGCAAAGATCAGTGGGCGCAGCGCCCGCCCTCCATGCACTGGAACAGCATGCAGCGTGACGCCTTTGGGATTTCCCTGCCACTTCTCGGCGTAGAGATGTACCTCGTGCCCCGCTTCTGCCAGGGCAGCCAGTAGGCGTTGAAGATACAGCTCCGCCCCGCCTACGGAGGCAAACTGACGGCGGAGGAGGGCGATGTTCATGGTGAAAGTGGGGCCGCCAAGATAGGCGTTATACGCGGCACATAGCCGGAGAATGCCAAGCGGCAAATGCTCAAAAGTAGTCGCTGAATCTCGCCTTGAAGAATTTTATTCAGGCAGCTTGAATGGATCCAACCTATCTCCCCAAGAGGGTCCCTTCGAGTGGGGATGGTTTTGATGGTGAAAAGAGCGTGCCTCCGCTTTCAATCGCTATTAAAAAGACACTGCCCGTTAGAGGAAATGCTAAGCTTGGATTCGATCCTCGATTCTTTTCTCATATCGCGGCAAAAGTGCGCAACTTCCCCTCCGACGCTGCGTTCCAGCATACAAGTTCCCCCCCTGTTTCTGAATCCCGCATGTCCTTTGCCGCCTCCACGTTATTGCTGCCTGCTCCTGATGCTACTTGGCGGCTGTGGCAGCCCAAGTCAGCAGGACCGGGCGAGGCTGTGAGTGAACTGTCAGAGGTGCAGATTCCTAGGGGAAGATCGCTCGTCATGGGCTTGCCCGCGACCGCCTGCCGAACGATTGGCCTAGTTTTGCCCAACGCAGATCATGAGGTGCTGGAGCAGATCCTCATGACTCAACTTGAGCGTCGTGGGTTGAAGCTCGTTGGCGGAGCTGATCGTAACTTCCGCTGGCATCTCATATCCCAGACTGCTGCGACCGCTACGGTGAGTGTCGATGTTTTGAGCGATCCTTTTCCTGAAACACTGGCCTTGCCGCAGGCGAGCGATTACACCGCTGCCATGCGGTTGCTCAATCTGCCTGCGGCATCCCTCGTGGTTACCGAGGAGCAGGGCAGCCTGGTGCTCGCCATAGGCTTTCATGGTCGTCTTTACCACAGCCACATCCTAGCTCCTGCCTCCACGATGGAACCAGAGGCAATGGCTCAGGAGCTGTTGCTGGCACGCATGGCGCTGGAAGCTGACCTGGGAGGTGGTGCGTGCGAGTCCATCGTGCTTGTTGGTCAAGTCTGGGAGACAAAAGGGATTCAGTTGCTGGAAAAGCTGACTCATCTGCCAACGCGACAAGTCGCCCATTTGTCTCCCCATCCCGACCTTGATACGCAAGGCTGGCCTCAGCTACTCCCCGCAGCAGTGAGAGAATTTCAGCGCAGCACGGCCCAGCGTAGCCGCTGGATCCGTTCAGGGGTGCTTGGTGGATTGCTGTTTCTATCCCTAGCTTTTTTGGCTTTTGCCTACCTTCGTTATCAGGAAAATGAGGCATTAAGACTCCAGTCGGATGTCGAACAGACCACCGGAACTGCTCAGCGTGTCCGGCAAACAGCGGACATGTGGAAGGCACTCTCCCTAGCCATTGAGCCACGGCGCTACCCCATTTATCTCTTGTCTGAGGTCACGAAGCTCATGCCACCCAGTGGGCTAGTGGTGCGTCGTTTTGCCGTTAAGGACAACACCCTCGACATCCGAGGTGAAGCACGGGATGCACAGACGGCGGTGCAGTTCATGGAGGATTTGCAAAAGCACCCTGTTCTCAGCCGCTATCAGTGGTCCAAGCCTAGCCCGAATGTGAAAGGCAGTACTGCTGAATTTCGCACTGAGGGTAAAGTCCTGCCTTAGTCTCCGCTTCATCTTTTTGTCATGGCCACCAAGCTTACTTCGCGTGAAAAAAACCTGCTTCTGCTTTGCGTGGCCGTGCTGGTCGTTATGACTGGCATGATTTTGGCCAAGCAGTTTCTGGATCGGCGCAAGGTGGCTCAAGAAAAGATTGTGTCACTCCAGCGCCAAAAAATGGAAAACGATGGCTGGGCGAAGGAGCAGCCTTTCTGGGAGAAGCGCCGACTTTGGCTGACTGAAAAAATGCCTAACACAGATAGCCTTGGGCGCGCTCAGGGACAGTTGCTGGAAGATATTCAAAATGACGCTCTGGACTGGGGCATTATCGCTGAACAGCCTACGCTCCCCCCCCTGGCCTCCACCCCGAATTCTAGCTTCCGCGAGGTCACTGTATCCGTCCGCCTGCGTGGCGACCAGACGACGGTGCTCAGTTGGCTAGCTACCCTCCAGTCACCTGAGAAATTTCAAGCCGTGCGCGAATTGCAGATCGAGATCGATTCGCGTGCTCGTGAAAAGACACCCCAGGTGATCTGCAACCTCACCCTTGCCCGCTGGTTCAAACCCGAATCCGGTGTCTGATGGCTGCGCCTTTTCACCCTTCGAAAGTCCCCACCTTGATGAAACTCGCTGCTTTGTTTTCTCTCGCCCCTCTGGTGATCCTGGCGGTGGAATCTGCGCCCAGTCAAGTTGACCCCGACCTGCCGCAGCCATTTGATCCCGCCAGTGTCGCTCAGGTGACCGCGCATTCGCCGTTTACGCGCATGGTCAACATGTCCGACAATTTGGTTCTAACAGGCCTTGCCTACATCGCAGGAAAGCCAGTGGCCACGGTCTTTAATAAAGAGACCAAAGAAAGTCACATTGTCTCAACTGAACCGAACTTCCAGGGCTGGGTGTTGAATGAAGCACTACCCGCTGCTGATGTGAGTCGCAGCCGCGCAATCATCACCATCGGTGGGGAAACCGTGAAGCTCTCCTATGCCAGTCTGAGCGCAGACGACATCAAGGGTGATCGGAAGAAGGACAAAGACCGTGATCGAGGAGATCGCAGTGACCGCTCATCCAGTAGCGAAGGATTCCGACGCGAGAGCAGAGGTCCCAGTGAAGAAGATCGGCGCCGCTATGAAGGCCTATCAGACAAAGCAAAGGAGAAATTCCGCGACATGATGCGCAGCAAGTTTAGCGACGAAAAATTTCGCAACGCTCCCGACGAAGATCGTCGGAACATCATCCGCAAGGAATTCGAGCGGATCGAAAAAGAAGACAAAGGTGGCAAGTAGTCCCCAGCTTCAGTGCATTTCAAACATACTCTTTCTCTCCATGTTCAGCTCCCGAGTTTTCCTTTTTTGTATCTTACCTCTAGGCTCTATTTTGAGCGCCCAGGATGCCCAGCCAGCAGCCAAAACCGCCGCAGAGCCTTCTGCTCCAGCAAAGCCTAAAGCTGACGGTGGGGTGAGTGGTGTTGCTCCTGCGTCACAGTCAGCTACGGGTGAAGATCGACCTGGCCCGCCTCCGGGTGGCCCAGGAGGATTTCGTCGTCGTTTTGGCGGTGGTGGGGAAGGGGGGCTCGGCGGCCCACCTGGCATGGGTACGGCCGCTAGCATCGACCCGAGCGCCCTTGCTCAGACGATTCGCATGGAGGGTGATCGCATCGTGCTCCAGTTCCCGAACAATCCCGTGATGGATATGCTGGCCATTTACGAGTTTCTGACTGGCATCACGCTGATCAAAGACACGGCCATTCTTGAAGGTGCTCCGGTCAGTCTCGCCACGCCGAAACCCGTCGAAAAATCAGAGGCCATCAAGCTTATCGAGGCCACCTTGCTGACGAACGGCTATGCTATCGTCATGGAGCCGGATGGCAAAAGTGCGCGCATTTTACCTGCGCGCAGCCAGAGTGCGAACGCAGTGCAGTTTTCTCATGGCGTGAAATTCTACACCAGCCCCATGGACCTGCCACAGGGCGAGTCGATTGTGACTTACTTCATGAAGCTGGACAATCTGGATCCCGAACAGGCAGCCACCATGCTCTCGGGCCATGTCGGACTCAACGTTTATGGTCGAATCACACCGGTGCTCACTCCGCCAGGGCTACTCATCACCGAAAGCAGTACCATCGTTCGCCAACTCATCAGCATTCGTGAGGCTATCGATCTTCCTGCGAATGCCGCCTCCCTTCTAACCAAGTTTATTCCGCTAGAGCACGCTGATGCGGCTACTGTGGCGCAGATCATCCAGGCCACGCTTACCGCACAGGCACAAGAAAAGGAAAGCAAAGGGGTGAACACGATTCGCGGCAATGCGGCCAGTGATGGCAAGGAGCGCCGGGAAGGTGACAACAACAGCAATAACCGTCCTGAGCCGCCTCGTGTGAATCCCATTTTCGTGAACGGTCAGTGGGTTATCCCCAATTCCCCCTCGGAGCCTGCGACCACGGCGCAGGTCGTGGCCGACACTCGTCTGAATCAAATTCTCGTCGTCGCATCCCAGGCAGACTACACCTACATCGCTAGCATGATCGCGGAGTTCGATAAGCCATTGAAGGTGGAAGCGCCTTATGAGCGGAAGCTCCGCTATGCAGCGGCGGTGGATGTTCTTTCTGCCGTTGTCGATCTGCTGACCGAACCTACCGGTGGCACCACCAGCCTGCCTGGCGGTGGTAGCCTTCAGGGGCAGCGCCAGCAAGCGCTAGCCTCCAGCAGCAGCCAGCTCCTGGGAGGGCGTAGCACGACTGGTACTCGGGGGGGGCAAGTTCTTAGCACTGCCGGCAGCGGTACTGCGGAGGATACAGCCACTTCGACAGGCACTGCTGGCCGCGCAGATTTGATCCAAGGTCCTACAGAGGACAATGCGCCAGTTTCCGTGCTGGTGGGTAAAACTCGAGTGGTCGCTGACCCAATGTCGAACACGATTCTCGTCGTTGGCCGCAGTAGTGAGATTGAAAAAGTGGGCGGCCTACTCGACCGGCTCGATCGCAAACCTGCTCAGGTTTATTTGGCCACAGTGATTGGCCAGCTGACCTTGGGAGATGGCTTTGATTTTGGTGTCGATTACTTAGGTGATGTGGGCAATGGCACGGATAAGCCGAACTTTACGGCAGGGCAGAACATCACAGGTCTGTTGGGGTCCGGCAACAATGTGCGGGTACAGGATATCCGCAATAATCTCATGCGTTCGGTGCCTGCTGGTAGCGGACTGAATCTCTATGGTGCTGTAGGCTCTGGGCTTGAGGTATTTGTCTCCGCTCTACAAACCACAAACCGTTTCCAGGTCTTGTCTCGTCCTTCGGTTTTTGCTTTGAATAACAAAAAGGCCGTCATTACTTCAGGACGTCTTATTCCCGTGCCTGCACAGACGGTTCAAAATCTGAACAACAACAATCTTGGAACCTTTACGACCACCATCGACTACAGAGACGTGGTTCTTAAACTAGAAGTGGTGCCTCTCATCAATGATGAGGGGGAGGTGAACCTGACTATTGCCCAGGTAAATGACACGGTGGTGGATAACGCGGTCATCGCTCAGAATACGGTGCCCATCATTGCCACGGAACAGCTTGTGACTTCAGTCAATGTTCGAGATGGTAATACCATTGTCTTAGGCGGCTTGATTTCGGAGAGTGATAAGAAAAACACTTCGGGCACACCGATTCTCAGTCGCATTCCTGGGGTGGGTAATCTTTTCAAGCGTAATCAAAATAGCAGTGAAAGGAAGGAGCTCCTCATCTTTATCCAGCCAAGGGTGGTTAGTAGTGATGGTGAACTAACCCTCACCTCAACCAAGGAAGATCAACGCACTCGTATCGGTGCCGACGCTGCCGCACGCTTTCCTGAGGAGGTAAACGTCGAGCCTGTGGGTAACTCAAACCAGCAGACGAATCCTACCCAGTCCACCCAAAAGAAACAGGGTAACTTCTTTCAGCGGATGTTTCGCCGTGATAGCGGCGTCGATCGATAAGTCCTCGTCGTGCGCTAGGATAAAAGCAGGAACGATGATGAATCGTTCCTGGTTTTTGGATACGCCAATCGTCTTATTCTTCCTGGATCACTCGGCGGATTTGCGCTCGTTCACGACGCGATCGACTGCATGTTTGGTCACGATGTTGCCCTGGCTGTCGCGGCCCTTTATGGCCAAGGCGGCGACTGGAAATTTCAAGGAAGTGTTGCGAAGGTAAAGAGCAGGTTTCAGGTGGACGAGCAGGTTCTGCGCGTTGCTGGCTTCTTCCGTCTCATGCCGAGAGAAGAATAGTACCATGCTGCCGGGGGTGCCGCGGGTGAGCGCATACGGTTTGTCACGGGTAACGCCGCCCACTCGGAAGCGCTTCGCCATGACAGGACCATTTTTGCCATCGCGATAGATGAGGGTATAAACGGCTTCTTCGTCTTTTTTGAAGAGGTTGATGTATTCTGGGTTTTTGCCCACGAAGAACTTCGGCGAGACCTTCGTCACTGTCATGGTTCCGTCTCGTGTGAAGAAGATCACATCATCCAGGGTGGAGCATTTGCAAAGAGGCTCACCTTCTTTCTTTAGGCCTGTGCCTGCGAAGCCTTCCTTCGCATCAAGATAAAGGGTCTCGTTTGCCAAGATCACCTCGGCCGCGGCAACTCGGTCAAAGGTTGTGATCACGGTGCGGCGTTCTTTGCCAGGACCGTAGGTTTTTTTGATCCGCTCGAAGTGAGCGATCGCGAAGCGGGTGAGTTGTTTGAGGTTTTTCTGCACGCCTTCGATGTCATCCTCAAGCTCTTGGATGTAGTTGTCGGCTTCGAAGCTGTTGAACTTGGAGATGCGCTTGATCTTGATTTCGGTGAGTCGAACAACGTCGTCTTGGGTCACTTCACGGCGTAGTTGACTGATGTGTGGTTTTAGCCCTTTCCAGATGGCTTCGAGGACAGCGTCCCAGGTCTCGCATTCTTCAATTTTTCGGTAGATGCGATTTTCGATGAAGATCTTTTCCAGGCTGGCGAAATGCCAGCGCTCCTCCAGCTCGCCCAGCACGATCTCCAGCTCCTGACGCAGCAATTGCTTGGTGTGCTCGGCGTTCTCTTTTAACAACTCATTGATGTTAATGAATCGTGGTTTGTCATTTTGAATGACGACCGCATTCGGGGCGATGGAGACCTCGCAGTCCGTAAATGCGTAGAGTGCCTGAATGGTCTGGTCCGGATCAGCTCCAGGGGGCAGCTGGATGACAATTTCGGCATTCTCAGCGGTGTTGTCGTCCACACGAGTGATTTTGATCTTACCCTTATCGTTGGCGGCGACGATGCTGTCCATCAGGCCACCCGTGGTCGTGCCAAACGGAATCTCAACGACACGCAGGGTGTTCTTTTTTTCCCCAGGCACAATTTTCGCCCGAACGCGGATGCGTCCGCCACGCAGGCCACCGTTGTAATCCGTGGCATCCATGTGTCCTCCCGTGGCAAAGTCAGGCACTAGGTTCACGTCTTCGCCCCTTAAGGCTGCGATAGAGGCGTCGCATAGCTCGATAAAATTGTGCGGTAGTACTCGGCAGGAAAGACCGACGGCAATGCCTTCTACCCCTTGAGCGAGCAGTAAAGGAAACTTCACTGGCAGGGTGATGGGTTCTTTGTTGCGGCCATCGTAGCTGGCGGCCCATTCGGTGACTTTGGGCGAATAGACAACGTCTATGGCGAACTTTGACAGGCGTGCTTCTATGTAACGCGGAGCAGCAGCGTTGTCGCCGGTGAGCGTATTGCCCCAGTTTCCCTGAGTGTCGATGAGCAGGTCTTTTTGACCTAATTGGATCATCGCATCGCCGATGCTAGCATCGCCGTGTGGGTGGTATTTCATCGTGTTGCCCACCACATTGGCCACCTTGTTGTAGCGTCCATCCTCCAGCTCATCCATGGAGTGCAAAATACGTCGCTGAACGGGCTTCAAACCATCGTGGATGTGTGGCACTGCCCGCTCTAAAATGACGTAACTGGCATACTCCAGGAACCAGTTGCTGTAATGCACATCCACCGGCATCTCCACGATGGGAGCGCTGTCGGCTAGGATGGGTGAGGAATCTTCAGTCTTGGAGGATGCTTTCTTGGCCACGGCAGATCGGGGTGAGAGAGGGAAGTAAAGTCAGTGCTCAGGTGCACAGTATCCGGCCTGCCGTCAAGCCCGGAGGCGGCGGTGTGTGGCGGTAGCTCTCATAGCACCCTTTTCCATTCCTGGATGATGACCTCGATTGGGCCGCGCGCGGCCCTTACTGCCCAAGGGGCCATTTTAACCCAGCTTGGCAGAATGAGCGACGCAAAGAGTAGGCTGAGCAGCGCATGGCCCTTAGCCCCTCTCAGCGCCATGAATGCGCCCAGCACGACTAGCAGTGATCCTGCACATGCCACGACATGCCAGTGCCATGCAGAGAGTCCCAAGGGTAGGGCTAGGTAAATCATGGTCAGGCTGATGACCCAGCTAGCCTGGCGATAGGCGCGAGCTGCGGACTCGCGACGCTTCTCTTCTGCCAGCTTGGTCGCTTGACGTTCTTGGTCCGTCGGGCGGGAGGAGATGAGAAAACTTGGGTCCGAAAAACTCATGAAAAAGCATGGCGTTCTTAGCTTCATCTAGGCTGTTGCGCAAACTTTGTGCGCCAAGACAGTGCGAGCGCTTGCCTTCATGATGGGCCTATGGTTTCTCAGTCGATCAACGCAATGTCGTTAAAAAGGCTCGATAGCGCGTCAACGTTAGACCGCATGGGGGCATTTCCTTCTGGGCTTGGGAGCTGAGCCATTTAGGGGTGTGTTTTTTGACTAAGCTTTGATTTTTTGCAGCAATCGCCGCGAGGATTCGCACCTCCTGATTCGAGCTTTTTCTGCGAAAAAGCTGTCCAAGAATCGAGCGGAAGGGCCTGTATGTAGGTGTATGATCTCTGACCCTGTTCCCCACCATGAAATTCTCGTTCATCGCCGCGACTTTTTGCGCCGTGCTGGTGGCGGTTTCGGTGCGTTGGCTGCGGCAGCTCTGTTGGGGGAAGATTCGGCGCTGGCGGCTCTCGGGGATACGGGGGGCGCACCAGGGAATCCGATGTCGTCCAAGCTCGCTCACCGCGCAGGTAAGGCCAAAAGCGTCATTTTTCTCTTCATGGAAGGTGGCCCGAGCCATGTTGACCTCTTTGATCCCAAGCCTCTGCTGCGCAAGCTGGCCGGACAATCGTTGCCAGATAGCTTTGGCTCCGTCATCACGGCAATGGGAGAAAGCCGTGCGCCTCTGCTGGCCGACAAGCGCGATTGGAAGCAGCATGGCGAAAGTGGGCTTTGGATCAGTGATTGGATGCCGCACACGGCTCGACTGGCGGATGAGCTTTGCGTAATCCGCTCTTGTGTTTCCGACGGGATCAACCATGCCGGTGGAGTTTGCTCGATGAATACTGGTAGTATCTTCGGTGGACGACCTTCGCTGGGAGCCTGGGTAAACTACGGTTTGGGCACACTGAACCAAGATTTGCCTGCCTTTGTGGTGATCAAAGACACCGATGCACAAGTCGTGAATGGGGTGCGCAATTGGGGCAGTGGCTTCATGCCGGCCGTGTACCAAGGAGTGGAATTCGAGTCAGACGGCACGCCAATCGCTAACTTAAATGCTCCAAAAAGTGTGGCTCATGAGCGCCAGCTGGCAAAGCTATCCTTTCTGAATCGACTGAATCGTGCCCATGGGGAAAAGCGCACTGACAACACGCAGCTCGATGCGCGTATCAAAGCTTACGAGTTGGCTTTTCGCATGCAGTCTGAGGCTCCTGAGGCAGTTGATCTCTCCAAGGAGTCGGAAATCACTAAGCGTCTGTACGGACTTGATGATGCAAAGACGGCTGCTTTTGGTCGCAATTGCCTGTTGGCGCGTCGTCTTGTCGAGCGTGGGGTGCGTTTTGTGCAGCTTTACTCAGGAGCTGGTAGCCGTTGGGATGCGCATGACAAGATCGAAGAAAATCACACCAAATACTGTTACGAGACGGACAAGCCAGTCGCTGCGCTACTAACGGACCTGAAGGCGCGTGGTCTGCTCGATGAAACCCTGGTCATCTGGGGTGGTGAATTCGGACGCACGCCGATGAGTGAAAAAGGGGACGGCCGGGATCATAACCCGACTGGCTTCACCATGTGGATGGCAGGTGGCGGTATCAAGGGCGGTCAAGTGATAGGCTCGACCGATGATCTAGGCCTTAGGGCGGTCGATCAGAAAATGCATGTCCACGATCTGCATGCGACCATCCTGCACCTGATGGGCATTGATCACACCAAGCTGGTTTACAAATACAAAGGTCGTCCAGAGCGAATCGACATGAACGAAGGTCATGCTTACACTAAAATGAAGATGGCCTGATCATTGCTTTTTAAAGCAACGCTAACAGCGAGTGCCGAGTTCAAAAAAAGCCGGTTCCCATGGGAACCGGCTTCTCTTTGGAAGGCTGTTGGAGGCGATTAGATGCCTTTGGAAACGATGTATTTCACAAGGTCAACCACGCGATTGCTGTAACCCCACTCGTTGTCATACCAGCTGACCAGCTTGAAGAATTTGTTGTTCAACTCGATGCCACTGCCCGCGTCGAAGATGGAGCTGCTTGAGTCATGGATGAAGTCGGAGGAGACGACTTCGTCGCTGGTCCAGGAAAGAATCCCCTTCAGGTAGGTCTCGCTAGCCTTTTTCATGGCTGCGCTGATTTCAGCATAGCTGGTTTCCTTCACGGTTTTCACGGTGAGGTCCACGGCAGAGACGGTTGGGGTAGGCACACGGAAGGCCATGCCGGTGAGCTTGCCTTTCACTTCGGGGATGGCCAAGCCGACAGCTTTGGCCGCACCGGTGGTGGAAGGAATGATATTGATGGCTGCACTGCGTCCGCCTTTCCAATCTTTCTTGGAAGGACCGTCCACGGTTTTCTGAGTGGCAGTGTAGGAGTGAACCGTGGTCATCAGGCCTTCTTCAATGCCGAAACCTTCCTTGAGAAGAACGTGCACGAGAGGAGCCAAGCAATTCGTGGTGCAGGACGCGTTCGAGATCACGTGGTGGCTAGAAGGGTCATACTTCTCATGGTTCACGCCCATGACCACCGTGATATCTTCTTCTTTGCCTGGGGCAGAGATGATGACCTTTTTCGCGCCAGCGTCGATGTGGCCTTGGGCCTTGTTGCGTTCAGTGAATAGGCCAGTGGATTCGATGACGATATCAACGCCTAGCTCTTTCCAAGGAAGGGCTGCGGGGCCTTCTTTGACAGCAAGGCATTTGATTTCATTGCCGTCCACCACAAGGATGTCGTCCTCAGCCACTTCTGGGCTACTCTTTTTCGAATAGACTTCTTCCTTTGCTTTGCCTTGAGTGGAGTCGTATTTCACCAAGTAGGCGAGGTTGTCAGCAGGAACGAGGTCATTGACGGCGACGACCTGGATTTCTTTACCAAGGAGTCCTTGATCACAGATTGCACGAAAAACGAGGCGGCCGATGCGCCCGAAACCATTGATGCCGATTTTGACCATTGATGTGTGGGGGTGGGAGTTAGAATCAGGCCGGAGCAGATGCTGCGCCGGTTTTCGATGCATAATCGACGGGGAGGGGGTGTCAACCTAGCTTTCAGGGCCAATTCACTCGGCCGTTGCACTTTGCTTCAGTTGGCGGTTGTTTGCCAAGCTTTGCCGTGGTTGATAGAACTTGACCTTTGGCATCGGTCAGATTTTAGCCCAACCACTCGCCCCCCATGTCTCCTCTCATCCCCCAAGAAGGCTGGATTGTTCAGCATTTGTTTTACAACATCGACCACGGCTTTTGGGCCGCTTTGACTCCTGAAGAAAAAAAGGAGCGCATCAGCCGTCTGAACGAAACTGTTCACAGCATTCGCAGTCATCCCAAGACTCAATTGCTTAGTTTTAGCATGGTGAGTCCGAAGACCGATTTGGGTTTTATGCTACTGACGCCTGATCTCCAAGATGCGAATCACTTCGAAAAAATGCTAGGCCTTTCCCTTGGGCCTGATGTTCTCAGTTCCACCTACAGCTATCTTTCGATGACGGAATGGACGGAGTATAGCGAGAAGGAAGAAGAAGCTGCGGAACGCATTCACCGCACCGAAGGGCTAGAAATCGGCGGTGAAGCTCACACGAAGCGCTTGTCCGAGTGGAAGGCGCACATGGACAAGTATTACAGTGATCGCCTTTATCCCAATATGCCGGACTGGCAGGTGATGTGTTTTTATCCCATGAGCAAGCGACGCAATGTCGGTGCGAATTGGTATGCACTTGATTTCGCCAAGCGGCGCGAGCTCATGAGTGGTCACGCCAGAACGGGGCGCAAATATTCAGGAAAGGTGCGCCAGCTCGTGACAGGCTCGACCGGGTTGGATAGCCACGAATGGGGCGTGACCCTTTTCGCCCACGATATCTTTCAAATCAAAAGCATCGTCTATGAGATGCGTTGGGATGAGGTCACTACACAATTTGGCGAGTTTGGTGATTTCTTCATCGGCATCCAACTTTCCATCGACGAACTCCTGGAGCGTGTTCAGTTGACCTGATTTCATCATGCCCAACCAGTCTCTCACCATAGCCGATCGCACTTTCCAATCTCGTCTCATGCTCGGGACGGGAAAGTTTGCTTCGGGTGATCTGATGCGCGATGCGATCCTTGCCTCAGAAACTGAAATCGTAACCGTGGCTCTGCGTCGAGCGGATCTTTCAGGGAAGGGAGATCCCTTTGCGAATATCCTGGATTATGTGCCTCCCCAGGTGCTGTTGCTGCCAAACACCAGTGGTGCCATGAATGCGGATGAAGCAGTTCGTTTGGCCCATCTCGCTGTAGCCGCAGGCCTTCCGAATTGGGTTAAGTTAGAAATACATCCCGATCCTCGTTACTTATTACCTGATCCCATCGAAACCCTCAAGGCGGCTGAAATCCTGGTGAAGGAAGGTTTCACGGTGCTGCCCTACATCAACGCCGATCCTGTGCTTGCCCGTCGTCTACAAGATGTAGGAACTGCGACCGTGATGCCCTTGGGTTCGCCGATTGGCTCTCATCAGGGCATCACGACCCGCAAACAGATCGAGATTATCATCACCCAGGCCACGGTACCTGTGGTCATTGATGCTGGAATTGGCGCTCCGAGCCATGCCGCAGAAGCTTTGGAGATGGGAGCGGACGCAGTACTTGTGAATACGGCGATTGCGATTGCTAGTGAGCCTTCACGGATGGCTAAAGCTTTCAAAGTAGCAGTCGAAGCAGGTCGTGCTGCTTACGAAATGGGCCTGGCCGATAGCTGCGATGAAGCAGTTGCCACCAGTCCGCTAACAACTTTCCTTTACCACTCTTCGACATGAAATTCGTCAGGTTGCTAGGCTGACGAAACCGCTTTTCCAAAAAGAAAATGCCGCCTATAGAAGCGGTTGTCGTAATCATTTTTGTCCACTTTTTACTTACATGTCAGACGATACACCTCCGCGCAATGATGGCCCTCAGCGTCGCAACCAAGAACCCCAGTTCAATTGGAAGGGTTTTTTATTGCTTGCCGTAGTGGTCCTGCTGGTTGGCTCAGGCTTGATGGTCGGCAAAGAGGCAACACGTGCTCAAGAGATTACGTATCGTGAGTTCGTTCAATATGTGACGGAGCAGCGCATTGACCCCGATCAGGATCTTAAGCTCGTTCAGCAGGACACGACTTCAGCCGAATTCATAGAAGGCTACGTGTTAAGGTCGAAGGCTGGCATTTCCAACTCAGGAGAAGAAGCCGCCCCACCCCCAGCGGGTTCAAAATCCGAACCAGGCAGTGCCATGGGTGACACGCCCAACAGCTCGCCGAAAAAGAATTCCGTCAAGTTCACGGTGCCTATTTCGATTCAATACCAAAAGGAAGAGCTGCAGGACTTGCTGAAGAAGCATGGATTGGTTTTGATTCCGCAGTACAGAAACGATCAATGGGGAGCTCTGCTCATCTCCATGCTGCCGATTCTCATGGTTCTGATGCTGATTTATTTTTTGGTTCGTCAGCAGATCAAAACGGCAGGCCGCGGTGCGTTAAATTTTGGCAAAAGCCGCGCCAAAATGCTATCTCAGGATCGGAATAAAGTGACCTTTAAGGATGTCGCCGGAGTGGAGGAGGCAAAAGATGAAGTTCAAGAGCTGGTCGAGTTTCTCAAAGATCCTAAGAAATTCCAAAAGCTCGGAGGTAAAATTCCAAAAGGTGTTTTGATGAATGGCCCGCCTGGTACCGGGAAAACCCTGCTGGCTCGTGCGATTGCTGGTGAAGCTGATGTGCCCTTCTTCAGCATCAGTGGTTCAGATTTTGTTGAGATGTTTGTCGGTGTCGGTGCCAGCCGTGTTCGTGACATGTTCGAGCAAGGCAAAAAGAATGCGCCTTGCCTGATTTTTATCGATGAAATTGATGCCGTCGGGCGTCACCGTGGTCACGGTTTAGGTGGCGGCCATGATGAGCGTGAACAGACCTTGAACGCTCTTTTGGTGGAAATGGATGGCTTTGATACACAAGAAGGCATCATCATCATTGCAGCGACCAATCGTCCGGACGTTCTGGATCCTGCGCTTCTTCGTCCAGGCCGATTTGACCGCCAGGTCACAGTTTCACTTCCTGATGTCAAAGGTCGCGAGGAAATTCTACGGGTTCACGCAAAGAAGGTGAAGTTGAGTGAGAACGCAGAGCTATCCAAGATCGCGAGAGGCACGCCTGGATTCTCGGGAGCCGAATTGGCTAACCTGATCAATGAAGCTGCCCTGTTGGCTGCAAGGCGTAATCTGAAAGCCATCACCAGCGCGGAACTCGAAGAAGCTCGGGATAAAGTTCGCTGGGGACGTGAACGCCGCAGCCTTGCGCTCAGCGATAAAGAAAAAGAAAACACGGCTTATCACGAGGCAGGCCATGCGATTCTCATCGAAGTTTTGGAGCACACTTCACCATTGCATAAGGTCACAATTATTCCGCGTGGCCCTAGCCTAGGCTCCACCATGTGGCTGCCAGAAGAGGATAAGTTCACCCATCGCAAAAGCGAACTGCTCGATGATCTGGTCGTGGCAATGGGTGGACGTGTTGCTGAAGAAATCCAATTTGGCGATGTTACCAACGGAGCGATGGGGGACATCCGCCAAGCCACTAGCATCGCCCGCAACATGGTCTGTGCTTGGGGAATGAGCGAGAAGATGGGCATGGTCGAATACAGCGATGGCGATCAAGCCGTATTCTTGGCTCGTGATTTGGGTAGAAGCCGTGGTTACAGTGGCGCTACGGCCCAAAAGATCGATGAGGAAGTAAAACGACTCATTGACGAAGCCTACCAAAAAGCCAAGGACATCCTTTTGGCCCAAAAGGATAAGCTGGATGCTATCGCTGCGGCTTTGCTAGAATATGAAACTTTGGATGGCATTCATATCAAAGAAATCATGGAGCACGGCAGGATCATGAATCCGCCAACTTCGAAGCCCCCGCCGCCTCAGTCGCCGCCAGTGCCCAAGGTGGCTGACAATCGTCCGGCCTCACAGGAAAATGAAGATCTTGGCGGATTGCCAGGAGGTTTGATTGGAGTTCCGACCTAATCTTCACCCCACGCGGCATGCCATCACCCTTTGACATCGAATATGCCATTGAGAATACGCGTGTTCTCCACGAGCCAGATCGTAGAATTGATACGTTCGGTAGCACAAGGTTCGAATTTCAATTAGTCAGCGAGCTAATGGACCATGTGAATGCTACGCGAATTCGCACGGGCCATATCACTGCGGAAAAGCCATTGATTCTAAGGCCTGATCCAGAGTCGATGGCCAATTTCGATTTTGAAGGCTTCGGTCCTCAGGGGCAGGCTTTTGGGGATTTTTTGAGGGAAAATCTACACAAGCTTGCCATTCTTAAATATGGGTTCCGATTCCAGATGTCGGACATGCAGGAAGATATTGTGCATGATTCGATGGAGGAAGTTTGCGATAAGTTGATTGAGGACATTCGTCGCTCCGGGAATCCTATGCGCGCGGTTATTGCCGGGGTGGATGATACCTGGGAGATCTGTCTTTTGAAATTCACAGTCGAAATGATCGAGAAATCTCAGAAGATCAATCTCTTCGACTTCAAGCGGCGGGGCTTGTTGGAATGAAGCTTGTATCTCACTAAGAATGGCGAAAACGCAGCTCAAACTTCTGCTCTTTTTGATCGTGCTTGGAATCACGTTGGGTAGCATGGCTGCGGCGTTTTACATTTACGATAAGGTCCTAAAACCTGAAAAGCTGATCCAGCAAGAGATGGCTGTGCTGAAAAAGAGTAATCTGCCTCGCATTGACCCAGGGATGAAGCGCTTTGAGGCCGCCATCGAGCTAATCAGAAAAGATCAGATCCACGAAGGTCGCGAAGCGTTGTATAAACTGGTCCAGCAATTTCCAGATTCTGCGGCTTGCTCTGAGGCTAAGCGTATCATTGGTGAAATAAATTTTGATGAGTTGTTTTCTTCGGACCCACGCTCAGGAAGAAAAGATTACATTGTTCAGCCTGGCGATTCATTGGCTCTGATCGCTACTCGTCAGTCAACCTCTATGGACATGCTCATTCGTCTGAACGGATTGATGGGCACCGTTTTACAGCCTGGCGATCATCTTGCGATTGTGGCTCTGGACTTCTCCATTGATGTTGATGTGTCCTCACGAGTCGTCACGCTTTATCGAAACTTGGGAGGGAAGCGTTATTTCTTTAAGGAATACCACGTGGAAGATCTGCGCTTGCCGCCAGGCCTCAAGCCTCCACTTGAAGTGGAGATACGTGGCAAATCGGCCGTTTGTGATGGCAAGTCGGTATTGTCCACGGACCCTCGTTACATCGAAGCGGAGAAATGGCTGCCTGCTGCCAAGGTTGGACAAGTCAATCCAGTCATTGCTCTGCGAACTGCAACCCCGGTGCGGCCTTCCACTGCAAAGCCTTCATCTCAGGATGCAGATCTTGCGTTGAACGTATCCTTGGAGCAGCCTGAGCCCGAAACAGGTGTTTTTCTTTCCCGTTCTGACCTTGAGGAAATGTTTGCTCTTGTTCGCAATGGCTCAAAACTCCACATCATCCGTTAGCTGACATTTACCCCGGCCCTTATTTCCATGAAGCAAGTTCTCGAATTTGAAAAACCCCTCGTCAAACTGCGCGAAGAGATTGAGGAACTGCGCAGAAAACAAGCTTCTAAACCGTCTGAAAAGTTGGTTGCTCAATTAAGCGAATTGGAAAAAAAGCTCGAAAATCTACAGAGAGACATTCACACCAATCTGAATCCATGGCAGCGGGTGCAAATTTCACGTCACATCAACCGCCCCTTCATGCTGGATTATATCAAGCATTGCTGTGATGAGTTTATTGAGATTCATGGAGATCGTCATATTGGAGACGATCACGCGATGCCGGCCGGCTTTGCTACCTGGGGTGGTAAACGCGTGGTGGTGATCGGTCATCAAAAAGGCCGTGATACCAAAGAGAATCTGCTTCGCAATTTTGGCAGTGCCCATCCCGAAGGCTATCGAAAAGCCCTACGAGCCATGCGGTTGGCTGAAAAATTCGGTCTACCGATCGTAACCTTGATCGACACGCCAGGAGCCTTTCCTGGTATTGGAGCCGAGGAGCGTAACATCGCAGAAGCCATTGCTTTTAATTTGCGTGAAATGATGATGCTGCGCGCGCCTGTCGTCGCCGTAGTCATTGGTGAAGGTGGCTCCGGAGGTGCCCTTGGGATTGGTATTGCCGATAAGGTGCTGATGATGGAAAACGCGTATTATAGCGTGATCAGTCCAGAGGGGTGTGCTGCTATTCTTTGGAAGCACCGCGAGCATGCACCTGAAGCCGCTTCTGCTCTGAAGCTGAGCGCGCAGGATCTCTCCAAGCTTGGTATTATCGATGGCGTCGTGTCAGAACCCTTGGGGGGAGCTCACAATGATCACTCCGCCGCAGCTGAATCACTGAAAAACGCAGTTTTGGATGCCATCACTGAGCTTGAAACGTTTGCCCCAGATGCCTTGCTGGAGCACCGATACAACAAGTTTCGAGCTCTTGGTGAATTCACGGAGAACTGATCTTGGCGATCGAAGGTGAACGACGCTATGCATCGTTGGATTCTTGCGATGCAGATGCCTCACTTGATCAGGCGTCATCACTGGGTCGCCCAATTGATTCAAGAGGTTGATTCAGCTTATAACATTGGATTTTCACGCTCCCTTTTTGGCTCATCGACATGACGCGATCCGCGGACGATATTTTAACCGTCTCTGAGCTAACGCAAGAGATCCAGGAAGTGCTGGAAGGGCGCATCGGTAGTGTTTGGGTCGAAGGTGAAATCAGCAATCACCGACTTCAATCCAGCGGCCACCAGTACTTCACTCTGAAGGATTCTGGCGCTCAGATATCCTGCGTGCTGTTTCGAGGGGTAGCCAGCCGGTTGGCGGCCAAATTGGGCGATGGGGTGCAAGTCCAGGTGCTTGGAGATCTGGGGGTCTATGCACCGCGGGGGCAATATCAGCTCGTCGTGCGTGATGCTCGACTGCAGGGGATCGGTGGCCTACAGGCGAAATTTGAAGCGCTCAAACGTCGCCTTTATGAAGAGGGCCTCTTTGATGAATCTCTGAAAAAGCCGATTCCAGTCATGCCTAGCGTGGTGGCGTTGGTCACATCTCCCACCGGTGCTGCGGTTCAAGACATGCTGAATATCTTAGGGCGCAGAGCCCCCTGGCTGCACGTCATCATTTACCCGGTTCGTGTGCAAGGTGCTGGGGTGGAAAAGGAGACCATTGAAGCACTGCGAGTCTTGAATCAACCGACTGCCATGGGTTGGCCAAGACCCGATGTGATCGTCATTGGGCGTGGTGGCGGGAGCCTTGAAGACCTTTGGGCTTACAACGAAGAGTCTCTGGCGAGAGCCGTCCGTGCGTCTGCCATTCCTGTGATCTCCGCAGTCGGGCATGAGATTGATTTCACGATTGCCGACTTTGTCGCTGATCTGCGGGCACCCACTCCCAGTGCAGCGGCTGAACTTTTGGCTCCAGATGCTGAAGAGCTAAGGCGCATGGTGTCTGGTACCGCTCAGCGGATGCGGCGCTTGGTCGAGGCTAAGTTGGCCCACGATAGCAAAGTCGTCGAGCTCCTGAAAGCGGGAGGTCTTCGTCACGCCATGGTTCGCCGTTTGGAGCTAGAGCAGCAGCGTGTGGATGACATGGACGCACGCCTACAGCAGGTTTTTGTGGATCAGATGGATCATACGCGCCTTCAGCTCAGTCAGATGGAGCAGCGCCTGCGCCTTCAGCAGCCACACCACCTCATTCGTGAACGTCAGCATGAGTTGGCTGCGCTCAGTCAATCTCTCTCGCAGGCCATGCGTCACCGTATGAATGCCTTGCAGGCTAAGCTAGAGGCGAAGGCCGCGCTTTTGCAGAGGCTGGGTCCTGATTCCGTTCTTTCGCGTGGCTTCACCTATGTCACCGATGCGAGTGGGTTAGCGCTGAGTCGAGCTGAAGGGATCGAGGACGGTCGAAAAATTTTAATTCATTTCCAAGATGGGTTGTTGGCTGCCGAAGTGGAGAACTCTGGAAACCATTAACTCGATCTGGATCTCGATCAATTATGCCAGCTCATCGCGGCACTGCTCCTGCAGTTATCATTTGAGTTCTTGATGACGAATAGGCCATGAATCCTAAAGCCTTGGTTTGTCTCTTGAGCTACCTCTGAAAAGTCTGGAGCAAACACAAGCTGTCATAACGAAAAATGCATTTTGCCAACGAGGATTGTTAAAACAGAGGGTAGTTATGAAAGTCAGGGAAGAGGCAGTTTCTTCTGTTTCCACCAGGCTTCTAGTTCATCTGCTCCAAAATCAGCAAGGATTTCGCCATCGACATCAATGCTTGGGGCCTTGCTTTGACCTGTTAATTCAAGCATCTCTGCGCGCGCTGTAGCGTCACGGTTTACATCCAGTAGGGTAAAGGGCAGTCCGCGCTGTTGCAGCCAATCAATCGCTTCGTGGCACCAGGGACAGCCGCTTTTGATGAAGAGTCGAATTTGCATGAAAAGATTGGGAGAGAGTTAGGGTTAAGATGAGCCGATGTTGCGGATTTGCACGATAACTTCCATCTGGCGGGTGCTCTTCCCACGGTAGGTTCCACTGACTGGCCGAATGTCACCGTAGTCGCGTCCGATGGCCAACTTGATGTAGCGCGGGTCAGCTTCGCGGTTGTGGGTGGGGTCCCAGGCCTTCCAGCCGAAATGAGGCACAAAGATCTCTACCCAAGCGTGCGAAGCCTCATTTTCATCACCCGTCTTGCCATTGAAAAAATAGCCACTGACGTAGCGGGCGGGGATGCCTTGGCTTCGGCAGAAGGAAAGCATCACATGGGCATAGTCCTGGCAGACCCCGCGTCGATCCTTTAGCGCCGAGGCAGCATCGGTGTGTACATGCGTCCAGTCGGGATCGTAGGCGAAGGTGCTGTGCACATGGTTGCCCAATCGAACGGCAGCATCCCAAAGGTCACTCACTGGCCCCCCTAAGACATCAATGGCTTCTCTCCAGATCGCCACGTTTTGCGTCACGTACCGAGACTCCACCACAAAGTCGAAGTAAGGGTCTTTGACCAAAGGATCATTCAGCGCGGCCAGCGGCACTCCTGCTGGAGGCCTGCCCCGTTTGTCCTCACGGGTTTCGACTTCTGCGATGGATTCGACCTCAAGTAAGCTATGTGGCGTGTGCAGCTCGAAGTGATCGACCTGATTTTGATAAAAGTCGTAGTGCGTCGTGATCCGCGTTTCGGGCGTCGTTCGCAGGTGATAGGAGGTGCAGCGCTGCAAGGGATCGGATACCGGACGTAGGCGCACGTCATTGTAGCTCTCCAGAGCTTCGCCTTCATAGATGAAGCGCGTGACATGCCGCACCCTCAGCATCATGCCATGCTGAGGGATAGAAAGCGGATCTTCGGGAGAATTCGACACCTTTTCGCAGTAGTCGCAGGCTGCCTTGCGTCAAGCAGTCAGCGGGTCACAATCTTGAGGCTAGTGCTTATTTGCCAAAAGGACGGCCCAGCGCCATGGAAGCAGGCTCAGACTTAACACATGAAAACAATCAAGGCTCTCATCACTGGCGGCGCAGGGTTCATCGGAGGTCATCTGGCAGAAGCCCTGGCACAGCAGGGGGCCCGGGTCACAATTCTGGATGACCTGAGCACTGGAAGCTTGAACAATCTGGCTTGGGCGACGGGCAAGGCTGATGTCGATTTTGTGCAAGGCTGCGTGTCTGACAGCCCTCTCACCAAGAAGTTGATCGAAGGTTGCGATTGGGTATTTCACCAGGCTGCGATTGCCTCCGTGCCTCAATCCGTGGCTCAGCCTTTGGAGAGCAATCGGGTTAATCTAGAGTCATCCCTGGCTTTGCTTGTGGCTGCGCGAGATGCTGGCGTTCGTCGCTTTGTCTTTGCTTCATCGGCTGCGATCTACGGTGACACCGAAGCCCCGCTGAAACACGAATCTCATCCAGTGTTGCCCCTCTCGCCTTATGGCCTTCAGAAGTATGCGTCGGAGCGTTATGGGCAGATGTTTCATCAGCTCTTTGGTTTGGAAACGGTGGCTCTTCGCTACTTCAATGTGTTTGGTCCACGGCAGAGCTTCAACTCCCCTTACTCGGGCGTCATTGCTCGCTTTTGCACTATGATGCTACGCGGTGAAATCCCGACGATTTTTGGTGACGGACTTCAATCCCGTGACTTTGCTTACATCGACAATGTGGTCGCGGCGAATCTCTTGGCCGCTCAGCGTCCCGCTGAAGAAGTCGCTGGGCAGGTCTTCAACATCGCTGGTGGGCAAAGTGTCACGCTGCTCGATCTCATCCACGAATTGAATCATCTCACGGGCCAGTCGATTGCTCCCAAGCACGAGCCCACGCGCACGGGTGACATCCGACATTCAGCTGCCGATCTCACCGCAGCACGCGCGCGTCTGGCCTACAATCCTCAAGTCAGCTGGCAAGAAGGCTTGCGCCACACGCTGGCGTTCTACCAAGACTCCAAAACGTCGGCCTGAAGAGATCCGTGAATCAGGTGTCGATCCGCACCCCGCTGGAGCGCATCGAAGCCGTCACTTCTTCACGAGCGACTCCAGGTAATCCAAGAGGCTCGCGAATTCCTTCACGGTGAAGTTCATCATCAAACCGGGCGGCATCATGCTCATGGGGAGTTTCTGGCGCTCTTTGATGTCGGCGGTTTTGAACGTGAACTCCTGGGAGGCAATGTTGCGCAGTTTGACCTCGTTCGCGCCTTCCAGCGTGATGAAGCCCATTTGCTGCGTGCCGTCCTTCAGCGTGATCATCTCGCTGGCGAAGCCTTGGGCGATGGTTTTGTTCGGATCGAGGATGTTTTGGGCCAAATCGGGGCGCTTGTAGGTTTGGGCGATGTTACCGAGGTAGGGGCCTTTTTGGGCTTCGGTCTCCTTCACGGTGTGACAGGCCACGCAGGTGGCTTTGGTGAAGATTTGCTCTCCGAGCGCCACGTTGCCTTTTTCCTTCAAAACGGCGGCGAGGGCTTCTTCGGGCTTCAAGGTCATGATCTTGGGCGTTTTGTCCTCGATCTTCTGGATGCGCATGGCCTTCGCGGCGCGTTCGGCGGCACCTTTGACATCGGCATCGGGATCATCCAGCGCGGCGAGCACTTTGGCAGCGCTGGGCATGTGCTTGGAGGCGCTGATGGCGTCGATGATGAGCTTGCGGTGCTTCGGATCGGCCCAGCCCTTGTCGAGCGCCTTTTGCGTGAGCTGGATGGACTCCGGACTGCCCGTTTTGCGGTTTGCGAGGTTCAGCAACGCGGCATTCGCATACATCGACACCGGCCACTCGCCCTTCTCCGCGATCTGCTCGACGAGCTGGTGGTGGTTTTCGAGCTTCGGCGCGTTCAAGAAGGCGTTGAAGGCCGCATCGTAGTCTTTGCCGGAGTCCGGGAGCTTCTTGAGCGGCTCCAGCGCAGCGAGCGTGGCGGAGACGCCCTCGGCGCTGTCGGTTTTCGAGAGGGCGATGATGGCTTGGGAGAGCGCCACCGAAGTGATGCGGGCACTCTTGCCCGCAGTCGATGCTCCCTCGGCCTCCGGATTGCGGGCAGGAGTGCCCGCATCACGAATGAGTCCCACCAACAGCGGCACCGCCTCCGCTGGAATCTCCTCCGCGCCAGCCATCTGCGCCGCCAGCTCCGGCAACACCTTCGGGTCCTTCTTCGCGAGTTCGAGGATGCGCTGCTGCGCCTCGTTGAACTGGATGCGGTTGCGGTTCAGTTCCTTCACCAGGAAGGCCGCTTCCTCCGGCGTGGCCTTCGCCAGCGCGTCCTTCAGTGCCACGGCGATCTTTGGCGTCTCGCTCCAGGCTTCCGGCTGGTAATACGGCCCCCGCGTGTCCGGCCGCGTGCCCCACGAATCGCCCTTCCACTCGCCTTCTTTGAAATGAAGGCGGCACAGCGCCGCGAGGATGCCTTGGCGCAGCGCCGGATCAGTGGCCTTGCAGAGACGCTCGATGAGGGCGGTGACGACTTCGGAACAGTGAATCTCCGCACACAGCCGCAAAGCCATGTTTTTCGACTGTGCGGAGCTGCTTGAATCTTCTGTGACAGAGATCAAAGCCTCGCAGAACTCTTTCACGAACATTCGGCGAACCTCCAATTTCTGCATGTATCGGCCATTCTCAAATTCGGCAAGAACAGAACTTTGCTGCGCCTTCTTCCATTCGGCCTCTTCTTTGGCACCCAGCGACTCCTCTGGGAAAGTGAGGATATCCTTGGCAGCCAGTCGAACCATCGATTTCAGAAAAACAAAACCCGAATCATCACAGAGACTCAAATAGTGCGGAGTTGCTTTAGCGAGGCTCTTAACATGCACACCTTTGTCGATGCATTGGAACCAGTAGTGCAGAACTTGGTGGCGCACATCAGGTCCACCTTCGTTGAACCACTTCTCAAAGATTTCGCTTTGGACTTCGGAGCCCAAAGGCAGCTCAATGAAGCCTTTGTCGGACGGCAAGAGATAGGTGGTTGCCAGCCTACGCAGGATGTGAATTGCCTGATCATTGATGACTGGAATATTCGTCTTTCCATTGCCCCATGTGATGGGGACGAGAGAGTTTAAAGCAGCCACTCTTGAGGCCGCACTCTTTGTCGAGTCCTCAAACAGCTTCACGGCCAACTCCTGCTGAGGAATATCGAACACTTTTCTCGCAAACTGCCTCCTCACCAGTTCCCTCTGCGCCTCCATCCTCCGGCGGTTGCTCGGTGACTCCAGCACCTTCACCAACTCCTTATCCTTCGCCTTCGCGAAATCCGGCAGCGGCTCGGCTTTGAAGCCCTTCGGCTTCACCTGCACGATGTAACCGACATCCGGTCCGGCCCAGTCGAAGGTCGCGCCTTTCCAACTGGCGCAATAGACGCGACTCATGCCATCGACGTCGGCATCGGTGGGGCGGGTCATTTTGATGAAGGGCTCGGGCTTGCGGGTTTCTTCAAAGGTGGCGCCTTTGGGCTTCACCTGATGATGCCAGAGAGCGCCGCTGCCCCAGTCGCAGGTGAAGGGGGCGTTGTTCCAGGTGCCGAAGCCGGGTTCGTCGATGTAAACCGCGCCGCAGCCGCTGCCGCCGCCGTAGTCGGCGAGGGGTTGGATGGCCTCGTCATTGAAGTTTTTGTAGAGGCGTGGGTAGCCGTGGTCGTCGAGGCCGGTGAAGTGGTGGAAGCGCACGTTCCAACCACCGCCGTCGTTCGTGTTGTCGCGGGCGAAGATGTCCATCAGCGGGCTGATGGCGACTTCGAGGATGTTGCGCGTGCCGGTGGAGTAGATTTCGAGGCCGGTGCCATCCGGACGCACACGGATGACGCCGCCACCGCGATGCTGGAGCGTTTTGCCATCGGTGCCGGTGGCCTTCATGAAGCCGAAGTCGCCACCCGCGATGTAAAGCCAGCCGTCGATGCCGAGACTGAGGCCGTTCGTGGTGTGATCGGCGGGGCGGTCCTTGTAACCAAAGGCGATGTCCTTCACGAGGATGTTCTGCTTCTCCGCGACGCCATCGTGATCGGCATCAATGAACTCGCTGAGGTGCGGCGGATGCACGAGGTAGAGCCGGTCGTGATCCCACACGAGCCCGCGCGGGGCATCGACCTCGCAAAAGACCTTCGTCTCATCCGCGCGGCCATCGCCATCGAGATCGCGCAGGCGGATGACGCGACCACGCTTCGGATTGCGGCCCAGCGAGCCGTTTCCATCCGACGAAACGTAAAGCGTGCCATCTGGCTCCGTGGCGACGAAGACGGGGTAGTTCGCCGCGGCGCTATTCGCAAAAAGCGTGACCTCAAAGCCCTCCGCGACCTTCACATCCTTCAAAATGGCCGCTTCCTCCTCCGGCGTGAGTTTCACGATCTTCGGCGTGATGTTGCCTTCCTTGGCGCGGGGATCATTCGCCTTGTCATACTCCTTCTTTTGCTCGGCGCTGAGCTTCGGCGCGATGGCTTTGATGCCCGGTCCTTTGAGCTTCACCTCGCGGATGCTGGCCCAGCCGCCGTGGTCGTTCCCTGTGCAGGTGATGACGATTTTTTTGGCCTGCTTGGCTTCCAAGGCATGGCTTGGGGAGATGGAAATATCTGCCACCATTTTGCCATCGATCTCGATCTTGTGCTGGTAGGACTTGTCTTTTCTCTCCCACACGATTTCGAGACCCGTGAGGTCCTGCGGCTTCTCGAACTCCAGCGTGAGAGATTGCGGCTTCGAACCATCCGCGGCGCACCAGCGTGTGCCTTCATCGCCATCGACGGCTTTCCAGGTGTCATTGCCCGGCTGAGTGCTGCTCGCGGTCGTCTTGATGCCGGTGGCGTCTTTCGGTGTGGGTGGCGGCTTCGGAGCCTCGACAGGCTTCGCAGCGACAAAGGTGACTTTGTTCTGTCCTGTGAACGGCGTCAGGTAGTCCGGCGTGAGTTTGTCACAGGCCCAAAGCAAGCCGCGTGTGATGAGATCGAGGTAACGTGCATCGGCGACGGTCTCCGTGTTGTGCCCGATGGTCGTGCTGAAGCTGCGGGCACCGGCTTTTTCGTTCGTCCAGGCGACGATGTATTCGACGTCCTTCGTGCTGCCGTCCTTGTTTTTGACCGTCTGCTTGCCCATCGCGAGCGGATGCGCGTCAAAGAGGTTCACGTTGTTGTAGAGCTCCTCTTTGATCGTGGTCCAATCGGCCAGCGTCTTCGTGATCGGGTGCTCCTTATCGACAAAGGTGATCGCGATGGGCTCCTGCGGGCCATGCGAGTTTGATTGGAGGCCGAGACGCTTAAACCAGCGATCCTCGCCCGTGCGGAAGCTGTGCATGGCGCAGTGAAGCTGGATGCTGGGGATGGTTTTGTGAGCGTCGAGGATGCGCGTGAGCGTCTCCTTGTTGTTCATGCTCGCCGCGCACTCGTCGTGGATGATGATGTCGTATCCCTTGGCCCAATCCGCCTTGTCATAGACCGGCAGCGGCGGGTTCGTGGACTTGTCGTCGGTCCAAATGACATCCACCTGCACATTCGCGCGCCTTTGGATGCCCTTGGCGATGACCTCGTGCTGCTTTGCATAGTCATGGCAGCAGCCGCCTGTGATGAGGAGGGCTTTCAGCGGCTCGGCGGCATAGGACGCGCAGGACAGAAGAGAGACAAGAGGCAGGACGATGCGCAGCATGGGAAAAAGAGGGGGCAGAAGGCGCTGAAACGCGGTCCTTTCTATCAGAAAAGTAGAAGTTGAGACTTTCAGCGTTGGACGTTGACGAGCCAAGGAGAGCAGGTTCACTGACGAACCGTCAGTCGCCAACCTATCGTTTTTCATCATGCCTTACATCGAACCCCACGGTCACATGGTTAGTCGCACCACAGACGACTATGAGCGCATGGCCTTGGCAGGCTGCCAAGTCATCTGCGAGCCTGCTTTTTGGGCAGGGTTTGATCGTGCTTCGGCGGAGGGTTTTTATGATTATTTTCGGCAGATCACCGAATATGAGCCAAAACGTGCTGCTAAGTTCGGCATCCAGCATTTTTCCTGGCTGTGCATCAATCCTAAAGAGGCGGAAGACATGAAATTAGCCGAGGAAGTGATGGCGCTAATCCCTCAGTTCTTGGGCAAATCGAACGTGCTTGGTATCGGCGAGATCGGCCTGAATAAGAACAGTCGCAATGAGCTGAGAATCTTCGAACAACACGTGCAGTTGGCCCAAGATCATGACCAACTGATCCTGATTCACACGCCACACCTTGAGGACAAACTCAAGGGCACTCGTTTGATCGTAGAAGCATTAAAAAACTTTTCCAAGATTCAGCCAGAGCGCGTCATCATCGACCACGTCGAAGAGCACACCATCGATCACGTGCTCGACCAAGGGTTTTGGGCGGGAATCACTCTGTACCCTGAGAGCAAATGCACCCCGCATCGCGCCATTGATATGCTGGAGAATCGTCGTGCTGAGCAAATCTGGATGAACAGCGCTTGTGATTGGGGGGTGAGCGATCCATTGGCGGTGCCCAAAACGATGCAGGCCATGCGGCAACGTGGATGGAGTGCGGAGATGATTCAAAAAGTAGCTTGGGACAATCCACGCAGCTTCATGAGTCAAACGGTCAAGTTTACGGCATAAAAAAGGGCCCCAGTTCTACCTGGAGCCCTCTGAATGAATTTAGCAACACTGTGAGAGTGCCTTAGTGGGCTGCTTTTTTCTCCTCGTGATGGCCCTCAGCGGCTTTGCCGTGGCTATCATGAGCTGCATCGCCCTGGTCACCGTGTCCTCCGTGGCTTTTGTGCATGCCCTCATGCAGGCCTTGGGTTTTTTCCCAGCTGTGTTTGGCGCAGGAGGGACCAAAGCAAGCAATCGCAGCGGCGGAACAGAGAATGAACGCAGTTTTCTTCATGGAATGGTTTAGGGTAGGGGTCGTGAGATGCTAGGGATGGAAGACCGCTGTGCAAACAGCTTTTCAGGCACCCAACTAGCGGAACTTTACTCGCTGCCTTTGCAGGACAATGTGGCCCTGCCTCACTCCCTATGTCTCAAGCTTCACCCTCGAAACTCAAACGGCTACTTCTTCTGATATGGGTGTTTTTGTTGCTAGGACTCATCGTTTGGATTTGTGGAGAGATTTATTTCAATCTTGGCAGTAACGCCGTGGCTCTTGCCGTCCACGAATCAAGGCAGCCTCTGCAAGTGTTGACCAAGCGTGGCGAATGGAAAAAAATAGCTTCCATGACTCCGGGAGACTTGGCGGGAGCCTTGATCACAAGGCACGTGGAAGACGGTTTGCGATGGAGCACCCTGAAGGTCAGTCGTCCCACGGGGAATTGGGCAGATGTCGTTCAAGCGATCTTCGGTGCAGAAATTCATGTGGTCGTGGTTCAACCGGAGCAGTTTGAGTTCAGTGCCAGCTATTTGCCTCAGTTCCAGGTGACCACTGCAGTTGAACGGCTCAAAAGCGAAAGGCTAAACTTTGTGATCACGGCCAACTTTCGGGATCCCCAAGGGAAGCCTCTGGGTTATGTCTATCATCAAGGCAAGCAGGTGAATGCTGCTTTCAAGGAATGGAGCGGTAGTTTTTTTGTGAAAGCAGGTCGCCCATACTTTGGCCCCAAATCGCTGCTGGATGAAGTGCCTGGTCCGATCGAAGAAGCCACGCAGGGTTATCCAGCGGTGATGAAAAATCATACCATTTTTTCTTACATTGATGCCAAGCCTGATGCTTTTTTTGATGGCTCAAAGATTACCTATCGTGCACTGGCGGGAATGCGCCGCGACGGCGTGATCGTTTTTGTTTTGTCAGGTGATGGTGGGGTCATGAATGTCAGCGAAACCGCCGAACTTGCTCGTAAGCTGGACGTGCAACATGCAACCTTGCTCGATGGAGGTCGTGCCCTTCAGTATAGCCTAAATACGGAAGATGGCCCGTGGCATTTTGCCGCGATGAACACCGATTTAGACATCAGCCGACATCCTTTGGATCGCCAGAGGTCACCTGTATTCATAGCCGTCAGGAAGCGGGCGCCTGAGATCATTCGTATTGGACAGTGAGTTTAGATTGAATTTTCGAGCTTGCCCTGTGGCAGAGGCGCGGGATGGATGCCGCTGCTCAAGCCGCCCGACTATGCCCGAATCTCCCGCTCTTTCTGTCGTCGTTCCTCTTTACAATGAGGAAGGAAACATCGCGGAGTTGCAGCGCGAGATCGATGCCGCGCTCGCTGGCATCGATTACGAACTCGTGCTGGTGGACGATGGTAGCACAGATGCCACCGTGTTGCGTGTGCTGCAGAGTGAGCGTGTGCGGCTTTTGGAGTTTGAAAAAAATGCGGGCCAGAGTGCCGCCATGCATGCTGGAATTTTTGCTGCCCGCGCCCCTGTCATTGTGACACTGGATGGCGATTTACAAAACGATCCTGCGGATATTCCAGCCATGGTGGCCAAGCTTGAGGAGGGCTGGGATCTCGTCTGTGGTTGGCGGGCAAAGCGCAAAGATACCTCTTTCAAGCGGTTCCAGAGTCGGATCGCGAATGCCGTCCGCTCTCGATTCGTGGGAGACCATGTTCGCGACACAGGTTGCACGCTCAAGGTGATGCGTCGTGAGTGCCGCGAGGCGCTGCTTTTGTTCCACGGAATGCACCGCTTTATTCCGGCCCTTATCGGTGGCATGGGTTGGCGCGTCACGGAGATTCCCGTGAATCATCGCCCCCGCGTGCATGGCGTTAGCAAGTATGGTTTTGGCAACCGTGCGCTACGTGCCACGATGGACATGTTCGGGGTGCGCTGGCTAAATAGCCGCCGCCGCAGTTATCGGGTCAAATAGCGTGTTGGCTTGGCTGGCCCCGATTCCCGTGTTGCCAGGAAAAGCTCCTGGTTGACGCCCCGCAGATGCTCTTCAAATGCACGGTTCCCATGTCTGACCGCGCCGTTTTCCGCACTATCCCTGTTCGTGAACTTTCTGCTGACCATCTTCTCGATCTCTCGAAGAAGATGAAGCTCTCCCTTTCGAAAGCTGACATGCTGGTGGTTCAGCAGATCTTTTCAGAAGAAAAGCGTGACCCCACCGATGTCGAGCTGGAAGTGATCGCTCAGACATGGTCAGAGCACTGCAAACACCGCATTTTCAATGCGAAGATCAGCCATACGCTAAACGGGCAGGAAGAGATGGTCGATAGCCTCTTCAAGACCTATATCCGCACCACGACCGAGAAGATCATGGCTGCAAAGCCTGACTTTGTGCTCAGTGCGTTTGTGGACAATGCGGGTTTCGTGAAGCTCGATGAGGAAAAGGCCGTATGCCTGAAGGTGGAAACCCACAATCATCCCAGCGCTATTGAGCCTTATGCAGGTGCCAATACGGGGCTCGGTGGTGTGATTCGCGATATTTTGGGGGCAGGGAAGGGGGCAAAGCCAGTCGCCTCTCTGGATGTCTTCTGCTTCGGCCCACCAGACACCAAGCAGGAAGATCTGAAGGCAAAAGACGTCATTCATCCTCTAGGCATCATGCGCGGCGTGGTTCGTGGTGTCCGTGACTATGGCAATCGCATGGGTATCCCGACGGTCAATGGAGCCATTCAGTTTGACGATACCTTCATTTACAATCCCTTGGTGTTTTGTGGCACGGCGGGTGTCATCCCGATCAACGATATACCGAAGGAAGTGAAGCCTGGGCATCTGCTGATCGCTGCAGGTGGCCGCACTGGCAAAGATGGCCTCAAAGGTGCCACCTTTTCTTCCGCGGAGCTGACCACGGACTCTCACGAAGAAGACCAGACGGCGGTGCAGATCGGCAATCCCATTGAGGAAAAGAAGGTCGCTGACTTCGTGCTGGCTGCTCGTGAGGCAGGGCTGATCGAATTCATCACAGACTGTGGCGCAGGAGGTTTCTCCAGCGCCGCAGGTGAGATGCTGAGTGAGGTCGGCGGAGTGGTCTGGTTAGAAAACTGCCCGCTTAAAGAGCCAGGTCTCGAAAGCTGGCAGGTGTTCATTTCTGAGTCCCAAGAGCGCATGGTGATGGCGATCGAGGAACAGAATTTGCCAGCACTACAGGCGCTCGCTGACAAGTGGCAAAGTGAGATTTTTGTGCTCGCCAGGGCGGATGGAAACAAGCGCCTGAAGGTTCTGCATCATGGCAGTGTCGTGTGCGATTTACCGGTCGAAAAACTCCATGGGGCTCCTCGCCGTGAGATGAAAGCGCATTGGCGTCAGACGGACGCATTACCTCCAAAGGTTGCAGTTCGGCCAGAGTCCTGGACGCAAGTGCTGAAAACTTTACTCGCCGATTTCGCTATCGTTTCACGCGAGCCTATCATCCGTGAATACGATCACGAGGTGCAGGGCAATACGGTGCTCAAGCCACTGGCGGGCGCCTCAGGGGATGCGCCTCAAGACGGTAGTGTGATTAAGGTAGATGGTTCCAAGCAACTCGTTGCACTTGCCTGTGCACTCTTGCCAGAATGGGGCAAGACCGACCCACATGCCATGGGCCGCGCCTGTGTTGATGAATGTGTCCGCCAACTAGTCGCGATGGGAGCCAACCCTCAGCGGATTGCAATTTTGGATAACTTCTGCATGGGCAATCCTGATGCGGAAAAGGAACTGGGTGCTCTCGTCGAATGCACCAAGGGCATGGCAGAGGCGGCTCTTGCCTATGGAGCACCCTTCGTCTCCGGTAAGGACAGCTTTTATAACTACTTTGTGACTGAAGATGGTCCTGTTTCCATTCCAGTGACTCTGCTGGTGAGCGGTTTCGGCATCATCGAAGAGGCTAGCCATGTCGTTGGAGCCTCTTTGCGGAAGGTCGGTAGCAAGCTTTGCCTCTTGGGGGGCACGACGCCTGGGTTACGTGGCAGTGTCTTTGCCAAATACAGCCAGGGTGCTGGCCTGAATGGTGCGCCCACTTGGAGTGAGACCACGACTTGGGCTAGCTACGAGAAGTATCATGAGCTCGCCAAGCAGGGTGCGGTGCTTTCTTGCCATGATTTGAGCGAAGGCGGTCTTGCTGTCGCGCTGGCTGAAATGGCCTTTAGCGGCAAGGCAGGGTTGAAGGTAGAGCTGGAAAATGTGCCCACTGAAAAAGCCTGCACCACAGCTGAGCTGCTGTTTGGTGAAACTCCCGGACGGCTCCTCATCGAAGTAGCTCCTGAACACCTACCGGCTGCCAAAGCGGCCGGAGCGGTGGTTATTGGTGAGGCTACTGCGGAAAAATACCTGAACATCACGCTTAAAGGAAGCACCCTCATTGATGCCTCGATCAGCGAGTTGAAGCCGATCTGGCAAGGTGGCCTGGTGCCTTACTATTAAGGCACTTTGGTGGCGGATGTGGTCATCTGTTAACTGGGATTCGAGAGAATCCTTCGCGATAACTCCATCCGTTTCGCAAGGAATGGTTGCGTCGATCAGATTCTTTTTCGACTTTCTTGGAATTGCTGATGATATATGATCTCTAGATGAGCCCCTCAAGCCCTCTCTCCCGACTTTGCCTGCACACGATCACGACTAAGCCCTGGTCCACGGAGCAATGCATCAGTCGTTATGCAGCGGCAGGAGTTCGTGGAATTACCTTTTGGCGATATAACTTGGAGGGGCGCTCTCCGGAGGTTGTCGGGCGTCAGGCGCGAGAAGCTGGGCTGGAAGTCGTCAGTCTCTGCCGTGGGGGTTTTTTTCCAGGACGAACAGCCGCCGAGCGACAGCATTCAGTGGATGATAACCGCCGCTGCATCGAGCAGGCTAAGGACCTGGGGGCTCCGCTGATTGTGTTGGTATGTGGAGCTGTGCCTGGGCAATCGCTGGTCGAGTCAAGAAAGCAGATTGCGGATGGTATCGCTGCCATTTTGCCTGAAGCAGAGGCTGCCGGTGTGAAGTTGGGCATCGAACCTTTGCATCCGATGTATGCGGATGATCGAAGCGCGGTGAATACTCTGAAGCAAGCAAATGAGATCTGCGACGCCCTAGGAAGCCCAGCGAGTCTGGGGATTGCTGCCGATGTGTATCACATCTGGTGGGACCCTGACTTGGAATCGCAAATCCACCGGACGGCCCAAGCGAAGCGTCTCTTTGCCTTTCATCTTTGTGATTGGAAGACACCAACAACGGATTTTTTGAATGATCGTGGGTTGATGGGGGAGGGCTGCATCCCAATCTCAGTGATTTCGCAATGGGTGGACGCTACGGGTTACACAGGCATGAGAGAGGTGGAAATTTTTTCCAACCGTTACTGGTCAATGGATCAATCCGAATGGTTGTCTTGCATCATGAAGTCTTATCAAGAGCTTTATGCATAAGCTGCCATCTTGAGAGAATCCTCGTTAAAAACCTGCCGAGTTCGGAAGGCTGAAGGTTGACCATCCATCGACCTGCTTCATGCTGAGTTCATGGGATTGTACTGGGCTACCGCCGCCCAGGTTATTTGTTCATGGACTACAGCAGCATCATCACTACCAAAAAAGCACGCTTTCAACTTCTTGAGGATCTGATGGGCCAAGAAGGATTCTTCGACGACCCGAAAAAGGCAGGGGAACTCACAAGGGAACATCGCAGACTTGATTTTTTGCTCAGAGATTGGGATTCGTATCAGAAGCAAATTCGGGAGCTAGAGGATAGCCGTGAAATGGTGAACTCTGGAGACGCGGATTTTGCGGCCATGGCTCTAGCCGAGATTCCGCAGATCGAAGAGAGACTTCGCGGCCTAGAAAAGGCCGTCCAGATGGCGATTTTGCCGCCTGACCCGCTCGAAGGGCGCGATGCTTTGGTGGAGTTGCGAGCCGGAACCGGAGGAGACGAAGCATCTCTTTTCGCGGCAGACTTACTCAGGATGTATTCCCGTTACGCTGAGACTCAAGGCTGGCGCGTGGAGCCTCTAGAGAGCAGTCCCTCCGAAGTGGGCGGTTTTAAGGAAGTTGTCGTGAAAATCAGTGGTGAAGAAGTCTTCAGACGCTTGCGATACGAAAGCGGCGTACATCGTGTGCAACGCGTCCCTGCGACAGAGGCTCAAGGTAGAATTCACACCTCCACTGCGACGGTGGCCGTGCTGCCCGAGGCCGAAGAAGTGGATTTTGAACTCAAGCAGGAAGAAGTGCGAGTGGAGGTCTGTCGTTCCTCTGGGGCTGGTGGCCAAGGTGTGAACACGACAGATTCAGCTGTACAAGTGCTGCACATACCCACAGGAATTATTGTTCGCTGCCAAGACGGACGTAGTCAGATCAAGAATAAGGAAAAAGCGCTTAGCATTCTGCGCTCACGCTTGTTAGAAAAGAAACAACAAGAAGAAGCCGCAAAGTATTCTGCACATCGACGCTCGTTGATCGGTGGAGGCGGTAGGGAGGAAAAAATTCGCACCTACAACTATCCACAAAACAGAGTCACCGATCACCGCATAGATCTTACTCTTTATAGCTTGGACATGTTCATGGAAGGGCGAATTCAGGATATGATCGATCAACTACTAGCCAGTGACCTCGAAGCACGTCTCGCGGAGGCTGGTATAGGCTAACCTTCATGAAAACAATTCTCGAAGTACTGACCTCTGGCTCTGCCTACTTGGTGCAGCATGGTGTTGATGAATCCCGACTCAACATGGAGCATCTCCTTGCACACGTTCTGGGTTGCCGTCGTCTTGATCTTTACTTAAGATATCAAGAGACTTTACAAGAATCGGAACTTAAACCGCTGCGTGACTTACTTCGTAGGCGTGGAGAAGGTGTGCCTCTTCAACATCTCTTGGGTACGGTTCATTTTCTTGGGCATGAGCTTGTTAGTGACCACCGTGCTCTTATTCCGCGTCCTGAAACCGAATATCTAGTCGACGTGCTGATCAAAGAAGTCGCGAATGGCCAAAAAAAGCCTCCTACCAAAGTCTTGGACATGGGAACCGGTAGTGGTTGCATTGGATTGACACTTGCTTCGGCATGGCCTTCGGCAGAAGTCACATTGGCAGACATTTCTGAGGAAGCTTTAGACCTGGCCGCCCTTAACGCTTCACGACTTGGATTAAAAAATGTATGTCTAAGGCGCAGCAGTTTATTTGAGAAGCTTCCTGGGCAATGGGACATGATTGTTGCCAATCTGCCATATATTCCTACCCTTGAAATACAGTCATTAAGCAGGGAGGTGCGGTTTGATCCTGAAACGGCTTTGGATGGTGGCAAAGATGGTTTGGAAATAATAAGAAAATTGCTTGAAATCGCTCCTCTGCACCTGCATCAAGGTGGCTGGGTCATCTTGGAAGTGGGACACGATCAAGCAGTGAAGACTGAGCAAATATTTAATGAATTATCATATAAAAACATAAGCATATTTCAGGATCTTAGTTTTATTCTTCGTTTCGTTTCTGCTCAGTGGACGAATCCATAAACATCAAAGACTATTGGCTTGTTTGCTTAACTGATATCTGAAGAGGCTTAATCCCGTTTTCATCACGAAAAGACGAATTTATCATCAAGATTTGGCACGAAAGCAGCACCATTCATGAGCAAGATTATAATGTGATATTTGGTGTCAGTAACCTAAACAAACTACTCTTCCCTTCAGGATAATCATACTGTTTCAACTTTTTTGAAAACCATTCCTTGTTTGATTGCTATTCCTTGCTTCAGGTTCTAGTGTGCTAGCTGGGCTCAGTTATTCTCCCGAAACATGAGACATCTAATTGATAATATACTGTCTTTGTCGCCACAAAACGTGGCGATGGAAGTTATTATATTATCAGTGTTTTTATGGTTGTTGGTGTGGATTGTAGTGATTGTAGATTTACTTGCCTCGCAGCGCTCTCGCCTGAGTAAGGTCTTTTGGATGGGCTTGGCTTCTGTTCCTATCCTGGGTGGAATTTTCTATGCGGGATCAAACCTCATGTCAGCGGATTGGTCTGCTGCATTTTTTTGGCGGAGAGCTGTAAAGCCCCAAGGTAGGCGAACAGATAAGTAAATCACCTTTTTAGATTTCATGAGATCTCCCGAATTAAATTCATCAAAACTAAACTGGCGACAGTGTTGTTTGATGCCACACCAGTCGTTTTCGTGTTTGCGGATGAAAAAATCCAAGATTCAGGCTCTCTGCGTGTTTTGGTTTGCTCTTTATGCAAGCGTTCTATTCGCGAACCCTGATGCTGGATTGATATCGACGAACGGAGACTATAGTTTCAATGACAGTGAATACACTAAGGTCTCCTTGCCAGCCACGATAGATGAAGGAATAGAATGGGGGCAAGATGCTTTCGCGACGGCGGGAGGAACGATAAATGCAGCGACTGATTTCTTTAATCAGGTTACATCGTTTGGCACTTGGTTAAGCATGGATCAGGGGCGTGGTTTTCTGGGTTTATCTGGCGGTATGCCACTCCGCAATCGCTTGCTTGCCACGAGAAGAGATCAGTTGGGATTAAAAAGAAACGGTGGTGTTCGTCTTGGTATATTTATCTTGGATGACCTAACCATTGGAATGGGAGGAATGTATTCTGATTACTCAGGATTTTTGCCTCGTGGGGGAGGTGGTACGAAATTCAAAACTGCCTTTACTGATCAGGATCCATGGGCTGCGATCGTGTGGGCAAACGTTAGTTTAACAACCTATGTGACTAATACGTTTGCGCTTACTATTAGGCCGACAGGCTTTTGGTTGCCCTTAGAAGGTAAATTGGGATACTCTGCCTTTAATGGATTTTTAGGACTCGGTAATGCGCAATTCATGCCCCAATCTATTCTGGAAGCTGCGTATCAGAGGGACTTATTGGGCTCATGGAGGTTTACATTCCATGACTCCATGATGGGTATCATGGAGAGAAGAAACATATTGGATGAAGGGATGCTGCTCGGAGCCAATCTTCGTGACATGTCATCTTATGATACGGCTGGCAGATATGCATTTGGTGGATTCGCTCCTCCCATGAATGGCACCACCGTGAACGATTCCTTGTCACTCAATAATGACTTTTTTAGAGGTGGATCAATACTCTTTAGGAATGTCGCTAGGGCAAACATGGGTGGTAATCTTGGTGAAAATACAACGGCTAATTTCTTTTACATCCGCCAGGATGGTTGGGATGATGAGTTCAATCATTTTGCTGGTTTCAACAGGTTGGGTGGCATCGTTAGCCAACGAGGCGCCATGGTTACTAAGTTCGTGGGGTACAATACGATATTCAATGATCAAACAGCACCTCGAGCAATGTCTCAGTGGGCCTTTGCCGGTTTAACGGCAACTTTGCGTCATAATCTAACTGCGTGGGCCAGTGCAGGTTATCTGTGGACGAATGGCGGCTTGAGCGATCGGAATTCGGTTATCTGGCGCGCCGCTTTGCAGCACGATATTGGTCCTGTGACGACGCACGGAATTACGGTGGGTAGGACGGTTACAGATCCGGATTTTGGAGCAATTTATGTGGGTGATTTTGCTCGTTACTTTATTGCTCATGAGCTCTCGAGTCGAGTTAGTCTACGCTTGATGGCACAGCATTTCGAGGGTGAAAGAATTGATGCCGGCGCAGATAATGAATTGAAATCCAATTTGGTAGGGGGACTTATTTCCTGTGATATTGGAGAGAAGGATACGCTCGTATTATTCAACTCATATGAAGAGTTCAGCAGTTGGGGTATGCAAGGGTGGGACTTGTTGAGTCATCGCATGTCTTATTTCCATCAGTTCAGTCCTGACCTAGAAGGTCATATTTTTTACCAATATCAGCATGGCAATACTTCATTCAAAGCCAATGCAGGTGACTTTAAAGAGCACCTTTTTTATCTTGGGATGGCAAAAAGATTTTAGTTTTGCTTTGAAAGCTAATGATAGCTGAAGCATTTCACTGACTAAGTGACTGCTAATTCGATTTCAACCATGCCTAGCTTTACATCCACCGCAATTATCCAGATTTGTGTCGTTATTGGTATTGCTTTGTTTTCATCATGCAGCAACTCCTCCCGGTTGTCTGATGATACAGAAGGCTTAGACTTTCAGGCTTCACGTCCATTACCTGCTGACCAGGGAGTGGGTTCTGATTACAAAACAAGTGTTGGTGATGCTCTAGAGGTTTTCGTGCTTGAAGACAGTTCATTTAATGGCCGATACGTGATACGTCCTAGTGGAGATGTCATTATACCACGACTTGGTCGTATCGCAGTTGCACAGCTTTCGCTAAAACAAGTTGAAGAAGCTGTTCAGAAAGAACTTCAAACCACGCAACTTAAGAAAGCTACAGTCATTGTTGATCCTGTAACAATAACTGGCAACTCCGAGCTGGGTGCTCAGTCTGGAGTTACAGTTTATCTTTCCGGATGCATTGCCAAGACGGGCAGGCAATTTGTTCCTAGCATTGCTGGCAATAGCGTGACTGCGTTGCAAGCAGTTGTCAATGCTGGTGGATTTTCTAGTTTTGCGAACAAGAAAAAATCATTTTTGCTTAGGCGGCAAGTGATGGGTGGAAGCCAGAGGATTGTTTTGAACTTTGCTGCTATTGAAGAAGGCGAAGCAAATGACGTGCAATTAATGGAAGGTGACATGATTGTCGTGCCCCAAAAAATGTTTGGCCTGTAAACCTCAGCACTGATATCCAGACATTTAATCCATTTGATATGCAACAGATTAAGAAGCAATCACAAACACTCCATGATCTGCTTCATGTTTCTGTGAAGTATATCAAATACTGGAAATTGGGTGCACTCTTCCTTGCTTTTGGACTCTCTTCCGCCGCAGCCTACCTCACATACGGTAAGCCTGGTTTTTACTCGCGTTCCATCGTATCGTATTCGGATTTATATTCTCCTATTCGCTCCGAATCGAGTGAAGTGGTTGGAAGAGGACGGTGGGCCCATCTTCAATTTGTTTTGCAGTCTGCTTTAAACTCTCGTTGGTTGGTCGAGCAAACCGCTAGTGAAATGGGATTAGTGACCCAGCCTGGCCAATATGAATATGTTCGTGAAAAGTTTGTTTCCAAGGTTAGGGCATCACCAATGCCAGGCAACCTTTTTCAAGTCGAGGTATACGGATATCAGCCTTGGATAGTTAGAGAATGGCCTGAGGCGATGATCGCTGCCTATCAAAAGTATATGTTATCACAGAAAGCTAAGCATCGAGAAAATGCATTAAATGCTTATAGCGGCGAGATGGAGGGTTTGAAGAACAAAATTTATGCCGATAGGAGTAGTTTGGCTAAATTTGAAGAGGATAATAAAATTATTGACCAATATATTAGCAATAACGCTGTGGAAAAAGTTCCTAGCGAAATGCTATCTATCAAAACAAGAATGGATTCAATGGATGACGCTATTGCTCTCCTTGAATCACAAGAGCTGTCCACCGTTGAAAAATTATCATTGATCAAAAAAGTTAAGGGTAAACCTGTCCCAGTCGGTTCAATCATGCGCAACTCCTTGCCAGAGAATGTGGTATCTACCGCACCACCTACAGTGCAAAGCATGGTTAACGATACGGTGGGACAACCTAGCGGTGGAAATTTGTCTAATGGGAATGTAAATGGAGCGACGTCACAGATCGTTGTTGTTCCCTCCATGGTTGAAGAACTGGAGCCTTGGGAGAAAACTGAAAGAGAACTACGGGCTGCACGCCAGGAGCGCGAACAGCTTAGTGCTAATTATCTGCCAGGTCATGAGCTCATGCGTTCGGTCAATAACCGTATTGCACAACTCGAGCTAAGTTTAGAAGACGAATACCGCACCGCAAAATCTTCATTCATGCTGGAAAGAAAACATTTGGATTCCAAATTTGAAGATTTGCAGAAAAAAATGCCAGATTATAGGCGTGTTTTAAATGACTTTGATCGTTACAAACAAGACTACTATCTTCTGTCTAGCGGTCGTATTGCATGGGAAAATGCATATGCTAAATTGAAGCAGAAGGTTACCGAGATGGACTATACTGGTAGCGATCTAGATTCTGATCTTAGTTTTCAAGGATTCACCATGTTGCGTGACGACGATCCAGTGTCGCCAAACAAAAAATCCTTATTGATGTATGGACTTTTTCTTGGTTTAGCGCTTGCCGGTGGAGTTAGTTATAGTTTCGAGAAATTTAAATCTTCTACATCATTAGTCTCAGACACTGAACAGATTACTGGTCTTCACGCTCTTGGTGTTCTTCCGCTGAGTCAGGTCACGGACGACTTTAGGCGTTTATTTATTACTGGTCAGACTCCTTCCACGACGGGTTATGATTTACGAGAATCCTTCCGTATTGTCCGGACCAGTATGCCTTTGCATGTCTCAAAAGAGAATAAATGCCAGGTGATTTTGGTCACGAGTTCCAGACCTGGTGAAGGAAAGACTGTAGCTAGCTCGGTTCTGGCCCGATCATTTGCTGAAGCCGGAGAGAAGACAATTTTAATTGATGCTGACCTAAGGCGTGGGCGCATCGAGAGTTTATTGGATGTCTCTGATCACAAAGGTCTGCGCTCTTACTTAGAGAAGGAAAGCTTATCAATCGAAGACTGTAAATCTCACATTCCTGGTAGCAATCTCGATGTAGTTGTGAGGGGCGGTTATAGTAGTAATGCTGTGGAGGAGTTAGGCCGTCCAAGATTTGCTGAGCTCGTGAATAGCCTGCGCACGCAATATACTCGGATTATTATCGACACCCCACCTGTTCTAGGACTGGCTGATGCTTTAACGGTGACACCCATTGTTGATGGTGTTTTATTTGTGATTCGCGCGGAGAAAACCACACGCAGGGACATCATGGGCGGCATTGAGCAAATCGCAATGACTGGCGTGCCTATCTATGGTTTCTTGTTGAATGGTGTAGACCTCAACAAGATGGAAAACTATTATTATTACTCTTCCTATTATCCTAAATATTACGATCCTGGTTACAACTACTCGGAAGCTTAAAATCAAAGTCTTCGTTTAAATCGCTGTGGATTATGTAGCAATATGTGTCGCCATACTGCTGTGGCTAATTCGCCCACAGGATTGGATGACAGGTCTTGCGGGTGTAGGTTTCGCTAAATATGCCATGATTGTGGCGATGCTGGGTTTGGTTGGTCGGGCCAAAAGGGATCAAGTTAGCTTTAGCCTGCAAACACCGAATGATACGTTTATCTGGGTTTATTTGCTTTGGATCATCTACACCACGGGTGAGTATTTTGATACTTTCAAGGAAGTTCTGCCATTCGCTTTTTTTTACTTCCTGACCGCATTGATTTTGGATCAACCAAGAAAGCTTTCTGGTTTCCTATCTTGTTGGGTTTTCGGCTTGATCGTGGTTGTCGTTTTCGCGCTCTCTACGCATTACGGTTTTGAGTTTGCGGAAGGTTCTACGGACCTCACGAATTTATTTGATGGTAGGTTGGCTCTCAATACTTGGATTTTCAACAATCCTAATTCGTTAGGACACGGTGTTGTCGCCTTGATTCCGATCGCCTATGTCTGGCTTTGGTGGAAGCGAGGTTTACTTTCCAGGCTACTAGCTCTGCTAGTTATTGCTGCGTCAGGTTTTTGTGTTTATCTCACTCAGTCCAAGGGAGCCTATTTGTGTGGTTTTGCGGCTTTTGGAATCGTTTTTTTGTTTCGTAAAAGGTTGGTCATCCAGTCATTAGTTGTTGTATTAGCCTTAACAGCCGGTGTGGCTGCAATTAAACTGCTGCCGCGAATGAGTACCCTGAGTTCACAGGAGGATGGCATTGCTGGGCGCCTTGCTATCTGGCGGATCGCTCACTCAACAATGGAAAACACCTTTGTGGGTGAAGGATGGAAAAAATTTGAAGCTTGGGTTTCGATTCCTCAAATGGGATCCATCCGCAAGGCTACCCATGGTTCTTATGTGAATGTGGGAGCGGATTTGGGCTATCCAGGACTGTTTCTGTTCTTGGCGATTTTATATGTTAATGGACGCGTTGTCTATTTTGCAAGGCCACCTCTGGAAGATATTGAGACCCAGCGAAACCAAAGAGCACTACTTTCGCTTTTTTGTTCCTATGCGTCTTCGGCTTGGATGATTGATCGAGCTTATCATACGGACTTTTTTTTCATTGCAGGTGCAATTGCTGCCTTCCAGCGGCAGATGCTAAAAACTGACTATCGATCAAGCAATGCGGAACATGAGGGCAACAACTCTCATTTTTCTTTAGTTCCACAACCTCAGGGACAGTATAGACTGGCTTACTCGAAAGTGGTTCCTAATGATCACATGGATAACAATCAACATGATAGATCATCAAGTTTATCGAAAACTTTAGAAGTAGACGGTAGCTCTTCAAAAATAGCAATCAATGCCCAAGAAGCTTGGCTTCGCTGGCGGAAGATCGGGTGGCTCGACCTTCTACTTATTTTGGGTCTATTTGAAGCAGTGCTTTACGTTTGGGCCGAGATTATGAAAAACTTCATTTCCTTTTAAAAGTTATGGCGACTCTTCCTGAATGCATTCGTGATATATCCAAGACGGGCCGCCGTCATTCGCAATTAGCCAATCATTACCTGGTCGAAAAAAAATTAGCAGACCAACTTCGAATTAGCACGAGAGCTGAGCGTCTGAATTTGTTTCCTGAGCTTTATGGCGAATTGTTTCGCCAAGTCCCAGACCATCCTCGTTTGACCAGGCGTGTAAGTGATGAAGAAAGCGCTAAAACAGTTGCCGCACGCAAGTTGATTTTGCAGGGTAAGTTAACACCCGAGACGATCTTTATGGAGATTGCGCCGGGGGATTGTAAACTTGCCTGCGAAGTCGCCAAGGATGTCAAAAAGGTCTATGCAGCGGATATTTCAGACCAAAGAGAGCCTGGAATGCATGTGCAAGATAACTTCGAGATGGTTGTCTTTGATGGGCTTAATCTTGATATCGAACCTCAAAGTGTTGATGTAGCGTTCAGCTATCAGTTTTTAGAGCATCTTCATCCTGATGATGTGGATCCCCATTTTGATTTGGTCGCAAAGGCTCTCAAACAAGGTGGAGTTTACATCCTGGACACACCCCATGCATTCTCGGGGCCCCATGATATCTCAAGATACTTTTCAGAAAAGCCTGAAGGTTTTCATATGCATGAGTGGACCTATCGTGAGCTCAAGAGTTTGGGGAATAAGCATGGTTTTAACAAGATGTTTGTTTATCGGTTTGGTCGCCGATGGGATAACTCGCTTTTTACATTTGCCACGTTATGCATCGAAAGTGTGGTTGGTTATTTGCCGAAAAGTATAGCTTGGAAATTGAGTCAAAGACTATTTTTGGGTGTGACCGTTTGTCTGGTTAAATCATAAGAAGTTGGTCTTTGAAGATAAAGGAATTCCGCTTACTGGCCTGGCCTGTTCTCAGAGATAGGACACATTAAAGATGTAGTTCTGGCGATCTTGAGTTCGATGTTTTGTAGTGCTCCCCTCAAAGTTGGTCTGCTTGATGATGTTGTGACGCGCACACAAGTCTTTGACCTTTATCCCATTCTGCGCCTCGCGCAGGATACTCACGATCTTCTCTTCGCTAAAACGGCTTCTTTTTATGCTGTTCTGCTCTTTTCCAGGTTTGGGTTTCGGAGCCAGAACTACCTTCTATCTCTGTCCCATTTTTAGAGGGCAGGCCAAATCTTGGATTAGTTTGGAGAGACAAGGCTTGTTCAATTTAAGGTCCGAAAAGAGCGACTTCTCACGAGCTTATTTTGGTTTGCCGAGCACGCGTCGAAAAAAATCAACAGTGATGCCAAGAAGTTGATGAAAGAGTTCGGCATCATAGCGAAGTCCTTCGTCGCGTAAGAAAGCGTGGGCTGCGTTGACCTCATGCCATGTAAAATTTACACCAGAAGCGGACAGGGTTTTGTAGATCAATTCACGTCCATCTGCTGGTACATGCGGATCTTGGCGTCCAAAGACCATCATCAATTCGCCATGAATTTCGGCTGCACGCGCAAGAGAATCATCATTCATTCCGAGTCCTAGAGTATGTTTGTGTAGATCGGTTGGGTAGAAGCAAGCTGCAGCGGATACTTCTGGCAGCAAAGCGGCTCGGTAGGTCAGATGCCCACCAATGCATGGACCAAAGGAACCGATTCGACCTGTGCAGGCTTCATGTTGATCCAAGAAATCTAGAACGGCTTTGTTGTCCGCATCGTAAGCGTGAATTGCTTTTTCGACCTTCAATCGATTGCCAATATCTGAGCCGGATTGATCGTAGGCGAGCACAGTGCCGGCAGGTAAAAACTCGTGATAAATTTCGGGAATAGCGACAACAAAACCATGGCCAGCCAAAAAGGCTGCGGTTCTCTGAATGGGGCCAGTTATTTGAAAAATCTCGGAATGAAAAAGTAGCCCAGGGTATGTTCCTGCGTCCGCTGGACGCAATACTTTGGTGCGCATTGGGCCGCTGGGCGTTTTGATTTCAACAATTTCAGGTTCACGTAAAGTCATGAGTTTTTGAAACAAGAAGTAAGTTCAAATTTAGACACATAGTTTGGCGAAAAGCCGCTAAGCCATCGCGCCTTTTGAACAAGCTTAACGATAGCGACATAAGCCTTGAAGATAGTCTCGTGCTTTCATGCTCTGCGTTTTTTGGAAAAACTCGTTAGCGGTGCAGGAGACATCTACCTGACCATGGGACAAAAACACAATCCAATCGGCGACTTTGCGTGCAAAGCTGATTTCATGCGTCGCGAGGACGATCTGTTGGCCGCTTTCTGCCAATTCACGAATCACATCAAGCACTTCACCAGTCATGACGGGATCAAGGGCTGAGGTGGGTTCATCAAGCAACAGTAACGAGGGTTTAGGCGCAAGTGCGCGCGCAATCGCAGCGCGCTGTTGTTGACCGCCCGATAATTCAGCTGGGCGCTTGTTGGCATGATCAGCCAAGCCTAGGCGAGCCAGCAATTCAACCGCGCGTCGCTTAGCATCATGGGGGCTCCACCGATGCACTGCCAGAAGGGGAAGAGTGATGTTTTCCAAAGCACTCAGATGGGGGAAAAGATTGTAGCCTTGAAACACGAAGCCGTTACCACGTAGCGCGCGAAGCGCACCCATCTCGTCTATCGGCAAAGGCACGTCATCCACCTTCACTTGCCCAGAATCAGGTAGCAGAAGCCCGCCTAGGACACGTAGCAATGTCGATTTTCCCCCACCACTTGGTCCTAGCAATGCTACCACACGTGCCTGATCTCCTGTACGAAAACTGGCACCATCAAGGGCAACGAAGCTACCATAGCGTTTGATGAGCTGATGGGCTTCAAGTTTCATAAGTGAATTTTTGTTCTAGGCGGCGTGCCGTCCAAGATAGTGGTAAGGTTACCACCAGGTATGCAATCGCCAGTGGTAAATAACCCTCCAGAGCAGTGTAACTGGCGCTGTTCATGACACGCACTTTTTGCACTAATTCTTCAATGCCGATTACCGATAATAGGGAAGATGATTTGATTAGAGAGACCAGTTCTCCTGTTGTGCCAGGTAACGCACGGCGAACTGCCTGAGGAATGATCACGAATCGGTAAGTCTGCGCTTTATCAAAGCCAACAGCCTTAGATGCTTCCCATTGGCTTCGACCGATGCTCTCCACGGCACCACGAAAGATTTCTGCTAGGTAAGCGGCCTCGAACAAACCTAACAATAAAGTGCCAACCAGTGTAGGATCGCTCACTCCGACCGCTGTGGCGATGACGTAGTAGCCAATCAGTAGCTGGACGAGTAGCGGAGACCCACGCACGATTTCTACAGTTCCTGTGCAAAAAAAACGCACAGGTTGCAAAATCGAGCGGCATCCCAACATCAAGGCAAAGCCAAGTATTATGCTGACGAACATGGCTCCCCCAGAGATGATCAGGGTCGTCAGCCAACCATGAAGGAATTGCATACGGTATTCCCAAAGTGACTGCCAATTCCAACGATAGTGAACTGATGCGAAAGTCGCATAGAGTGCGAAGCAAAGAACACCTAGAAGCATTATGCTTCCTAGCAGGCCAAGTGCTCCGGCATTTACTTTCTTCATCTCCATGAGGCACTACGAAGTAGAAGGCTAACTGTCACTCTTTTTGTCTGAATTTGAGGTCTTAAACAAGAATTCTTTGGGTTTAGCCGGTCGACTCCCAATCTAAAGATTTCTACGATCTGTAATTTGCGTTCTGCATCTAGGCTTGCACCCAGGGCAATCGTGCTCACTATCGCGTTTCACGATAGCTTTAGCATTCGAAACCTAACCACCATGGCCGACATCACCACCTCCGCTGCTGACAAGAAGGAAAAGGAATACTTCCTCGACACGCCCCAGCAAACGCCGGGCTTCTTCCTCAAAGGTTCCCACCAGTACGACTGGGGTCTCAAGAACCGCCTCAGCAAGGT
>CANNQP010000022.1 GCA_947507875.1 Verrucomicrobiaceae bacterium | reverse complement strand
ACAAGAATTGCGAGGATAATGCCATAAATAGGTTCCAGATTGTAGATCACATTAACCGTAAACATCGGAAGTCGCCTCAGCACATCCATGTAGCCAGCATAGGCCCAGACCGTGCAGAGGCTGGCTAAGAGCAGCAAGAGTGCAAAATCGGCTAGGCTAGGCAGAACCAAGTGACCACGCTCGAACCAAAGGCAGCTGGGAATACAGGCGATAAAGGCACCGGTCATCTGCCACGTCCCCATCACAGCGAAATGGCAGCGAGAAACGAGCTGCTTGCTCATCACTGCAAAAACGGCAGCCAGGCCTGCTGCAGCCAGAGCCACACTGAAACCTTGCCAGTGACGGAATTCGACTTGGTAGATCAAAAAGACGGCTGCAACCATCACCACACCGACGACTAGTTCCAGGGGGCGCCAACGCCGAGTGCCATCCATCCATGGTTCGATCAAAGAACACCATAGCATAGCAGTCGGCATGGCCGCGAGGCTGACTGAGGCGGTCGAGAGTCGCGCTGAGACAAAGAAAAGAATCCAGTGAACGCCCAGAAGTCCTCCTAACAGGAGTAAAGTGCGGATTTGCTTGCCTGGTAAGGGTAAAGATTGCCCAACTAAACGCGCGACAATAGCAAAGCCTATGGCCGCGAAACTCGTTCGCCATAGCAGCATTTGAACAGGGGGTAGATGAATTAACTTCCCCAAAATAGCCGTCAATCCCCAAGCAAGGATGACGAGGTGAAGTTTAAGGAGATCATTCATGTGGAATGATCAGGGTGCACCGTGCATGTGCGCAGACAACAGTGATTCTGCATTTTGACGGAAGAACGCGGTTTTTTAAAAATGCACATAATATAACTTAATTGAATAACTTAATAAAAATTGGGTTCACATCCTGGGTTTAAGTTATGGATTCTGTTTTTATTTGTGAATATGACTCAAATTTCGCTTTTTTTGAACTCTCGAGCTATGCTTAAATGAAAAAAGCTTTGCTAATTTGATAATACTATGAAAATTACATTTCATTATTGATTTTAACCTTCATTGGCTAACGAGCTGATGAGTCTAGTAATTCTCCTTTTTCAAACTTTTTATGAATGATTCGCTTCCTCCTGAGCTGATGACAGTGAAAGAGACCTCGGAATATCTCCGCATTCCTCTTCCCACGGTTTATTACCTGGTACAGCGTGGACAACTTCCTGCTGTGCAGATTGGTGGGCGCTGGAGGATCAAACGCAGTCTTCTGGATCGCGATGTGTTGCACAATGACAAAGAAGCGGGTCAGCCAACGGTCATGGTCGTCGATGATGACCCAGCGTTGCAGGCCTTGTTCAATCAATTTCTCAAGAAGGCAGGGTTCCGCTGTTTGGTCGTCGGCACCGGAGCTGAGGCCATCAGTTCAGCGAAAAAGCAAAAGTTTGACTTCGTTTTCCTCGATCTAAAACTGCCGGATGTGCCTGGTGATGAGGTGTACTCACAGCTCAAGGAGCTCTCTCCAGACCTTCCGATTGTGATCATCACGGGCTACCCTGACAGTGAAGTTCTGAGTCGAATTTTGAGTCATGGGCCGGTCACTGTCATAAAAAAGCCCTTGGAGTATGATCAATTGAATAAAGCGGTGAAGCAGCTTGGCCACAAGGGCTCCGAAGCTTTGATTTAATGTTCGATTCAACGAGCCCGTTGGAAACAATGGGCTTTTTGATTGGGTCTAGGATGAATCCAATCCAGGATTTGATCAGACCCGAATGACGATTTTGCCAAAATGACGGGCGCTTTCCAAATGGGCAAAGGCGCTAGGCACCTCGGTGAAGGCGTAGATTTGGTCGATCACGGGGCGCATTTGCATTTGTGTCATGTGATCCAGCATACTTCGAAACATGCTTTTGGAACCGACGTAGATGCCGTCCAAGCGAATGCTTTTGCGTAAGATGCCGACGGTCTGAATATCTCCGGCGGTTCCGGTCAAAACGCCGATGAGCGAGATCTGTCCTCCGAAACGGGTGGCTTTGATGGAACGATTCAAAGTGTCCGGACCACCGATTTCGATCACTTGATCCACTCCCAATCCTTGCGTTTCTGCTAAGGCCCACTCGTCCCAGAGGGGATTATCACGGTAGTTCATGACCGCAGAGGCCCCCATGGACCGGAGACGTCTCGCTTTTTCATCATGACTCGTGATGGCAAGGACCCGTGCTCCCGCAGCGATAGCTAACTGAAGGGCGAAGATAGAAACTCCACCGGTTCCAAGGATTAGCACCGTCTCCCCAGGTTGAATCTGTCCGCGAACCTTCAGAGCATCCCATGCTGTGACAGCAGCACATGGCAGCGTGGCAGCTTCTTCTAGCGAAAGGTATTCTGGAACTTCTAGCAGGGAATTGGCTGGAAGAGTGGCAAATTCGCGGAGTAGCCCATCGACCGCACCGCCTAATGCCGCAGCTGCGTGGGCTTGGCTAAATCCGCCTTCTAACCAAGTCGGCATAAAGGGAATGACGACGCGCTGTCCAACCCGCCAGTTTGTGACCGCGGCCCCTATGGCCTCGATCACTCCAGCCCCGTCAGAGCAGGGAACTCGTGGAATCGGGCCAGTGATGCCACGGATGCCTTTGACATTCATGTAGTCCCGGTAGTTCAGGCTGCAGGCCTTGATCCTGACTAGCACTTCATCTTTTCCAGGAACAGGTGTGGGTGTCTCCTGTAGCCTGAGAGAGGCAAGTCCCTCGGTACCTGTGATTTGCCAAGCTTTCACTTTTTGATCAGGGCTGGTTTTTTTCGAGGTCCTTTTGGCTCTCTAAGACTTTGCTCGTCTGTTTTTCGCGGAAAGCCTGTAGTTGGTTGGCCAATTCGGGTTGTTCGCTAGCCAGCATCGAAATCGCAAAAAGTCCTGCATTGAGTGCACCTGCATTGCCGATGGCAAAGGTCGCGACAGGGATGCCACCAGGCATCTGCACGATCGAATAGAGGCTATCGACGCCGCTCAGGGCTCGGCTTTGGACCGGTACGCCCAGAACAGGGAGAGTCGTCATGCTTGCTGTCATTCCAGGGAGGTGGGCGGCACCGCCTGCGCCAGCGATAATGATGCGCAGACCTCTTGATTGGGCCGTGGTAGCATACTCATACAACAGCTGGGGGGTGCGATGCGCACTGACGACTTTTTTCTCATAAGGCACCCCGAATTCTTCGAGCACTTGGGCTGCGTTTTGCATGGTGGGCCAGTCTGAACTGGAGCCCATGATGATTCCGACGATGGGGTGACTCATAGACAACCGCCTCTACGCCGGCTGGGCGCTCGTGCAACTCTAGCGTTTTGTTCCCGCCGAGTTTGGCGAGGTGAGGAGGAGCTCTTCTTCAATGTGGCGTACACGACAGCCTTGTTTTTTCAGTAGGGCGACCAGCCCTTCTGGGCCACCCAAGTGCCCTGCGCCGACAAGAACCATCACCCTTTCTCCATTTTTCAGAAAGTCCATCAAGGGCGGTATCCAGGCGCGGTTACGCTTGTTGATGAAAATATCCATTAGCTCGGGATGCTTTTCGGCTTCTCGATTGATGAGATTGTGCAACACCTCTAGGTCGCCCTTTTTCCAGGCGGTAACAAGGTGATCGTACTCTTCTGCCATGGTGCGCGCTTCCTCTAGCGTTTGCTCTAACATTAGGATTTGATGATTCCGATCGAGCTTGGAAAATAGCTGGAGTTGAAGTTCGACGGTTTCGAGACCTTGCCCGGGCTTGCCATCCTTGGCTGCACGTTGTTCATAATGCTGATCCACGCCCATGGCGTTGCTGGCGCCTAGGAGCTGAAATTCTTCACTGGTGATGATCAGCGAGGCCAGCCAAGGTCTCAGGGCCTGAAAGCTTGCGGTGCTTTTGTTTCGGGTTTGCCCCCATGTCTCAATTTGTGCCCACACTTGTGGGCCGACTTCGTCCTGAAGGGTGGTTGTACCTGAGTAGCGCCCCAACTCCATCAACCGACGACTGAATTCGGGTGATTCCGAGGCTCCGGGGGGGAGTTCAAAAAGCAGCCGCTGGGCGTTTTGATAGGCATGGTCGTAGCCGTCTGCGAGTGGGTAATCGGTCTGGCGTAGCACATGAATCGTGCCGCAAAGGTAAAGCTGGCCGGCTTGCCCCTCTCTGTCCACGATCCAGACACTCCCCGAAAGGCGCACTTTCGGTTTTTCTGTGGTGGAGGCAGGCGAGGGCTGTCGGCAAGCACTAAGTAGGCTGAAACTCAGCACTAGGGTGAAACGCAGAGCGAGAGAAAATATCACGACGCTTTTTAGCGAAGTCTGAGCGATGCTGGCAAATGGAATCCCCGAAGGTTGAGCCTTAGGTGGCCGAATGTTTGGCCAAGTAATCGCTGCATTTTTCTTCACCCATGTATTTGGCCAAAAGCTTGGGATCCGTTTCAGTTAAATCGACGAGAATCAGACCATCAATCACGGAAGAAAATTCTTTATCTACATTGAAACTAAGGATCGTGCCATTCAGTCGAAGGTAATGCTTCAAGAGGATAGGGATGCCTTTGCCATCCGTCTCAAGGCTCGAAATGAGTGCAGAACAGTCGTCTACGTCCTGGAGCTCAGCACTGATGAATTCTCGCATCAACTTCCTTCCTCGGAGATAGCGAAAGGGGTTTCTTGGTTTCACAAAGCTCGCTAAATCTTCATGTAAGCAGTTTTCCTGAAGGAACTCGACCATGAATTTTCGACTTAGCTTATCATAATCTTTGCTGATGCTAACGGGGCCGAACAGTTTGGTGTAGCCAGGATGGCGGCTAATCCAGTGTGCGATGCCTTTCCAGAGCAAGGGAAGGGAGGAAAGATTCCTCTGATAATCTTTAGTGATGAAACTGCGTCCCATCTCGACGGCGCTCTGAAGGTTAGCCAGAAAGGGCTTCTCGAATTTGAAGAGTGTGTTTGTGTAAAGACCCTTTGGCCCATATTCCCGCAGGATGATGTCAGCGCGACCTAAGCGGTAGGCACCTGCGATGCGTTGCGCTTTTTCATCCCATAGAAAAAGATGCTCATAGTAGCGGTCAAAGCGATCGAGATCGATTTCCTGACCAGTTCCTTCCCCCACTTGACGAAAGGTAATCTCGCGGAGTCGGCCAATCTCTTGCAGCACTTCTGGAATCTCATGAGAGTGAGCCGTATACACACCAAGTCCTCCTTGGCTGACAAGGCAGGCTCCATGCGCACGGAGTGCGGCGACTTCGGAGAGAATACGCTCTTGACGCTCCCCTAGACGTGAGCCTTCAGGATCATCAATCCAATGCGCTGTACTCTCGCCAGAAGCATCTGCACCTGGTAGCCGACGTTCGGCCAAGATCATCGTATGAATTCTCAGGTACTTGGTCAGACTCTCGTCATCTTCAAATTTACGCACTTTGGCGAATGAAATCTGACTGCCGATTCTCATCTCGACGGTTCTTCCTGTTTGTTGGGCGAATTCGCGCAGCAAGAGGCCGGTTCTTAGTCGCGGATGAATGACTCCTGCTGCATGAAATAGTGGGCTATTCCCTCCTGGGAAGAAAACGGGAAGGATGGTCGCTGAGGTGCGGCGAACCAAAGACCCGACATGCTTTGTCCAAGGCGCTTCTTCGATTCCTTTTCCTGGCTTGTAGGCCGACACTTCTCCGGCTGGGAAAATCAGTAAAGCTCCCCCTGATTTGAGGTGAGCAAGCGCAGCTTTCATTCCTTGCAGATTTTCGCGAGCAGCTTGAGGCCCACCAAAAGGATTAACCAAGACAGAGTGGTCACGCACTTCCGGCATGCTACCGAGTAGAGCGTTTGTCATGATCTTAAGGTCAGGTCGATGCTTGCCGATGTAGCTGGCGAGTGCGCATGGATCTAAAATCCCGAAGGGATGATTGGCGACGATCACAAGAGGTCCTGATTTTGGGAAATCAAATCCAGGAAGCTCATGCGCCTTAAGGTTGGCTTGAATCGTTTCGATGACCGCAGTGAAAAAGGCACCACAGGTTTTTTGTTCATTCGGTAGCGTGTGATAGGCGGCGGCCGATTGGCGGTAAATCTGATCAAAATCATTCAGCCCTAGAACTCGTTCAGCCACACCACCCGCAAGGCGGTAAAGTGTTTGCTGCAAAGGTGTGCGCAGATGTGCGCTTAAATTGATGATCATGACGGATGGGGGGGCCGGTCGGCGAGAGTCCCTCGAAAAGTTTCTTGCGCAAGTTGGGAAACGTTAAATTCTAGCCATTCCCAGAACCTTATTTTTAATTTAAAATATTTGGATTCAGCGATTTAGGCTAACAAGTAGTCTGTCCATATCGCCCAAGCTGTGAGCCCAGTGGATAGGTAAATCAGGAAGTTGTTCCTGGTAGCCACGAGCAGCACGCCCTCCCACAAATAGGTAAATTTCTTCGGGTAGAAGCTGGCGCAAGCGACGCAATTTGTCCTCCGTAATGGGGCATTTTTCAGGATAAACTACGCTTAACGCGACCGCTTGTGCTTTGCGTGCGCGGGCACAGGCTGCGATCTCTTCAATGGGCAAATTTGGCCCGAGATAAGTGATCTTCCAGCCAAGATCACGTGCCGAGGAGGCCGCTAGCATGGCACCTAGCTCGTGCATCTCACCGGCAGGGGTAGTGATGATGATTTCGGGTGCTCCCTCTGCTGTCTGGCTTCCTGGAACCGGCGTCATCAAGAGCTCCCTCACCACAGAAGTGGCTACGTGTTCATGAGCTGGTCTCAAATTGCCAGCCTGCCATTCTCTACCTATGGACTCAATCAAGGGACAAATGACGTGGTGCAACATTCCTCTCTGGCCAAACTGTTGACGGGCACGCTGAAGCAAGCGGCGTAGTCGATCACTGTCATAGACTTTGCTGGCCTCAAGCCCTAGACGTATGAAGTCTTCGGGTTTGTCTAGGGCTGGACTTGCATCAACACTGTAGGTTGACGCGCTTGTGTGCGCATGACCTTGGGCTAGCAGTTGATCGCTCAGCTTTTTGAGTTCTTCGGTAGGAAGCCGAGCTACATTGCCAATGCGATGACCTCCTTCAGTCAGCTCTCTCAGTAACTTTAGGCGCTCAATCGCTTCATTGCAATACATCCTACGATTCGTGTCAGTCCGGCTAGGGTTAAGCGCGTTGTAGCGTCTTTCCCAGATGCGTATCACGTGAGGGCTTAGACCGCTAAGCTGGCTGGCCATCTGGATAGAGCAAGACATGGAAGGAAAATAAAAATCGGTGAGGGCTAAACTTTGTCTAATCTTGGGTTGCCTGTTGTCTAATTTTCAAGCAAGCACTTTTCTTTACGCGTTCATTCCGAGAGCGGATACAATGCGTTTCTCATATGCTGAATCATATTTGGGCCATCATGCTGTTCGTAGGGTTGATCGTCGCCGGTCTAGTGGGCAGAATCTCCGGGGAAGGAAGCGTTATTGATGCTGCCATGGCGGGCGCGAAAAATGCAGTCGTTAGTATCGCTCTTCCTTTGGCCGGTATGATGATGTTCTGGCTGGGTGTTCTTCGGTTGCTGGAAAAAGCCGGTGTTTTGCAGGCCTTGGTCAGGTTGCTGTCCCCACTGTTGCGGCGGCTGTTTCCTGATGTGCCGACCCAGCATCCAGCAATGACGTCCATCGTGATGAATCTTTCAGCGAATATGCTCGGGTTGTCCAACAGCGCGACGCCGATGGGATTGAAGGCAATGGGCCACTTGCAAGAGCTCAATCCCCACCGGCAAACAGCCAGCAACGCCATGATCACGTTTTTGGCGCTGAACACAGCTGCATTTACCTTGATCCCGATATCTGCGATGAATTTTTTAAACACCGCCGGTATTCCTAACAGTTACCGAGTCATTTTGCCGACCATTTTGGCAACAGCTTGTGCTTCTTTCGGCGCTGCCACAGCGGCGCTTTTTCTAAATCGAATGCCGCGTTTTGCTCCCCAGCCAGATGAGCCAACAGATGAAGCCGACAAGCTGGATGCATCCCAAGCTGTCGGCATGGGGCGCCGGGCGAAGTTAGCTCTGTCGCTTCTGGTGACTGCTTTTCTTGCGGTTTCCGCCTTGGAATTGGGTCCCTCTTCCTGGCGTTCGAGACTGCTTGATTCGACGGGATTGTCGCAAGTCATCGAGCATTCGGCTCAGCGGAAGCTGCAAGCTGAAGCGGTTTTAGCTCAGAAAAAGGAAGCGATCGAGCGCTCTGCAACTCCGCCCGATAGTTCTGCCACGGCCGTCTTGCGACGTGTCATGGATGGTGCTTCAGGACTGACGATTCCAGCGATGCTGATCTTAGCCGTTGGTTTTGCCTGGGCGAAAAAAGTGCGAGTTTATGAAGAGTTCGTGGAAGGTGCTAAAGAGGGATTTGGTGTAGCAACACGCATCATGCCCTACTTGGTGGCCATGCTCGCGGTCCTTGCCATTTTACGAGAATCAGGGGCTTTTTCGCTGCTGGAATATGCCATGGCTCCCGTGCTTGGCGTTTTGGGCTTTCCGGTGGAACTCTTGTCTTTGGCCTTGATGCGTCCTCTCAGTGGCTCGGGCTCTCAGGGGCTGCTGATCGAGATCATCACCCGGCCCGATTTATCGGAGACGGTCAAGTTTACCGCAGCAATTCTGTATGGTTCGACCGAGACGACATTTTATGTTCTCACCGTTTACTTCGGGAGTGTCGGCATACGACGCTTTCGACATGCCTTAATGGCCGGTCTAATCGGTGACTTTTGTGGAATGACCTCAGCCATCCTCTTTGGAAAGCTTTTGTTTGGATGAAAAAACTACTTTTGATGAAAAGTCGCCTTTAAAAAAATCAAATTGTGGATATCGAGAGCTTTATGCGTATCACAGTAGATGTTGAAGATGAAATCCTCAACGACCTGCTTGGCATGATGGGACAGACCGAAAAGAGCCCTGCTATTGCCAGAGCGGTCACAGAGTATGTGAAACAACAAAAGGCCAAAGAGTTTGGTCATTTGCTGCGTCGGGGCGCTTTCGATTATCCAGTTCTGAATGAAGAGCTGGAAAAGCATGACGCCTAAGCAATAAATTTATGGCAATCATTGATTCCTCTATTTGGATCGAAGCGGCTCGCCGTGGTGGCGCTTTACCAACCAGGGTCGCTTTCGAAGCGCTGCTGGAAGAGTACGAAACCGCGACGACAAGCCCGGTGCTCGGAGGTGCCAGGGGAGGGGATCTCAAGCGCATGTCTCAGTATTTCTCGATTATCCCCTACTTTCCCGCCGACGTAAACAACGGGAACAGAGCCATCGCCTTGGCTTGGCATCTCCAGGTTCGAGGCATCCGTGTGCCCTTGAATGACATTTTGATCGCCACTACCGCCATACGTCGGGATTTGCGTGTGTTTGCCGAAGACGAGCATTTTGAAACCATGAGCCAGTGCACGGCGCTTTCGCTCTATCGTGCGTGCTATGGAGGCACTTACTCGCCTGAAAATCGTGGAGGAGAGGGGATCTAAGCGAGGCCGATGTTGCAAATTTCCCAGCTTTCACTGCCCGTGGATCATTCCGAGCCGATGCTCCAGACGGCTCTCGGGGAGCGCCTTGGCATTACGCCATCACAACTTAGAAAGTTCCACATCAAGCAGCGGGCGATTGATGCCCGCCGACAAAGAGTTGCCTTCAGCTACACCTTGCTGGCAGAGGTCGAAAACGAAGCCTCCTTGTTGAAAAGGTTCGGGAAAGATCCGCAGGTGATTGCCGCACCGGATGAAACCTATCGTGAGGTCCAGGCCACGCCTGAGCACCGCCTGACCGATCGTCCCGTGATTGTTGGTACGGGGCCTTGCGGACTCTTCGCCGGTCTTTTGCTCGCCAGAGCTGGGCGAAAACCCATTTTGCTCGAACGGGGCAAGGCTGCGGGAGATCGTGCTCGAGATGTGACCGGCTTCTGGCGGCGGGGTTGGGCCTTTGATGCCGAATCGAATGTCCAATTCGGCGAAGGTGGCGCAGGGACGTTCTCCGATGGCAAGCTTTACACCCAGATCCGTGATCGTGAGCATCGCATCCCATGGCTGCTGCGTGAAATGGTAGCGGCAGGTGCGCCTGAGGACATCTTGGTCAAAGCACGACCTCACATCGGCACAGACCGATTGATCAAAGTCGTCCGCCATGTGCGTGAGGAAATCATCTCTCTTGGCGGTGAGGTTCGCTTTGGCAGTCGAGTGGCCGATGTGATTGTGGAGCACGGAACTTTACGAGCAGTCGTCTTGGCGGATGGCTCAGTGATTGAGGGGGCTCCGATCATTTTTGCCATAGGACACAGCAGCCGGGATACCTTCGAAATGCTGCATCGCAGAGGAGTTCCTTTTGAAGCCAAGCCTTTTTCCGTGGGCGTTCGGATCGAGCATCCTCAGCGGCTGATTGATCAGATGTTGTATGGAAAATGGGCCGGGCATGAGCGGCTCGGGTCTGCGCCATACAAGTTCGTCGCGCACTGCAAGACGGGGCGGGCTGCTTACAGCTTTTGCATGTGCCCCGGCGGGCTCGTGGTCGCAGCGAATTCTGAACCTGGCATGGTCGTGACCAATGGCATGAGCAGTTACGCCCGGGCGGAAGCCAACGCAAACAGTGGCTTCATGGTCGATGTCCGGCCCTCGGACTATGGCGAACATCACGCGCTGGCTGGTATCGAGTTCCAAAGGAAGATCGAGCGTGCGGCCTTCGCCGCGGGTGGCAGCAATTACCATGCGCCTGCTCAGCTTTTGGGGGATTTGTTGGCGAATCGCGCCTCCCGAGGGCAAGGAAGCGTCAAGCCAAGCTATGAGCCGGGCGTGGTTTGGTCCGATTTGCGCGAGATTTTGCCAGAGTTCGTGATCGAAACCCTGAAGCAAGCTTTGCCACAGATTGCGCACAAGCTACCGGGATATCTTCTCGAAGATGCCGTGCTTACTGCTGCCGAAACCCGCAGTTCATCTCCTGTGCGCATTCCCCGAAATCCAGAGAGTCTGGTTTGTGAAGGCCTTGCGAACTTTTACCCAGCCGGAGAAGGGGCCGGTTATGCGGGGGGCATCATTTCTGCAGCGGCAGATGGCATGCGAGTCGCGGAGGCGGTTCTTCGTCAAGTCTTAGCCAAGTGACCATATGCCCGATTCAAAAGGGATAGGTTGACGAATGATGGATCTCGACTAATGAACAACTGTCAATACTGATCGGGGGCGTACTGGTTTCGACGGGTAGTCTGCGGTCGGAGTGGCATGCCGAGGATGATTCGTTGGCCTCGTTAAAAAACGGATCAAACAAACAACAGCAAACTCTAACGAGCTCGCTCTCGCGGCCTAAGCCCCGCGACATCCTTGAGGTCATGTCTGGTAGCCTCAACGATGCCACTACCAGACTGGCTGGTTGACCGGGCGACCGGGTCGAAAGCGAGATTCAACAGGACGCTGGGGGAAAGGAATTCTGCTGATGGAAGTCCCACCTCGAGATTAAAACACCAGATAAGCATGTAGAAGCTTCGGCTTATGGCCATTCGGACAGGGGTTCAACTCCCCTCGCCTCCACCAGGGTTGAACAGAAAAAAACTTATAATCCATGGATTCGCCGACGACGGTAGTGTCGGATTTCAGCTCTTGATGGGGGAAAGAGGCGAGCAAACTCAGGTGGACCCCGTTCAAGCTTTGACAGTCCAGAGTGCTCTGGCTATGGCTTACGTCTGTTTTTTCCAACCCAAGCCCTAAATAGCCAAACTATGAGCCACAACCCTGCCAAGAAGATCTTCAATGACCCTTTGAAATGCGCGGACGAACTTTTCGAAGGATTGGTGCTTGCCTACGACGGCAAAGCCAGGCGTGTGGGTAAGCGTTCGATTGTGATGAATGACCTTCGTCCCGATGCTCCGGCCTTATTGGTTGGCGGAGGAGCTGGGCATGAGCCGATTTATCATGGCTTGGTTGGCAAGGGCATGGCCGATGGGGCTGCCGTGGGTGATATTTTTGCGGCTCCGCCGCCTGACATTGTTCTTGAAGCCACACAAGCGGTGAACCGTGGAAAAGGTGTGCTCTACCTCTACGGCAATTATGCAGGAGATGTGATGAACTTTGATATTGGTGCTGAATTAGCCGCCGACGAAGGCATTGCCGTCAAAACGGTAATCATCAATGACGATGTGGCCTCTGCGCCTTTGGATCAAAAACAAAACCGCCGTGGTGTCGCTGGTTTGGTGCCAGTGGTGAAGCTAGCGGGGGCCGCCGCGACTCAAGTTGATACTCTGGACGAACTAGCGCGCATCGCTCAAAAAGCGGTCGATATGACGCGCACGGTGGGTGTGTCAACAAAGCCTGGTTCCATTCCTGCGACGGGCGCACCGACATTCGATCTCTCGGATGATGTCATTGGTCTAGGCATGGGCATCCACGGCGAAAAAGGTGTTGGCTTGATTCCGATGTGCACGGCAAATGAGTTGGCTCCCAAGATGTTGGACATCCTCTTTGGCGATGACCTGATTTTGAACCCAGGGGATGAGATTGTGTTTTTCGTGAACAGTCTTGGTTCGACGCACATGATGGAACTGCTGATCCTTCTTCGTGCAGCAAAACCTATTTTGGAGGCTAAAGGGCTCAAGGTGCATCAAACCATCGTGGACAACATCGTAACTTGCCAAGAAATGGCAGGCGTCAGTTTTAGCATCACCAAGCTCGATGCCGAGCTGAAGAAGCTTTGGGATTTGCCATGTGAAAGCGTTGGTTACACAAAACTGTAATTGAAGGTCAAAGAATAAGCAGGAATTCAGATGGCTGAATTCCTGCTTTTTTATGTCAGAGACATCGCTGAATATCACATGATATGAACAAAGTAAGTTTGCGTTAAGGTAGCCAAGCCTTTTTATGTTTAACTTTCTTTTTGTTCTTCTTACTTTTTTGCTGTTTTCTACTGTATCAGCCGAGATCGTCGGAAAACGTCCGAATATCATTTTTATCCTAACGGATGATCAAGGTTATGGTGATTTATCGGCGCATGGAAATCCCATTCTAAAGACGCCTAACCTTGACCGACTGCATTCAGAAAGTGTTCGGTTCACGGACTTCATGGTCAGCCCAACGTGCTCTCCAACACGTTGTGCTCTGCAAACGGGGCGCCATGAATTTCGCAGTGGAGTGACGCATACCATACTTGAGCGAGAGCGCATGGATCTCAAGGCAGTGACCGTCGCTGAGGTGCTTCATGGAGCAGGTTATGTAACTGGCATATTCGGCAAGTGGCACCTAGGTGATGAAAAAGAGTATCGGCCAATCCGTCGTGGATTTGACGAGCAGTTCATTCATGGAGGCGGTGGCATTGGACAAAGCTATCCCGGTAGTTGCGGAGATGTGCCAGCCAATCGTTATTTCGATCCCACGATCCTACATAATGAACAATTTGTTAAAACCACGGGGTACTGCACAGACGTGTTCTTTCAGCAAGCTCTTCTATGGATAGAGTCGGTGAAGGGAAAGAAACCCTTTTATTGTCACTTGGCTACCAATGCACCTCATGCGCCTTATTTAGCTAAGCCTAAAGATAAAAAGATCTATGAAGGTCGTGGTTTATCCGAGGATACAGAGAATTTTTTCGGCATGATTCACAACATTGATCTCAATGTGGGGATGCTTCTGGAAAGATTAGAAGAATGGAATATCGCCAAAGATACTTTGGTCGTTTTCATGAATGACAATGGGGGAACCGCAGGTGTTAAAGTTTACAATGCACAGATGCGAGGTGCTAAAGGATCTCCTTGGTTAGGGGGCACTCGCGCGATGTCTTTTTGGCGCTGGCCTGGAACGTTAAAACCTGCTGATTGTGGAGCGTTGACGGCTCATATAGATGTCTTTCGAACCTGGAGTGATTTAGCAGGTGCTAAGCTTGATGAAAAGACAGAAAAACAAGTCGAAGGTCGGAGCCTAGTTCCATTGCTTGAGGCTCCTAATGCAGTGTGGCCAGAGCGAACTCTTTTCACCCATAATGGTCGTTGGAAGAAAGGACAAAACTATCTTAGCGTCAAAGCATTGAACTCAAGCGTCCGAACGAGTCGGTATCATCTGGTCAGCGAGGCACCTCGTTCACCCCATGAACTTTCTGTAGATCTGTTCAAGCCGAGTTGGCAGCTTTTCGATCTTAAAGCCGACCCCTCCGAAAAAAATGACATTGCGCTACAGCATCCCGACGTGGTGCAGCAAATGCTCAATCAATTGGATACTTGGTGGGGTTCTCTCGCAGGTCAGGCTGATCTTAATGAAGCTGCGCTCGGTCCTCGCTTGAATCCATTTGCTGAAGAGTACTGGTTACAGTTCGGGGGCGGGCCGACCGAAGAAGATTTGAAGAGAATGGACCCTCAGGCAGCGCACTCTTATGGGGGTAAGACTGGCTTGCGCAAAAAATGAGCAGAGCCATTCATATGGTGTTTGGACCATCAACTTCAGGACGTGGATCTCGAGAAAGAAGAGATTGGATGGCCTGTTTTACTGGCTTACCCTGGTGTAGAATTGCATAAATTTCATCCAGCAAAGGCGTGCGAACTCCATGAAATTTTGCCGATTGATGAAGGCTAGCCGTGTTAGGTACTCCTTCTGCCACCATTCTGCTGCTAGCGATAATGTCATTCAAGGACATGCCTTCCCCTAGTAGCCTGCCTACCCTATGATTGCGACTGTGCTCAGAATAACACGTCGCAACAAGGTCGCCAACACCAGCAAGTCCCTGACAAGTCTCCGCACGTCCCCCCATGCTAATGACCATCCGTACCATTTCGGCTAATGCTCTTGTCACCAAGGCTGCGATGGCATTGTCGCCTAGACGCAATCCTCGTGCAATGCCGGCTGCAATGGCATAGGGGTTTTTCATGGCTCCAGACCACTCGGCTCCAATGACATCGTCACTCGTGTAGATGCGAAACCAGGGCAGATTGAAACTGCTTTGTAGAGCGAGCGCTTGGTCTGCATCTGCGCAAGCGATGACTGCAGCGGTCGCGAGTCGCTGAGAAACTTCTTCAGCATGATTGGGGCCTGTCATTATAGCAGGGCACGGGCCTGGAAGTACTTCCGCTACGATCTCAGACATTCTCTTGCCGGTGCTGAGTTCGATGCCTTTAGTGCAAGAAAGGATTGTCTTGGCCTCTCGGTGCAAGCCATGCTGAGCAATCAACGAGGCGGTGGAGCGTAATCCGCCTGAGGGTACGGCGAGCAGCAATAATTCAGCGGGTTCGAGAGAGGATAATTCATGCGTCACCACAATCGATTCATGGAGGTGCAAGGCTGGCAAATAGCGGCTGTTAGAACGTCGCTCGCGAATCGATTCCATCAGACTGACATCACGCCCCCAAAACTGAACATGGACACCTCGTTCATGAAGGGTAGCAGCTAACGACGTGCCCCAGCTGCCTGCGCCCAAAACGATGGCTTTGCGAAATGGCGTATGGGAAAAAGTCATTAGCCCACTTCCTGGCAAGGTCAGAGCGTGGCGTCAAGGCTGTCTCTTGGTGAATGCAAGATCAGTTTAAAGAAACTGCGCCCACCGTGGGAACATAAACTTCAGTTCCTTCTTGTGGGTTTCCTGATGGCAAATGTTTGTTCAGTGCCCGAATATTCTCGACCGTCGTGCTAAAAAAGCTAGCTACGCCTTCCAGTGAATCGCCACGCTGCATGCGATAGGCGACAATACCACGCATTGCTTTAGAAGAAAGCTGCCTAGGCGGAGGGTTGGTCACGGCGGAAGGTTTGACTTGTGAACTTGGTCTGTGAGGCGCTAAGGCCTTTGTGTTTGCAGGCGTCTTTAAAGTATCAGAAGATCCTAGCCTAGGTGCCTGGTGTGACTCTTTGACTTTTGTCGAAACCATTTTGGCGATGGCGTTTTCTGGTATGAGCAAGCGCTGACCGAGCATGATTTTGTTTGGATTCTCGATCAGATTTTCCTTCATGATCGACGAGACAGAGACTCGATGTGTTGAGGCTATTTTGCTCAAGCTCTCACCTTTCCTGACTATGTGTATCTTTCGGGGGGATTGAGTAATATCATTGCCATGATCAATGTCTTGGCCCGCTCCCTGAGCCTGTGATGATCCTGCAATCGTCTGAAGCAAAAGCTGCTTGGATTTTATAGAGATAAGCCGCTCTGAGTGGCTTGGCGTACTGCGGTTGGGCGTGTCTTTAGCGAGAGAATTTTCGCTGGTTGAGTAACCCTGCTTTATGAGCTTTGATCTTGGCTGCTCAGAAACGCCATTGTTGTTGGTGCTATGAATCAACGTGGATGTCTTGTTGTCTGTGACTTTAGGAAGAAGTAAGTTTGTGCCAATGTCGGCACGATCGGTCACCAGATGATTTAAAGATCGAAGTTCTCCAACACTCGTGCCACGACGTGCGGCGATGCTAAACAAAGTGTCTCCTGGTTTTACTACGTAGTGATCATCGCATTCTGGACGGGCACGCAAACCTCCACTTTCGTTTGATAATAGCCCCACATCTCGTTCGATTTTGCCTAGCCGTAGATCTTGATGATGATTAGCTTCTTTAAGTTCGCTAACATCGCCTTTGTGATGTGTGGCTACGATACTTTTTCCGGTAGGAATTCGATAAGTTCCAGATTTAGGATTTTTGTTATCTTCGATGGTTTTAGAATGGCCTACGGGGATTGGCTTTTGTAGACTGGGTGGGTGATATGCTGATTTATCGAAGTTAAATTGAGAAGATTTTGAGCGTTGGGGAGATTGAATAAAACCAGAAACGTCAGAACTGGAATTGACACCCGGCAAATGAGATTGGGCTTTTATGGTGCAAAAACTAGCCCACAAGCACAACAGTCCGGTAGTTATGGAGCGCTTCTTGGCAAAAAGACATTTCATGGTCTTATATTTTATTACTCCAAATAATTTGGACAAATAAAATTTTATAATTTGTTAATTATTTTTAAAATAATGTGCTGCTAGGTCAACATCAGCTTGTTCCGTCTAGAGATTATAATCTCCAAAAAGCGCTATGGAGTCAGCTGTTCACTTTTTGCGGCTGCAATTCAGCCAAGCCAGAAGGTTGATTTAGCTGCGTCAGAAAGACCCCAACCTTATTCAGGCGGATGAAAATCTAGCTGCTTTGAAATTCTACTATATCGTTCTTGCCAAAGCATAGCCATTCAGGTTTTGCTAGGTAAAGCGATTCATTAGCACCAAATTGCCCCAGCGCATGGCCGACAGATACAAGATCTATGAACAGCTCGGCTCCGGTGGTATGGGGGCCGTTTTTCGAGCTTACGACCATGATCTTCGGCGTTGGGTCGCGATTAAGAGATTGACTTCGGAAAAAGACAAATTTGGGGATGATACTCTTGTTGGAGATCTCAGAAGAGAGGCAGATGCCTTGGCTTCATTAAGGAATCCCAACATTGTGACCATTTTTGATGTGGCGACAGACGTTGATGGCCTGTTCTTGGTCATGGAGTTACTAGAGGGCGAAGACCTAGCAGATGTTGTGGCGCGTGGTCCACTCCATTATGATGATTTTAAGGAACTTGCTTCACAAACCCTAGAGGCTTTGTTGGCGGCTCATCAGTGCCATATCCTTCATCGGGACATCAAGCCCGAGAACGTCAAGGTCGAGCGACTTCCAGGAGGTCGCTTGCAATCCAAGATCATCGACTTTGGCTTAGCACGGGCCGGGGTTCGCGCAAAAAAGCAAACGGAAGATCAGAGCGGAACGGTGATGGGTTCCATTTTATACATGGCACCCGAGCAACTCACTCGTGAGCCTGTTGATGAGAGAACGGATCTTTATTCTCTAGGATGTGTCTTTTACGAAGCCCTTTCGGGTCAAAAAGCTTTTGATGGCCCCGATGTCGCTGCAATCATTGATAAACACATCAATCATAATCTGATACCGCTTCATGTGGTTGCACCCCACGTGCCGCCTTGGTTGGGGGCTTGGGTTTTGCGTCTCATGGCGCGTAAGCCTGATGACCGTCCTGCCAACGCACAGCAGGCCATTCATGAGCTGCGTGCTTGGGAAAAAATTGCCGCAATTCCTGCGGTGATGCCTTGGATGCCAGGAGCTTATGCGCCGATGCCATACTCGACGCAGTCCTATCCAAATCCTGCTATCACAAGTGCTGTGCCTGTGGGGAACTACTATCAGGCACAAACAGGTCAGGTCTTGGTGCACACTTATCCAACGGGCCAAGTGTGTTCGATTCAGCCAGTTGCGATTACAGGTCAAGCTTCTACCCTACCCACGGATCAACCGCCTACGCAGATAACTCAAAAGCTACCTTCTCCGGTTAAGCCTAGCCTTGGCACCGCCTCATCGGCATCACGTTTGCAATCTCCCGGAAAAAATCTGTCATCAGAAGCTAAATCTAGAGCTTCGCGTACAGTGCCTTCTGCCTCTGAGCAAGCTCGTATCTTTAGTGGTCAATCAAACTTTTTTCGTAATTATGGCTTCTGGGCGTTGGGGGGGCTGATCGCGATTGTTCTTTTCCTTATTTTCCAAGGAATAAATTTCCATCCTAAGGTCAGTTCGCCTCAAGACGCTTCAAAACCGGTTGTTCGAGCCGCAATGCCTCTTCTTGAAAAGGTGCATTTCCAGCTTCCAGAGGATCGTCAATTTCCCCCTCAAGACGATGATTTAGTCCTCTACCTAGTGGCGAAGCTGAGTGCGGCAAAGTCTTCCAAGAATTCAAATGGCCATCCTAACTTGGCAAAGGAAGGCGAGGCAGCAGAAGCTTGGCATGATCTTGCTGAGAAAGCGGGAGCTAACACCATGGTATCATCTATTGCCGGAGAGGCCAATTCTCCCAAGCATACATCATGGTCAGGTCATTACTTGAAGTCGAAAAGATCAGCGATCGATTTTCGGGCTCGAGGTGCGGTGCATCCATCCTTTGTTTTATCAGATCCAGGTGTGCAATCTGAGTTTTTCCCCTTTGGCAAAGCCCCAACCAAAGGTCCTTCAGGACTGACTCTTTGCCTCGTCCTCCAATCAGTAGAGAAGTCACTACCCATGAGGATTTTTAACCTTTCCTCGGAAGACGGTTGCTCGGTCACTCTCGACATCAATGATAGCAAGAATGTCTTGGCTACTTTCATCAAAGGTTCTGCCTCTGTAACCATCAGCAGCCAAGATATTGATCCTTACAAACCCATTTGTGTTTTTGTGACTTGGGATCGAGCGACAAAAACTGCAGGACTACGCATTCGAGATGCATCTGGTAAAATTTACTCTGCGAAAGGTGCATCGATTGATCCACCCGAAAAGCCACTTACTCGTTTTGCGCTAGGCAAATCACAGAGCAAAGAAAACTCCCAATCTTCATCCAAGCACTTCTTTTCCGGATGGATTTCAGAGGTGTTGCTTTACGCATCCGTTCTCCGCCCTGATCAAATGCAACTCTTGGAAGGACCGAATCTACGAGATTATTATTGGAACACAATGTTTTCCAATCAATGAGAGCTTACATAGTGAGGCGTCTAAAATGGGATCTCTTAGAAACGAACAAGCTTGTGGTTAGCTGCAACTAGGTCGCAAGCGTCATCATGTTGACCGGTGGGAAGAGCGCGATTTTTTGTGCCCAGGTTCATTGCCATCTCATGAGAGCCTGAGTGAAAGGGATTTCAACATCCAGGTCTTGCAATGACGTTTCATGACAAGCTTATGCTGGAAGTGTTTATGTCTTTTTGCCTTAAAAATGGATTAGATCAATCCCGTCTAATCCCTCTGGCTCTCCTTATTCAAAAGTTATTGCCTAACCATTTTAGGTCTTATGAAAAAAGCTGAACTGGGGTTGATGTAACATTTAGCACCCATGGTAGCAGTGGCAAATCTGCTGGAGCAAGATCCACAGATGAAAGCTCCTCAGGAAGTGTCCAGGCCATGTCTGTATGTTCGTGAGCGATTGGTTCGGGGCTGCTTGGTGACAAAGTGCAGAGAAAAGGATGGAGTATAATCTCCCCCCATTCATACCGGTAGGGGACGACAGGTCCTGGGTAAAGCTTTTCGATATAACACCCCAATTCTTCGCGGATTTCTCGTCTCAGAGCATCTTCCGCGGTCTCTCCCAGTTCGATTTTGCCACCGGGGAATTCCCAGTATCCAGCCAGTCGTTTTCCTAACGGTCGTCTGGCGACAAGCACGCGCCCCTCTTTGATGATCAAAGCACAAACGACAGGAGTGGATGAATGCATAGGTTTAAAGTGGCTATGCACCATCATTGCTCTTTTTGGAGGCTAGGCAAAAGATCGATATAGTTGGCCTCAGTGCGGATCAATTCGTTGACTGTCATCTGACGCATTCGTATCAACGCGGGTTGTTCATGCTTTGATTCAGCTAAGTTGGTCAGCTTTTCTGGATCTGAAATTAGATCATAGAGCTCTTCGGGCACGTCAGGTTTTAGATAACGTATGTATTTGTAGCGTCCGTCGTTCAAAACTGCATACCAAGGCACATGGTGGTGCTCTGCCTTGTGCGGGTTCTGCTGCATGACTCGAGTTACATCCTTGCCAAAATGATCTCCCGTAGCTTCAAAAAACAGGGATTTTGCCATGGCGCATTTTCGGGATCATCAAGCAATGGGGTCAAATCCCTGCCATGAATTTTCCAAGGAATCGGAACATCAGCAATCGTACTGAAAGTCGCGACCAAATCTGTCGCATTCACGGGATGAGAGCAGACCTTGCCTTGAGCGATCTTAGTAGGCCAAGAAATGATCAGAGGACTTCGATAGTATGCATCATAAGGAGCGAGTTTTGTCCGAAATCCATGCTCTCCGGTAGCAAAGCCTTGGTCAGAGCTGAAAACCACCAGTGTGTTTTCGAGCTGCCCACTGCTTTTCAAAGTAGCCAAAACACGACTTACGCCATCATCCAAGGCTTCTACACAATCCAACAGTTGGCGAACGCAGTCCCGATACGTTTTGTGCTGTTGACCTGATTCATCGCCGAAGGATTCGCCACTTTTTTTAGCTACGATTTGGCCATCGCTTCCTGTATCCAGGACTGAGTCCTTTTCAGGTAATCGGGTTTGCCTGGTCTCGGGCCCGGCAGTGCCTCAGGGTAGCAGGAAACCGTCTTGTAAGACTGGTCATCACTCAAAATGAATAGAATGTTTGGTATTTCCGCTGCCATCGAAGTGCTCGACAGCAGAGACGAGAAACAAAAAAGACTGATCAGCCAGCGCGTCATGATTCGGCAAACGCCGTTGCCCAGCGCATCTTGTCATCAAGGGCGATTCACCCGACTACCAGAGGGGTCGACAACCTTGACGGATACAAACATGACCAAGTTTTTGGTGCGCTTCTGTTCGACTTTGCTTTGGAAAAGCTTGCCTACATAGGGAACGGAGCCAATGACCGGCACTTTGTCATCCATCATGATGCTTTGGTCGGAAACCAGTCCACCGAGTACAACGGTCGCTCCATCATAGACTTTAACGGAAGTGGTGATCTTCTTGGTGGAGAAAATGGGCTGGCTAATGATGTTGGGTGTAAGCTCAAGGCGGCTGGAAGGAATGGTGCCCAGAAGGTTACCAAAGATGTCTAAAATGGGCACGTTCGGAGACACACTGTAAATTGGACTGCCGTAATTGACGAAACCATCAAATTCGGTGTATTCGGGGGTTAGGGTCAGATCGACAGATCTTCCGTCGTCTGAAATAACTGGCTCCACGTTCAATCTAACTCCGACATTGCGTGTTTCAAACGCTGTAGGCGTGGTTGGTGTCACAGGGATCGAGACAATCGTAGTTCCGCCTCCACCACCGCCACCACCACCCACGTTGGTCGGAATCTGAGGCGGATCAAATTCAGTCGGGTAGATGAATTCACGAACGACTTCTACCGTGGCTTGTTGACCACTTTTCGTGATGACCGAAGGACGAGACATGAGGTCTACGCCTGTCTTTTGTGCCATGCCACGCCAGACGACCTGGAACTGTGGATCCGTCAAGACACCCGCTAGAGAAAAGACTCCTGGTGAACGACCTGTCGAGGTGTTGACCGCCCCAAACAAAACGTCGTCAATAGTGCGATTGTCAATGAGGTCAGGAGACGATCGCAGTCCCGAAGTGACCGGTCCCATTTGATTGCGATTCAAAAGCGAGTTGGCTGGGAACTCCGTGTCTGCGAAATTCGCACCCTGTTGATTACCGACGGTGCCACCACCCAGCGCTAAACCGCCGTGTCGGAAACCTCCGAGTAGCCAATCGAAGCCCATTTCATCCAGCTTCTTGCTGCTTACTTCCAATATCTTTACCTCAATCACTGCCATTTTAGGTGAGGTGTTTAGCGCTTGATCAACGAGACCATCTACCAATTCGAGGTTCTTGGCTGTATTGCGAACGATCAGCATGTTCGTCACCGGATTGTAATTTGCTCCCGTGCCTTCCGGAAAGACTACGCCACGGCTTTGTAGGAATTCTTTCGCGCCCAGTCGGCGAAGAACAGCGGCACCCGCCGCCACAGCTCCTCCTGCCTGTTGTGCAAAAGGATCGGCCGGTGCTGCTGCTGCTGGATCTACCGGTGCTCCGCTAATGAAGTCAGGTGGCACTCGATAGGTCTTGGAAATCAAGGTTTCGTTGGTGTCCGTGATAGGCACCAATCGCACGGCAAACTCTTCTACGCGATAGCTGACACCGGCAGCATCGGCTGCATAGCGCAGGACTTCTTCGAGGGGCACGTCAACTAAGCTCAGTGAAATGGACTTCTTGGCAGTTTCACTGCCAAGATTGAGCACGAAATCAACACCGCGCCCTTCGGGGTCAATATCTCGTGATCGCACGCGCAGGTACTCAATCACCTCTTCCAAGGTTGCTTCCGTGAAGTCAATTTTTGCAATGCGGAGCTGGTTTAGTTTTTTGGCGTTGCTTTCTTTACCGCTTTTCCGTTCGGCAGTTGCGGCATCAGCTGGCATTTCGGCAGCGAGTTTTGCTGTCAGATCTGATCCAGACAAAGGCTTGTTTTCCCACAGCTGTCCGACTTCGGACAGCATTCGAGAGCGCTGGTGGTCAAATGCACTTCGGAAGTAGCGTGCTCGTTCGCGCTCTACCTTTTCCAGACCTCGTCGAGCGGCTGTGTTGGTGGGATCGATGCGGAGAACATCCTCATAAGTCTCCACCGCTTTATCAAACATGCCAGTTTCGTGCTGCGATGCGGCCTGGATGAGCAGCTTTTCGACCTTTTCGACACGTTCGAGATGTTGGGGCGTTAGTGCTGGTGGATAACGATCAGCGTCGCTCATACGACCTCGTAAGGCTTTCAGCTTGGCTTTTTCATCTGCGGAAAGATTGGGCTCGATTTGATCCAGCAAACGAGTCGCTTCTGCGGCATTTCCTTGGTTCATCAATTCCTGGGAACGCCGCAGTGTCGCAGCCAGCCAACCTTCAAGGGCTGCCTGTTTTAGGTCATGCGAAAGGGGAATTGCAGGAATTTCGGCATAAGTCTTTTCGTAGATCGTCAGGGCTTCCGCTGTCTTTTCCTTGGTGAGAAGTTCTTCGGCTTTAGACAGTTGGGAAGCCAGTTGATTTAATTGGCTGCTACGGCGTTGGATTTCGCGTTGCGCCAAATTTACCGTATCAGGTTCTTCTGCTAAACTCCTGAACGGCACGTACATCATAACGATGACGGCAAAAAGGATGGCCGTTGTCTGCAAATGAGAAGAGGCAGAGTTTGCTCGGGGGGGCATCAGAAATCGGGGCAATGGAGTCAAGAAAATGAGGGACTTATCAGGTTTCACAAAACATCCCAAGTCTTTTCTTTCGCCAAACTCTGCCACCTTCGTGTGTGGCGAATTTGACGCTCAGGGTTTGGTCAAACCGCATGATTTGCTGTCTTGACCTGATCGGTTTTGGTCGATTCTATGGGAGCATTACTCGCCCATGCGCTTTTTTTGTCTGCTGTTTCTCCCGTTGGTTTTTGTGGTCTCTGATGCCTATGGGCAAGAGGCTCAGGCAATAAAGCAGCATCGCAGTGAAGTGATGGGAGAAGTGTTTGTGACGATTCCATTCACGCCTGTGCTTTTTGCTCAGCATGAGACAACGGTGGCTCAGTGGCAGTTTTTTTTGGCAGATTCCAAGTACGCTTGGGATCACAAGCCACACTTTGCTCAGAGCCCGGATCATCCGGTGGTGATGGTCACCTTGCAAGATGCGCAGGCTTTTTGCGCGTGGCTCACGGACAAGGAGCGTCAGCAGGGCAAGTTGCAAGAATCGCAGAGCTACCGTCTACCGACCTCGGAGGAATGGGACACGGCGGTGGGGCTGCTGCGCACACGCAAGACGGACCTGGATATGGATGAACAGGTTCGGGATGATCGGGCATTTCCCTGGGGTCAGGAGTGGCCGCCGCCGAAGGGGGTAGGTAATTTTGCAGAGGGAGAGATTCCAAATTATTCTGATGGGCAGATCTTCACTGCACCGGTTGGCCAGTTCAAAGCCAGTGCAGAAGGCCTTTATGATCTGGCCGGTAATGTCTGGGAATGGACCTGGAAAGGGGAAGTGCGTGCCGAGCAAGATGGGGTGCTGCGAGGTGGCTCTTGGGCGTACTTTCGATCGGATTGCCTACGCTCATCCTATCTTTACAAAGTGCCTGGCCAGTTGCGTATGCCGACCGTCGGGTTCCGTTGTGTGTTTGAAGATCGTCAGCGAACGGCGGTGATGTTGGTGACGATGGAGCAGGAGAAAAAAAGACTGCGTGACCAGCGTCGTAACGAGGTGATGGGTGGCCCCGTGAATCGGAGTGAGGTGGAGGAGATGCGCAAAAAGTTGATGTCAACGGATGCGTCCAGGGCTTTACCTGATGCTGCAGCGTTGAAGCCTGCGACGGCAGGTAATGTTTACAAAAACAGTCTGGGTATGGAGTTCGTGCCGCTGGGGGATCATAAACTGGCTGGTGCTATGGAGGTGCGCGTGCAGGATTACGAAATTTGGCTTAAAGGTGCTGGTCGTGAATGGACGGACAAGCCCGGTTTTTTGAATACAGCTACGCATCCTGCCGTCGGGGTGAGTTGGCAGGATGCACAGGCATTTTGCCGTTGGTTGTCAGCGCGAGATCGCTCCCTGAAGTTGATTCCTGAGCAGGCAATGTATCGTCTGCCTACAGACGTAGAGTGGAGTGCTATGGCAGGCTTAGTTGATGAAAAGGGAACAGATCCAGCTGTGAAAGACAAAGGTGATCAACGGCACTTCCCATGGTCGCCCGAAGGCAGCTTTCCGCCACCGATGCTCAGCACGAATTTGGATGCGGCGAAGATCTCAGGTTACTCAGACAGCTTTTCCTACACGGCACCTGTAAATGCTGAGCCTCCCAATCGGCTTGGCATTCAGGGGTTGGGAGGCAATGCAGCCGAGTGGTGTGAGGATTTTTGGCCAGGACTAGACACGGATCGTGTCGTGCGCGGAGGCTCGTGGTTGACGGCTGACCGTGAAAAGTTGCTTACTTCTGCGAGGCGTCACTATGCGGCAGATAAAGCGGGGGCCGACATTGGTTTTCGTGTGATTTTGCAGCTTCAGGTGCCGTGACATTCTAGGCCATGAGCAATTCCCCCGCTTCTGCACCACTTCCTGGCGAGCCTGGCAAGCCTTGGCTGACGATCAGCCTTTTAGCGTGTTTTGTTTTGGGCGGAGTGGGTTTGTTTTTATGGAAGCCAGCCAAGGGGGGAGCTCGTGATTTGATGGCGGCGTATCATGCCGAGCATGCAGCTAACTTCATCCAAGCAGAGACTTGGAATGAGGCACGCACGGCACTGGCCAAAGCGGCTTTTTGGCGACCTGACCATCCAGCTTTGCTGCGAGTGACAGCCGATTTTTTGATCAAAACGAAGGGACCCGCACATTCGACTTTGCATTACCTACGCCTGCTGGATGGAACAGGCGCAGCGTCAGAGTCTGACTTGCTGACCATGGCTCGATTGTATGCCGAGACGCAATCTGTTCTCGAAGCTGAAAACACACTAGCTCGATTGCCTGCGACTCTGCGCGAGGGCCCTGAAGCTTTGGAGGTGCTTTCTTCCCTTCAGAGTCAGCGGGGAGAGCGCAGCCTGTCAGATCAGACGCTGCGAAGATCTCTCGGGTTGAGGGTAGGTGACAGGGATGCTCGATTGCGGTTGGCCATCATGGATCTGAAAGAACCCTTCGAAGAGGTTAGGTCTAGAGCAAAGTCTGAGCTATGGAGTTTGGCTGATGGTAGAGATGTGCAAGCGCGCAAAGCCTTGGAGCAACTAGCCAAGGACCAGGACTTGCTGCCTCTCGAAGCTGATCGTCTTTTTCATCGCATTGAAAGGCACCCTGAACTGCCTGAAAGTTTACGTCTGGAAGTGTTGACTGCGCTGTTGCGTGCGCAGCCCGACCGTCGGCAGGAAATCCTGGATCAGGAGTCGCAACGCATGGCCAATTTACCTGCGGATCAGTTGCGCCCCTGCTTGCTCTGGCTCTTGCAGCAAGGCATGGCTGAGCGAGTGCTGGCTCTGCATCCTCGTGAGTTTTTCATTCACTCTACCGACCTAATTGATCCTTATTTGCAGGCTCTTGCGGCTCTCAAGCGCTGGCAAGATATTGAGGATTTACTGGCACGCCCAGTCGGTATGCCTGTCTCAGCTGGATACGTTTCTTTTTGGCGTGCTCAGGCGACCTTGCAGATTGACAAAGAACCCACACGTGCGCGTCAGCATCTGTTGGCCGCTTGGGAGGCCTCTGGTCGTGGAAGACAGGCAGCGCTGGGAAAGGCAGGTGCCGCTTTGGCGGATCATGCAGGGTTGTGGGATCTCGCTATTTCGTTTTATCGAGGTCTGGCCGATCATCAGCCTGGTGAGCGTGTGTCGATGCTGGAAAAGGTGATGGAGGTCGCACGACATGCAGGCAATGCCGCTGAGCTCCTCCGCACGTCGGCAGCATTGCAACAAGAGCGTCCGAAGGATCGCAGGTTTTCAGTCCAGTATCTCTACCTCCGTCTGCTTTGTGGTCAGGATTTGGAGTTAGCTTGGGGTGAAATTCAATCGCTGCCTGCCTCGGCATTGGATGAATCCGATGATATTCGCTTGTGTCTTGCTTTGGCAGCTTATCGGATGGGGCAGGACGAAGTGATGGCGAAGCACCTTAGCGCGGTTCGTGAGGTCAGTTCGTTATCAGCCTGGCAGCGTTCGGTTTTTGCTGGTTTGCTTGCCCATGGTGGACATACTGCCGATGCTTTTCAATACGCAGAAAAAATCTCCTCAGAGCTTTTGTTGCCTGAGGAGAAGCGTTTCTTAGGGAGAGCCCTGTGATGCTCAGCTTATCGGTGTGCAGAAGTTCAGCAGCTCGATCTCGAAGGCGTGTTTTTTTTCTGGCTGAATCTCGACAACGCTGATGCTTCCATAATCAATGTTAAAGTGAGCCATGTGCCGTAGGGGCTGCTGGAGCATGAGGGCAAGGATCACCCGGATGATACCGCCATGGCAGAAAACGGCGATACGTCGGTGGGGATTGTCGTGTAGGATTTTGAGGAGGGCAGGCTGCACGCGGTGTTCTAGCTCGATCGCCGATTCACCATTGGGGATGCCTTTGGATTCAATCACTTCGAGCCAATCAAAGGCGCTGACACCGAAATGCTCCTGCACGCCTTCCCAGCGGTAGCCGGTCCAGTCGCCGAAATCGACCTCACGTAGGGCAGGAATGTTGATGGGCTTGAGCCCTGTGCGTTCAGCCAGTGGGGCTAAGGTCTCTTGCACACGCTTCAGCGGGCTAGCGTAAATGGCATCCACTGGCGTATCTTTAAGCCAGTCAGAAACGGCTTTTGCCTGCTGATGCCCCAAAGGGGAAAGCCCCATGTCAATACGGCATCCGCCAAAGACCCGGTGATAGCGCTCCTCGACTTCTCCATGACGAATTAGATAGAGCTGGGTGGGATGATGGGGAAGATGCAGTTTCAAAGCACCCGCGTCATGACATGCAAGTGGCGTGTCGGCAAGGCCAGTGCTGGGCAGATTATTGCTTTTGAGGCATATCTAAGGTTAGATAAGTTCTTCCCTTTGGCTCTCCATTCAAGGGGTCGAATGATTCAATCCGCATTTCCTTCAACACCGTGGTTCCATCGATTTTCTGGATCTTGGTGACTTGAAAGCGTTTCACCATTTGGCTCACGGTGTTGTAAGCTTCCATTTTGGCGACTCCACCGCTTTCTTTTTCCACCCACAAATCGACGGTGTAGTAAGGTCCTTTGGTGTCCGGTGCTGTGACACGGACGAGCCAACACTTGATGCGTGCGGCGGTCAGCCGTGCATTGGCATCCATCATCTTGACGTTTTTCCAGTAAGTGAAGCGTAGCGAAAGGTCTTCGTAGTTGAAATCCATTCCACGCACCGAGTTTGCTGCATTTGCCATGGGCACAGGAGAACTGCCGCTCGCCTTGACTTGCCAAAGGGTGGCGGGCGTGGTGGTCAAGTCGAGCTGGACGGTCTCAGGCGGCTGATTTTTAAACTGGAAGCGCATGATATCGCCGGAAAGCGTCAGCTCTAGCGGTTCGATTTGATTGCTACTGTCGTCGCGCAGCACGCCTGCCATGCGGTAGTTCTGTAAAGCGTAGCTTTGGCGGACGAGAACGAGGACTTGTTCCGGAGTTGGCTCTGGAGCATCTTCAGCATGTAGCGTAGAAGTCAGGTGAGCGGACAAGACGACATTCAGAAGGAGGCGACGTTTCATGTGCGAATCAGTTTTTGGGAGATGGCGAGGCAAGACAAACTCAGCACTGGGTCCGACATGCGAGCAGGAAAGATCATTCGACCAAGTTGCCGACAGAGGCAAAGAAATCTGTGGCAGTGAGGCTCCAGCCCGATTAACTCATGCCTACGGGTGCGGTGTTGCTGTGCCTGTCATTCTACTTGAAATGCAAGGCATGTCATCTCTCCAGGCCATCCGCGATGCGCTCGAACAATCGCCGGACAATCTTTCTTTATTGCTCCTTTATGGTCATGCTTGTTTGGAAAAACTGCATTTGGAAGACGCAAGAGATAGCTTTGAGCGTGTGCTAGAGATTGATCCCAGCCACGTGGATGCCCAGATGGGAGTCGCTAGGGTTTTCTTTATGCAGGGGGAAACCTCAGGCGCTGCAGTGCGTGCAGAACGCGTTTTGCAGGTTAACCCGAATGACGCTCAAGCCCACCTGCTACTGAGTCGTGTTTTTTGGGTTGAGAAGGATCGAGCCAAGGCTCTTGAGCACTTCGAGCGTGCTGCTCAGATCGATAGCACACTTAGCGACCCCGTTCTCGAAAGGGAACTTGGCTTCACAGCGCGAGATGCGAGACGAACCTCACCCGCGCCTACGCCAGAATCAGCTTTACCCGAGTCTTATGATGAGGGGGACAGCGCTCAGGAGTTTGCGGAAGACCCGATGGAAGAGCCTCCCTTCGATTGGCGCCCCGAAACCTTTTACTCCCCAGGCGATCCAGCACGACATGGTGTGACTTTTGCCGATGTGGGGGGCATGGATGAACTGAAGGAGGAAATCAGGCTGAAGATCGTTTATCCACTACAGTATCCCGATCTATACAAAGCCTATGGTCGGCGTACTGGCGGAGGGATTTTGCTCTATGGGCCGCCGGGCTGTGGTAAAACTCTCATGCTTAGAGCTGTGGCTGGGGAAGTCGCCTGCAACTATCTTTCCGTTGGTTTGCACGAGATTTTTGATCCCTATTTCGGCAGCACCGAGCGGAACTTGCATCAGATCTTTGAGACAGCACGCGCCAACGCTCCATGCGTTCTGGTTTTTGACGATCTCGATTCCCTAGCTCAGGATAGGCGCCACATCAGGGAAAGCCAACTGCGCAATCTCGTGAACCAGTTTTTGCATGAAATGGACGGCGTGAGGGGTGAAAATCAGCGTGTCTTGGTTATCGGAGCCACCAATCAGCCTTGGGCGCTTGATCCAGCCTTTCGACGCCCTGGGCGCTTTGATCAGGCAGTTTTTGTGCCTCCGCCTGACAACGGCGCCCGCGAGCAGATCATCGGTTTGCTGGCGAAGGATAAGCCAATTTCGAACCTTGATCCCCAGGCTCTTGTGGAGGCTACACCAGGGTTTTCAGGAGCAGATTTGAAGTTTGTCTTTGATCGAGCTGCCGAAATGACCCTCTCCGCAGCGATCCACAGTGGACATCCTGTCCCCATCAGCATGGAGACCCTGCTGGCCGTTGCTCGCTCTCATACGCCTAGTACGCATACCTGGTTCGAGGGAGCTCGCGAACATTCCCAGCACGCTTCGCCGGACACCTATGCTCATGAGGTTAGAAAATCTCTTTCTCTGAGCTCGCCAAGTGCGCCCCAACAGCGTGAACCCTAGGGGGAGCAATCCCATGGCCTGGATCTATCTGATTTTAGCAGGATTCCTGGAGATCTTCTGGGCAATTGGGCTCAAGCTTTCCGAAGGCTTTAGCAAAATGGGTGTCACGCTAGCCACGGTGATCGCCATGATGGCTAGCTTTTCTTTGCTCGCCCAGGCTCTGAAAACGATTCCGGTCGGCACAGGTTATGCCGTTTGGACAGGCATTGGCGCAGCTGGTACCGCCATGGTCGGTATGTTTTTCCTCGGAGAACCTCGCGAGGTGGGGCGATTGGCCTGCGTGGTCCTGATTATTTGCGGTGTTCTTGGCCTAAAGTTCATGAGTTAACGCTATTGGGCGCCAGATTTTCGCCAGACAGAGCCGGCAACCTTGAGGAAAGGATGGCCTTCTTTTGCTTCTGAGGAGGACTTTTTCACAAAAGCGAAATTTTTCAGAGTCAGACGGCGTATGCTCACCGTCATGTCCCCCCGTCTTCTAATCACCTCCTTGTTTGCCGTTGCGACCCTGTCGTCTGCTGCCTACCCGGAATTTTCCGCCACCATCCCCAATGGAGGTCCTCGTGGTGCCGAGTGGAAGCTCACGGTCACGGGCAGTCGGCTCGCAGACTTCGAATCTCTGATGTTTTTCAGCCCTGGGATTACCCAGAAAAGTGTGGAAAAAGTGGAAAACAACAAGGTTCAGCTGACCATTGCGGTCGCTCCGGATGTGCCGCTCGGGAATCACCTGCTTCGCATTCGAACAAAGTCGGGTATTTCCCACGTGCGTCAGTTTTTCGTCGGCCCTTTCCCCAATCTGGATGAGAAAGAGCCAAATAGTGAGATGGAGGCGGCGCAACCTATCACCTTCAATCAGACCATTGAGGGTGTCGTGCTCAGCGAGGACGTGGATTATTACAAGATCACCGCCAAGAAAGGTCAGCGTATCTCTGTGGAAGCCGATGGCTTACGCCTTGGCTACACCACTTTCGATCCATACATCGCAATCATTGACAAGGATAGATTCGAAAAAGCCTTTTCTGATGACACCATTTTGCATCGCCAAGATGGCTACTGCTCCTTCGTCGCTGAATACGATGGAGATTATTATGTCATGATCCGAGAGTCGAGCTATCGCGGCGGTGGCAACAATTATTATCGTCTGCATGTGGGTAGCTTCCGCCGTCCTGATGTTCTTTATCCTGCGGGAGGTAAAGTAGCCAGCACGACCAAAGTTCGCTTTATTGAAAAGGATTCCACCTTTGAGGAAGAGGTGAAGCTCCCCAATGAAACGGACCCGGGTTTCATGCTGCTCTCCAAAACTCAAGAGCCAGCTCCTTCTGGCAATCCCTTCCGTCTCGTCGATTTCGACAACCTCCTGGAAGCTGAGCCAAACGATGAGCAGGCTAAAGCAACCGCTTCTTCGATAGGCGAACCGATCGCTTTGAATGGTATTATTGAGCGTCCAGGCGATGTCGATTACTTCAAGGTTCCGTTTAAAAAAGGCCAACAAGTGGTGTTGCAAGCTTATGCTCAAAGTCTTGGATCGCCGCTAGACTCGGTGGTCAACGTCTATAACGAAAAAGGCAATGGCCTCGGCGGGAATGACGATGGTGGTGGACGTCGCCGTCTAGATAGCAAGCAGACCCTGAATATCCCTGCAGATGGAGATTATTTCATTCGCGTTACCGATCACTTGGAGCGGGGAGGTCCTAATTTTGTCTATCGCCTTGAGCTCGTTGCAAGCCAGCCTCAGCTCACTTTTGCCTCCCCGCACTATTCGGTGAATGATTCACAGTACCGCCAGTTTATGGCTATTCCGAAGGGAGGGCGTATGGTTTTGTTGCAAAACTTCACGAGAAGTGCCGTCAACGGAGATTTTAAATTTGAAGCTTCAGGTTTGCCGACAGGTGTCAAATTGCTCACCCAACTTGCCCCCAAAGATCAGCCGGGAATGCCTCTGATGTTTGAGGCTGCCGCTGATGCGCCGATTGGCGCCGCTGTAGTGCCAATCGTGCTAAAGCCTGTCGATCCTGCCCAGAAGATTATTGGCAAGATGCGACAAGAATTCGACATCGTTCGCGCTGGTAACGTCGTCTATTACACTGAGTTTGAAGACAAGCTTCCCGTGGCGGTGGTGGAAGAGGCACCTTATTCGCTCGAAATCGTAAAGCCAACTGTGCCTCTTGTGGCCAACGGCATCATGCAGATGAAAGTTGTGGCGAAGCGCAAAGAAGGATTTAAGGCACCAATTCGTGTCCTCATGCCATGGAAACCTGTTGGCATAAGCAGCCTGGGAGAACAAACCATTCCCGAAGGTCAAAACGAGTGCTCGTTTCAACTTGATGCGAACTCTGCCGTTGCTGCAGCTGCTCATGAATTTACCGTGATGGGAGAAGCAGACGCTGGCAATGGGCGGGTTTACAATGCGGCTCCGTTTTGTCAGATCAAAACCGATACAGCCTATCTTACCGCACCTGCGATTCCCTTGACTGCCGTCGAGCAAGGCAAAGAAACAGTCATGGTCGCCAAACTAGAATTAAGCAAGCCATTCCAAGGAGAAGCAACGGCTCGCATCGTGGGCGTTCCTGATACGATTCAAATCGAGCCTGCCAAAATCAGCAAGGATACCAAGGAAGTATCGTTCAAGGTAGTCACCACCGATAAATCTCCGGTAGGTAAGCAGGCAAACCTTTTTGTTTTAGTCGATGTCCCCGTCGAAGGGGGAACGACGGCCCACCGTATTGCCCTTGGCTCCACGCTTCGCATTGATGCGCCTCGTAAGGCGGTCACATCTCCTGCTGCCCAAGTGGTTGCGGCCAACAAACCTAAAGAAGCCCCGAAGGCTACGACTCCCCCCAAGCCGCTCTCGCGTCTTGAACAACTTCGCCAGGAAGCGGCAGGTGCGAAGTGAGCCTGATGCCTGGATCCTTCGTCGAATCTGAAGAACGTGTTTTCATTCATTGTAGATTTCTCGGAAAATTTACCGTTTCATTTTATGAGCCATTCCCTTAGCCAATTGCCTGCAAGGCGCCTTGTGTCTCTCGCAGCGGCCAGTTCCATGTGTTTCGCCACCTCATCGTTGATCGCAGGTGTCGATTTTACTAAAGTTCAGGCCGTCTTGGAATCAAAGTGCCTGGAGTGTCATAACCCGTCCAAAATCAAAGGGGATCTACTCATGCACACCGCTGAAGCGATGCTGAAGGGCGGGGAAGGGGGGGCTGCTTTGGTCCCTGGAAAACCTGAGGAGAGCAGCATCATCCAGAGGGTCGTGCTGCCCGCTGATGATGACGACGTGATGCCACCCAAAGGAGGCCCGCTGAAGTCTGAAGAAATTGCTTTGCTCAAACAATGGGTCGCAGAGGGAGCGGTCTGGCCAAAAGGAGTTGCTCTGCGTCATAAATCGCCTGAAGAAATCAAAGCGATTGCTGCTCTGAGTGAGAAATTGCCACAGTTAACTAAGGTCGAAATCTTCCCAGACAAATACACCTTAGAGACAGCACGTGATTTTCATCGCGTTGTCGTAATGGCAACGTTTAACGATGCGACAACCAGAGATGTCACGCTTTTCTCTAACCTACATGTTGCTGACGCTAATGTGGCAAAACTTGAACAAGATGTGTTGAAGCCTGTGGCTGAAAATGGCACGACTGAGCTGGTCGCTAGCCTTGGAGGACAAACCGTGAAGGCAACAGTCTCGGTCAAAGAAGGCAAAAAAGATCGCCCGGTTTCCTACCATCTGGATGTCATGCCTGTTTGGCTTCGCGGAGGATGCAACCAAGGAGGGTGCCATGGTGCGGCTCGTGGCAAGGACGGTTTCCGCTTGAGTCTCTTTGGCATGGACCCTGATGGTGATTACATTCGCTTGACCCGAGAAATGGTGGGTCGTCGCATCAACTTGGCCATTCCTGAAGAATCTACTTTGGTTGAGAAAGCCGTGGGGGCAGTGCCACACTCGGGAAATCAATGCTATGAACCCGATTCAGAATACAATAAGACCGTTCTTGAATGGATCAGCAACGGTGCTCCAAATGATGCGCCGGGTTATGCGAAAGTCACAGGGATCGAGGTTTTTCCGAAGCAGATCGTTCTGGAGGGGAGTGGCAATAAGCAACAGATCACTGTCAAAGCCACCTACTCTGATGGAACGGATCGAGATGTCACAAAGCTCGCTCTTTTCATGTCCAATAATGATCCAAGTGCTTCCATCGATAAGCATGGCTTGGTGACTAGTGGTGAGCGCGGAGTTGCCTTCACATTAGCACGTTTTGATGTGTACAGCGTCACAGCGCAGGTGTTGGTGATTCCTGATAAACTCCAGTATGAGCGGCCCAAAGTGGCTGAAGTGAATTACATCGATCAACTGGTGAACGAAAATCTTCACAAGCTACGCATTTTGCCCAGCGGCATTTGCACGGATGAGGAATTCGTCCGCCGAGCTTATATCGACGTGGTTGGTATTTATCCGCCGCCCGACGAAATTCGCACCTTTCTGGCCGATCAGAATCCCAAGAAGCGGGAGGTTCTTATCGACAATCTAACGCAGCGCAAAGAGTTCACTGAACTCTGGGTCATGAAGTGGGCTGAGTTGCTGCAGATTCGTTCAGGCATCGCAGGCAACAACAATCAGCCTCCATTCTATAAAAATGCGCTACTTTACTACAACTGGCTAGCTGAGCGAATTGGGAAAAACATTCCCTTGGATGACATCGTCAAAGAATTGGTTTCTTCCACGGGTGGTACCGTCTCCAACCCGGCCGTTAATTTCTACCAGACTGAACTCGATCAGCTTAAGCTGACGGAAAATATCGCACAGGTCTTCATGGGCATGCGCATTCAGTGCGCTCAGTGCCACAACCATCCTTTCGACCGCTGGACGATGGATGACTATTATGGGTTCAAAGCATTCTTTAGCCAGATTGGCCGTAAGCAGACAGATGATCCCCAAGAGGTCATCATTTACAACAGCAAGGGAGGGGAATCACGCCACTTCCTCACCAATGCCGTGATGAAGCCCAAATTCTTGGGCGGTGAGCAGCCTGAAATCAAACCTGGTGAGGATCGTCGCAAAATTTTGGCGGAATGGATCGCGTCTCCTAAGAATCCGTATTTTGCACGCAATATCTCGAACATCGTTTGGGCGCATTTCTTTGGCGTCGGCATTGTTGATCCGGTCGATGATGTTCGGGTTTCAAATCCTCCGTCAAATCCGGAACTGCTGGATGCCCTTGCGAAAAATCTAACGGATTACAAATACGACTTCCGCCGCTTCGTGAAGGATATCTGCACCTCCATGACCTACCAGCGTAGCACGAAGGTGAATGATACCAATGCGAGCGATAAGCGTAATTTTTCGCATGCTCTTGTGCGCCGCGTGCGTGCTGAAATCCTGTTAGACGCCATTTCTCAAATCACGGAGACTCCCAACAAGTTTCAGGGGCTTCCTCTAGGTGCTCGCGCCGTGCAAATCGCGGATGGTGCCGTGAGCAATTACTTCTTGACCACTTTTGGACGTGCGAAGCGCGAATCTGTGTGTTCTTGCGAAGTCAAAATGGAGCCTACGCTGTCTCAAGCCCTACATCTGATGAATGGCGATGCAGTAAATGATCGCATCAAACAAGGTAAGGTTATTGCGAAGCTCATTGCTGAGAAAAAGACAGACCTGGAAATCGTCGAAGATCTTTACCTGCGTGTGTTTGGAAGAATGCCCAAAGACAAAGAGTGGTCTGCGATTCAGCAAACGCTCGTGAACTCTGCTGATCAGCGTCAGGCTGCTTTGGAGGATACCTTCTGGGCGCTGATGAATTCGAAGGAATTCTACTTCAACCACTGATCGATTTTACTCGAATCAGAATCAACGGGTAGCCTACGGGCTACCCGTTTTTTGTTGGCTCAAGCTGACCTTCATGTCGCTATCTTTTCTGTGTGGACAGAAGGATTTTTATGCGAATATGTATGATTCAATCATGAGCTCAGTCCAGTCGCAGACGGTTTTTATTCATAATTTATATGCAACTCCAGCTGATTGGCAGCGTGACTTGTTTTATTCTGTGGTTAGAGCGGGGCATCTAAGAGCAGGCAAAGAGCACCGTATTCAGCGGGAAACTTATCCGGGACACGAGTTGATCCTTTGCTTGGCTGGCCATGGTTGGGTGCAGGTTGCGGGGAAACGGCATGAAGTCGGGCCAGATGAATTGGTCTGGGTGAATTGTCATCATCCGCACACATACGGAGCCCAGTCACAGCGTCCTTGGGAGCTTTACTGGATTCGTGTCGAAGGCAGGCCTCTGGATCGTGTTTCTGGGCTCCTGGAGGTCAATTCACAGCCTGTGATTCGGAATTTCAATACGCGTGCGGCCCTCATGGAATATGAGCGTATTTTTCACCACATGACGGGAACTCGACCCAGTCATGCAGCTTTGGTTAATGCGGCTGTGACCGCGATCATTGCTTTGGCCTTTGAGGCACGCCTTGCAGATACCGATGAGATTCGTCCCGAGTTGCCCATGCCTATTCAAAAATCCTTGGAGAAGATGCGGCTGTATTTTCATACTCCTATTCGTGTTGCAGAACTAGCCTCGCTGTCTGGCATGAGTGAAAGTCACTTCTCCCGAATGTTCAAATCCTGCATTGGAACCAGTCCGATCGATTGGCTGAGGCGAGAGCGAATCAATCAAGCCAAGCACCGCCTGATTGAAAGCGATGACCCTATTAAGGAGATTGCCAGACAGGTTGGTTACAGTGACCAATTCTTTTTCAGCAAAGACTTCAAGAAAATGGTAAGGCTCACTCCCACACAGTTTCGGCATCAAGAGCGTCAAGGATAAACTTTCGTTCTTGGTCGCGTGACGCTTGCGGAGGGAGCTAGGCTCGCGATTTTTCAGAATGTCAGCGCTCGACGACTTACTTACTTGCTTACGTTTTCCCAGTGTTTCCACAGACTCCAAGCATCGTCAGGATGTACGCGCTTGCGCACTTTGGCTCCAGGAAAAACTCACCAAGATGGGGTTATCGACAGAGCTGCACGACACGCCTGGGCATCCTATCTTGATTGCCAAAAATGCGCATCGTCCCGATCGACGCACTGTATTGCTCTACGGACATTATGATGTGCAGCCGGCTGAGCCCTTTGCTGAGTGGCAGACTCCTCCTTTTGAGCCGATTCTCCGCGAGGGGCGCATTTACTGCCGTGGTGCGACGGACAACAAAGGTCAGCTTATGGCCCATGTTTCTGGATTGGCTGAAACACTTCGCCAGGAGGGCGATCTACCGGTCAATTTGACGATTTTATTTGAAGGTGAGGAAGAAATCGGCAGTCCGAATCTCAAACCTTTTCTTGAAGCCCATCATGCGGAATTGGCTTGTGATGTCGTGGCTATCTCTGATACCGGCATGGTGGGAGAAGGTGTCGGAACGTTCACTTATGGCCTGCGCGGCATTGCTTGCATGGAGGTAAAGGTCAAAGGACCTTCCATTGATCTTCATTCCGGTATTTTTGGCGGCGCAGTGGCCAATCCTGTGACCATGGCTGCACGGTTGATCGCCTCTCTGCATGATGCAGAAGGCCGAGTGATGATTCCTGGATTTTATGATGGTGTCCGGGATCTTCAAGCTTGGGAGAGGCAGGCTTGGGCCTCTTTGGGTGACGGTGAACCTGAGACGCTAAGTTTAACCGGTGCGCCCGAGCTTTTCGGAGAGCCCGGCTATTCGGAAAGAGAGCGTCGTTGGGCGAGGCCTACGGCGGAAGTAAATGGCATGGGTGGGGGCTATCAGGGAGAAGGCTCCAAGACCGTGATCGCCAGGGAGGCTTTCTTTAAGCTGAGCTTTCGGCTGGTGCCAGATCAAGACCCTGCACGCATTCTGCGTTTAGCAGAGGACTATCTCCGCTCTCAGGCACCTGCTTCTGTTCGACTCGAATTCAAACCTGGTCACACAGGTAAGGCCTACCTCATGGACCCACATTCTCCTTTGGGTTTGGCTGCACAAAGAGCGTTGCAGCACACCTTTGGTGGCCAAGTGGCCCTCATCCGCGAGGGTGGCAGCATTCCTATCGTTCAGGCTTTTAAAGATGTGTTAAAGGCAGACACGATTCTGGTGGGGTTGGCCTTGCCCGATTGCCAAGCTCATGCTCCTAACGAAAATTTTCCTGTGGCTAGTTTCGAGGCCGGGATTCGCCTCAATCAAGCTCTGTTGAAGGAGTTGGCGCAAGCTTAGCAATGGACAGTGACGAACGGGTTTATGATCTCCGTTTGGCAAGTCTAGGCTGTGCTCCGTCGGTTTTCGGTGTCAATCTTCAGAGAAGGCTGGTTGCGTAGAATATGCGGGATGGATGTTACCAGCTAGGGAGGCAGACATGACGATCATGTCTCCAAAAGCATGGTTAGTTGCGCGAACATAAACCTCCTTGCTACCTTCAAGGGCAGTTGTTGAGCTATACTCTAGGTTTTGATGGTTGATGCTCTCGAAGTTCAGGCATTAGACAGAAAAAAGATCTTCGGCAGGCGTGGTACCGCGCTGCACCTTGGCTTTGCCATTGGCTGCTAGATGATTGAGCATATGCCAAGTGTCCTCCGTATCGATTCCCGTCATGGCCGAGATAGCTTCAGCTTGGATGGCTTGGCTCGTCAAGGCTTGGGCGACTTTACCCATTTGTGCCAAGAACTCTCCAGCAGCTTTTTTACCGGCTTCCACACCGGGCTGATGGTAGGCATTGATGTTGACGAGGGAAGCATAAAAGCTTACCGCGCGTTCGAACAAGCCAATCAGCATTCCTAAGGTGTAAGCACTGACTTCGGGGATGGTTAGCGTGATGGATTCGCGTCCCTTGTCTGCCAGAGCTTTGCGCGTGCCGCGAAGGAATCCTTGCAAATAATCGCCGCTGGTAAAGCCCGGCTCGACTTCAATGCCTGAGCCGTCGCGTGATTTGGACACTTCAATCAACGTGACGAAGAAGTTGTTCACTCCATCACGCAGTTGCTGAACATAGGCGTGCTGATCGGTGGAGCCTTTGTTGCCATAAACGGCAATGCCTTGATTCACGACGGCACCAGTCAAGTCATGCTCTTTGCCCAAAGACTCCATGACAAGTTGTTGAAGATATTTTGAAAACAGTACCAGTCTGTCCTTATAAGGCAAGACAACCATGTCCTTCAGCCCTTGGCCACGACCCGCACTGTACCACATCAAGGCGAGAAGCATGGCTGCATTTTCTCGGGTCGGACGATTCCTTGTTTCTTCATCCATGGCAGCAGCGCCTGCGAGAAACGCACGCACATCGACCCCTTGCAGGGCTGCGGCGATCGTGCCGACTGCACTCATGACGCTCGTGCGGCCACCGACCCAGTCCCACATCGGGAACCGAGCCAGCCAGCCCTGAGCAATCGCATGCTTATCCAGTTCGCTGCCGAAACCCGTGATAGCCACCACGTGCTTGCTGAAGTCGAGGCCTTTGGCGTGGTAAGCTGCCTCTGCTTCTAGCATTCCATTCCGCGTTTCTTTGGTGCCTCCTGATTTGGAGATCACGAGGGTTAGGGTAGTGGCAAGTTCATCACCTATTTGTTGAATGATACGATCAATGCCGTCTGGATCGGTGTTGTCAAAAAAGTCAATCGCAAGCGGCGGCTTGGCCGGAGTAATCGCATGAGCGACAAGTTGTGGTCCGAGTGCGGAGCCACCGATGCCGACGATGAGCACACGCGTGAACAGTTTGCCGTTTGCAGCTTTAACGATGCCTTGATGGACATCTGCTGCAAAATTCAGGGTCGCATCGAGTGTTTTTGTGATTTCATCTCGAAGGTCCGCAGGAGCCAGCTCGGCCTTGCGCAGCCAATAATGACCCACCATTCGATTTTCGTCAGGATTCGCAATGGCACCTCGCTCCAACGCCTTCATGTCTTCGAACGCTCTGTCGATCGATGGCTGCATCGACGCAAATAGACCTTCGTCGAAGTTCATGCGACTGATGTCGATGCTGAACCCAAGTGTAGGGTAGCGCGTGAAAAATTTTTGAAAACGCGGCCAGTGGGACGTGGAAGTGCTCATGAGGGGGATTGTAGCTATGGAGCATGCTGCCCAGCATTTCGCAACACGTTTGGCTTAACGTTCCTTAGGAATCATGAAAACTTTTTAGCATTTCGATGAGTGCTTTCGAGTGTGCGCGTTGGATAGCTTCTGGGGGGGTAATTTTACAAAAGGGAATATGGTGATGCTGTCCTTCCGGCACTTGCGATCAAGCATATCATGGTGACTCCAGAAGCCTACCCAAGGAGAACGTTTGATTCCCACCGAGAGCTATCGTTGGGGCGACTGGAAAAAGCCAGGAGCACACGAGGAAACCGCAGAGCTCGAGCTTTACGCTTATGGAAAAGAGCCTTGAGAAACACAGAATCTAGTTTTGGAGAGTCCAGCGGTCCTACATAAACTGATCTCCACATGGGTCCGGCCTCCAGAGGCGGAGCTTTGAAGCTAATGGTGTCTACTCTGTTGTTCGCTTTGAGTGGCCTCGCATCGCTGCCAGCACTTTGACACAGCGTGCCGCAGCTGAGACGTTATGAACGCGAAAGATATGGGCACCGCGAGTCATCCCTGCGGCGATGCAGGCCATGGTGCCAGCATCTCGAGCCGAGGCATTCGGGAGTCCCAAAACTTGTCCGATCACGGTTTTTCGTGACACCGGCAATAAGACAGGGCAACCCCACTGATTGAAAAAGCATGAATCTCGGTAAATCGCCAAGTTATCGTCTCGCTGTTTCGCAAAATCGATCCCTGGATCAAGAACGAGTTGTTCTTGGGACAAACCCGCGCTGCGTGCCAAGGCGCACTTTTCATCAAAGAACTGCTGAAGGTCCTGCCAGAGGTTATCGTAGCTCACATGGGTGTGGGCGATCTTCGGCTGGCCAATGCTGTGCATGATCAATAAACTCGCCCCGTGTTCAGCGCAGAGCTGCGCATTCTTGATGTCTGGAAGGGCGCTGATGTCATTGATCAAGTCTCCGCCAGATGGCAAGACGGCAGCGATGACTTCAGGACGCCAGGTATTGATGGAGAGTAGAGGTGGCCAGAGTTGTTCGGCATCCCATAAACCTACGGATCCGAGTCTTTTGAGTAAATTGGGCCATGCTTTCAGAAAGGGTATCAAGCGCCCGACTTCTTCTTCGACACTGATGGCTTGCCGATTCGTGCGGGCACTCTCGGCTCCGATATCGATAATGTCAGCTCCTTCCTTAAGCATTCTTTCGGCTTTTTGGAGCGATTCTGAATGATCCAAGCTTCCATCCCCACAGAAAGAATCATCGTTGATATTGATGATGCCCATGATCAAAGCTCGTCTGGGAAAAACGATAGCATGATGCCTTGCTCGCCAAGTCATAGGCCGTTCAAAATCTGGGATAGCCAAGGTGGTCACAATTGTTCCTGTGGTCATTGTGTCCGTAAACGCAAGTCTTTCCCTTTGGAACTAAGTTTCTGATGCATCAAAAACTCCTTGAGAATTGATGTCACCATTTTGACGCGACACCTCGTAACCAGATACGGACTGTTTTTATGGATACGCAAACTTCATCACAATCAACTATTAGCCTGCCAGATCAGATCGGGCTGATTGTTTTGGAGGATTGCTTCCATTTTCCAGGATGCTATCTGCCTCTTTATATTTTTGAGCAACGCTATCGCCTCATGCTCGAACATGCACTGAGCGGCAGCCGAATGTTTGCCGTCGGAACGACGATTGATGGGAAACTTTTACCTGTCACGACGGCCGGATTAATCCGCGCCAGCAAAAAGCGCCCTGACGGCACCTCCCATGTTATGCTTTATGGAGTCTCTAGGGTCTGCTACACAGGTTGGGTGCAGGAAAAACCTTTTCGAATTGCGACCATCGAACCGGTGAAAACAGTCACTCAAACTTCTGAAGAAAGGTTGCATGAGATGAAGGAAAGGGCGCTTGAGCTTTTGCCCTCTCCAACAGAGGCTGGCGAAGGAATCAAAAAACTACACAGCCTTCTTGCCCAGGTCGATTGTCCAGAGACGGTTTGCGACATCCTTACCTTTCACTTTGTGCGGAATGCTGAGGCTGCGGGCAAGGTCCTGACCGAGGGACGGCTCGAAGATCGTTACAATGCCTTGCTGCATGAGTTACAGATGCTTCAGTCTCCCGACAGGGAAACTTAGAAAATTTTTTTGTTAAGGCCTCGCGTCTTCTTGCTCAGGGGGCAGCCGCGTCTAGGTTGAGGTAGTTCTCATGTCTGCCTCTCTCTTTTTTCGCGAATTTCTTGCTAACTGGCAATCAGTAGGAGCGATTGCACCTTCTAGTTTTGCTCTGGCGGAGAGAATGATGGAAGTTGCTGGAGTCAGGAAGGCCTCTCATGTGCTTGAGCTGGGGCCTGGCACCGGTGCCTTCACTCAGGCGATTCGAGATGCGATGCCGATGGGTGCGGATTATCTCGGTATTGAGATCAATGCAGGCTTTGCTGGGCAGCTTAGAGATCGTTTTCCGGGCATGAATTTTGAGGTTGCAGGGGCTCAGGAATTTGACTTTGACAGATACCTGCTGGGGAAGCCTCGATTTGATGTGATTGTTAGCGGTCTCCCATGGACCGCCTTTCCAACAAGCCTCCAGCAAGCCATTTTGAGCAATGTACTTCCGCATTTGGCTGAGGGGGGGCAATTTGCCACTTTTGCTTATTTTGGCTTTCACATGCTGCCAAGCGGTAGGCTATTCCGCCGTCTTTTGTCCGATCGCCTGCATGGGGTCGAAACCAGCCCTGTCGTATGGCGCAACTTACCTCCTGCTTTTGTTTATGTAGGGAAAAAGGCCTGAGTGAGTTTTCTGCGTCGATAAGTCAAGGTTAGCTGGGTTGCCCGCGCTCAAGGCATTCGCTTAGCCACCGCATCATGCCAGCTACGGATTCATGTTTTTTGCGTAGAGCCGAAAGCGTCTGCCAATCGAGACGCTGGCGTGGGCTAGCGATGGTGATCCGCTGAGGGCGCATTTTTTCCTGTACTTTTTCGAACTGATCCATGCTCATGCCGCGAAGTTCACGTGCGCTGGGTAACTCATCCAAAAGATCCATCTGGATGCCAAGGCTAGTAATGCCAACGCCGAATTGATGTCCGAGGCTTCGCAGGGCTTCGACAAGGGCTTCGTCGTTCAGCGGTTCTGCGATGACAAGTTCTCCCATCAAGGTCCATCGTGTTGCACTTAAGGCTTGGAAAAACTCTGCCGCGCAGTTGTCCAATGTGATACCAATTTTTAACTGCACACCGACCAAGTTGGTCTCAGGTCCACCCAAATGTCGGCGTAGATGTTGCATTGAGGCATCAAATCGAGCCGTGCATTCCTCTCCAGCAGATTCAATGTCCCACTCTGCCGTGACGAGATCAGGAATATCCCAGTGACCACGGCTCTCCGTTGCCGCATGAGGCCCACCATTCAATGGATAGGCATACTGGGCTCTTTGAAGACAAAGCTTTTCATAGATGGCGGCGACCCGCTGAAAACGCGACTGAGCCAAGTCTTCATCAACTTCACCACCGTCGAAAAGCAGGCGATGGCTGTCGTAGCCTAAGGGCTGCTTTTTCGTGCGTTGATAGTAGCCTTGCCCCTGATCGACCTTGGCGATGGGTGAGGATGAGTCGTACGATAGGATGGAAAAATGATAGCGCAGCGTCGCGTCGCTATAGTCATCTCCTAGCCTTAGGCGCACCAAGCGAATGAGCTCAGTGCCCTTGATCGCTTCCTCAGGGGCATGAGGCAGGATCTCGGGAAGGATATTTCGAAGTTGTTCGCGTAAGTTCATTCCTAGCGGCGCGCCTCGGCTGAAGCGATAAATAGACGATGCAGGAGACGGGCCATGATGGTCAAGATCGAAACACAAAATTGGCTCATTGCTTCTTCGGTTCTTGGCTCAGTCTTTGAAGAATATTCAGGGTGATTTGCTCGACGGCAGGATCTTTGCCTCTCAGACCATGAGACCAGTCGGTGCTGCCTGCAGTGAAAACAGTCCCCCCCTGGGTGTAGAGGCCCAAACACGCATGGCCGGTCCGCCCTTTTTCCCACTTCTCATACCATTCGGCATCGTCTGGGTGCCAGCGCACTGGACAGGTAGCCAAAACCTGAAAGTCAGCCGGAGTGCCATCACGGTGCGTGGGGTAGGGGCGTTCGTCTTTCCATTGAAGTTCACAGCCATCGCACTCGTAACCCACGATGGTATCCTTGCCTCCGAGCTTGTCTCCGCGACTCAGTCCAGTGCCTTTAAATACCCAGTGATCGGGCTGGTGGATTTCATATTCTGCCGGTTCATGCATGAATTGGCCATGGCTTTTTCGATAACCTCCCCAGAGGAAGCCGACGCCTGTGAGCTGGTTCTCAGGTCTTGCGATGAGATGATGACTCCACAAGCTGCTAAGCTTTCGGTGCTCCTGGGTCGCGAACACGGGATCTAGGTGATAGTTTTGCTTCCAGCACGTAAAACGATGCCTTTCTGCTTCGGTGCGGATTTGCCAACAACATGTGTTCCCGCTGAAAAAAGCAACATTTCCACCACGAGAGATCCAGGTTTCGAGGTGATCACGCATAGCTGAACTCCAGTATTCATCGTGACCTACACTCAAGACAAGATGATATCCGGTTAGGATTTCTGGATGAAACTCTAGATCCTCATTCGTTGCGAATTCGAGCGAAATGCCACGACATTCAGCCCATTGAACAAAAGGCAACTCCCAGCGTGAATACTGTGAGGTCACGGGGCGGTGAAAACTGACAGCGTGCCCTGCATTCCCCGCAAGACTGTTGTAACTGTAAAGGGAAAAGCCCCCCCAGTTGGTGTAGGCGTTGTAAGTGTTGGTGGCGAGTTGCAGAAGAATCCTTGAGGTCTCGCCTGGCTTAGCTTGGCGGACGATGAACCACACGCTGGATTCGGCCAGGTGAGTGCTTCGATGGGTCCACTTGCCTCCTGGATCTTCTGCGCGAAGCGTCACTTCATAGTAGCCAGATTTCCACTCGGATGATGTTTTGACTTTGAGGGTCAATGGCCAACCACAACCTTTAGCACTGGCATCTTCTGGGATCTCATGTTGAGCTCCTCGCAGATTCTTTGCCTGCCACACTAAGGTTTTGTCTTGTCCAACTCGGTGGATTTCTGCGGAAAAGAGAGCTGCACTCGTGCTGATATGAAGGCCAATCTCCTCTCCCTGCGCCACGCTTCTTTGGTCGGCATAACCTTCGATAAACAAGGGAGCCAAAGCATGGGTACGCGCAATCGATGCACCTAGACAAACGAAGACGACAAAGATGAAGGCAGTTGCAGATTTCATTTTGGTGATGGCATTTCACTCAGCTACCAGCCTTTGCCTTGAAGCGCTCCGAGCGAGATACGTGTTTCTAACTGAGCCTGACCATGTTCGTCTAAGATACGAAAGTTAAGATCCGGCGGTGTCGCTTCCCAGTCGATGTCTAAAGCACCTACATTTGGCTGATGATACGTGCGATCAATCACTCGGTGGCGGTTTTGAGTTGGCGCGCCACGCTGATGAAGCTGAGTTAGTGAGCTGGCCGTGATGTCATAGAGCGGGTAGGGGACCGCCTGCTGGAGGGCTGAAACTTCACTCCAGTGCCGGTCTCCGCTGAGAAAAACGACACCCTTGGCTTTAGTCTTGTTGATCAGCTCGATCAGTCGGCGTTGCTCATGAGGAAAGTTAGCCCAGCTTTCGCTACCACAGGCCTCTGCTGCGAATTGAATACTGCTGACAATCAAACGCAGCTCGGCGGGTTGGCAGAGCGATTGTTCCAGCCATTCCCACTGCTTGTCCCCTAAGATCGTCGTGCGGGTGTCTTGATGAGGAATCGCAGTGCCGCCGGGTTGGGCTACCTCTTTACTGACGCGCTTTAGCGGGCTGCGAAAGTAGCGAGTGTCGAGCAAGATGATTTGAGTCCGTTGTCCGGGAGGACCTAAAATCCGTGACTGGTACACTCCTTCTTGTTTTCTTAGTTTGGACCAAGCCGGCTCGTTCAGCCAATCAAAAAACTCTTTTTGAGATTCAACGCGCATGGGATAATCCGCCCCACCGTCATTGAGACCCAAGTCATGGTCATCCCACGTAGCCAGGATAGGAGCTTTCGTTCGAATGGTTTGGAAAAAGGTGCTTGCGGCTAGAGCTCGATATTTGTCGCGCATGACTCGCATGTCGGTCGTGTCAGCATAGATGTTGTCACCCATGAACAAAAATACATCCATAGGCAACGATGCAGCCCGATCTAGCATCGGATGATCTAGCCTATGGATGCAGGAGCCAAAAACGATTCGGCGTAACGACAGAGGTGGTTTGGCGAGGTCAAAGACAGGACTTGTTTCTCCTGGAAATAAAACCGAGAACTTTGGCTGCTCTAGTCCCTCCTGATAGTTGCGAAATACCACTGCCAGAGGTGTTGCTGGCATGGCCCGAATCTGCCATCCCGTGCTCCCGGTAGGCACACGGGTATGCCAGATTCCAGTCATGACCACGATGTCTTCTGGATCTCGTAACTCGGTGCCGCCATGCCCAGAAAAATGAAACTTAAAATCAGGTTGAACTGAGCCAGAGGGTGCAAAGCTGAACTCAACGTAGCGCATCACGAGCTGTTTTGCCTTCGCAAACATCTCCTGACGGGCAGCGGCTTTCATGTCGGGTAGCACCGCATGGAGAAGTGAAGGCTCTGCATTAGGATCCGTGGCAAAGCAGCGTGGATCAACCTCTATGCTGATGGTGCAGGATCCGTCCTGTCGAAAGTCAGCGCGAACAGGGATGTCAGGCACAGGATGCGCCTGCAAAGTGGTAAATGAGATCAAACAGAGGGTGATGAGAAAAAAACAACAGGTGCGCATGAGAAAAATGTTCTTGTCTTGTAATGAACGAATCAGGAAGATCGTTCTCACGTTTACAGCAACATTTGCTGCAAGACCCAATAACAAGAAATCATCACCCCTATGAAAAAGGCACTCACACTCCTGGCGATCAGCGCCATGGCCCTTGGTTCCGCTTATGCAGGTTGCGGAAAAGTCGTTACCAATGAAGGCACTCTGAAAAGCTTCGATGCAGCGACCAAGAAAGTCGTTGTTGAGGGTAAAGATGGCAAGGCTGCCACCCTGACCTTGACCCCTTCTTCCAAAGGTTCTGAGCAGGCTGAAAAGCTCGTTGGTAAATCCGTGAAGGTGGATAGCGAGCATGGCAAGATCACCAGCATCGCCAAAGCTTAACTTGTGGCTCTAAGCAGCCTAAAAAATAGCATAAACCCGGCAGGTCATCCTGCCGGGTTTTTCATTTTCCAATCGCCTGAGATGGATTGCTCAAAAGAAAGCATGTCCTGCTGTCTTGACCCTTGGAGATGACCGTGGCATGCCTCGTTATCCATGCCTGCTCGCTCCCCACGCCAGACTTCCCATGCGGCTCCGCTCATCGTCCCATCCTTGGAGGCTCGTCACCATCGTTTGGAGAATGGTTTAGAAATTATCGTGAGTGAGGATCACCAGCATCCTCTGGTCAGCGTTCAGATTTGGGTCAAAGCGGGAAGTATTCATGAGGAAGCTTGGACAGGAGCAGGGCTCGCTCATTGCGTGGAACACATGCTCTTCAAAGGCACTCTTCAGCGCACAGCTCAGGAAATCTCCACCGGCATTCAAAAGTGCGGTGGGTATGTGAATGCTTACACCACCTTCAACCGAACGGTGTATTGGATCGACGGCTTGGCTGAACATACAGAAAGTTACCTCGACATCCTAGCGGACATGGTTCGTCATTCACGCTTCGATGCTGCAGAACTCGCCAAAGAACAGGATGTTATTCGACGCGAGATGGCGATGGGCAATGACGAGCCTTCCTCCCAGCTGCAGCATCTTGTGCAGGCGACCTGTTTCCGCGTCCATCCTCTGCGACATCCGATCATTGGTCATCGCGAGGTTTTTGATCAGGTGAAACGAGATGACGTGTTGAATTTCGTCCACAGGCATTACGTGCCAAACAATTGTTTCATCGTGATCGCTGGAGCCGTGGATGCAGAAGCGACCTTCGCCGCGGTGGAAAGGATGTATGGAGACTGGCAGCGCCGTTCTTATGATCCTATCATCTTGCCTGTTGAGCCTCGGCAAATAGGGCAGCGTCGTGCACATTTGGATTTCGCCACAGAGTTAAGTCATGTCGCACTGGGATGGCAGATTCCTGGGGATGGTCATGTGCACAAATCTGCACTGGAAGTGCTGGCTTTTTTACTTGGAAGCGGTCGAAGTTCAAGGCTCAACTTGAAATTGAAGGATGAGCTCGCCATCGCTCATGCTGCTTGGGCCAGTGCATGGGGAGCTCAGGAATGTGGTGTGATGAATTTGGATGTTGAGTGCGCTCCTGAGCACGTTACAGCCTGTGAACAAGCCATGCTTCAGGTAGTCCGTGAAATCCGTGACCGTGGGCCCGATGCGGCAGAGCTGTCTAAAGCTCTGCGTGCCACACTAGGTTATCAAATTCGAAGCCTGGCCAGCACCAAAGGTCAGGCCGCTTTACTCGGTCATGGGTGGCTAACTGCTGGAAGTTTGGAATATCCTAAGCAATATTTGAAAAACCTGAGCCAACTGACAGCTAAGGACATACGCGATGCGGCACGGAGTTACCTCAGGGAAGAGACGCTTTCAGTCATATCCGTTGGGCCACATGTGCATGAATCTTCCGTAAGTCTTCACGCTAAATCGTCAGTTGCTCCGATTCAGCGATTCAAGCTGAAGAATGGATTGACGCTGCTTATTCAAGAAAATCGTCGGCTTCCCCTCATCTCTGTTCGTGCTAGTTTTCTGGCTGGTGTGCCTGCTGAGACCGATGCCAATGCGGGGGTGACTCAGATCTCCTCGGCTCTTTTGCTCAAAGGCACGAAAAAACGCACGGCTGCGCAGATCGCCACTGAGCTTGAGAACCTAGGCGGTGGCCTGCTCTGTCAGGCAGATGCGCACCGTTACATCCTGGGTGTCGATGTGATGAAGGGGGATGAAGCGCTAGGCGTTGATCTACTGGCAGACCTGTTGCTTCAGCCTAAACTACCCTCGGCAGAGTTAGAGAAAGTACGTTCTCGGCAGCTTGCGCAAGTTCAGGAAGAGAAAGAAGATCCACTCACGGTGGCTTTGCGTCTTGCTAGATCAGAAATTTTCGCCGGGCAATCTTTTGCACGCACTGCACTCGGCTTAGAAAGCTCCATAGCCTCACTTCGCGTCCATGATTGCAGGGTGATGCTTAACGAATCCATCACCGGTGCGAATGGGGTTATTAGCATCGTGGGAGATGTTCAGGCTGAGACCATGCGAAAAAACATCGAGAAAGCTTTGCTCAAACTCCCCAAGGGCAGACGTCGCAGCATCATCACCCTTCCATCTTTACAACGGCAGGCTCCGGCCAATCACGAAATCAATATGGAGAAAGAGCAGGCAGTCGTCGTGATCGGATTTCGTAGTGTCGGTCTGCATGATCCCGATTCTCATGTGCTGACCTTGGTGGATGAAGCATGCAGCGACATGGGAAGTCGTTTGTTCAACCGCATCCGAGAAGAGCTTGGCCTAGCTTATTATGTCGGGGCTCAACAGTTCGCTGCACTAGGTGCAGGTGCTTTTTATTTCTATGTTGGCACCGATCCTAAGCGTGTGGACTTGGCTCAGGCGGAGATGCTTCGCCTGATCGCTGATGTTGCTAAAAAAGGACTGAGCCAGGCCGAATTGGATCGTGCCAAAACAGCGTGGAAATCTCAGTGGTTAAGGATGCAGCAGGGAAATGCTAGCTTAGCTGATGCCTACGCTTGGTGTGAACTCAATGGCCTTGGGGTGGAGTATTACCAAGCGCTGCCGGAGAAAATCGCGGCAATCACGGCTAAGGATATTCAGCGAGTCACCCAGAAATATCTTCAGGCCAGGCAAGCGGTTATCGTCCGCGTGTTGCCCCAAGTGGGTTAACCAAAAAAGAGCCTGGCAACTAATAGCCAGGCTCTTCGGAATGATTTGGCCGTGATGGATCAACCACCGTAGAAACTGGCGATTTTTTCATTCACCGAACGCAAGCGTCGAGCTATCGTTTTTCCCACACCAATCAAAAGCCATGCAGCGGCCCTTGGGTATTCGTTGATATAGGACTCGAGGCTTTTGGAATCAATGTGCCAGACTTGGCTGAACTCGACGGCCGTCACCGTCGCGCTAGCAGCAGAAGGGTCGAGGAGGTTGATTTCACCGACGGTCTCTCCTGTGCCCACGCTGCCGAGGAGGACTTTATGACCTCCGCGCATAGCCGTGGCGTGGAATTTACCACTGATGATGAAATAAAGCCCTGTTTGGACGCTACCTTCTTCGATGAGATGGCTGCCAGCCTGCACGGGTCTGAATTCACCGTAGCCGCTGAGGATATCAAGATCCTCGTCACCTAGGGGCTCCATGATGCCAAGGGCTGGAATTTGTGGGGTGGAAAAGTCGGTGCTCATAAATACGGATAATTTCGTTTTCTAAGTTGAGCCATTCGGGAAGGCAAGCCTTTGCAAAAAGATTTGCTGAAGGCAGGCGGCTTTGGAGCCTCAGCTTGTTGGTTCTCCGATGATGTTACCTTTGCGTTCCTCTGGAGGTTGCGTGCTTTTTGCTCTGCTTTTCTATGCCGCGTAGAATCAGCAAGTGCGGCCGCAGGTTGCCTTTTCTGAAATACATGCTGCGATGGGTGGCATGGGTTCAGATCTCGGGGAAGGGGTGAGACTTTCTCGCTCACGAGCCGGACGGATTGTTCATCGAATTTGCGAGGAATGAAGGTTTTAGCAAAACGAGGTCAAAAGATGGATGCAGCAAAGCCGCTTTCTTGGCATCAAGTTTGATCCTGGGAATCTGCGGTTTCTTACTGAGTTCGTTGTGGAACAGTGGCTTTAGCCTGAGGACACCTATCTTTCCTGCGTCGATCAACATCCTAGTCATGCACTTCCTATCAGGCTGGGCTTGACTCCCAAGGTCTAGCTTTGCTCAATCATTCTATGCCGCGTACCGCTATCTTGAACGTCGTGGGTCTGACGCCCAGACTCATCAGCGACTCTACCCCTGAGATACGTTCTTACATGCAGCGCATGAAGAGCGCCGTCATTAAGCCGGTTATTCCTGCGGTAACTTGCACGGCTCAGGCGACCTACGTGACTGGTAAAATGCCTTGTGAGCATGGTGTCGTGGCCAATGGCTGGTATGATCGTGATTATGCAGAGCATCGTTTTTGGAAGCAACCTGAGCAACTGATCCAGGCTCCAAAGCTTTGGGACATGTTGCGTTCTTCAGAGCCAGATTTTACCTGTGCTAAAGTTTTTTGGTGGTACAACATGCACTCCACGGCGGATTACACCGTAACTCCGCGTCCGCTTTATCTGAGCGATGGAAGTAAGGTTTTTGACATTCACACCCAGCCCATGGGAATGAGGGAGATGTTAAAAAGTGATTTGGGCGAGTTCCCATTCATGCATTTCTGGGGTCCTAATTCAGGTATTGAATCCTCACGTTGGATAGCAGCCAGTGCTCGCTGGATTGAGGAAAAGCATACCCCTCAACTCAGTCTCGTTTACTTACCCCATCTTGATTACAATCTGCAACGTGTCGGTTTGCGCATGGATCTGATTCAGGAGGATCTCCGTCAGATCGATGAAGTGGTCGGAGACTTGATCCGATTTTATGAAGGGAGAGGTGTGCAGGTGATCTTGCTCTCCGAATACGGAATCACAGAGGTCGAGCGGCCGGTGCATCTGAATCGAGTTTTTCGGGCTCAAGGATGGTTGTCGATCAAGGATGAATTAGGACGAGAAACCTTAGATCTTGGAGGATCAAAAGCCTTCGCCATCGCGGACCATCAAGTCGCACACATCTACCTCAACGATCCTTCGTTGCGCGATAAGGTTAGGCAAGTTCTGGAAATCACACCGGGCGTGCAGCATGTTTTAGGACAGGCGGAAAAAAGTGACCACCGCTTGGATCATGATCGCAGTGGCGACTTCATTGTCATCGCCGATGAGCGCAGCTGGTTCACCTACTACTACTGGGAAGACGATGCTCGGGCACCTGATTTCGCTCGCTGCGTGGATATCCATCGCAAGTGTGGTTATGACCCTGCTGAGCTTTTTTTAGATCCCGGTCTTCGGCTGCCGAAAGGTAGATTGGCCCTGCGACTCTTGCAAAAAAAACTGGGCTTTCGCTATCTCATGGATGTCATTCCATTGGATGCCAACTTAGTTCGGGGAAGTCACGGTCGAGTCCCGGAAGATACTTTGGATTGGCCTATCCTGATCGGACCTATCAAAAGTCTCAGCAATCAAGAGTTCATCATGGCAGACTCAGTTTGTTCGCATCTTTTCGAATGCGCTAAGGCATGATTTTTCACTCGGGTGCACACACCGAGCATCAAGCGTTAAGCCTTCTGCAAATAAGTGAAAACGATGACACCTAAAGCGAGAAAAAAGACGGCGATCAGCATTCCAGAGAACATAATTTGATAAATAAAACCGTCTCTTTGTGAGCGCTAGTAAAATTTTGCGTTGCAATCATGAATTGAGTCGGCATTTTGTCTTCCCAATTATGGCTAAAACTTGCTGGCTCGAACGCGAAAAACGCAAACAAAACACTGTGAATAAATACGCTAAACTCCGTGCGGAGTTGAAGGCGAATAACGACTACGTCGGTCTGACGATGCTTCCTCGTGACGCTAGTCCCACGAGATTGACCAATCGTTGCCGTGTTTCGGGGCGTCGTCGCGCTTTCATTCGCCGCTTCCAGATGTCACGTATGACCTTCCGTGAAATGGCCTCGGCAGGTCTGATTCCTGGCGTTACCAAGTCCAGCTGGTAATTCATACCTTTTGATTTTTTTACGACGAGCCCAGGGACAATCCCTGGGTTTTGTTGTTTTTGTTTTGCATCATTTCTTTGCTCCGTTCGTGGGAGATTGAATGCCTTAGTGTGTCTTCACGCCATTCAATGATTGATCTCGTTCAAACTGACTCTGGTCTTGCCTACCTACTCATACATCGCCGAAAACCCTGAAGAGGGATGCCTACGTTGTCGCAAGGGGTTCGACTTGAGACGACCTATTGACCGAGAGCCTCTGACTCACTGCCCCCTCTGTCGGCGTCCAGTTCGGAAGCTCCTGACTAGCTTTGCTGTTCCCAAAATCACGAAACCCGTATCTATCTCTGATGCAAAAAAAGCAGGTTTTACCATTCTCGAAAAACGCAGCGATGGTAGTTATGAAAAAATGTAGGAGAATAGAGTCGCTGTGATGTCTCTAAGCCCAATGGATTTCTGCATGTTTTTGGCTTTCAAAGCAGCGGCTCATCCTGCTGAAGAAATGACACCTCTCGGACTGTTGGGTTCATTTGGAGCGGTCATGTTCTTCGTCCTGCTGAATGCTTTTTTTGTGGCTGCAGAATTTGCCATTGTGAAAGTGCGCAGCACGCAGCTGGATGAGCTGATTGCAGAAGGTAGTCGGCCTGCTGCTCGGGCGCGTCTCGCGCTCAAAAACTTGGATGGTTATCTATCTGCAACCCAACTTGGCATCACGCTGGCCAGCATTGCCTTAGGGATGGTGGCAGAGCCTTTGGTTGCACAACTTGTGCAGCCTTTGATGAAAAGCATGGGGGTTTACGATGAGGCTATTCTTGCCTCGTTTTCGATAGGTTTGAGTTTCACTTTAGTGACCTTTTTGCATGTGGTTTTAGGTGAGTTAACCCCTAAATCGTTAGCCATTCGAAAGTCACTCAGCACCACCCTTTTTGTTAGTGGGCCGTTGCAGTTTTTTTACACCTTATTTCGACCTGCTATTTGGGTTTTAAATGGCACTGCCAACCGATTGCTAAAGTTGATCTTTAAAGTAGAGCCTGCCACAGAAAGTGAGATTGCCCATAGTGAAGAAGAATTGAGGCATATCGTGGCAGAAAGCCAAAGATCCAAAGAAGTTACGGAAACGGAGAAGGATATTCTACTGAATGCACTTGGGTTAAACGATCGCTGTGTTCGAGATGTGATGACGCCAAGAAATGCCGTGATTTCTTTAGATATTGAAGATACTTTCCAATCCAATTGGGCACGTGCCGTACAGCATCAACATACACGATATCCTTTGGTGGAAGGACATCTGGATCAGAGTCTTGGAATGATCCACATCAAGGATTTGTTGCCGCTTGCGAATCAATTGGAAGGTGATTTGAAGAAGATTTGTCGGGAACTGCCCATGGTTCCAGAAATGATGCCGATTGATAAGTTGCTTCGGTTTTTCTTAGATAAGCACGCTCACATTGCGCTCGCTGTCGATGAATATGGGGGCGCTGTTGGCATCGTGACGCTAGACAATGTCGTCGAAGAGATCGTGGGTGACATCCAAGATGAATTTGATCAAGAGGTGAGTGAGTTTCGGCGGATAGATGAGAATAGCTTTGAGGTTGATGGCACCTTGAACCTGTATGAGCTGGCTGAACACGCGGGTTTGGAGATTGAAAGCGAAGAAGTCACGACCATTGGCGGTTACATGACGCATCTGCTTGGTCATTTGCCGAAAGTTGGAGAAAGCGTGACGATCTCAGACTACGAAGTGGTGACGCTCAAGGCAGACGCGCGAAGAGTGCATCAGCTGCGGTTCACTCGTCGCAAAATCTTGAATTCATCGGAAGTCAACGACGTGAGATGCGGGGATCTGGGGCACGGAAAATGATCGTTCACGCACTGTGATCTGATGACACGTGTTGCTCATGAATCAGGGGCTAAACAACAAAGCCCCGCGTTTCTGCGGGGCTTTGGAGGATTAATAATCAATCTCGGCCAGAGAGAATCAGGCGCGCTGATAATACTGCTGATAAACGCTGTCATTGAGTTTCAGCTTGGCGCGTGCCGCATCAAGTGCTCCGCTTTCGGCGTTGAGGTGATATTTCACAAAATAGCCGCTGGTGACGTGGCGTGGGCTGTAAGGGAAGTCGCGCTTACCGAGTTGGTCAATTTGATCGAGTTTCACACCAGCTTTTTCGAATTCGTTGCCGATGTTGTTGACCAGGGTTTCGACCGTTTCTTCCTTACCTTTGAGGTCGAGGACGATCAGAGCTTCGTAGTTGCGTTTCATGGAGGTTTAGGGGCGTTGGTTGCGGTTTGGGGTAAAATTCAGATGGAAGCGGAGCGGTTAAACCGATTCATGGTGGCTTCAATGCCTACGCTTAAGCTGTGCATGATCGCGTCAGCGGCAGTTTGAATGACCAGCGATAGTGTGGGTTTTTCGTCTTCCAAAAAGGTGCCAAGGACATGATTGACGAGACGTTTCCCATCGGGTCTGCCATTCATCGCGGCGATTCCGAGCTTGAGTCTTGGAAACTCTAGGGTGCCGAGACTTTGAATGATGGATTTGATTCCATTGTGGCCTCCAGCTGAGCCTTTGAGGCGAAACCTTAGGCTGCCCAAGGGTAGATCCACATCATCGTAAACAGTCAATGTTTCGTGAGTCGAAATCTTGTAAAATTCAGTGAGGGAGCGTGCACTGCGCCCCGAGTCATTCATGTAAGTTTGTGGCTTGAGAAGCCAGCCTCCCGAGAATTTCGCCAAAAGACCATGATGCCGGTTTTCCTCTCGGAAAGCGACATTCATACGCCTAGCTAATTCATCAACAACCATGAATCCTATGTTGTGTCGGGTGTCGCGGTAGTCTTTGCCTGGGTTGCCGAGGCCAATGATCAGTCTTGGTTTCAGGCTGCCCGCTTCAGGCTTGGATGGGTCTTCAGCGGGCACGTTGGGCGACTTGAGGCGTTCCAGAAGTCAAATTTACTTCTTTGCGGCGGTCTTGGCGGCAGGAGCAGCTGCTTTGGCGGCTGGTTCAGGCTCAGCGTCAACTTTTGGCTCTTCACACACAATGACGACGACGTCAGCGGCGAGTTTGGGGCGAACTCCAGCTGGGAATTGAATCTCGCCGACGTGGATGGATTTGCCAAGTTCGAGGGTGGAGACGTCAACGGTGATATGCTCTGGAAGATCTTTTGGAAGGCAGCGGACTTCGAGCGTGTGGTGGATGGCTTCAACGAGGCCACCAAGCTTGACGCCAGGGGATTCACCGGAGATTTCGACTGGCACTTCCGCGTGGATTTCTTCGTCCATCGCGATGGCGTGGAAGTCGATGTGAGAAATGCCCCCTTTGAGGTGGTCGTGCTGGACTTCTTGCACGAGCGCAAGCTGTTCGCCGTTGTCGAGCTTCAGGCTGACCAGGATGTTATCCGAGGCACTGCCTTGCAGGATTTTGGTGAAGATCTTGGTATCCACCTGAACGTTGAGTGGGGCAACTTTGCGGCCATAAACGACAGCTGGTGTGACGCCAGACTTACGCAGACGATTGACGGCGCCGGTGCCGGCTGCAGTGCGGGGTTGAGCGACGAGGTCGAGTATTTTGGCCATGGTAGTATCGTTCTTGTGAACAGTTCGGGGGTAGGAAAAAGGGGCGCGAGACTACATGAGCGGTCTCAGATGTCAAAGAGAGAAGTGACAGACTCGTCGTTATGAATCCTCTGGATGGCTTGGGCGAGTAGTCCAGAGATGTCGAGAGCGGTGACTTTATCCCCATGCGCCTGAGGTACGGAATTCGTCGCAAAGAGCTCAATGATCGGTGATTTCGCAATGCGGCTACGGCCTTTTTCGCCAAGAACGCCATGTGACACTCCCGCGTAAATGTTTTTGGCCCCGTGTTTCATGAGCAGGTCTGCAGCAGCCGTTAGGGTGCCGGCCGTTTCGGTTAAGTCATCGACGAGCAGCACGTTTTTGTCCTTCACGTCACCGATCACGTTGAGGGCTTCGACTTCATCGGCACTGACGCGATTTTTGGCGACGATGGCCATCGGGGCTTTCAGTGCTTTGGCGTAGGCGTGGGTCATTTTGATGCCACCGACGTCAGGAGAAACCACGACAAGGTCAGGTATGTTACGCTCCTTGATGGCCTTGATCAGCACCGGTCCGGCATAAAGATGATCCACCGGGATGTCGAAGAATCCTTGAATTTGGCCTGCGTGCAGATCAACCGTGAGGACTCGATTGACTCCTGAGGCGGCCAATAAATTAGCGACGAGCTTAGCGGTAATGGGCACGCGTGGGCGGTCTTTACGATCTTGGCGGGCATAGCCGAAAAAGGGGAGCACAGCGGTGATGCGGGCGGCACTAGCACGCCGAACGGCATCGACCATGATGAGCAATTCCATCAGGTTTTGGTTCGTCGGTGGGCAGGTGGGCTGCACTATGAAAATGTCGCGTCCGCGGATATTCTCTTTGATTTGAACAAACGTCTCCCCGTCTGGGAAGGTCGTCAGTTCAGCAGCGCAGAGGCTGATGCCGAGGTTCTTGCAGATAAGCTGGGCCAGGGCGGGATGCGCGCTGCCGCTGAGGACCTTGAAGGAGTCAATCATGGGGATGGGGGCCGAGAGTGGGCCGCGAGATTGGCGCTTTCGTCACAGAAATCAACCCGCGCTCTGCATCTTGCGCCAAGCGGCTTCTAGAGCTTGTCTCCAGCTTCCGTTCTAAACGCATCATGGTTGCCCCTTTTTTCGACGCCCCTCCTTCTCTGCGAGACGCAGAGCAGGAAGCGGAACGCGTGTCGGGTAAATTTTTCTGCCGTAAGGGCCAGAAGGTTCTGCCAAGGGGGGTGACTTATGGGCCTTTTCAGCCCAATGCTGCTGGGGAAAGTTACCCTGAACCTGCTCAGCTCACGGCGGATCTGGAATGCATCGCACAAATGGGTTTCCAGGCATTGCGGGTTTATGATTGGCCTTCACGCCATTTGCTTCAGGAGGCCTTGCGACTCGGTTTGCGCTTGTGGGTTGGCATTCCGTGGACGGATCATGTGGATTTTTTGCGTTCACGCTCGTCTCGGCGTGCCGCCATCGCGGCGGTGGAGCAGGCGGCGCAGTCACTCGGCACGCACCCTGCCATCGCGGCTTTTCTCGTGGGTAATGAGATCGAAAAAACGCTGGTTCGGTGGCTCGGGCCAGCACGAACGCAGGCCTTTTTGGAGGAATTGATCGTCGCGGGTCGAAAGTGCGCGCCAGACCGTCTCTTTAGCTATGCCACCTACCCGAGTACGGGCTATTTGATGCCCCGCAATGCCGACTTTCTTGCGGTGAATCTGTTCTTGGAGGATCGCCAGAGCTTCTCTGCCACGATTCAAAAGCTGCATCATTTGGCAGGTGACCGCCCGCTGGTCATCACGGAGTTTGGTCTCGACCATCTTCGCCATGGTGCTGCGGCTCAGGCGGTGGTGCGGGCTTGGTTTGAGGAGGAATGTGAGGCCCATGCTGTGGCTGGCAGATTTTGGTTCAGTTTCACGGATGAATGGTTCCGCGGAGGTCAGCCGGTGTTGGGTTGGCAGTTTGGTTTGGTCGATGCGCAGCGCCGTCTGCGTCCTGCAGCTTTGTGGCGGGCCGATTGGAATTCTGGCCGGCGGACGAGGCCCACGGTCTCGATCGTGGTCTGCACCTACAATGGCCAGGGCACCCTGGCGGGATGTTTGGAATCGCTGCTCAGGCAAAGTCATCGGGCACTGGAAGTCCTGGTTGTGGACGATGGCTCAACACAAGACCTCGCGGCGCTGGTCTCAAGCTTTCCTTGTGTGAGCTATCTTCGCCAGGAGCATGCCGGGCTGAGCGTGGCACGGAATCGAGGCCTGGCTGCGACTCATGGCGAGATCATTGCTTACACGGATGATGATTGCATTGCTGATGAGGACTGGCTTGCACGGCTGCTGCTTGGTTTTGATGATCCTTGCTGGGTCGCCTGTGGTGGACCTAACGTCCCGCCGTCTCCACGTGGCCTCGTGGAGGCGGTCGTGGCAGCGGCTCCTGGGGCACCGGCGCATGTGATGTTGGACGATTGGGAGGCAGAGCACTTGCCGGGCTGTAATTTGGCCATTCGGCGAGAGTCGCTCATGGCCATCGGCGGTTTTCGTGAGCAGTACCGCACTGCGGGTGATGATGTGGATGTGTGCTGGCGGCTACGCGAGGCGGGTGGGCAGCTTCGGTTTGTGCCTGGAGCCATGGTCTGGCACCATCGGCGGCGCACTGTCGGCGCTTATCTGCGCCAGCAGCGAGGCTATGGTATGGCCGAGGCGCTGCTGCGTCGGGATCATCCCGGCCGATTTGGTCTCACGGGCGGTGCGCGCTGGTGCGGGGCGATTTATGGCGAAGCTGGCTGGCAGACCGATCTCAGGGCCGCGCGCATCTTTCACGGACCGCACGGCACCGCCCTATTTCAGGGCATTTACCAGCAGATGCAGGGCAGGGGAGAGCTCGCTCAGCTTGTCATGGGCTCATTGTTGTGTGCTGCTTGGGCTGTCATCATGCATCAGCCACTATGGCTAGGGGGCATTCTTGGTTGGGGGCTGTTGCCCGCTTGGCGCCGGCACAGGCACTTTCGCAGGCCCTATCCCCTCGGCGGGCGTGGGGAACTTTTGCTTTTCCTGTTTTGCTTGTTCCAGCCTTGGGTGCGTGGCTGGGCTCAGGTTCAGGGAATGATGCGACTGGGGATCTTGCCTGAGATTTCGGGAGCAGCATGGCCTAGCGTTCGTGGGTCGTGGTTACCCTGCTGGCTGCGCCTACCTGCGATGGAGCGCTCGTTTTGGAGTGAGACCGGCATCGGTCGGGAGGCATGGCTTCAGCAGGCACAGATGCAGCTCCGACATCCACATGGCCTGAAGAAGGTGTCGGTGGATGATGGCTGGCAGACTTATGATCTGTCATGGTGCAGGGGGCGCTGGGTGCGTTACGATGTCATCACGGTCACGGAAGAGCATGGTCACAGCCGACGTCTCACGCGGGTTCGGCTAATGGCTTGGCTGCCACTCGGATGGGTTCTGCTCGTGGCATCGCTCTTGGCCGTCTGGCCCTGGGTAGCCGTGCCAGTCATCCTCGGTTTGCTCCTGCAGAGATGGCGTTGCTGCCGCTGGCTGTCTGCCGTTGCGTCAAAGGTCGGGCTGATCGGTCAACGCTTGTAGGGCGTGCGTTTCACCTCTGGCAGCGCCGGCACCTCACGATTCATTTCATCAAAAGCTGCTCGGAGTCGCTTCACCACATCAGGATGATCTGAGGCCACGTCCTTCTGCTCGCCAGGGTCTGTCTGGAGGTCGAAAAGCTGCATCGATGCTGGGGCTACGCCGGTGGTTAGGCCGGGAGGGCGATCTAGGTTGTACTGCTCAAAGGGAGCCAAGATGGTCACGCCATCGGGGGCTCTAGGATCCAGCCAGCGGCCATCGGGCCCCGCCTTCAGCTTCATCTCTGCCGCAGGTAGCACGTGCAGTTTCCAGCGCGCATCACGGATGGTGGCCAGCTTGGAACCCTTGTGGCCAAAGACATGCGGGTGCATAGATGTTTCACCTCGGGCTAGCACAGGCAGTAGGCTGCGCCCATCGATGACACGATCATCAGGCATCCGAGATCCAGTCGCCTCCAGCACCGTGGCAAAAAGGTCCATCGTGACGCCCAGCTCAGCACAGACCTGACCGGCGGGGATGCGACCCGGCCAGCGGGCGATCATGGGCACGCGGTAACCGCCCTCATAGCTCGTGCCCTTCATGCCGCGCAGCCCGCCGCAACTGCCTCCGAACCATGCACCATTGTCACTGGTGAAGAGCACTAGCGTTCTCTCCTCCAGCCCCATTTCCTGCAGCGTGTCCAGCAGCGTGCCTACGCTTTCATCCAGGTCAGCTAAAACATCGCCATACAGCCCAGCGCCGCTTTTTCGATAATGCTTGTCGGGTGCCGCGAGCGGCTTGTGTGGCATCGCCTCCGCCAGCTCCAGAAAAAAAGGTTGCTCACGGTGCCTGCGGATGAAGTCAGCGGCTTTTGCTGCGTAGCGCGTCGTTAGCGTGGCCTGCACCACCGGATACTCCGCCACCTGGGTGCCCTCCCATACCTGCACCGGGCGCATGTCGTTCGAGTAGGGGATGCCATAGTATTCGTCAAAGCCACGTTCCGTGGGCAAATGGCCCGCCTGATGCCCGAGGTGCCATTTGCCAATCAGCGCCGTGGCATAGCCCGCCTTCTTCAACAGCTGTGGCAGTAAGATTTCTTGATCCGGCAGGGCTAGCTGGTTCGCCTCGGGCCCACCGTCGGGTGCCGGATTTTGGGTCATGCCGCAGCGAAAAGGTTGCCGTCCTGTCAGCAAGGCTGCTCGCGTGGGGGCGCAGAAAGGAGCGGGGCAATTGAACTGCGTCATCCGCGCGCCCTGCTTGGCCAGCTGGTCAATGCGTGGTGTTTGGAAGGCCGGATGCCCGTAGCAGCCCAGGTCGCCGTAGCCTAGGTCATCGGCTAAAATCAGGATGACGTTCGGGCGCGGTTCTCCGGCCTGCAAGTCACCCAGGGACAACAGGCCAACGAGAAAAAAGAAAGCACGGGGATTCACGCCCGCCTGAACGTGGGCAATGCCAGTGGTATTGCACTCGATTCTTAAGAATCACTCCAACTCGCTTGACCCTTCAGGCGCGACGGTGCCATCATGAGCCTTTTTAGCTAAAAGTCATGGCCCCGCAGGCCCCGCGCTACACGTCGCTAGCACGCTTGGAAAAGGCGAAGAACCTGGACGAGGCGTTTTGAGTGGATGCGGCCGAAGGGTTCTCGGTTGCCTTTGCCTTGGGGTCAAGCTGGCTAGCCAAGATCGGCAAGCGTGGATGGAGCGTCGTGCTTGGCCGTTTTTCTTTCCTTTGAGCGGGTGCCCGTGCCATCGGGCCATGGGCGCGATTTCTCGCCTGAGAATTCTGGCAGCAAGAGCTCTGTTGTGCCACGTTGTGGGATGATCAGGTTCCTGTTCCTCTTTTTCGATGCCGTGGCGTTTTTATCGATCGTGGTGGGGCTCTCGGCAGCACCCCCTACGGCGGCAGGGCCTCAGCTTTATTTTGAGGAAGAAACGATGCGCTACCTGACGCTCACCAAGGCGGATGGTGGCACCACGCGGGTCGTCGTGCGTTTTGCCTGGGATCCGGGTTCGATGGCGACTTGGGAAGGATTTGGCACCCGCCAGGGCAAACTTCTGAGTTTTGCACGTCTAGCGGGAGAAGGGGAGGATCGTGGCACCTTTTTCCACGCCGAAATCAGCGAAAGCCGGGTGGTGGTGGACTACAAACCAGGCCAAAAACAGCCGCAGGATGCAGGCATCAATGGCACTTACCGTCGGGTCAGTGAAACGAAGGCGGGCCAGCTGGCGAAGAAGGAGTTCCAGGCGGCGAACGAGCGGCTGATCGCCTCCCTGAAAGCTGCGACCAAGACCTGGGCGCCCGAAGATCGTGCGGCGCTGAGCCGCTGGCGTGAGGAGTGGCCGATGCTGCGCCAGCGGTGGGTGGATCTGGGGGTGAATCAGGCGAACCAAACTTCCGTGGGGACACCTAAGATCGCAGCTGCGAAACCCGCGGAGCCAACGGCGGAGGTTTGGCTGGCGATGGCACAGGCCACGGCGCGGGGCTCTGCTTTTGTGGAGAGCCTGCCCGATCCAAAGACGGGGCAGGGCTGGGATGGGGAATACGATGATCTGGGCGGGGGGCACGTCAGCCTACGCCAGGGCAAGGATGGCCGACTGCGGGCGACGCTGAGTTCGACCCGTGAGCCTGGCGTCGAGGCCTCCCTTTTGGAGAGTACGGTGCCGGCGATTCAGGTGAAGACTGGTAAGGGCGGTGAGATGACGGCGGAATTCACCTACAGCGACCAGGACGCCGTGGTGAAGCATCCTCCGGTGCGTGTTTGGCTGATGAAAATCGGCCGCTACCTGAGGGTGGAGACGGAAGCCGCGCGCCCCTATGCGGGCAATGGCTGGTTTGATGGCATCTATCGCGGTGCGCCCGTGCCGCCGGAGGGCTGAATGCACTCTGCGCAAAGGAGCAAAGGAACTTGGAAGTTGGTTTAGGGTGCGTGGCGAATCAGGCGATGATTTCGCTCAGGATGCGTCCGCCGTTGACGATGTCGATGGGCCGCACGCCTTCGAGAACAAGCCGCTTTTCGGCATTGATGCCTAACAGGCGATACATGGTCTTGGCGAGGTCTTCGGGACCGACCGGGCTCTCGCTGGGCTCGGCCCCGAGAGCATCGGATTGGCCATGGATGTGGCCTTGCTTCAATCCACCGCCAGCCATGGCGATGGAAAAGACACGTGGGTAGTGGTCGCGTCCGTTGGTGCTATTGATCTTTGGCGTTCGGCCAAATTCGGAGCTGACGAGCACGAGCGTGGTGGAGAGCATGCCGCGCTCATCCAGATCGCGGATCAAGCGGGCAAAGGCTTGGTCAAAAGCAGGGGCTTGGCTTTCGAAGGAGCCCTTGATGTTGCTGTGATGGTCCCAGCTACCGTAGTTCACGGAGACCATGCGCACGCCCGCCTCGACGAGGCGTCGCGCCAGGAGAAAGCGCTGCCCGGCGCTGTGGCGACCGTATTCGTCGCGCAGCTGATTGGATTCGGCATTCAGGTTAAAAGCTTCGCGAGCCTGGCTTGAACTGATCAGGTTGTAGGCGGCGCTGTAAAAGCTGTCCATGGCGGTGAGTGCGTCGGATTTTTCTGCCGTGCGGAAGTGCTCGTCCACGGCAGCAAGTAGGCTGCGGCGGCGTTCGAAACGCTTGTCATCGACGTCCTTCGGCGTGGCGAGATCGCGCACAGTGAAGCCTTTGTCTGCTGGATCGCTACCGAGGGCAAAGGGGCCGTAGGCGCTACTCATGTAGCCGCTGCCCTGGTCGGGAGCAAAGACGCTGGGCACGGCGACGTAGGGCGGCAGGTTATTCCGGCTGCCTAGCTCGTGAGAGATGATGGAGCCGAAGCTAGGGAACTTGATCGCCGGGCTCGGGCGATAGCCGGTGAACATGTTGTGGGTGCCCCGCTCGTGGGCTGCTTCGCCATGGGTCACTGAGCGGATCAGGGTGATCTTGTTCAGGATTTTTGCGATGTTTTGGAACTTCTCGCCCACATACTCGCCCGTCACGCCTTTCACGGGACTGAAGGGGCCCCGGTAATCGGCGCTGGCAAAGGGCTTGGGGTCCCAGGACTCGTGCTGGGCCATGCCACCGGGCAGATAAATGTGGATGATGGAGTGAGCGATGGGCTTAAAAGTGGCCACCTCGGGCATGGTCAGTTGGGCTGCCTCTAGCTTCATGAGTTGCGGCAAGGTGAGGCCTAGCCCAGCAAGGGCACCAACTTGCAGAAAGTCGCGACGACCTTGAGCGGCGGTGAAGAGGTGGCCGTGTTCGCCGGTGCAGAGAGGATGCATTTTCATAGAAGATGATCACGGCTACGGCCTTGGGCAGTCACTTTTGCGATCCTGGACTGGATTCGCCAATGGGCACGCAGCAGTGCGCAAGATTGGTCTTCACGGCGCCTTCTTTTGTCTGGTTCCCGGAGGTGCGATGTGAAAAGTTAACGACTTATGAAACTTCTGCCTTGGATGGCTTTCCTTTTGGCCCTTTTCGTTTTGTCGGCCTGTGTTTTGCAGGACGACTCCGCCGAGCGGCAGGCCGAACTCGCCGCATTTGCTCCCGTACAGACAATGCTCGAGAAAAACTGCGTGCACTGTCACGGCGACCAGCGTCTCTCCACCATGCCTTCCATTCATGATTCGAAGGCACTGGATGCTCTGATCAGAGAGGGGGGCTGGGTTACGCCTGGAAAGCCAGAGGCCAGTCGGCTATATCAAGTGGTGAGCTTTGCCGATCAGGTGCCAGGGGCCATGCCGCCAACGGGCCATGCGATTCGACGCGATGAGAAGCACGTGCTCAGCGAATGGATTCGAAAAGGCGCAAAAGTGCCAAGGGGTCGCTCCATCCGTTTCGTTGTTCGTGGTGAAATTCCACGCTCCTCTTGACAAAATGCTGTTCAAATGATAACATATGTTTTTTTATTATTTTAGCTTTCTTGATAATCTGAGAACTGTTAATTCTATGAATTAACAACTTTTCTCTCTTATGAAAAAGCAGACTTCTCTTCTTGAAGATGAATGTGACCTTCAGATGACCTTGGACGATGTGCTGCCAACGCAGCCTCAGGATCCATCCTCATTGAATGTTCAGCTTGAGCAAACACTGACTTCCCAGATGAGTGCGCAACTGGATGAGATGACCGCTAGATATCATGAGCTGATGGCGAAGGTGAGTTTGCTGCAGGCGCAGGAGCTTGAATCAAGAGAAAAGCTGCAATTGCTGTCCTCGACCTTGTCGGAAACACTGGCGACGACCCAGAAGCTAGCGAGTCGCCGAGTCATGGAAGAAGTCAGGTTGACTGAACTCAAAGCTCGATCTGATGAACTGAGCGAGCAGATGGAACGTGACCTGGCCAACACGCAACAGCGACTGGGTCAGCTGGAGCAACAATGTGCGAAACGCGAAACTGAACTGGCCGAGACCCTGGCCGCGATTGAGCTGAAGCGTTTGGAACTGGGTTCGCTTGAACAACAACAGCAGCATCAGACCGATTTCAATGGTCTGGAAGCCCAGCAGACCGAGCTGCAGGATCAGCTAAACAAGAGCTCAGAGAAACTCATAGCCACTCATGAGGAACAGGAGGCTGCTCAGGTCCAATTGGCGAGCACGCTCGCTCAGCTTGATCAGGCAGAACATCGACTGGTCGAGGTTTTGCAGCAGCTAAAAGAAAGTCAGGTGGCGGGTTTGCAGGCCGCCCACCAGGAAGAAGGCTTGAGTGCTGAGATTCGCACTGCCGAAAGCGAATTAGAGTCGATACAGTCTGAGCTGGAAGCCTGTCGTTTGGCGAAGCGGGAAGAGGAGCAGCGTTTGCAAGAGAGTCACGCAGAGTGGGAAGTTTTGAAGGTGCAGATTACCCAACAAAAAGCCGAACAGGCTGAGCATCAAAAGGCTCTGGAGCATCTCACGCAGCTGATCCAGGAACGTGAACAGGTGCTTGTGCAAATTCGCCATGAGGAGAAGGCATCGCAGCAAAAGCTACTGGAACTGAATCAGGATCAACAGCGTCTGCAGGGCAGTGTAGCTGCTTTGCTTGAGGGTGAAAAAGCGGAGCGTGCGCGCTATGAAGAATTGCGTGATTTGACGCAGGCTGCCACCCATGAATACGGTGCGCAGAAAGAGGCTTTGGCCAGTCGGTTGCAATGCGCACACCAGGAATTGGCCGATACTGAAGCTAAAACGCAGGCCTTGCATCAGTTGGCGACACGACTTGCTCAAACGGTGGAAGATTGCGCCAAGCTTCAACCGAGTTCACACGAGGGAAGGCAGGCAAGAAATGAAATGGAGGGCTTGCTGCTGGAGTTCCAGCACTTGCTCCATCAGCGTCCAGGAGCTGCCACACCTGAGGCGGCGGAACCTGCCATGACTCGTGTCGGTACTGAGCCTGCAGCGGTTCCCTCACCTCGGGAAAGCTCGGATTCATCCCTGCTGACCACACGTCTGAATCGTCTGCGTGAGACCTTGCAACGTGAGGAAGCCCGTCTTCAATACTTACAGCGTGAGCGTGCCCGTCAGGAGACGCGTTCGCGTACTTGCTCTCCACTTCAGGCAGACCCAGCATTGCGTGAGCAGGATCGCAAACTGGAGGAAAAAATCCGTCTGAACGAAGCGCGATTGGAGCTTCAGGAAGCACGACTGCGCCGTGGGCAAGAGGATGAAAAGCGCCAAAAGGAAAAACTGGCCACCTTGGCGCAACAACTCGTCGAAATGCGCATGGAGTTTTGTGCTAAGCCTGCCTTGGCTCATGAGTCACGCTAGCCTTGGGCTAGCCTTTCTGACGACCAAAAAGCTAGGCTCAGCACCCAGCGGATGGTCTAGGTGATCGGTTTCTGATTCATGAAAAAACTGATCGTGCCTTTGCCGCCTTTTCTTTTCAAAACCTGATTCCTCCAGCTTTGATTAAAGCGCCCAGGGGCTTGTCTGCGCGGTGCAAGACTTCGAAAAAAAAACCAGGATGCCATCAACGACGCGAAGAAAAAGCGAAGCTGTGTTTCACGCGTGTTCATGAGCGTGCCTGATTTTTTCTTCATGGGATGAATCGCCATTGGCATTTTCGGATTTTTTCTAGACAAGGGAGCCTTTGCATCGCCCTCTGTTTCCACATGTCACGTCTCACCCAAGCCCTGCTTTGCCTCAGCCTCCTGAACCAAGCCGCCGCTCAGCCGCCGCAGGAGCCTCCTCACGCGCCGAAACCTGCTGAAGCGAAAACAGAACAACCCGCGGAGCCTGCGTCGAAGAAAGACGAAAAAAAGGACGAGAAGCTGGAGAAAACCTCCACCACGGAACACAGCCTCACGCTCAACGGGCAAAAGATCGACTACACCGCGACCGCTGGCACCTTGCCGCTGAAAGATGCCGAAGGAAAGACCACGGCGGAGATCTTTTACATCGCCTACACCCGCAAGGGTCAGGATAATCTGGCAAAGCGCCCGCTCACTTTTTCCTTCAATGGCGGCCCCGGCTCATCCTCGGTCTGGATGCACCTGGGCCTGCTCGGGCCGAAGCGGGTGAAACTGCGCGATGATGGTTTTGCGGTGCCGCCGCCCTATGAGTTGGTCGAAAACGAGCACAGCCTGCTGGACGAGACGGATCTGGTTTTCATCGACCCCGTCGGCACCGGGTTCAGTCGCGCGGCCAAGCCTGATGAGGCCAAGAACTTCTTCGGCGTGAATGAGGACGCGAAAAGCATTGGTGAATTCATTCGCCTCTACATCACCCGCCACTCGCGCTGGCCCTCGCCGAAGTTCCTCATCGGTGAAAGCTACGGCACCACCCGCGCGGCAGCTTTGAGTGGCGAACTCATGCGCGCGCATCGCATGAATCTGAATGGCATCATGCTGATCTCCACCGTGCTGAACTTTCAGACGATTTGGGGCGCGGAAGGAAATGATCTTCCCCACGTGCTGTATCTGCCCAGCTACGCTGCCACCGCTTGGTATCACCAGAAGCTGCCCGCCGATCTCCAGAAGCAGCCCTTGCCCGAGGTGCTCGCCTTGGCTGAAAAATTCGCCGCAGGTGACTACAATCGTGCCTTGCTCATGGGCAGCTCCCTCAGCGGCAGTGAGCGCGCTCTGGTGGTGAAGCAAATGGCCCGCTTTACTGGCCTAAGCGAAACCTTCCTCGATGCCTCGAACCTGCGTGTGCCGCTGCATCGCTTCAATGCGGAGCTGCTACGAGACAAGCGACTGGTGACGGGGCGATTCGACAGTCGCTACACCAATTATGTCCGCGATCCCGTGAGTGAAAGCGCCGAGAGTGACCCGAGCGCCGATGCCATCTTCAGCGCCTACGCCTCCACCTTCAATCACTACGTCCGGAACGATCTGAAGTTTGAAGACGATCGCCCTTATCACATCCTCGCCAGCGTGGGGAAATGGAACTGGGATGCGGAAAACGAGTTCGCCGATGTCTCCGAGGTGCTCGCTGCCAGCATGACCGCAAATCCTTACCTGAAGGTTCATGTCTCCAACGGTTACTTTGACATGGCCACGCCCTACTT
>CANNQP010000021.1 GCA_947507875.1 Verrucomicrobiaceae bacterium | reverse complement strand
CTGGAGACCGGCGATGAAGTTGCCATTGAACTCCAAAATCGCGGCATCGATGCCAAAACGGGCCAGGAAACCTTCGCCGAGTGACCCCGGATTGCGAAAGCTGGGCAAGCTCGAACCTTCCACGAACCAGGTGTGCTCACGCAGGCAGGTTTCGAACAAGCTCATGCGCTTGAGGTGCCTCTCTCCCTCAGGTCCCTCAGGCCGGCTGAGGTGCAGCTTGCCGCTGCCGTCGTTGTGAAAATCCAGCGCCAGGGAGGCAGGTTACTCCAAAAGATGCGTTTCTTTTAGAGCATGGGCCAGCGATTGTTCAATCTCCAGCTGAGGGTAGCGGGCTGTGCTTTGAGCTCACATTTTCTGGCTTTGAGTCTGGTTGGTTCACCTTTCCTCGGCGCGGTGGTTCCTTGGGTGGCGCAATCTGAATTCGGGTGGGCTATCGGGCTAGGCCTCGCCTGTTGCAAAGGAGATGAGAATTTATCTCCTGGATTTGCGCCCGCGCGGGTGCGTGCTAGGCTGAGCTTCCACCAATCACTCCAACGTACATCTCATGGGCAAGACACTCTTCGCTAAAGTCTGGGAATCACATTCCGTCGGCAAACTATCCAACGGCCAGACTCAGCTCCTCATCGACACGCATCTCGTCCATGAAGTCACCAGCCCGCAGGCCTTTGGCATGCTGCGCGACCTTGGCCTGAAGGTGGCGTATCCGCATCGCACCTTTGCCACGGTGGACCACATCGTGCCGACGGACAGTCAGGTGTCTCCTTTCGCCGATCCTCTGGCAGAGGCCATGATCCAGGAGCTGAACAAGAACGCCAAGGAGTTCGGCATCACCTACTTCAGCCTCAGCAGTGGCAAGCAGGGCATCGTCCACGTGGTGGGGCCGGAGCAGGGCATCACCCAGCCGGGCACGACCATCGCCTGCGGGGACAGTCACACGGCCACGCACGGAGCCTTTGGCGCCATCGCCTTCGGCATCGGCACGACGCAGGTACGCGACATTTTGGCGACCCAAACGATGGCGCTGAGCCCGATGAAGGTCCGCCGCATCAATGTGGATGGCCAGCTCCGCCCTGGCGTGTACGCGAAGGATGTCATCCTGCATATCATCCGCCTCCTGGGTGCCAATGGCGGCATCGGCTATGCCTACGAATACGGCGGCAGCACCTTTGACAACTTCACGATGGAAGAGCGCATGACCGTCTGCAACATGAGCATCGAAGGCGGTGCCCGCTGCGGTTACGTGAACCCGGACGAGAAGACCTTCGAGTACCTGAAAGGCCGCCCTTACAGTCCGAAAGGCGATGCTTGGGAGGCTACCGTGGCCCAGTGGCGTGCCGTGGCCTCCGATGCAGACTGTGTCTATGACGATGTGGTGAACATCCGTGCGGAAGACGTGCCGCCCACCGTGACCTGGGGGGTCAGCCCTGACCAAGCCATCGCCGTGACGGAAACGGTGCCCACGGCGGAAAGCGCCGCCACACCTGCCGCTCGTGTCTCGATCCAGGAAGCGCTCGACTACATGAAGCTGCCTGCGGGTCAGCCCATCAAAGGCACCAAGATCGATGTCGCCTTCATCGGTTCCTGCACGAACGGGCGCATCAGCGACTTCCGCGAGGTGGCCAAGTTTGTGAAGGGCAAAAAAGTCGCCCCTGGGGTGAAAGCCATCGTCGTCCCTGGTAGCCAAGTTGTCGATGTCATCGCCAAGCAGGAAGGCCTGGACAAGATCTTCAGCGAGGCTGGCTTCGAATGGCGCGGCGCGGGTTGCTCCATGTGCCTAGCGATGAATCCTGACAAGCTCGTGGGTGATCAGCTCTGCGCGTCTTCTTCTAACCGGAACTTCAAGGGCCGCCAGGGCAGTCCGACGGGACGCACGGTGCTCATGAGTCCCGTCATGGTTGCCGCCGCCGCTCTCACGGGTAGCATCGCGGATGCACGTGAGGTCTTCGCGATTGCTGGTTGAGCCTTGGCTCAAAAAGCTGTTCCTCCTTCTGGCTGCCGTTGCGTGAGTCCTGGCACTCACCCCACGGGGTGATCATGACTGTCGCCAGCTGTATGCCAGAAGCAGCCCATCGCTGGGGTGGATCTGTCTTTCGTTGCGTCGAACACAGGCTGGCCTGCATCAGCCGCCTGCTGTGTTGGCTAGCCTCTTTGGTGTGGGCCTTGATCGCATTCTGTTTCGGGAAAAGCTTGCTTAGGGCTTTCCGAGCTTTTCCATCAAGACTCAGGATCGCTGATGGGTTTCACGGTCTCTTCGATGTTGCCAAGGAAAAGCTCTTCATAACTGGCCGCGTAAGCGCGGTCGGAGGGCGGCCAAAACCTCCCTTCACGCAGGCGGCGCACGATTTCTGCCGCGCACTGCATCGCTTCTTCTTCCCAGGTTTGGGAAAAGTCCTCCCAGAGCTTGATGCCTGTCTCTTGCACGCTTTTGGGTAGGCAAAAGTAACCCACCGTCTCCACGCGTAGGCCTTGGTGACGCAGGGCTGCGGCGTAGAGAGGGAGTTGCAAATCCTGCCAAAGCCAGGTGTCGCCCGCGTGCTCAAAGGTCTTCCAAAGCTCGCTGTCTTGCAGCTTACGCCTTGCACTGACCTTGCTCGCGTGGGCATCGCGCGGGTCGCGGGCTTTGTCAGAAGTCTTGAAGTCAATGAGGCGCAGGTGCCCGGTGTGCTCGTGCCGGTCCACGCGGTCGATTGTTCCACGCAGCAGAGCGTCTTCAATCCGCAGAGCGGATGTGTCGATTTCACGGCCGATCTTCATCTCCGCGGCATAGATCTGCCAGCCATCCTGGCGCTGAGCGGCCTCGGTCTCGGCAGCGTAGCGCAGGTTTTGCAGCAGTGCCTCGAACTGAATGCTGACCAGTGGGGCAGGGTGGCGACCGTAACGCCGATGCATTTCTGTGCGGGCCGCTTCGATGAGAAAATCCGCGATCTCTTTTTCGGACGTGCTCTGCTTTGCCGTGGGGTCGAGTGCCAGTTGGTGAAAGGCATGGTGCGCGAGTGTGCCGAACTCCATCGCGTCTAGTTCCCGCTTGGCGGCATCGACCAGGGTCATTCTCAGCTCGTTCGTGCAGTAATCGCGGAAGGGACAGTTTAAGTAGGAGCGCAGGCGTGTGGGAGAAAGCGTCTGGATGCGCGGCGCGATAAGCCGGGGGCGCAGTCGCCAGAGCAGCGTGCGCGGCGGCTCGGCCACCGCTTCGGCCTTTTCTTCCTTCGGGAAGAGATGCTCCACGCGGTCGGGCAGTTCGGCATCGGGACAGAGCAGCAGCAGGCGTGAGGGGCGGAGGGCATCGCCGCGCTCGCCCCACTGACCGCAGAGTAGGTGCAGCGAGCCCTGGTGCGCGCGCATGGCTACCATGGCGCGCAGCAGGTAGGCATCGCGGGAAAAGCGTGTCGCCTGGCAGGGCAGGCCCAGGGACTCGCGCACCTTGTCGGGTAGGAAGGGGTGCGCGGTCTGGATGCCAGGAATGTGCTCCTCATTCACCCCCGTGACGATGAGATGCGGCGCGGGCTCCCAGAGCAGTTCCAGCCAGCCTTGCAGCACCAGATCCACCTCGCCACGCGGCTCGCTCAGCGCGCGGTCTTGGATGATTTGTAGCGAAAGCGCCAAGTGCTCCTCAGGTCCTGCTTGGAGGCCAAAGCGTGGCATTTCCTCCTGAACCTCTTGGCAAGCAGACAGCCAGGCATCGCCCAGGGATTGCAGCAGATGGTCGCGTCGTTCGTTTGGCACGAAGAGGCGCTCGCCGTAAAAGCAGAGCAGCAGAGCGCGGGCGGCTTCCGTCAGCGGCCGTCGTTTCATGTCTGCCAGCAGGGCTTTCATGCCACGTAGCGCTTGAGCTAAAGCGGGCATTTTGCCCGAATCGATCAGTTCCAGCGCATGATCCAGCGTCACGGGCAGATGCTGGGTGGCAAAATCATCCGCCTCTGCCAGCAGACTGAGGTGACTGCTGCGCGGCTTGGTCGTGGTTTCTTCTTGGTCATCAGAGGTTAGGCCCGGCTCCGCACCGAGCAGGCCCTGGCGCACCTCCGGCACGCGCAGCAGGCTGGCCAGAGCACGCCAGGAACCGCTGCCGAGCAGCACCTGCATCTGCTGCAGCACGTGCCAGAGGCCTGTTTGCGTGGGGGGCACGCCGCCAGGTTCAAAGACGCGTACGCCCTCGACGCGCAGTTTTTCGGTCAGCACCGCGCCGGAGTCAGGGTCGCCGACTCCGATGGCCACGCGCCCCTGGCCCGCACAGGTGCGGATCAGCTCCAGCGTCTTCGCGGCTTGCGTGGCGGCATCGTGACAGACGTGGATGTGGTTCTGCGGCAGGGGCACCTCCAGCTTCGCGTTTTCTCCCCAGAAGCTGGGCAGCGGTCGGCCCGCCTCATCAAAGCCATCCACGAGGGAAGGCGGTGCGTGCAGGCAGACCGTGACGTCATAGCCTCGTGCCGCACACTGCTGCAGCCAGGTGGAAAGCAGCGGCGGCAGGTCCGGTGCGGGCAGCACCAGCACGCTGCGGATGCCCTCTGGCAATCGAGGCGCGAGAGCGGTGTCTTTTTTCGTGGACTGCGGTTCATGCAGCCCAGCGTCTGCCAGCTCCTTGAAAAAGGCCGATTCCAGCCGGGTCAGGTCTTTCCAGCGGGGGGTGTCCTTGTCCAGCCGTTCTGCCACTTCGGCAAAGGTTAGGCCGCCGGCACCTAGCAGGGACTTCAGTTCGACCAGAAGCTGGGCCAACTCCACCTGCCAGCGCCAGCCGCGCTCCTCAGGCAGGGTCGGAAAGAGGGCTGTTAGTGTCTCCAGCGGCACTTTTTTCATCGTGCTCTGCCAAGCCATCTGGCATTGGAGTCGGCTGGCCACGAGCTGAGTGATGCTAGGCGGAGAGAGCGCTAGCTCGGGTGTCCAGACCCAGGGCACGATGGCTCCGCTGCCGTGGGCATTCGTGGCATGGGCCAACGCCTCCTTCAATCGGCGGCCTGTCTCCATGGTCGGCACCAGGATGAGCGTGGAGGATAGGTCCAGCGCGCCCTTGTCCACCTGCCAGCCTGCCTGCAAATGGGCCACGGCACGCTCCAGCACGGAGGTGTTCCAGGACCAGGGAAGTTTTCGCACAGCAGTTGTCATCGTGATCTTATGGCAGGGCTTTTGGGCTCACGCCAGTTCCAGCGCCTGACTAGGCAGGCCTTCGGCGCGCAGGGCGTCTAGGAATTCCGGTTCGGCTGCCACTCTGACGAGGGCGATGCCATGCTTCAGCGTAGCCCTTTTCCACAGGTCAAAGTGGCGCGCGTAGGCCTCCAGGTAGCGCTTCAGCAGTTCCGGTTCCACGCGATGGGTCTGCGTGGCTTGGCTCTCGGCATCGACAAACTCGTAGTTCCCCTGCCAGTCCGGTGCGGATTCCTCGGTACATTCTGGTGCGAGCACCAGCGCTTGGCCCTGATGCTGACCCAGGGCGGACAGCATGGGTTCGGGGTCCGTGGGGAAAAGCAGATCACTAATCAGGACACGGAGCGATCCCGCGCGGAAGGGCAGGTGTGACAGCGCGGGTGGCTCAGCGGCACCAGCAGCAGGCAGAGCCGCGAGCTGAGCGCCCCAGCGTCCCGAGAGCAGGGCATCCAGTTCCAGGGGAACAAAGGCAGCACCACGCACCGCTAGCACCCGCACGGAGGCTGCCGAGGCTAGCGCCGACTCTAGGGCAAAGGCCAGCAGCTCCAGGGTGCGTTGCTCCTTCGCCGGAAAGGCAAAGAGCGACTCGCTGGCATCCAGCACCAGATCCACCAGCGGCCGCACTTCCTCTTGATACAGCTTCATCGTGTAATTGCCGGTGCGGGCATAGGCTTGCCAGTTGATCTGGCGTGGGTCATCGCCTGGCTGGTAGGCGCGCTGGTCGTGGAATTCCAGACTGCTGCCGGTGCCCAGGCCGACCTGTCCGCCCGATTGTCCGCGCCAGCGTTGCCGACGCAGGGGCAGGCGCAGCACTTCGGCCCAGGCTCGAGCTCGAAGCTGGATCTGGCGTAGTGTGTCCGGCGTCGCTTTCATGATCCCAAGGGCAAGCCGGCGAGCGTCCGCTGACGCACGGCTTCATACAGCACAACTGAAACCGCGGTGGACAGGTTCAGGCTGCGGGTGCCTTTCATCGGGATGTGTAGCGCCTCTCCCAGCGCCATGATGGCGGGCGGGATGCCACGCGTCTCCGGGCCATAGACCAGGTAGAGGTCCGCCGCGCTGGCGAGGTCGCTTTCCGTGTAGAGGCGGCTGCCCTGTACCTCCACCATCTTGAGGCAGGCCTGTGCGCCTACGGCAGTGTGAAAGTCCTCCCAGCTCTCCCAGACACGCACGTCCACCTCATGCCAGTAGTCCAGGCCGGAGCGCTTCAGATACTTGTCTTCCAGGCTGAAGCCGAGCGGTTTGATCAAATGCAGCCGTGCGTCCGTGGCCAAGCACAGCCGCCCGACCGCGCCCGTGTTGTGCGGAATCTCAGGCTGGTAGAGCACGAGGTGGATCATCAGTGGTCTCCTGGGCTTGATCCTGGCTCAGCCCGAAATAGGTGGGAACCATCAAACTTCTCATCAGGGCGGAACAGCCAACCGGGGGAGCTATCCTTCACCTCGTGGCGTTGCAGCACAAATTCGGGCAGTGCCATGTTGCTGTTTGGGTCATAGACTTTACGGCCTGAAAAATAGCCCCACAGACGGTATTCCGTGTTGTGATCAAAGCCATAGGCCGGAGTATCTCCCTCTGGCATCTCGGGGTAGCGGTCAGGTTGGCGCGCGAAGCGCTCATTCATGACCACCAAGCGAGAGCTGTCCCAGCTTTCCCCAGGGCGGCGCACATAACCCCAGAAGTGCGTTTTATCGATGTGGAAACGGCGGCCGATGAAGTAGTTGCCTGGTGGTTCTGTCGCGATGGCCAGTCGTCGATATTCGACTTGCTGCTGCTGGGCGGGGGTAAGCCCCCCGGTTTGGCAAGAGACAAGCAGCAGGGGCAGGGATAACAGGGAGAAAAAACGTCGCAGCAGAGACATCATCATCCGAGTCTGGAAAGCACCGCGTGCCACGCAAGCAGGAAGCACTCGCAAGCTCAGCACGGGCCAATCTTGGCATGATGGATTCTCAAAAGAAAAGCCTCCTTCACTCGAGTGTTTGTGCCTTGCTGAGGAGGTCTCAGCGCTTTTTGGCACGCGCGAAACGGCTGTCCCGATTCGGCGTTTGTTCCTGGATCGAGCTTGCGAGTGTCTCCCGAGGTTGAGTCTCTTCCTGTAGCTTGGCTGGTTGCTTTCTCAGGCGCATCTGATGCGCCTGGGTGGCTTGGCTCGGTCCGGTGGCTAGTCTTTTTTGCCAACCAGCCCAGGCCCACTTGGGCGTCCGCCAGCCAGTGCGGGTCAGCAGTGCCTCGATGAGCAGGATGCCGAGCACAGTCAGCAGCAGCAGCGGCTGCACATCGTTAAAACGACGAATGGTGGGGCTGCGCCAAGCTTGGCGGAGATCGAGCAGCTCGCGCCCACCACTGGCTTGGGAGGTGCGGCGCAGCTCATCCGTGCGGGTTTCATCAAAGGACCATTCCGTGCTACTGCCGAGCAAGGTTGGACCGAAGCTCATCGCTGATCCGCCGAGCTGGACGGCACCGCGCACCATCTCGCCCTCCGTCAGCCTCACGCTGGCCTGGTAATGGCCGGGCGAAAGTCGCTCCCAGGCCAGCTCATGAGCGCCGGAGGCATCGCGGCCATGCGCCATGAGGATGCGCGGCGGTTTGGCCTGAAGCTTGGATTCCCACTCGCTGTCATGCATGAGATCGAGCGTGAGCTGATGGCCTTCCCAACGATGCTTTAGCCCGATGCCAGGAGGCAATCGTTCGCCCATGAGCCAGCGAACCAAGGTTTGCAAAAAGTCACCGTAATTCGACCAAGCGCGAACTTTGGCAGAATGCTCGCCGCCGAGCGCAAAGCTGACGGCTGCCGTGCGCCCGATGCCACGCTGGCCAAAGGCCACGAGCGGCGCGCTGTACTCATCTTGGGTGATGAGTGCCTGGCTGGCCCAATCGCGCAGGTAGCTGAGGTTGTAACCATCCACTTCAGGTAGCCAGTCTAGCTTTTGCCCGCTGATCTCGAACCAGGCTCCAGCGCCTTGGGTTTTTACCGGATCGGTGATGAAGGCGCTGCGCGCCACGGCCACGGTTTCCTGGCTGAAGATACTGGGCAGTTCCTCGGCCTTGTCCGTGAAGAAAAGGCGCCCTTTGCCACGTTTGGCGATGTCTTCCAGCAGTGCTGCGTCCACATCGCCGCGATTGCCGAGCGCAATGACGCTGACGGTGCCACTGGCGGCTAGGATTTCATCAAGGAGTTCCTTGTAGTTTCCAGGCTCTTCCGAGTCCGCTGCATCGGAAAAGAGAATGATGTGTCGCTGCCCAGCGGGTGCTTTTTTTAGCTTATCCCAGGCGGCCTTCAGTCCCTCGTAAACATAGATGCCACCGCCGGTGCTTTCGATTCTCCGCACGGCATCTTCCATTTTCGAACGGTTCGGTCCCACCTGCTGCAGCGGCACCATTTCATGCGCACGGCTGTCCACGGCGAAGACCGTCAGCAAGTCCTGTGAGCCCAGGTAGCGGATGGCATTGCCCGCGCCTTCATCAGCCAGCTGCATTTTGGTAAAGCCATTCGCCACGGTCATGCCCATGCTGCCGCTGCGATCCATGACGATGGCCATGGCCACCATCAGCTTGCGATACTCTTGCTTCATTTCCATCGACACGGGCAACAGTGGATCGATGGCGGATTCGAAGTAGCCACCTGCGGCGAAGCTCTTTTTACCTCCTGCCATCAGCAGGCTGCCGCCCTGCTCGCGCACATAGAAGTCCAGGGCACGCAGGAAATCGGCGGGCATCTCAAACGCAGGCACATCATTCAAGATGACGCACTTCACGCCCGAGAGCTGACCCGCACGCAGGCCCCGCAGTTCCGTGATGGTTTCCACCATGAATCCTTGCCGCTGCAAGGTCGCAGCCACTGGATCCTCCAGGTAAGAGGTGAGCAAAAGCACCCTCGGCCCGCCTGCGATTTCGATCATGGCTTCGTGGCGATTGTTGCCCGGATGGGCATCCGTTTCAGGCTGTAGGATGGCCTGGTAATGCGCCACGCCTGCGCGCCCGAGTCGATCCGTGAAGCGCAAGCGCCCGGTGCCAAGCTGCACCTCCACCTCGGTGCGTTTTAGCTCCTGTCCATCGCGCAGGAGGCTCAGCGGCACCTTGCCATCGCGGGTGCCTTTCACCTCCACCTCGATCATGAAAGGCTCACCGAGTTGCGACCGCGTCGGCACTTGCAGGGAAGTCACTCGGTAGTCGGTCAGCTCTGCGTCTCGCACCAGTCGGTAGTCGAGCTCGACTCCCTGGCGTGTCAGCTTTTCTGCAATGCCGGTCAGCGGTTCTGTGGCATAACCATCGGTGAAGGCGAGTACACGCGCAGGTCGATCTTGGCCTTCTTTTTGTGCCAAAGTTAGCGCCTGAGTGATGGCGAGCCCCGTCTGGGTTGAGTGTCGGTTGCGCTCGTAAAGTTCGGCTCCTTCTGCGCCACGTCGCATGACCTCTGTGGCATAGTTGAGGTAAAAGAGGCGGTCGTTGGGGCCGCGATGTTTCTCCAGCAGCTTCTCCCACTCTGGCAGCCCTTTCGCCATCGGTTCTTCAGCTGAGGTCGATGCATCCAGCAGCACCCAGAGGTCGATTCCAGCCTGCCATCGCTGCCACTGCGGCTCAGCAAGCACCAGAGTCATCAAGGCCAGAAGTAGGAGGCGCAAGGGCTTGAAAATCCCCAACCGAGGTAGCGCCCACCCGGCGAGCAGGAGCACGGGCAGTAGGGCAAGCCATTCAGGGTGGTGGAGCATCATGAGGATGGGGCGGAGGAATCCAGCCAAGAATCCCCGCGGGTAGGATGCTACCATGCGGCTGGTTTTTCGTCATCGTGGGAAATAGTCTTTGTGTTACCGCGTTGATGGCTGCGCGTTTGTCTCTTCACCATGTTGTTTTCTACTGTTCTCGTTTGGTTGTTGGTTGCCCTTGCTTTCGTCGTGGCGCTGCCGGCGCTGTGGCTGTTCGCGCTGGGCTTTTGGCCTGACAAAGTCGCCGTGCTGCGGCGTGGGGCAGCGGCTGGTTTGTGGAAAAGCTTCGGCCTCGGTCTCGGGCCGTTGGTGCTAACGGTGATTTTGATCTCCGTGCTGTCCAAGGTGCCCAAGCTCGGCGTTTTGGCAGTGCTTTTGGGTGGTTTTTTGATCGCCTGGGGGCTGTTGGGTGCGGCAGGTCTGGCGGCCGTCGTTGGGGAAAGTTTGTGGCCTCAGGCAGAGCCGTGGCGGCAGATGAAGCAGGGCGGACTGACCCTGGTCTGCTGCTCGCTGTTACCGCTGGTAGGTTGGGCGGTGCTGCTGCCGAGCTTGGCTGTTTTGGGCTGGGGTCTGCAAATGCGCGCCTGGTGGAGCCGCAAGCCTGTTCTGGAAATGACGATCCCCGAAGGTTCCGACAGCCCCTGATCGATGATGCCGCTCTCTCGTCGTCAGTGCTTGAGCTCCCTCGCGCTAGGCCTGGTGTCCTGCGATCGTGTCATGACGCAGGTGTATCGCAACGCTTTGGGCGAAGGTCTGCCGGAGCAGGTGCCGCTACCGCCTGCGGGTGGGGAGGTGGATCCTGATTTTCACCTGCTCTCGCGTGCCACCTTTGGCCCTTGGCCCGGTGAGCTCTGGAGGCTGAAACGTCTAGGCCAAGAGGCTTGGCTGGAGGAGCAATTGCACCCGGATCGCCTCACGGACACGGCCTGTGATTGGCGTGCGGAGCGGTTCGAGAGCCTTTACTTTAGCGCGGGCGATGCCTACGAGTGGCGCAAACCGGTCCTGCGGGATGAGATCACGCGCCACACACTGCTGCGGGCCATTTACAGCAGGCGCCAGCTCTTCGAGGTGATGGTGGAGTTCTGGACCGACCACCTGAACATTGATTTGGAAAAGGGCGACTGCATCTACCTGAAGCCAAGCGATGACCGTGATGTGATCCGCAAGCATGCGCTGGGGAATTTTTACGATCTCATCCGCGCTTCGGCGAAGTCGCCCGCCATGCTGGTTTACCTCGACGGCAAGTCCAACAAGGTGCGCCAAGGTACTCCAGATGTGCCGAACGAAAACTATGCTCGTGAGCTGATGGAGCTGCACACGCTGGGGGTGCACGGTGGCTACACCCAGCGTGATGTGCAGGAGGCGGCTCGCTGCCTGAGCGGTTGGACGTTTGATCGAAATCGCTTCTGGGCGCTGAATGCGGGCGAGTCCTACTTCCGCCCGGACTGGCATGACGCTGGAGAAAAGCAGGTGCTCGGTCAGCGCATCGCAGCAGGGGGAGGAGCAAGGGATCTGGATCGGCTGGTGGACATTGTCTGCGGGCATCCCAGCACGGCCAAGTTCATCGCCCAGAAGCTATGTCGGCGTTTGGTTTGCCCTGAGCCACCGCAGGCGCTGGTGGATCGTGTCGCGGCGGAGTTCACGCGCACGCGGGGTGAGATCCGGCCGATGCTGCGCGTGCTGTTTCGCTCGCCCGAATTCGCAGCGACTCGCGGCCAGCTTTTCAAACGTCCGCTGAAGTTCATGGTGTCCGCTTTGCGGGCGCTGAGGGCGGAAACGCTAGCAGAGATGACGGTGGTGGAACCTCTACAACGCATGGGGCAGGGGCTGTTTCAGCACCCGACGCCGGAGGGTTACCCGGATGATGAACTGCCCTGGATGGGCACGCTGCTCTGGCGCTGGAACTTTGCGCTGGAGCTGGCTGCGAATCGTGTGAAGGGCGTGCATGTGAACTTAGCGGAGCTACGGCGTGACCTGCACATCAAGCCTGAATCTTGGTTCGCGACGCTGATCGGTCGGGCTCCCACGGCAGCGGAGACGGCAGCCCTTCAGATCCCTGCGGAACCCAGCCATGTCGGACTGATTTTGGCGAGCCCTGCCTTTCAACGCTGCTGATTCCCATGACTCGACGCACGCTCATCTCTCACCTCGCTCTCGCGGCGGTTCCTGTCTGGGGGGCGCGGCCGCGTGACGATCACCACACGCTGATCCATGTGTTCCTGCGTGGCGGGGCCGATACGCTGAACCTGCTGGTGCCCGTGGCGGATGATCGCTACTACCGCCTGCGACCCAGCTTAGCGATTCCTGCGCGGCAGGCGATTCGGGTCTCAGAGCACTATGCCCTGCACCCGGCGATGCAGGCGCTGGAGGCGGCCTTCAAAAATGGTCGTCTTGGCGCCGTGCAATCGGTTGGAGTGGACAACACCACCGGCTCGCACTTTGACTGCCAAGACCAGATGGAGCACGGCGATTCCATGCAGGGAGCGGCAGCGGGTGGCGGGTGGCTGGGGCGGTTTTTGCGCCAGCAGCCATCCGGTTCCGCGCTCGCCGCAGTGGCGATGGGTAAAGTCATGCCTGAGTCGCTGCGTGGCGCACCCGCGGTCAGTGTGATGGAGCGCATGGAAGACATCACACTGCGTGAGGCGGGCGACGTAGCTCAGGCCAAGAAGGCGCTGGAGAAGCTGTATGGAGCGGAGGTAACTCCTCTCGGTCAAGGCGGGCGCAGCACGCTGGAGCTCTTCCAGCGGATGGCTTCGCTTCAGGGGCGAGGAGATGGCCCTGAGCATGGCGCGCATTACCCTGAGGATGCCTTTGGCAGCGGACTGCGTGAAATCGCGCGGCTCATCAAGGCTCGGCTCGGCCTGCGCGTGGCCTGCCTGGATCTTGGTGGCTGGGACACGCACTTTTTCCAGGGAGAGGCCACCGGTCTTCAGGCCGAAAGGATCAAGTTACTGGCAGAGGGGCTAGCCGCGCTACAGCTAGACCTGCACGATCATCACGCGCACTACACGGTCATGGTCACGACCGAATTTGGCCGACGTGTTTATGAAAACACCAGTCTCGGCACCGATCACGGGCGCGGCTTTGCGCTGCTGGCGTTAGGCTCACACGTGAGAGGTGGGCGTGTGCTCGGTTCTTGGCCGCTGACGTTGCAGGATGAGGTCAACCTAAACAGACCCGGCCCGGGCGGGTTGACGGTGGAGACCGATTGTCGCCGTGTTTTTGCAGAGGTGCTGCGTGGATGTTTCCCAGGTCAGGTGGATCTCGCCCAGGTCTTCCCCGCGGCGGACCTCACTCCCGTTGGCCTCATGTCAGCTGGAGCCTAGACGCCCTGGCGGGGTTTTCTCGTCCGCTTGGTTTTGGACCGGCGATAGCTGTCGTATTCGGCACGCGCTTCCTCATTCGTTGCAGCGCGGTGTAGGTTTCGCAGCAAGGGGTCTAACATCTCCACGCTCAGCAGTTCCGCCTGATAGGACAGGATGAAACGACGCAGGCCTGAAGTCAGTACATGGGTAGGTGGGTTGGTGACGAATTTCACTTCTTGATCAAAGACCACCACCGGGCAGATCAAAGCTTCCGGCAAGTTGAGGTACCGTGCCAAGGCTCGCGCATGGTAGGCATTGCGGATGACGGGATTGGTAAACGTCGTTTCGATGCCTAAATTCAAAGAGCTCCACTGACGGTCAGTTGCGGTGCCGCTGATGACGCCCGTCTCGCGCTGGGGATGCACGACAAAGATGCCATGGCGAGCCGCGACAACGTACGCGATGCGGGTCACGCCTTTCCCATCCAAACGCGGCACATAAAGATCCTGAAAAATCCGGTAAGTTTCTGCTGGCAGCAGCCTCAAGGAATCGGAGACAGTTTTAGTTCTTGCTCGTGGACTGTTTTCATACCCTCGATCCTTTTTTGAGGCGCGACGGCTGTATTGACGGACGGTTAGGAAAAAAGTGATCAGCAGCAAGATAAGACAGGTCATGAAAATCACGTGCCAGTGGCTGGACAGTGATTCGGCGGCAAAATGAAGGATTTTGTTTAGCATCTTTCCGGGGGGAGAAAGAAAGGAGATGGAGAAGAGATGAGTGGATTAGCGACTCTCATTGAGAGCCTCACTGAGCGGGATGACGGACCCCGCAGGAGGTTCTGGGTCATGCTCATCAGGCTTTTTCCTCTTTTTAGACTTGGCTTCCTCTTTGGCCGCGTCTTTGACTCGGTCGTGGGACTCTGATTTTTCGACGGAGGTGCTCGGAAGCATGTCCATCGTATCAAACGGTGTACCTTTGTTCGCTGAGGTAAGGGCTTGGATGCGCGGGAATTCCTTGTCCATGATGGTGATCAGTTCCTCCGGCAAGCCTCTCCAGATGGTGAAAATACCATCAGCGACCCGACCATCGATCGTCACGTAATCGACCACAGCACCATTCACCATGCTCACCAAAAGCTCTCCTTGATGCGTCCGGGTGACTATTTCGAGGGCGTTGCTGCCCTTGAAATCGAGTTTTAAGGCAACTCCATAACTACCGTCGTTTGCTTGGAAGGGATGGAAGGCTACAACACTCTTGTGGGTAAATTCAGGAATCACCTTTAAAATAACCTCCTTGCCCTCCAGGTTTCTCCGGAAGACGCTTTTAGGTGAGTCCAGGTCACTTCCTTGGGAAAAGACAGTGATCAACACCTTTTCTTTTTTACCAAAGGTCGAACAACTAGCCAAGGGTAATAGTAGGAGCGATAGTAGCCAAAGTAACCTGCGCATAAACAATCAATTTTTACGTACATTCCCAAAATAGGGAAGGTTGCAAGTCGCTATTCTCCGCATTTGTTCATTCAACCTTCGTGAAAGCATACGCCGTTCATCGTCAGATTATATCGGTTGATGTCAGCCACGAGGTTCAAAATGAACGCATGAAAGCGTTCAGCTACACGGCCCCAAAAATCGCTCATCAAAATGCTTGCTGGAATGTAACGTTGTAGCGTAATAATCCCCACGCGACCACCTGTGAAAGGGTAAGGATAAGCAGCATCTAAGGTGCGTCCCGGTATTTCCGCTCGATACGCCTGCCATGCAGCTCGTCCTACGCTGAGCAGCGTCCCGAAATCAAAGAGATATCATGAACACCAAGATGTATGTGGGGAATCTCCCCTTCAAAGCCAGCGCCCAGGAAATCACCGACCTTTTCGGCCAGTTCGGCGGCGTCACCGATGTTTTCCTGCCGATCGACCGTGAAAGCGGTCGCCCACGCGGGTTTGCCTTTGTCAGCATGGATACCCCAGAGGCCATGCAGGCAGCGATTGCTGGATTGAATGGCAAAGAGTTTGCTGGACGGCAGCTCGCCATCAATGAAGCCCGTCCTCGTGAAGAGCGTCCCGGTGGTTTTGGCGGCGGCGGCGGCGGTGGCCGTGGCGGCTATGGTGGTGGTGGCGGCGGCGGTGGCCGTGGCGGCTACGGTGGTGGCGGCGGCGGCGGCGGTGGCCGTGGCGGCTACGGTGGTGGCGGCGGCGGTGGCGGCGGCAAAAAATGGGAACGTGACGATCGCCGTGGCAAAGGTGGCTTCGACGGCGGCGAAGAGCGCTGGTAATCCCTATTCTTTCTTCAAAAACTTTAACCCAAGCGGAACCCGGAAACGGTGTTCCGCTTTTTTGTTTCCTCGATCCCGATCCAGTTCATCCCATAGTATGGGCTAGCTTTGGGTAAGCAAACGCCAGCCTCTAGCACAGCAAGCGCTTGGATCAGTGAGCCAAAAACTCGTTCAAGGCAGCTGGGGTGATGCGGTATTGGCTGCCGATCTTTTTCCCCTTGAGGTCTCCGGCTTCGATGCTGGCGATCACGTCAGCCTCGCTAACGCCGAGACTTTGTGCGACCTGAGCTGGGGTCAGGATGTCCAAGGCTGGAGCAGCCGTCGTGGCTGAAGGAGCCGTGCTAGCAACCTGGAAGGCTCCCTGGGCCATCATTTGCTGCGCCATGCCGAAGCCCATGGCGATCTCAGCCGCTGAGCCAGCGACTCCGGTGCCCCCCTTGCTCATGCCTTCGGCCATCTGAAATTTCACGTAATCGTTTAAGTTGCCGATGGCGCTCATGCTGCTTCGCTTGTCGATGGCCTGCTCGACTTCGGGCGGCACCGAGGCGTTTTCGAGAATGAAGCTCGTGATCTCGATTCCATACTTGCTTTGCGTTTGAGGATTGATCAGCGGCAGCAAGGCCTCTCCCAGTTCACCATAGCGGGTGGCTAGGTCTAAAACGGGCACTTTGGCGGAGGCCAGGGCGTCGGTGAAGACACTGACGATGCGGCTACGCATGGTATCGGCGAATTCATCTAGCCGAAAGTGATGGTCCGAGCCGCTGACTTCCTTGAGGAAAAGCTTCGGGTCCGAGATGCGGAAGTCGAAGGTGCCAAAGGCACGCACGCGGACGATGCCAAAGTCCGGATCGCGCATCATCACGGGGTTGCTGGTCCCCCACTTGTTCCCGGTGAAAAGACGGGTGTTGATGAAGTAAACGTCTGCTTTGAAAGGGCTCTCCAGGCCATACTTCCAGCCTTTTAGCGTGGATAGGATCGGGATGTTATCCGTCACCAAGTCGTGTTTCCCGGGTGCAAAGGTATCGCCGAACTGCCCAAGGTAAATGAATTGAGCCACCTGCGACTCACGAACGATCAGCTGGGCTCCACGTTTAACTTCCTTATCCTCATCTGGAAAACGCCAGACCAGTGTGTCGCGTGAGTCGTCCTGAAATTGAATGATTTCCAGGAATTGTCCTTTGAGGTAGTTCATCAAGCTCATGGTCGTGGGGGGATGGCTGAAACGAGTCACGAAGTCTTGAACTCTGTCTCAGGGGGCTGGCGTGGGATACTTTTCTTGAATCAGGCGACGAAAATCAGCGGCTTTTTCGGACTGCCCACTCTTATCGAGCGCTTTGGCAGCTTTTTCGAGGGCTTCAGGGGTGATCTGCTCATCATCAAAAAACTGAGCCGGAATCATGTACTTGCCAGCAGCAGCAGCGAACTTGTCATGGGCTGCGGCTTGTTGTCCCTCTGTCAGCAGCTTTTCTCCCTGTGCTGCCAGGATGTCGCCTTGCAAGATGAGTAGCATGGCTTGTGGTTTTCCGTCTTTGGCAAAAGACAGACCTTCCTGCACGACGGCTTCCGCTTCATCAAACTGACTCAGACCGAGAAGCGCGCTGCTTTTGGTGTGAATGGCGCGTGCCTTGGCTGCCCCTTCGGGCGTGTTTTTCAGGAAGTGTTCCGTAGCCTTCAGGCTGCTTTGGTAGTCTTTGGTTTGCAGAAGGGCTTGGCCCAGGTAGTTCCACACCATCGGGTCGGTGTTCTCAGGCATGTCAGGGGTGGAAGCTGCTGCCAGGAAGTGGGCCGAGCGCTCGTAGTTCTTTCGGTTGAAGAGAGTGATACCTAGCCAGGTGAGGATGTTGGGCGCCACCACGGCGTTGGCATGGGCCTTCATGTAATGATCGATCGCTTTACCTAACTCCTCTGCGTTTTGTTGTACATACCAAGCCTGAATGATCATTTGGCTCGCGGAGTCGAGGTAAGTTTTTGGGTCGATGGTGATGCATTTTTGCAACGCCTCAATGCAAGGAGCCCATTCTTGTAGGGCGAATCGGGCGCGCCCGATTCCAAACCAAGTTTGGGCGGCAGCAGGGCTAGTTGGGAATTTTTTCACAAGCATTTCATAGGCTGCCACCGCGGCTTTGTGATCCCGTGCCTCAGCGGCGATAAGTCCTATCTGCAGATAGGCTAGCTCCACCGCGTCAGAATTGGGGTGGGTTTCCACGAGCTTCCGAAAGTCAGAAAGCGCATTCGGCGTGTCTTTGCTATCTCGATAGGCTAGGCCGCGACGCGCCAGAGCTCGCGGCACGAGTTCATGAGCCGCATTCACCTCTAGGAATTGGGTGAAGGCACCGATTGCCTCCTGGGTGCGTGCTGACTCGGCTAGGGACCAAGCTTTGTTGAAAAGGGTGCCTGGCTGCAGTTTTGCGGGCAGCTTTTCGATTTTCACTTCGTCAAAGCTCGCGGCGGCTTCTTTGTAGTTTTGCTTATTGAAGTAATGATCGGCGCGGATCAGCCGAGCCAGATTGATGAATTCATGGTCCGTACGCGTTTGGGCATTGCGGGTGATGAAGGTGGTCGCGAACTCGGCCAAGTCTTTGTCATCCAGTAGATAAAAACAGTAGAGTTTCCAGTAGCCTGCCTCAAAGCCGGCCTCTGAGGTGGGGGCTGCTTGTTCGACCATCAGGTAGGTCTCCACGGCGCGCGCATAGCTTTTCTTCATGCGAAAGGCATTGCCCACCATCAGCAGCATCTTCGATCGGGTGTCTCCCTCAGGTAGCACGGAAGCATTCGAACTGTAGTTGTTGATGACACCGTCGTAGTCGCCTTTGGCGAATAGAGCCTGTACCACGCCGACGAGGGCGATGCTGCGGCTGCCTTCGTTGGTTTCCCGGATCTTCAGTGCTCGTTCAAACAGAGGCACGGCGAGTTCTGGCTGACCCATTTCCGCATGGATCACTCCTGCCTTGACGGAGGCTTCGGAGATGGCGGCATTATCTTTGCTGTTTTGAATCAGCTCGTTGAACAGCGGCAGGGCTTCCGCTTTTTTTTCCTCCGCTAAGTAAAGGGTGCCCAGGTTCAGCAAGGCGGCTTCGCGATAGGGATTATCGGTTTTGGCTAGCAGCACACTGTTTAGCGCAGCCATTTGGCGCTTCGTATCACCAAGCATTTGATAGGCACGAGCTTTGTTAAAGCTTGCTGCCAACCGTACTTGCGGGAGTTGGCTACGAGATTCACTGAAGGAAAAAAGGCGTGCGGATTGATCAAAGTCGCGCGCATTAAACTTCAGTGCTCCCAGGCGATAGGCGGCTGAAGGTGCCCCTTCGCTCTCTGGATATCGTTTCACCACCTCTTCATAGTAGGTCTCGGCGACCTTCATCTGGTTTTCCTTCATGTAGCATTCGCCGATACGGAAAAGAGCGGTCGCAACGTGGCGCCCAGAAGGATAGTCCTGGAGATACTTGCCCAAGGATTCAGCGGCAATATTCCACTCGCCGCGGTCATACGCCAAGGTTGCGTAATCGAAGAGATCTTCGTCGGGGCCTCTTGGCTTGGGCGCAGCCATGGGTTCGGCTGAAACGGCTTTTTTCGTTTCTTCAGGAGCCACGGGTACAGCACGCGGAACATTCGGTTCGGTCTCATCCAAAGGCACGGCCTTGGGAATTTCTTGTCCTTGCACCGCGAGGGTCAAGAAAGTCAGGGCTGAGATCGAACAAAGAGTCCTGAATCTCATGAGGTAGGCAGGCGTGGGCGTCTTAGATGGGGGGAGGCTCATCTCAGTTCACGGATTCTTGAGGCTCTCCGCCTCAGGTTTACGAGTGGCAAAAGCGATATTCCAAATCCCCGCTTTTTGGCAGGTGTCGAGCACGCGGATCACGTGTTTATAGTTCGCCACTTCATCCCCACGCAAGATCACAGCCTGATCTTTAAACACGGAGGCGATATTCTTCAGTTTGATCAAAAGTTCGTCTTCCGTGAGCTGCTGCCCATTCACGATGATTTCACCTGCTGTTTTGATGTTGATGATGATTTCACCAACATGGCGACTTTCTTTTTCTTTGCCCTCATCGGCGGCTGGCACACTGATGTCCATGACCTGTTCATTCTTCGCGTAGTGGGAGGTCACGGCGAAGAAGATCACTAGCAGAAAGAGCACATCCACCAGCGGAGCCAACTGCATCGGAGTGGGCTCAATGGAGGTTTGTTTGCGAAAGTTCATGGGAGAGGGCAGGTGGTGGGTCACTCAGCACGACCTGCAGCGGCTCGGGCGGCGCGTTTGTACTGCACTGCCAACAGAGCCATGATATGCGTCGTGGCCGCCTCCATCTCCGAGATCAGTCGATTGACTTTGCCGCGGAAAATGGCGTAAAAGATGAGTGCTGGAATACCAATGACCAGCCCAGAGGCTGTGCACAGCAATGCTTCTGACACACCTTGTGCCAGCCCGAGTTGATTGCTGCCACCATACTGTGTGTTGGAGATCTCGTGGAAGGTTGTGATCATGCCCAGCGTCGTGCCCAGCAGGCCGATCATTGGGGCGACCGCACCCACATCCCCCAGGTAAGCAATGCGTGCGAGCAGTAGGCTGGATTGACGATTGCCTTCGGCTTCGGTGACTTCTTTGACTTCTTCAAAGCTCGCGGAGGGGTTGCGTGTGGCAAAATCCAGAGTCTTGGCTGTGATGCGGGCGATGCATTCGTTGCGTCGATTGCACACCGCCAGCAGTCCGAGATAGTCTTGTTTGCGAATCAGGGCATCAGCACTGTTCATGAAGGCATCGCTGACCACAGTGCCCTGGCGCACAGTAAGGGTGAACAGAACGATAAAGAAAGCGGTTACCATCGACAATCCGATCAGTGGATAGGCCATGATGCCTGTGCGCTGGATAAAACCATCCAGCGTTAGTGCAGCGGCATATGGATTTTCCGGGGCCTCTGCCGTGGCTTCGGCGACAGGCATGGGTGCCGCAGTCTGGGCTTCCGCCGCAGGAGTCATGCAGGCAAGAAGAATCGCCATGAGGGCGGCGGCTGAAAAAAGACGGTGGGTCGGCATGCGGCACGGATAGTACGCGCCCTAGGCAGCCTTGCAAGAAGGGACACCGCCCACGGCGAGACAATTCCTTGACAGTGGACTTGATGAGCTTTTCAGCCCCACAGATCTCCTGCCATGTTAGCTACTCAAGTCATCGATCTCATTCTCCAGAACCAAATTCTGGAGGTGCAGGAAGCCTTGCTGCCTGAAAGTGACCTCTTTGCTCTAGGCCTGGATTCCCTGGCGGTCATGCAGTTGCTCCTCGTGCTCGAAACTGCGGTGGAGCGTCCTTTGCCTCAGGCAGAGGTTTCTCGCAGGCATTTGTGCACGCCAGAATCAATTGCGGCATGGATTTCGTCTCAGGCTTAGCTCGCGGGGAAGATCACGACCGTTTTTGCGTTTACGCCTGCCCTTATGGTCCGCTTGTTGCTTAGCCTTTGCTGCCTCGTCGTCTCGATGCTCTTTGCCGAAGAGCGTCCGAACATTCTTTTTGCCATCGCGGATGATTGGGGGGCCCACGCGGGTGTCTATGGCACGCCCTGGGTGCAGACCCCAGCCTTCGACCGCATCGCCAAAGAAGGCGTCCTCTTCACCCAAGCCTACACACCTGTGGCCAAGTGCGCCCCCTCGCGGGCCATTGTTCTAACTGGCCGACATGCCTGGCAGAACGAGCAAGCCGGCAATCACATGGCCTACTTTCCCGCACCTCTCAAAAGCTGGCCTGAGGTGCTGACCGAGCGCGGTTGGCACATGGGCATGACGGGCAAAGGCTGGGGACCCGGCATCGCCAACGATGTGGCTGGCTTACCGCGGCAGATCACGGGCAAACTCTACGCCAAGCGCAAAGCTCCGCCGCCAGCTTCCGGCATGACTCCGAATGATTATGCCGCCAACTTCATCGACTTTCTCAATGAATGTCCGCAGGATAAGCCTTGGTGCTTTTGGTACGGCAGCCTAGAGCCACACCGTGAATACGAGTACCAATCCGGTGTGAAAAAGGGCGGCAAAAAGTTATCGGATATCCCGCAAGTGCCCAACACTTGGCCAGATGACGAAATCGTTAGGCATGACATGCTGGACTATGCCTATGAGGTTGAGCATACCGATCGTCACTTGGGCCGCATGATCGCTGAGTTGGAGAGGCGCGGCTTGCTAAACCGCACCATCATCATTGTCACCTCCGATCACGGCATGCCTTTCCCCCGATGCAAAGGCCACGCCTACCCCGACAGCAATCATGTACCTCTGGCTGTGCGCTTTCCCGCCGGGATGAAAAAAACTGGACGCGTGGTGGACGATTTCGTCAACTTCACTGACATCGCGCCCACGGTGCTAGACTACGCAGGTATCTCTGCCGCAGACTCTGGTATGAAGCCTATCACAGGAAAGAGTTGGCGTCCTATCCTGGAAAGTGAACACGGCGGTCGTGTCATCCCCGCGCGCGATCACACCCTCATCGGCAAAGAGCGGACCGATGTCGGTCGTCCACACGATGCAGGTTACCCCATCCGAGGCATTCTCACGGCTGAGCATCTTTATCTGAAGAATTACGAACCCTCTCGCTGGCCAGTGGGTAATCCTGAGACGGGTTATCTCGACACTGACGCAAGCCCAACCAAAAGCATGATTCTAGAGATAGGGCGGAGGCAGCGCAAAAATCGCTACTGGCAGCTCAACTTTGGCATGAGGCCGGGCGAAGAATTTTATGACCTAAGTGTCGATGCTCACGCGGTGCAAAATCTTGCGGCCGAGTCCGTCCATGCTGCGACCGTGACACGGCTGCGAGAGCGAATGGAGTCTGAACTGAGGCAGCAAAACGACCCGCGCATGCTAGGCAATGGTAAGGTTTTCGACGAATACCCCGTGACTCAGGGTGCTGGTTTTTACGAGAGATTCATGCGTGGCGAAAGAGTTAAAGCAGGTTGGGTCCTGCCGACGGACTTTGAAAAAGAACCCGTGAAGCCCTAGCCCCATGTGAGGTGCTGATGGCAAACAAACGAATCGTCTTTGCGCAGGCTGAGGGATGCAGCAAACGTCGGATGCACGCTTTCCTAATCGACCGCCTAGCTTAGACGAGCCGTCCTGTGACGTATTGTTCTGTTAGCTTTTGGCGTGGGTTGCCGAAAATTTCTAACGTGTCGTCATACTCGATCACTTTGCCTTTGTAAAAAAAGGCAGTCTTGTCGGCGATGCGTTTCGCCTGCTCCATGTTGTGAGTGACGATGACAAAGGTGAACTGTCCCCTGAGCTGGGCAATGAGGTCCTCAATGCGAGCCGTGGCGATGGGGTCGAGTGCGGCACATGGCTCATCCATGAGCAAGACGCGTGGCTGCAAAGCTACCGCTCGGGCGATGCAGAGCCTCTGCTGCTGGCCACCGCTAAGGCCGGTCGCCTGCTCGTGAAGGCGGTCCTTCACTTCATCCCAAAGTGCTGCGAGACGAAGACTGCGTTCCGCCGCCTCTTCCAGTTCGTTTTTGTCCGTGACCCCTGCCACCCGTAGGCCATAGACGGCATTTTCAAAGATGCTGCGGGGGAAGGGATTGTACTTCTGGAAAACCATGCCCACGTTCCTGCGCAAATTGATCACATCCACCTCTGGCGAGTAAATGTCCACGCCATCGATGCGAATGCTGCCGCCGACGACACGCGCGATCTCGACGAGGTCATTGATGCGATTGATGGACCTCAGCAAAGTGCTCTTCCCACAACCTGAAGGCCCGATTAGCGCCGTGATGTCCTCGCGGTGTAGGCTCAGATCGACATCGAACAAAACCTGATGATCACCATAAGCATAATTGAAGCGCTCCACTTGGATGAAGTGAGCGTCAGACGTGGCTGCGGTAGGCTCGGGCATGGGCAGTGGATCAGCTAAAGGTGCCGCGCAGGTAACTTTCGGTTAGTTTTTCCCGAGGCTTATTGAACATGTGCTCGGTTTCACCGAACTCGATGAGCTTCCCGAGATGCAAGAAGGCGGTGTAGTGGCTGACGCGCACGGCTTGCTGCATGTTGTGAGTGACGATGATGACGGTGTAGTCGTGCGCGAGTTGATGGATCAGCTCCTCAATCTTGAGGGTGGCGATGGGGTCCAGGGCGGAGCAGGGTTCGTCCATCAGTAACACGTCTGGATGCGTCGCGATGGCGCGTGCGATGCAGAGGCGCTGCTGTTGGCCCCCGCTGAGGCCTAGTGCATGATCGTTCAGGCGGTCCTTCAGTTCATCCCAAAGAGCGGCTTGGCGTAGCGCGTGCTCGACAGCTGCGTCTAGAATTTGACCATCCTTTTCGCCATGGACGCGTAGGCCGTAGGCCACGTTTTCATAAATGGTCTTGGGGAAGGGATTGCTCTTCTGAAAGACCATGCCGACCTGCTTGCGCAGCTGGGTTAGATCGACATCGGGGTCATGAATATTTTTGCCCTTCACGAGCACTGCTCCGCGTGCGATGCGGGCACTGGGCACTCGGTCGTTCATCCGGTTGATGCAGCGCAGTAGGGTGCTTTTGCCACAACCCGAAGGGCCGATCAACGCGGTGACACGATGCTTTTCTACGGCGAGTTGAATCTGATGGAGAGCGATTTTATCTCCATAGGCAAAGTCCATCTCCCTAATCTCGACGACGGGTGGCGTGGCGTTGGACTCTTGGGGCGGCATGGGGCGGCTGGTAGGGGGCTGCGGCAGGGTGGATTGAGCGCAGCAGGGCCTGTGATACCGACGGCTTCCGGTCAATCAAGCTTCTATTCCTTTTCAAAGCGTCTGCGTAGTTCGGTGAAGTAGCGGCGGACTTGATCTCGGCGCGCGGGGGGGAGCGGGGCTTCCTCAAGAGCGGCTTCCTCAGCGGCTAGGGCTTCAAGGGCGACGGCGCTGGCTTGTCGTGAGGCCGATTCAGGGCGTGCTCCCCCCTCCACGGAGCGTGAGCTGGAGGCTCCCTCCTGATTTTGCCTGGCGGCCACGACAGCTTGCTGGCCGGTGGCGCTTGCCTCGGTGGGGGCAGCTTTAAGTTCGGCCTGGCCAACACCCGGGTCTTTGCCACCCGGCAGGGAAAGCGTGGTGGTCTGCCCCTGCTGATTTGGAGGTCCGGGAGGTCCAAGAAAGAATGCGTCTGGTTTTTTCGCAGGGTCTTGCCCTGGTATGGGGGCAAAGAGCATCGGCTGGCCGGGCGCGGGCTTTTCTCCCGCACGGCCAGGCTGGAACTGCATTTTTTGTGACGGACCAGTGCCAGGTATGGGTGTCTGCTGCCTGTCCTGTTGGCTGAGTTGTCCTAGGCCAGGAGGTTGCATCGTCTGGGGGGGCTGGGCCATGGAAGAGGAAGCGCCGCTGGAGCTTTGGGCTTGATTTTGCGGCACCTGGGGGCTCTGCCCCTGCGGTGTTTGGCCGAGGGTGCTGGATTGTCCTGCGGCTGCCATTTTTTGCATCTCTCCGGCCTGGTTTTGCCCAGTGAGGCTGCTCCCTGAATCTCGCAGCTGCTGGGCCAGTTTTTCGAGTTGCTGACTGGCTTCTTCTCGCCTGGCCTGCTCACGCATCGCGTCGGCTAGTTTTTGGAATTCGGCGCCAGCTTGGCCGACTTGCCGCTTGGCCATTTTCGAGGCAGCTTCGAGAACATGCTGCCCGACCAATCGGCGGTGGTCTGCTGCATCGGCGCTCTTTTTTTGATCGCTGAGGGTCTGGTTCCAGCGCTCGGTTGCGTCTTGGCTAAGCTGGGGAGCGCTGAGCTTATGCGCGATCTTTTCCGCAGCATTGGCGCTCTCTTCCGCACGGCGTGCTGCCACCGCATCGCCCAGGTCAGCAGTGTCGGCGTGGCTGCGCATGGAGCGGATCAGTGTTTCGGAGGCCCAGGCATCCAGGTCGGCAGCGAGGCGGCGAGCGAGCTTTTCGGCCTCACGTGCTCTCTGTTCTAGTTCGGCGATGACTCCACGTGCGTTTTTGCCGACGGCGTTTTCGAGAGTCTCGGCAGCTTTTTGCAGGCTCTTTTGCAGCTCCTTGAGGTCCTTTTGTTCGGTTTCGTTGAGCCCGCTGAGCTGTTTTTTCTGCCAGCTAGAGCGGTTCAGTTTTTCGGCCTCCGCTTGGGCCACTTCAGCCATGGTTTCATCCACGATCAGGGCATCGACCTGAGGTTCCGCAACCTGGAAAATCAGAGTGCCCAGCAGGAGCACCACGGTGGGCGTGGCGATTTTTTTGTGAAAACAAAGGGGCAACTGCTGAGGTAGCTGCTGGAGCGCATGAGGCAATTGGGCGAGTTGGGCCGTGAGGTGGGCTTGGGCTTGCGGACTAAGTGACTCCTGCTGCTGAAACCACCACGCGCTCGCAAAGGCCTCATGCCGGCCGGCGGCTTGGTCCCAAAGGGCGAAAACGCTGTACATGGAGGGACGTCGAAGCCAGGTCAAGGCCATGGCTCCTGTCAGCCAGCCGAGGTAACTGAGCCAAGCAAGCCCTTGCATCCAGGTCTGCCCGAGCAGCAGCCCAAGGAGGAGGAAAAGAGCGATGAGGGAGCTGGTGCCGATCCAGGTATGCGAGAGCAGACTCAGCCAGCGCCGCAAAGCGACTCGCAGCGCGACACGCGAGGCGATGCGGGTGAAACCTCCAAGGGCTGGGCTGCGATCCATGATGGTATTTTGAACTGCACCCGGGTTCGATGCGAGCGCTTTATGCGTAGGTGCCGCGATGCAGAAGCGACAGATACCAGGCCAAGATCTGAGGGCCGCTAAACACCCAGATGAGTGCCCCAGCGGCTAAGTAAGGGCCAAAAGGGATCTTTTGCCCCCACTCGCTATGCCCCATGAGGCGAGACAGACCCGCGATGAGTGTGCCCAGCACGGAGGCGGCCAGCACAGTGAAAAGCACGCACTGCCAGCCGGTGAAGGAGCCGATCATCATGAGCAGAAGCACGTCACCAAAGCCCATCGCCTCGCGCGGGATGACGATATGCGTCGTGGTGCCCTGGAGGAAGGTGACGGACTCAAGGGCGAATTCGTCCAATTTGCCATCGGGTTGGCGAACCTTGAGCTTTTCCATCCAGAGCTCAGCGCTGACGTTCTCATAAGCGCGCTCATTCACAGCCAAGACGGGTGCCGTGATGATCATGCGGTCACTGGCACGGGAAAAGATGTCTGCCCAGCCGGTCGTTTCCTCGCCAAGCGTGACGATGGGGGGCTCTTTGTCATCAGGCTGAGTTACGCTCCACGGGGTCGGGGTATCATAGCGCAGACGGCGTCGGCCGAATGCGAGCTTGCCGAGCTCAACCACGATCCAAAGTCCACCCAAACCTAGGGCGGCGCTGGCCAGGGACATCATGCCTCCTCGCAGGGGGGAGGTCTCTTGCATCATCGTGGGAATGAAGATGGCCCCGATGAGACCGATGGCGGTTCCGCCTAGGGTGATCTCATGCGGCAGAATGTAGTGATCGATGTCGATGAAGCTGCCTGCCACCAGCAGACTGGCGAAAATCCACAGCATCAGCACTTGGGGTCCCCACACGGTGATCTGCGACCAGTCGCCACCCATTTTCCAAAAGATGCCATAGAAAAGGAGTCCTGTCAGCAGCTCCACCCCGAGGTAGCGCACGGAAATCGAAGCGCCGCAATTCGCGCAGCGACCACGTAGCAAAAGCCAACTCATCACCGGAATGTTGCGGTACCAAGGGATCTGATCATGGCAGGCCGGGCAAAAGGAGCGTCGTGGATTATTCACAGAGATACCACGAGGGAGGCGATAGATGACCACGTTGAGAAAGGAACCAATGCCAGCCCCTAAAAAAAAACACAAAAAATGAAGCAGCGAATGGAGGATCTGATAGCGGCTCATGAACAGCGGGGGTGGATTGGTGGAAACTTACCTTGCGAGAGGCCTAGGCGGAAGCAAAAAAGCCCCCCATGTCATTTTCTCGCGTGAGCACACTGCTTTGTGTTCTTGGTGTAGGCTTCTGCTCCTGCGCATCCTCCATGCGTCGAGACATCATGAAGAGACAGTCAGTGCTCCAGCGTGCGGCGATGCATCAACTGGTTAGCCTTCCCGCATTTGCACCCAGCTTAAAAATCGATTTACGTTATCGCACGGCGGACAATGTTAGCGGGCGACCGCTTTATCCCCGCGACATGCCAGCCCTGCTGCATGCGCACACGGCTGAGCGTGTGAAAGCTGCTCAGGCTGCGCTGCAGACTCGTGGGTATGGTCTGCTGATTTGGGATGCATGGCGTCCGCCTGAAGTCCAAAAACAACTTTACGCTCATGGGGGAGGGACGGGGCTTTTCTTGAACCCTCAAACAGGCTGGTCGCGGCATTGTGGAGGGGTGTCAGTCGATGCCACTTTGGTGGATCGTGAAGGGCGTGCACTGCCAATGCCCACGTCATTTGATGAAAATCTACAACCTTCTCGCCACCCGCCGGAAATAATCAATCCAGAGGCAGCGCATCACGTCGCTGTGTTGCATGAGGTGATGCGTGCGGTGGGCCTTGTGCCACTGCCTGGTGAATGGTGGCATTTCGACGACATTGACTTCATTCACTGCCCAGTTCGTGTTGTTTGGGCTCATGAAGTGAACCTTGAGCTGCCGTCGTCAAACCCGATGGGCCACACAGTTGTGGGGTCCAGCGCTTGTTGCGAATAATAATGGGAAGATCATTCCAGTCGAGATGGATGCCTTGTCGATGAATGTTAATTAAGATTCCGATGGCGATCATCGCGGCGAGAAGGCTAGATCCACCGTAGCTGACGAATGGTAGCGGCAGACCTTTATTTGGCAGCAGAGCCGTGGTGACCCCCATATTGATCAATGCTTCCAAGCCTAATAAAAAAGTTAGGCCGAAGCCTAGTAGTTTGCCAAAACGATTCGGTGCGTAGGCGCTAATGCACATGCCAGAAAACACCAGTAACACGAAAACAGCGACCGTGCCCACCGTGCCCCATAGACCGAGTTCTTCGCCCACCATGGGAAAAATAAAGTCCGTGTGTGCCTCTGGAAGATAAGAAAGCTTCATACGGCCTTCACCAAGACCCCGACCTTGCATCCCCCCCGAGCCAAAGGCTAGCCATGAGACCCATTGCTGAAGGCCGATGCCGTCCTTAAACTTTTCGAGATCGAAAATCGCCATAACTCGTTCGACACGATTCGGGGCAAATTTTATTCCCACAAACAAAGCTGAGGCTGCCAGAGTGCCAAGAATCAGAAAGTAGCGAATCCGTGTGCCTGCCACAAACATAATGCCAGCCCCAACCATGGTGGAAACCGCCGCATTTCCCAAGTCCACTTCACAACCGATCAACAAGACGATGATGCCAAGAATGAGGCTGGGTTTGATCAGTCCAGCTTTGAATGTTTGTTCGAGTTGTTGATGGCTGGCAAACCAACCTGCCATAGCCACGATTAAGGCAATTTTGGCTAATTCAGAAGGTTGTAGATTCAATGCCCCGTATCCGATCCAGCGGGTGGCACCATTGACCCGATGCGCAAGCATGGGGTTATAGCCAAGTAAATGAGCGAAATGCCATTCGTAACATAACATCAAGCCCACGACTGCTCCGGAAAAAAGCCACCAACGCCATTGATACCAGCGGTTATAGTCGTTCAAAGCCATAACCACGCATGCCAACACGGAAATGCCTACCCAGATCGCCTGTTTCCAAAGTGTGACATAGGCTTCTCCACCTCCCTCTTCGGTGAAAAAGCTGGTACTAGCCAGCATGGTCATGCCCAGCCCGATTAGCAGAGACACAGTCAGGATCAGAATGAAAATGCAGTGTCTGGCCATAAACGATGATCAAGGGAAGGGGACTCTAGCCGTGGCGCTTGAACGTTCTCAAAGCGCAGCATCACTTGCTTGGAATGACAAGTTTCATGCCTTCTCGCAGAGATTCAGGCTTGGCTATTTTGTTGGTGGATTGTAGCGATTTTACCGTTACGCCGTGACGAATCGCGATGGCATAGAGAGTTTCTCCGGGGCGCACGGTATGAGATTTGAGTTTTGCTGCAGGCAAAACGGTGGCCCTTTTCAAGGATTCTTGTTCGGCGCTGATCAGCTGTGAGTTTCGTGGAACAGGGATGGCTTTGGGGACATCGTTGTGTTGAACTTCGCTTTGTTTGACAATCGGCTCGGTCTTTTCTGGGGGAAGATCCTGTGTGTTTGCAGCTAACTTTTTCGCAACTGTCGGCGCGATGCTGCTGGCTTCAGCATCATCTACTGGAGCAGCGACTTTGCTCATGCTTTCTCCAGTGGCCGCCAGCGTGGTGGCTTCTGGGGAACTCTCTTGAACCATAGCTTTTTGTGCAGGGGTGGTGACTCCACTTGGAACTGGACTTAGCTCATTTTCGATGGTTGGGCTGAACGAAAAAGTCTTCTCCCCGGGAGCCTCGAGCGGTATGGTGGCCGCTTCGTGACTGATGCCTGTTGCACTGCGAGTTGCTTGGAGAGCCTCATCTGGCTTGGTTAGACTAGCGTTGATGCTAACAGCCTTGACGACGGGTTGTTTTGGGTAACGAATGATGCTGTTTGTTTCAAGCTGGGTTCCTTTATCCAGCATATTCATTTGGATGAGCACTTCTTTGCTCACGCCTAATTTCAGCGCTACGCTATCCAGGCTATCGCCAGTCTTCCATTCATAGGTCGAACACTCTTCAATCGGTATCTGGGATGCCGCATCTGCAACTTGAATGGCCGGCGGTGGTAACGCGGTGAGTGTCGTCTCATTTTTTGCTATCACGGTCCTTGGAGCCACTTCTTCCCCATTCATCCAGTCATAGACAATGATGCCTCCGATCACGACCACATGAATGAGTAACATGATCAAAAACATTCTTGCCATGCCAGAATTTGATTCATGCTGGTTCCATTCTGCCTCATGGTTCACCATGGCCACGTGGTGTCTGTGTTTGTTGCTTTCGACTAAGTTGAGCAGCAGTTTGTTTTTCTTTTTCATGGTAATTCTAAAATGGGTTTGTGTGAAGGGGTGACGTGTGAATCCATGTTAGCGGATGGCCTGAGCGGCTGCTCGGAATGCATCGCCGCGGTGACCGTATCCGGTGTACATGTCGAATGAGGATGTGCCCGGGCTGAGGATGATGCTGTCGCCGGGATGAGAGAGCTCAGTCGCCAGCTTGACCGCCTCGTCCATGTCAGTGGCAATTTGGCAGGGCAGCAGATCGGAGAAGGTGTCGTGTAGGGCTTGTTTGATTTCGCCGATCAAAACCATCGCACGCACTTGGCCATTCAGTGCAGCCCGCAGCGGTGTGTAGTCCAGACCTTTTTCTTTGCCACCAGCGATGAGAACTATCGGACGTTCCATGGCTCCGATGCAGGCCTCCAAAGCATGAAGGTTCGTCGCCTTGGAGTCATTGATGTACTCCCGCTCATTCCATTCGTGAACTAGCTCACAGCGGTGTTTCGGTGGTTCATAGCTAGCGATAGCACGCAGGGCATCTTGGCAGGCCACACCATGCACCTCACAGGCCAGCATTGCTGCCAGGATGTTCTCCATGTTATGGCGTCCTCGCAGTCGGATCTGCGTGGCACTCCCCACGAGTTGGCCTTTTACCCAAAACTCACCTTGGCTGTAACTCGCGTGTGCTTCTGCCCCATAAGCTGAGAAGGTTAGGCGCTTGGCTGGGCCAGAGGAGACCGATTCGCCCGCGCGAATGATGGCCACATCCTCGTCTGTGACATTTTCAAAGATACGGGATTTGGCGGCGAAGTATTCGCCCATGCCGGGATAACGATCCAGATGGTCGGGCGCAAAGTTGAGCCAGAGGCTGGCCTTGGCGCGGAACGTGCGGATGGTCTCCAGCTGGAAGCTGCTGACTTCCAGTGAAAGCACATCGTAGCGCACGCCTGAGGCTACGACTTCACTCAATGAAACGCCGTGATTGCCACAAGGCAGAGAGCGTTGGCCGTTGGCCTCGAAGATATGAGCAACGAGTTCTGTGCAGGTGCTTTTGCCATTCGTTCCGGTGATGGCGACCATGGGCATGTCCGTCAGTTGGAAAGCAAACTCCGTTTCGCCTTCCAAGTGCGTTCCGGCGTCGGTGAATTTTTTTGGCAAAGGCCAGCCTTCATCCAAACCCGGGCTGATGATGACTCGCTGAAAAGCCCCCGGCTTCACCTGAAAGTCTTTCGCTTCCTGCCCAATCGTCGTGCGGAATCCCTCGGCCTTCAATTTCTCGACGGAGGCTTGGATCTTCGACGGATCTCCTTCATCAAAGACGGTGACTTCAGCTCCTTGCGATCTCGCGAGACGTGCAGCACCCAGCCCGCTGCGACCTGCGCCGAGTATAGCAAAGTGTTGTCCAGAAAACGCAGGCATGATTAACGAAGTTTAAGAGTCGCTAGGCCGAGGAGGGCGAAGAAAAGTGAGAGTATCCAAAAGCGCACGATGACTTGGTTCTCATGCCAGCCACCCAACTCGAAGTGGTGGTGGATCGGAGCCATACGGAAGATGCGTTTGCCGCGCTTTTTGAAGCTGACGACCTGTAGAATCACGCTCAAAGCCTCCATGACAAAGACACCACCGACGAGTGCGAGCACGATCTCCTGGCGGCAGGCAATCGCGATGCTCGCAATGCAGCCTCCGAGAGCCAGCGAGCCGGTGTCACCCATGAACATCTTGGCCGGATGTGCATTGAACCATAGAAAACCCACGCAGGCTCCAGCCAGGGCCATGGCGATGATGGGAATTTCGTTGGCTAACGATTGATGGGGCACCCCCAGATATTCTGAATAGAGTGCACTGCCCGAAACATAACCAAAGACCGTGTAGGCGAAAGCCGTCGTGAGAGAGCAGCCTGTTGCCAATCCATCCAAACCATCTGTGAGGTTCACTGCATTGGATGCGCCCACGATGATCAAGGTGAAGAAAACTACCGCCAGGAGACTCATGTCTTCAAGAAGAGGGCCTTTGCAAAATGGAAGAAACAAAGCTCTCAAGGTGGAATCCCCGCCGAGCTGAAAAAAGGCAGTTTCGTGCACTTTCGTGGCGGCATCCAAGGTGGCATCCGTGGGTACTAGATAGCAAAACACCAAGGCTGTCACTAGGGCCACGCCACTTTGCCAAATGAGCTTCATTCGTGCGCTTACTCCTTTGGAATTCTTTTTGCTGATCTTCAGATAATCATCCCGAAAGCCAAGCGCCCCCAGGCCAATGGTGCAGAACAAAATGTTCCAGACCATGATGTTGTCCCATTTTGCCCAAATGAGAGTGGACACAACGATGGTGCCCAAAATGAGAAGGCCTCCCATCGTCGGCGTGCCAGCTTTTTTACCGTGAAGCTCAAAGAGTTTATGCACTTCTTCCGCCGTTCGAATGGGCTGACCAATCTTTAGCGAGATGAGCTTTCGAATTAGGCGATCGCCAAAAAGGAGAGAAAGAACAAAAGCTGTAACTGCAGCGCCGCCGGCTCGAAAACTGTGATATTTGAAAATATTCAGCAGCTTGTAAAGGAACGAGTCGTCTCGAATCCAATCGGCGGCTTCAAGCCAGTTTCTGAGTTCGTATAACCAATAAATCATGAGTTAAGGAAATGAGTAAGCACCTTTTCCATTCCCGCGGAACGACTTCCCTTGAGAAGCACGGCATCACCTGGTTTAAGAATCTTTTTCAGATATGCGGCGCAGGCTTCTTGAGATGGAAAATGCTCGGTCTCGCATAGGCCTCCGGCTTTTGCCTCCTCACTAATGAGTGAGGCACCCGCACCAACGGTGAATAGAGCATCAATCTTTACACTCACAGCATGACGACCGACGTCTCGATGGCCTGCGATTGTATGATGCCCCAACTCTCCCATTTGCCCTAGAATGGCGATCTTACGACCTGACGTGGACAAGGAAGCAAGGGCGGAGAGTCCCGCTTTCATTGAGTCCGGATTAGCATTGTAGGAGTCATCAATGAATTGAATGCCTGCAATGGCCTTGGTTTCCATGCGGCCTCCGGTTAACTTGGACTTGTTCAGAGCTTCTGCGATTTCGGTGGGGTTGATGCCATGCGCCCAGCCCATGCAGGCGGCGAGAGCGGCATTGCCCACCATATGCTCTCCCATGATTGGAAGAAATGCTTCGACGACCTCTCCACTAAAATCCAATTTGAAGGCCGTTCCATTCGACTTGTTCTGGAGATCAAAAGCCCGCACATCCCCGGCGTTCGTGCCAGCGCGATACACGCTAGCTTGGCAATGACGGGCGATCAGATCGCTGTATGGATCGTTGGCATTCAGAACCACAATGCCGTCGGCTGGGATGTTTGATGGCAGGGTTCCTTTTTCCCAGGCGATGGCGTCTTGAGTGCCTAAATGCTCGATATGAGCCATGCCAATATTGGTGACGATGGCGGCATCTGGTAGCGCAATATCAACCAAGACTTTGATTTCACCGGCATGATTCATGCCCATCTCCACGACAGCGCATTCATCCTCTTCTTCGAGGCTGAGCAAGGTCAAAGGAACACCAATGTGGTTATTGAGGTTGCCTTGGGTCGCGCGTGTCTTGAATTTGCAAGACATGACCGTCGCGGTCAGATCTTTGGTGCTCGTTTTTCCATTGCTACCAGTCAGTGCTACCACTCTGGACTGTAGCATGGAGCGATAGCCGCGTGCCAAGTCTTGGAGGCTCGTCAAAGTGTCATCCACTTCAATCATCATGCATGAATCACTGCGGATACCACGGCCTCGCTGCACTAGGCAGGCTGTAGCTCCTGAGGCTACAACTTGGGAAAGGAAATCATGAGCATCAAACTTCTCTCCCTTCAGCGCGACGAAGAGATCGCCAGCAATGATCTTGCGTGAATCGGTGATGATTCGTGATACATGCCCTGTTGCGTCCGTGGCCAGATAGCCGTTCGCAAATGAGGTCAGAGTCTGTATATCCAAAGATTTCATGGTGACGACTAAAAGCGGCGATCTCCGTGGTTTTTGCCTTGGCGTCTTGAGTCGGAGGGGTGTTGATCTGGCGGGTTAGCATTGCCTTCGCGAGCCATGCGCTCGGCTTCTCGTTCGGCATCGCGTGCTTTTCGTTCGGCGTCACGATCCCCCACGATCTTCTGGATCAATTGACGCACAACACGCCGGTCATCGAACTCATGCTTAATGCCTTGGATTTCTTGATAAGTCTCATGGCCTTTTCCTGCCACGAGCACGATGTCGCCATCACGGGCGTTTTCTAAGGCGATCTTGATGGCTTCTTTGCGATCGACAATCGTTGCATGATTTTTGGGTCGGGCAAACCCTCTCAAGGTATCTGCGATAATGGCTTCAGGCTTTTCGCTTCGGGGGTTGTCGCTAGTAACAATGCAGATGTTACTTCCTGATTCCGCTGCCGCTGCCATCTTGGGACGCTTGGTGCGATCTCGATCTCCTCCACAACCAAACACAGTAATGATGCGTCGTGGTTTCAAGGCCTTCATGGTCTTCAGCACATTGACCAAGGCATCAGGGGTATGAGCATAGTCCACAAAAACCTGGAAACGCTGATTGTCTGAGGTGACGCGCTCCAAGCGCCCTGGAACTTGAGGGGCATGTTTGAGATTAGCGATGGTCTCACGCAGGTTGAGTCCAGCTGAATGACAAGCGGCGAGAGCACCCAAGGCATTGTAGATGTTAAAATCTCCAATGAGAGGGATTCGAACCAAAAAAGAGCGTCCTTTGACTTCAAGTTCAAAGGTGCTTCCGGTCAGATCATAGCGCGGATTCACTGCCCGATAGTCAGCTCCTACACCAAAACCAAATTTGAGTACGCGGCCGGTGCTTTCGTGTTTTTGAATCAGTTTCCTTCCCCAGGCGTCGTCGAGATTGATGACCATGGTTCCCTTGGCCTGGCTTGCGATCATGTCAAAGAATCGGGCTTTGGCTTGAAAATAAGCGTCCATCGTGCCGTGGTAGTCCAGATGGTCTTGCGTCAGATTGGTGAAGACGCCTGAAGCAAAGGGAAGGCCAAAGACACGTTCTTGGTCCAGCGCATGGGAGCTTACCTCCAGGGCACATGCTTTGCAGCCTTGGTCTCGCATTTGCGCAAACAGTCGCTGCGTTTCCAAAGATTCGGGGGTCGTGTGCGTCGCTGGCAGTTCCTTGCCCCCGATGTCGAAGGTCACTGTGCCGATGAGGCCGCAGCGTTTCTGACCCGCGTTCATCAAATGATGCATCAAAAATGCTGTCGTCGTCTTTCCGTTTGTTCCAGTGACACCGAGGAGGGAAAGGCTCTTTGCGGGGAAATCATGCAAGGCAGCTGCCAGCTGAGCTAACGCCACGCGACTCTGCTTCACATGCACCCAAGGTGTTTTGCATAAGTCCGGTGGTGCCTGTTCTGCGATGATGAGAGAGGCTCCTGCCTCGATGGCTTTTGAAATGAACTGATGTCCGTCGGAGGTGGAACCCCGAAGGGCCACAAAAGCGGTTCCTTGACCCGCTTGTCTCGAATCATAGGTGATTGTCGAGATCGCTGTTTCCAGGTTGCCGCTGGCTACAGGTCGATCGAGATGGGAAATGATTTCGCGTAATGTCATGGTTCCTGGGGTGCCCTTTCAAGGGCGAGTGGCCGCGTAGGCCGGATGGTCAGTTGCTTCAGCACTTCGGCGGCGATTTCACCAAAGATGGGGGCGGCCATTTTGCCGCCGCCAACCGCATCCGCGGCATCTGTTTTTGGGTAATCGAGAACAACGACACAAGCAATTTTGGGATCATTCGCAGGTGCGTATCCAGCGAAGGAGGCAATCCACTGCTTGGGGGGATAACCACCCTTCTTCCAGCGTCCTTTGTCATCTCTGTAAGTGTAGTCAGCATCGTAGCGCCGTGAGGTTCCCGTTTTGCCAGCCACTTTCAGTCCTTCCATGTTGGCTCGGCTCCCGGTTCCTTCTTCCACGACCAATTCGAATAGGTCACGCATGGCGCGTGCTGTCTGGCCTTTGCAGACTTGGCCAATAGATTCCGGAGGGATGACTTTCACTTCACGTCCACCATCACTCACAATGCGGTCAATTAAGCGTGGACGCATCAGGACGCCATTGTTGGCTATCGCCGCATAGGCCATGACCATCTGGATCGGCGTGCAGCTGATCTCATAACCAATCGGGAAGCGCGTGTGGGTGGTGTTAGACCAATTCCTTGGATTTTCGTTATACTGCCCTGCCTTTTCGCCTGTCAGTGGGATGTGGGTTGGCCTGCCAAAACCGAAACGTTTTACGTATTCCAAAAAGTCGGTTTGGCCCAGTCGTTTGGCCACTTTGTAGGTGCCTACATTGCTCGAGTATTTGAAGATATCAGTCACGGGAGCAATCCCCATCTTTTTCAGATCGGTGAGTGGCTTTCCACCCAAGACGGGATCGACATAATGGCCGAATTCGCAATCCAACGTTGTTCTCGCAGTGATCCTTCCCGTATCCAGCGCGCCTGTGAATGCGACGATTTTGAACGTGGAGCCTGGCTCGTAAGGCTCGCAAATACAAAGATTCTTCCAGTTCGTGTCCTTTGGCGCATTGCGATCGTGCCCTGGACGAAAGCTCATGGCCAAGATGGAACCATCCTTCACGTCCGTGACAACCGCCATGATTTTATTTGGCTTCCATTGCAAGTTCGCCTGTTCGATGATGTGATCCACAGCATCTTGCAGGGCCATGTCGATGGTTAGATGAATGTCATGGCCATGAATAGGCATGCGTGTTTCACCACGATACAAGGGCAATTCGCAGCCGGATTTATCATGCTCAATCTCGACACTGCCAGAGGTGCCATGCAGTAACTCTTCTTGAGTCTTTTCGATCCCGAGGGCACCGCCTTTGCCTTCTTCGACTCCACCCACGATGAGGGCAAGTCGGTTTTCCGTCGGGTAATGCCTGCGCACGGTTGAATTCACATACACCCCGCGGATGTGATGCTGTTGGAGCAGCGCTTTCCATTCCTTGGCCTGATCTTCGGTCATCTTCTCCGCCAAGACTTCGATCTGCTCCTTCGATTTCAGTTTGGCTAAAACCAAGTCGGGTGTGAGACCGAGCTTAGGCGCGATGTGTTTTGCAATATGCTGCTGATAGGTCTGAATGATCTGCTCTTTCGTTAGGCCGAGGGTGGAAGGGAAGGGGTATTTTTTCTTCCGCATTTCGGAGATGGCCAGCCTTGCCGTGAGTAACTCGTGAAGATGAACGCGATTCGTGCTGAGGTCGAAAATCTCTTCATCATACGCAAGGTATCTGCCGCTCAGGTCCTTGATTGAGCCTCGCTGGGCAGGCAAGATGCGGGTATCTCTGAATTTCTCGGAAGCTTCTTCTGCGAGGGCTGGGCCACGTTTTAGGTGGAGATCATACAAACGCCAAGCCACCGTCGAAAAGCCCAACGTCAGCACGCACGTCGCCAGCAGCATTTTCATGATGAGCGGGCGATCTTGACGGATCTGATGCTGATTCAGGGTTGCTTGGCTCATGGCTTCTCGGGCTCCGTCTGGGCGATTGTTTTCGCTGTTGGGATGGGCTTGAGACGAATGATGGATCGGGTTTGTGGATTGATCTTTTGGAGCCACGTCCCATTCGCTTCGAGGATGGGCTGAACTTTGGCACCATCGAGCATCTGATCGATTTTCCTCTCCAATAAGCTGATCTCACCGCTCAGGAGTTTGATCTCATGCTCCATCTTGAGCTGCTCTTTGGCCAAGGCTGCGGTTTTGTTCTTGCAGACAACAAAACTTAAAGCGCCCACCAGCACTAACCCGCAAACCAGCAGAACAGCTGTCAGTTTAGACAGCCCTATCTTGTTTCGATAGTGATGATGGCGTTTCGGTTTCATGGCAGACGTTCGGCGGCGCGTAAGCGTGCGCTTCTGGCACGTGGATTCATCTGCAGCTCCGCCTCTGAGGCTTCCAAGGGCTTCTTCGTGATCAGATTCAGACAGTACTTGGGATTTGGTTTCGGAGCTGGCCATTCTGGACGATCGATGAAAGGGGCGGCGTATTGCTGAAAAGCTTGTTTGACGATGCGGTCCTCAATGCTGTGGAAGCTAATCACCACGAGCCTCCCTCCTGGTTTCAGCCATTGAGGTGCATCTGCCAGAAAATCACGCAGCGCTGGCAGTTCCGAATTCACCTCGCAGCGCAGGGCCTGAAAGGTGAGCGTGGCCGGGTGCTTTTTGCCATGCTTGGGACAAACGCGGGCGATCATGTCTGCCAGCTGTGAGGTAGAGCGGAAGGGTTTATGGGTTCTATCCTGACAAATCGCACGTGCGATGCGCCGTGACTGCGGTTCTTCTGCATTTTCGTAGAGAATCCTGGCGATCTCTTCTTGTGACCATGTGTTCACAATATCCGCTGCGGTCAGGGGGCGATCGCGGTCCATCCGCATGTCGAGTGGACCGTCTTTGGCAAATGAGAACCCTCGTTCGGCCGCATCCAGGTGCCGACTGCTTACGCCAATGTCGATGAGCATGCCATCCAGGCCCCCCACATTGGCTTCCCTTAAGACCCTGCTGAAAGCGCGAAAATTCCCCTTCAATGCACAAAAGCGTGTGCCGTAACCTGCCAGCCGTGCTTTCGCATAGGTCAGAGCCTCTGTATCCTGATCCATCGCAACGACACTAGCTCCATGCTGGAGAATGGCCTCACTGTGTCCACCGCCGCCGAGCGTGCCGTCAAAAATCAGTTTTCCAGGGGAAGGGGCGAGTGCCTCCAGCACTTCTTGGAGTAAGACTGGAAGGTGGTAAAAGGGTAAGCTGCGATTGCTAGATTCATCACCCTCAGGAGGTTCGGTCATCTCAGTGCGCCCGTGAGGCAGTTGTCTGGGATGCAAGGGTTCTGGAGTAAACATGCTTTCTTCCAAACTTTCGGAGGCTCCAAACCAAGGCCAAGTGCCCATTTGGAAGAGCGCGTGCATGTTCCAATTTCCCCAGAGTGAACAGCCCGTGGACATCCCCGAATACACCGTGGAAAACGGGCCAGTGAGAGCACACTCGGGAAACATGGCTAAAAGGGAGAGTCGTGATGGATTTTATTTTTATAGCATGATTTTTTCCAAAGCTAAATGTTTTAATAAACTTAAATAATTAGCTTTATTTCTCCAATCAATCATGGATTTTATGGCTGTTCACTTTTTCCAGCCCCTCTAGTTAGGAAGTAGAAAGTGGCTTTTCCCTTTCCGATGGCAGGTTTGCTCTCGTGATTTACCGTCGTTGTGACCTCGCGATCATTAAGAATAATATTAGGCGGCAAAAATAAATAAATTACCGATAAATCAAAGATTCGTTTAGGAAAAGATCCTTGAAAATAGATTTATCCTAGATTCAATCTAGGTAAATGAAATGGATTGAGACGTTTAACGCCAGATGTTGGCGAAATGATGGACGAGTCGTAGCTTCCGCGCGACGGCGGCAGAGATGACGTAGGGATACAAAAACGGGGCGCCAAAGCTACGGCTGATTTCATTCAGCACGGCAGCAAGGCAAATCCAGCGCTGGAGCCAGGCGTGAAAGTCAGCGTCTTCGCTAGACATCCTGCTCGAGAGGCAGGTGGGTAGCGCACAAGATTCTAAAGGCAAAATGACGAGTGGAAGATTGATGCCACCCCCACGAATGCCGAGATGGTCGCAGGTTTCAAAGCCATCGATCATTTGAAGGTAATGCGCCCAGGTTTCTGCCCAGTCCTCCCATGGATGGGAGGCAGAGTAGGCGGAAATGTAATTCTCCTGCCAGTTTGCCGGTGGACCTTGTTCGTAGTGGCGATTGAGAGCACTGCTGTAGTCGTAGGAGTCGTTGCCAAAGACTTCTCGAAAAGCGATGCGGGTGGGGTGCTCCCAGTGCAGCCGCGAGAGGTAACGGAACCACACGTAGTGGCCGCTTTCATGACGAAAGTGGCCGAGTAGAGTGCGCGAAGCTTCCCCGAGTTGCTGGCGGTTGATCTGGCGCCAAGTGTCGTCGGCTTCTTCCAAACTGACGGTAATCACACCGTTGAGATGGCCGGTGGTCATGGCTGGATTCAGCAGAGTGCTTACGATGTCAAAGGCGAGGCCGTTTTGCGGGTCCTCCGCCATCGTATGCAGCGGGATCCCTAGTGCATTCAGGGTATGAAGGAGTCGTCGCTTGGCCGCCTCCATCAGGCTCCAATGCTGTTGGTTTCGTCTGCTGGCTAGGTCAGGAATCGTGCGGTTGAGGCAGCAAGAGGCACACAGTGCCTCGGTGGAGCTGATAGGAAGAAGCCAGTTGCAGACCGCATGCTCCACCCCATTCGCACAGCGTTTTAGACTGCGGTCGATCACCCGCATCGTGTTTTGAATAGGGTCAAAGCCCACCTCAAAGCCGCAGCGTAGGCAGCGGGAGCTTTCGAAAAAGAGAATGTTGCCACAGGTGCAATGAAACGACTTCATGCCGAAGCGACCTCCGACGCGGCGGTTTCCTGGGTGAGTGACCTCATCGTACCATGAATTGGCAGGCAGATGATGGCGATAGCTTGCTCACTCAAGGCATACGGTAAGATGAGCCGTTCGCCGCGAATGAGAGAGTCGAAGTGAGAAACGACATTCCGCAGAAAATCCTTGGTCTTGATGCGTCGGGGTGGGATCCGAAGCCCGCAGTCGATGGCGGTGCCAGTATCCTTGAGAAATCGAGTGAGCTCAAATCCATCGGCAAGATAGGCTCCGAAAAAAGCGAACCTCCTCGGTGAAGGGGTCAAGTTCACGACCTGACTTTCTGGTTGGTTCGCATGATGAAGGAGACTGCTCTATTGGACAAAAGCAAGACGTCATTCGCCAAGCGGTCAGCCGTCCTGCCTCCTAGGTTTGCTGGAAAACAACAATCCAGGGTAAAGCAAAAGTTTCGCTGATGAATGGCTCTTTGGCCGCCGCCTTTGGGAGTGGCTGCCTACCCGGAGTCATACCTTGGCCGGGTTTAGGCCATTTCGATCGCTAGGATCACATGAGGTAAGACGCAGAAATCCGCACGCTCCGCAGGTAACTCTGCAACATACCGCATCCAAACGACGACTTAGAAGCCTCCCAACCGCATGAAACGCATCCTCCTTTCTTTGTTCACGTTTGTCACGTTCGCGACTGCCGCGCCGCTGGTGTTTGAAGGCACCGAAGGGCCGGGCAAAGGCAAGCACATTGTCTTCATGGCAGATGACCATGAGTATCGCTCGGAGGAGTCGCTGCCAGGGTTGGCGCGGTTGCTGGCAAAGCATCAGGGCTTCAAGTGCACCGTGCTGTTTGGGATCGATCCTCAGTCCGGTGAGATCGTGGGTGGGGACCAATCAAACATGCCGGGCATTGAGGCGCTGGACACCGCCGATCTCGCGGTGGTGTTCCTGCGCTTCCAAAACTTCCCGCCGGAGCAGATGAAGCACTTCGATGACTACCTTAAGCGCGGCGGACCGGTCGTCGGCCTGCGCACGGCGACGCATGGCTTCAAGATTCCGAAGGACGCGCCTTACGCGAAGTATTCCTTCGACTACAAGGGCACCGATTACGAACTCGGCTTCGGCCATCAGGTGCTCGGGCAGACGTGGGTGGGCCACTACGGCACGAATCACAAGCAAAGCACGCGCATCGCCCTCGTGCCGGACAAGGCCTCGCATCCGATCCTGCGCGGCGTGAAGGACGTTTGGGTACAGGCGGGCGGTTACGTCGGTAAACCGACCTCCGGCGAGATTTTGACGATGGCGCAGCCGCTGAACGGCATGACGCCCGATTCGCCCGCCGACACCACGAAGCCGCCGATGCCGAGCGAGTGGACCCGCAGCTACAAATCCGCCTCCGGCAAAGTAGGCCGCGTTTTCACGTCGCTGTATGGCACGTCGGAAGACATCACGAATGACGGCTATCGTCGCCTGCTCGTGAACGGCATCTTCTGGGCGCTCGGTTTGGAGGAGCAGATCAAAGCTGACCTCAACATCGCCTTCGTCGGCCTCTTCAAGCCGAACACCTTCGCCGGCGGTGCTTACGCTCGCGGCATCAAACCGGAGATGTATGCCGGTTGGGACTCGCCGATCCCCGCGAATGCGAACACGAAAAAGCCTGAGAAGCCGAAGAAGGCCGAAAAAGCGGCTGCGGCGGCTCCTGCGGCCTCGGTGGATGCGAAGCCGACGATCGCCACGGGCAAACCCGCCCGTTTTGTCCGCATCGAGATTCCTGGCGAGCGTCAGTGCATTCAGATCGCCGAAATCGAAATCATGAGCGGTGGCAAAAACATCGCGAAGAGTGGCAAGGCCACACAATCGACGACGGGACACGGCGGTGACGCGAGTCGGGCGATGGATGGCGATAAATCGCGCAACTACGGCAAGGGCATGACGCACACGGTGGAGAACAAGCCGAATCCGTGGTGGGAGGTCGATCTGGGCTCGGCGCAGGCGATTGACTCGATCAGTCTGTGGAGCCGTGCAGGCTTTCCAGAGCGTCTCGGCGGCTTCACGCTGAGTTTGCTCGATGATGCGCGCAAAGCGGTGTTTGAGGTCAAAAACGTCGCGGCGGGTGAGTCGCTCACGATCAATGTCAAAGGCGGCGGAAAGATCGCTTACCTCACCTTTGATGGAAAACCGGGCAAACCGGCCGTGAAGGGCTCGGGTGGCGGCGGTGGCAAACCCGCAGCGAAGGAACCAGCGCTCGTCGAGGTGCCAGCGGACTACAAAGACACGCTGCCGTTTGCCTTCAGCAAAGGCGACACCGTGGCAATTCTCGGCAACGGCCTGCCGGACCGCATGCAGCACGATGGTTGGATGGAGACGGTGCTGCAAAGCGCCTTGCCGGAGCAAAACGTGCGCTTCCGCAACATGAGCGCCAGCGGCGACCGCCCGAACTCCTTCCCGCGCAGCGGCGGGCACATGCACATGACGGATTACCTGCGCCATGTGAAGCCGGATGTCGTGTTCGCCTTCTTCGGCTACAACGAGTCCTTCGAGAGCAAGCCGGACGACTTCAAAAAGCAGCTCGTCGATTTCGTGAAGTATGTGCGCGGCACGAAGCCAAATGGCAAAACCTTCCCGCGCATCGTGCTCTTCAGCCCCATTGCGCATGAGGACACGAAGAACCCGAACGTGCCGAACGGCGCGGAGCACAATCCGCAGCTCGAAGCCTACACGAAGGCCACCGAAGCCGCCGCGAAGGAGGCGGGCGTGGGCTTTGTCGATCTGTTCCATCCCTCGCTCGATCTTTTCAAAGCCACGAAGGAGCCGCTGACGATCAACGGCGTGCATCTCAGCGCCGAGGGCAATCGCCAGCTCGCGGAAGTCATCGCGAAGGCGCTGCTCGGCAAGGAAGTGACCGCGTCGGCGTCGCTCGAAGAGCTGCGTGAGGCGGTGATGGAGAAGGATGTGCATTGGAATGCCCGCTACCGTGCCCGCGATGGCAATGACGTGTGGGGTGGCCGCTCGACGCTCTCCTTCACTGACGGCCAGACCAACGCCGTCGTGCTCCAGCATGAGCTGACGATGCTCGATGTGATGACCGGCAATCGCGATCCGAAGATCTGGGCGCGTGCCAAAGGCGGCGATCTCAAAGTCGATGACAGCAACGTGCCGCCGCCTGTGCCGGTGATTTCCAATGTCGGCGGCAAGTCGAAGTCATCGAGCGCGATGAAGGAAGGCCGCACGGAATACATCAGCGGCCAGGAGGCGATCAAGCACATGGCCTTTGATCCGCGCTTTGAAGTGAGCCTCTTTGCCGATGAAGCGCAGTTCCCGCAGCTCGTGAATCCCGTGCAGATGCAGGTCGATACCAAAGGCCGCCTGTGGGCCGCCGTGTGGCACACCTACCCGATGTGGGAGCCGCTGAAGGAGATGAAGGACGCGCTCGTCATCTGCCACGACGACAACAAGGACGGCAAGTGCGACCGCATGACGGAGTTCGCCCGCGTGCAGAATCCGCTGGGCTTTGAGTTCTGGAATGGCGGCGTCATCGTCACCTGCGCCCCGGACATCATCTTCCTCAAAGACACCGACGGCGACGACGTGGCCGACGTGCGCACCATCATGCTGCAAGGCGTCGATTTCGCCGACACGCATCACGGCGCGAACAATCTCGTCATGGGCCCCGATGGCGGCATTTACTGGCAGAGCGGTGTCTTCATGGTGCACAATCACGAGCATCCGTGGGGTCCGTCGCTCCAGACCGGCACGAGCGCCATGTATCGCTTTGATCCGCGCCGCTTCACCATCGCGAAGCACGCGGACAACTCACCGAACCCTCACGGCATCAGCTTTGACACCTGGGGTTATCTTTATGCCACCGACGGCACTGGCGGTCGCGCTTACCAAGTGCGCCCTGAAGGCAACGGCTTCAAAATGCATGAACTGCTCAAGAAGGAAGTGCGTCCCGTCACTGCAAGCGAGATCGTCAGCAGCACCCACTTCCCCGAGGACATGCAGGGCGACTTCCTCATCTGCAACGTCATCGGCTTCCTCGGCATCAAGCACTACGACCTGGCCCGCGACGCGGAAAAAGCCAGCGTGTGGGGCGAACCCGCCGGCGCCGAACTTACCGTGAAGGTCACGCAAGCCGACGGCACCGTCACCGAAGACAAATCCCGCGGCCTGCTCATGAGCGGCGACAAGAACTTCCGCCCCAGCGACGCCGTCTTCGGCGAAGATGGCGCTCTTTACATCGCCGACTGGCACAACGTCATCATCGGCCACATGCAGCACAACGTGCGCGACCCGAACCGCGACCACAAACACGGCCGCATCTACCGCATGACCGCCAAAGGCCGCGAGTTGCAGAAACCCGTCGCCATCGACGGCCAGCCCATCCCCGCGCTGCTCGAAAACCTCAAGCACCCGACCGACAGCGTGCGCCATCGCACCCGCGTCGAACTCAGCGAGCGCCCCACCGCCGAAGTCATCGCCGCCACGAAAGAATGGATGAAGCAGTTCGACGCGACGAAGAAAGAAGACGCGCATCCTTTGCTCGAAGCCCTCTGGCTCCACCAGCAGCACAACGTCCGCGACACCGCGCTGCTCGCCTCCGTGCAGAAATCCCCCGAACTGCACGCCCGCAACGCCGCCAACGTCGTCCAGCACCTCTGGTTCAACGTCGAAGCCAGCACCAAAGGCGGCGTCATCGCCGGTGAAGCCGAGGAAAAAGCCCAAAAGTCCGGCATCCTCAGCGACACGCCTGAGCTGACCACCATCCGCATCGGCACCATCCGCGAGCGCCTGATGTATGACGTGAAGGAACTCAACGTGAAGGCCGGCAAGAAGATCAAGCTCACCTTCGCCAACACCGACGTCATGCCGCACAATCTCCTCGTCACCAAGCCCGGCAAAGCCGACGCCGTCATCAATGCCGCCGTCATCATGGGCGCCGCCGGCTTCGAAAAAGGCTTCATCCCCGCCAGCGACGACGTCCTCCACCACACCAAGCTCCTCGACATGAGCAAAGAGGAAACCCTCGAGTTCACCCTCCCCGCCGCCGGCGACTATCCCTTCGTTTGCAGCTTCCCCGGCCACGGCATCCTCATGCGCGGGGTGCTGAAGGCGAAGTGAGATAGGAGAAAATCGCCTTGGTGATCATGGTGAAAAGCCTAGTTTTGCACCATGATCACCGCCACCTCTTCGACTCCGCCAGCGGTTGAAGTGGTCCCTGCGGTGGGTTTCGGTAGGGTGAAAGTCGCTACCACCGTAGCCATCCATTGCGTTGATGGGCTTTCATCGGAGGAGTTGTCCGGTTGACCGTGGATGAAGTTTTGGGTTTGACGCTCTGCGGCAGATGCAGAAAGCTCTTGAATCACTCTTTGGCTGTGATTTTCACGAGGCTAATCAAATAATGGCAGGGCTTCGTCCTTCTATTTAAGATAAATGAACCATTGGATGTTAGGCGGGCTTCTAAAAAATAGACGAAAAAATCTCAAAGAAGAAGTTGGCGGTTGGAATCACTCGTGCTGTAATGGCAGGCGACTCAATGTCATTCTCAAGCTTGCAAGACCTATGAAAACAAAATCTCCCCTCCTCGCAGTTTGCGTCTTTGCTGCCACGGTCTTTACCGCCGTTACAGCGAGCGCTCAATGGGGCAATCCAGTCGGTTTTGGCTGGGGCCCGACCATGATGCGCCCCTCCAGTTATTATCGCTTTTACGGTTCTCGCTTTGGAACGATGGGCCAAGTCAAAATTGCCAGTGACTTGACTTATGACACCAAGATCAACGCTTATGATGCAAACCTTGGCAATGCCGGCAAGCGCAACCCCTATGGGTTGATCGTCGGTTCGGGCGAAGTTTCCAAATTGTTGCTCACCTGCCGTCCTAACGCTGATCGTCAGCCTGGATTGGGCAATCCTAAAATCAAGATGCCCTTTCATCTGTTGGTCGCTTCTTTGGATATTCGCGGCGTGAACCTTTCCCGCAAAGATGGTCGTTTTGCATCCTTCGAAGAGGAAGTGGCCACGTGTGGTCGTATCCTCGTCTGGCTTGATCATACCAAGCAATACTTGCTTCTTGATTCAGCCGATCCTGAGCGCCGCCGTGTGGAATGGCCTTACAGCACCAGCGTTCCACCTGAAAGAGTCTTCGTTGAGGGTGTGGTTCCAACACAGCCAGGAGGTGGTTTCTACATCACCATGGCTCTTGATGACTCGAACCGTCAGGGCCTGAGCAAGCTTTTTGGAGAGCCCGCTGTGTGGGATCGTCAAATGATCAGTGTGAAGCAGCCAGGTGTTGAGCCAAAACCATGGGCCGATCCGAGCCCCGTGTGGTCAGGTGCCACAGCAGCTCCTGGTGGAGTGGCGATGGGCAAGTGAGTTGAACCACGCATCGTTCCTTTTGAAAAACGGTAGTGCTGAGGCACTACCGTTTTTTTTGTTGTTGCCCATCGAGAACTGGAGCGCCTCGTTCTTTGGTTCGCGCCGCGATGGGAACGCCTATGGCGATCCCATCTTCAGCTCAGCTGCTAGGGAGATGGTTCCTGATGAATACCATGGAGCAGTAGTCATCGGCTGCATCCGCAGAGCCCATATCAATCAAAGCATCTGGATGGATCACTTCCGGAAGACATCCTCTTCCTTGCGGAATCCATCAGCGATGACGGTGGCACGCAGATTGTCTTGAGTCACCGTTGTGACATCCAACCAAACACTGGGGACGGGGTGTTTCCCATTTGGGGTTTCATGTTTGGCTAGGATGGGGCGCTGGGTGGCCAGTTTGTAAGCTAGATCAGCCGCAGCGGTGGCGAGCTGTTTCACCGGTTTGTAGATGGTCATGCTTTGGCTGCCTGCGGCGATTCGCTGGCAGGCGGCAAGGTCTGCATCCTGCCCCGTCACAAGTATTTTTCCGCTCAGGCCTTCTTCTAGCAACGCCTGAATCGCGCCTCCTGCAGTGCCATCGTTGCTGGCGAGAACCGCGTCAATCTGGGGGCCTGCTTTGGTGATGGCGGCATTCATGATCTTCTTGGCGTTTTCAGGTTTCCAATCCTCGGCCCAATCTTCAAAAATGACTTCCATCTTACCGGCATCAATCAAAGGCTGCAGCACTTGGTCTTGACCTTGTTTGAAGAGACGGGCGTTGTTGTCTGTCTTGGCTCCATAGATTCTGACGATCCGCATTCGTTCGCGTGAAGTCAGTCGATCCGCCAGAAACTTGGCCTGAAGTTCACCGACCTTGAGGTTGTCGAAAGTGATGTAGAGATCTGTCTCTGCGCCTGTGATCAAGCGATCATAAGACAAAACGGGAATGCCTTCCCGATGCGCCATTTCCACCGCTCTGGCCATCGCTTCCCCGTTGTGTGGAATGATGACGAGGGCATCTACTCCAGCCGTGATGAGGCTTTCCACATCGCGGAGCTGACGGGTATCATCGCTATTCGCGGAACGCACCAGCACCTCTGCTCCCAGGGACTTCGCTTGGGCGAGAAAAAAATCTCGATCGGAGATCCACCGCTCCTCTTTCAGGGTGTCCATGCTGAGTCCGATCACGGGCCGTTCATGCCTCGGCTCATTGGCGGTTTTGCCACTGCGCGAGAGCAGGATGCCGGTCGCGACACTGAGAATGAACGAGACGATGGTAAGGATGGAACGCAGGCCCATGATTTTGGGATATTGATGAACGAAAGAGCTGAGGGAAATGAAATAAAGCGAGGACTTCTTGATCCTAAGGATTGGCTTGGATCCAAAGCTTGCCTGCTTTTCGTCTCAGGAAAAAATCTCCAGGAAGATTGATCTTGGAAACACTCATGGAACTCAGCATAAGCCTCGCTTTTTCAAGGTGCATGAATCCCAAGTCGGGAATGTGACACACTTCCACAAGCCATGATTTCAAGAGGCGAGACAGCAGAGCAGGATGGGCCTCTCGCAGGAGCTTGGTGATCTTCAAATGCCCTTCGGCGGTCAAATGCTGCTGAAGCAGCGTTTGGGCCATCTGATTCAAGGCTTCATCATCACGTTCTGCGAGTTGGCCAAACCGCACGATCAGAGGGGAGACATCGCGATCAAAAATGTGGCACAAAAGCGGCAGGGCTTCATGGCGCAGCCGATTGCGACGTGCTTCTCCTTGTCGGTTGGTGGAGTCCTCTCGAAACTTGAGGTCGTGCTCCAGCACGTAGGCGTCGATGTCGGTTCTTCTCCAGTTAAGAAGAGGGCGCGTGAGACGAAGTGCATGAGAGGTCGTCGTGGGCAGGGGACTTTCTAGCGTCATCCCGGACATGCCTGTCAGGCCAGTTCCTCGACAGAAGTTAGCCAGAATCGTCTCGGCCTGATCGTCCAGGTGATGGGCCACATAGACACGCTGACAATGATGCTTCAACGCAACCTCCGCGAGGTAATCGTAGCGCAACCTCCTGCCTGCGGTTTCGACCGAGACGCCCTGCTGTGATGCATGGGCGGCGACATTTTGCGCTCGCAGTTCAAAGCTCAGGCCATAGCGCGTGGCCAATCGCCGCACAAACGCCGCATCTTGGCCTGATTCTCTGCCTCGCAGTCGGTGGTTGAAATGACAGACGATCAGTTTGCGACAGCCTTGTTGATGCAGCCAATGCAGCAGCGCGACGGAATCTCGTCCTCCCGAAACTGCCACCAAGGCAGGTTCGTTGCATACGGGTTGGTGGATTGCCGGCGGCATCTTGAGATCATGAGGTGCGCTCCTGTTTGGGAGACCCAGGCAGGAAGCAGAAACGAGTCATCTTGCTGGAGAATGTCACGAGGAAGTGGTTGAGTCCAGAAGCTTGCGAGAAGCGAACTTCTGGCGCCTTATTTCTCTTTCTCATGACTCGTCCCCGACTTGCGATCATTGGCACCGGCATTTCCGGGCTGGGTTGTGCTTACTTTTTGCACAAGAAGTATGACCTCACCCTCTTTGAGGCAGCAAACTATCTGGGTGGTCACACCAACACGGTCACGGTCGAAGAAGATGGCGTCCAGCGGCCGATCGACACGGGATTCATGGTCTTTAACCACGACACCTATCCCCAGCTCTGCCGGCTGTTCGACGAACTCCAGGTCCAAACCAAAAAGACCAACATGTCCTTCAGCATGTCTCACGCAAAGAGCGGTTATGAATGGAATGGCGGAGGTTTGGCCAAGGTGTTTGGTCAACGCAAAAACTTGTTGAGTTACCGCTTCTGGAAGTTCGTGTTGCAGATCCATCGCTTCAACTCGCATTGCATCGAAGCGATGCACGACCCCAAGTTCGAGAGAATGACTTTGGGTGAATTTGCCCAAGCTTGTGGTTACGGCCAGGATTTCCTTGATCTCTACGTCATCCCGATGGGCAGCGCTGTGTGGTCCACGCCACCGGATCGCATGCTGGAGTTTCCGGCACGAACCCTCATGCACTTTTGGTTCAATCACGGCTTTTTGGCGATGAACACCCGCAAGCAATGGTGGACCGTCTGTGAGGGCTCTCAGCAATACGTGCGGAAGATGAAACCACTCTTTGAGGATCGCGTTCGCCTGAATTGCCCGATCGCTCAGGTTCAGAGAAAGGCGGGGCAAGTCATCGTTCAGCCGGTGCAAGGTGAGGCCGAGGTCTTCGATCAGGTCATTCTTGCCACCCATGCCCCGACTTCATTGCGTCTCCTGGCGGATCCGACACCTCTGGAATCAGAAATCCTGGGCTTGTTTCATTACCAACCCAACTTGGCGGTTTTGCACACGGATGCTTCCGTGATGCCTTCCACGCGCAGATGCTGGGCGTCTTGGAATTACCGGATTGAAGAGGACAAGAACGGACAGATTCAGCCGAGCACGCACTACTGGATGAATAGCCTGCAAGGGGTTTCCGAAAAGACCGACTATTTCGTCTCGATCAATGGTGCGGAAGGGATCGCACCTTCAAAGATCCTGAAGACGATCGATTATGAGCATCCGCTCTTTGATCTGAAGGCGATCGACTCTCAGAAGCGTGTTCCTGAGCTCTTGGCCGCCTCTCGTGACACGCAAACCTTGTTTGCGGGTGCCTGGACCCGCTACGGATTTCATGAAGACGGCTTCATGTCCGCCATCGCAGCCTCAGCCCAGCTTTTGGGGGGTGATCCATGGACGCTGCGTTAAAATCAGGCCTTTATGAGTGTGAGGTCGTGCATGAGCGCCTTGCCCCCAAGCGTCACGGCTTTCGTTACCAAGTCTTCTTCATGGACTTGTGGTTGGATGAACTGCCGCAGCTCCATCGCCAGTTGAAATTGTTCAGCTTCGCAGGGCCGAATGTCTTTTCGTTTTATGATGAAGATCACCTCGATTTAGGGGCAGGCAATCTGCGGCTGAATTTGCAAAAATGGTTGCGTGAGAAGCACGGGCTTCCTTTGCCAGAAGACTGGAGCATTCGCCTCGTGACCTTCCCCCGAGTGCTGGGTTACCTTTTCAATCCGGTTTGCTTTTACTTTCTCTATGATGCTCAGGGGCAGGTGCGCCATGCACTCTGTGAGGTCACGAACACGTTCCAGGAGATGAAGCCCTACCTCCTGGAGACTCCGTCCAGCCCTGGGAAGTTCGAGGCGGTCATGCCCAAGCACTTTTACGTCTCCCCCTTCTCCTCCCTAGACACCTCGTTTCATTTTCAACTTCAGGTGCCCGACGATGGAATCAAAATCCACATCGACGACCTTCTGGACGGACAAAAAGTCCTCGTCAGTTGGATTCATGGCACTCGTCGTTCGCTGACTGACATGCGTCTGGCATGGTTCTGTTTTCGTTATCCAGCCTTGACTCTCCAGGTTATTCTCAAGATTCACTGGCAGGCTTTTTTATTGTGGAAGCAGAACATTGCCTTTCATCAAAAAAGCGCCAGGCCTGATCTTCAGCGTGATCTGTATCGACCCCACTCTAGCCTCGCGCCATCTAGCCCGCCATGACTCCTACGCTTTCCATTCCGGCCGATGAGGCAACCCTGGACATGCCCCCCCATTGCAGCCGATTTGCCCTTGCCGTTTCCCGCCGTTGTCTGCATCGCTGGTTGGTCGTGAAGGCCCTGCGCCAGTTCACCCAGGGCTGCCTGGTCATGCACCTGCCTGATGGCGAAAAGCTCGTCTTCGGTCAGGCGACCGATTCAGGGCCTCAGGCGCAGATGCAGATCCAGCAGCCCTTGTCCTTCTTTGTCCATCTCGCGCGCTACGGAGGCGTTGGCTTGGGCGAGGCCTACACCCAGGGTTGGTGGGATACCTCCGACCTTCGTGCGGTGCTCGATTGGTTCATCATCAACATCCAGTCTTCTCCCAAGCTCAAGGGCTCCTCCCAGCGCTTCCGACTCATCGGCTTCCTGCGTGTGGCAAATCGCATCCAGCACCTCATGCGGCCCAATTCGGTCAAAACCAGCCGCCGGAACATTCAAGAGCACTACGACCTCGGGAACGATTTTTACAAGCTCTGGCTCGATCCGACCCTGACCTACTCCTCTGCCAAATACACCCGCCAGGATCAAAGCCTCCAGGAAGCGCAGCTCGCCAAATACGAGGCGCTGTGCGAGAAGCTAAAGCTCAAGCCCACGGATCACGTCCTCGAGATTGGTTGTGGATGGGGCGGCTTCAGCCTCTACGCGGCTGGCAAGTATGGCTGCCGCGTCACGGCCGTGACCATCTCTCAAGAGCAATATCGCGAAGCCTGCCAACGCATCCAAGCCGCAGGGCTGGAACATCGAGTCGAAGTGCGTCTGCAGGACTACCGCCACATTCAGGGACAGTTTGATAAAATCGCTTCCATCGAAATGCTCGAAGCCGTCGGAGAAAAGTACCTCGAAACCTACTTCGGCAAGTGCGCCGACTTGCTCGCGCCTCATGGCATCCTCGCGGTGCAAATGATCACCGTGCCCGATCACAACTACCGCCAGCTCGCCAAAGGCGTCGATTGGATTCAAAAGCACATCTTCCCTGGGTCCCTGCTTCTGGCGATTGGTCGAGTCAATCAGGCCATCCAACGCACCAGCAAGCTCTGCCCACTCGCCCTGGAAGACCTCGGGGCCAGCTACGCCCGGACCATGAGCGAGTGGTATCTGAACTTCAATGCCAAGCTCGATGAAGTCAGGCAACAGGGCTTCAGCGAGACCTTCCTTCGCAAGTGGAACTACTACCTCAAGTACTGCGAGTCCGCCTTCGCCACGCGCAACATCAGCGTCGTGCAGGCCTCTTGGAGTCGTCACGATCATCACGCCGTGCAAGAGGTCTGGTGAACTGGCTGGGTGAGCGATTATGTGGCAGGTAGCTGCCAAGCATCGTCCGTTGTCTACAGCTTCGTCTAGCTCCTCACTTGACGAGATCACCGCGATTATCAGTATTTCAGCATGGGTTCAAACTACCGAATCGGTCATCCATCATGTCAGATTCGGGCTGTGGCTCAGCCTGGTAGAGCGCTTCGTTCGGGACGAAGAAGTCGTGGGTTCGACTGCCTGGCGCGACAGCGCGATCACACAAGCCGAAGGCCATACCGCAGGGCCCGCCAAGCGGGAAAATCCCGCCAGCCCGACCACCTTACGAAGGTGGTCTTATTCAAGGAATTCCATGGATTCCCGCCCTTCCAAGAAGGTGTCCCCTGCCGCCCTCATTCAACCCAACTTGAGTGACTGAAAACGACACGAAAAGCCCCAATTTCCACCCGTCAGGGGGGGGATAGGGGGGATAGAAGCTGAGGAGCACACCCCATTAGCGTACAGCAGTTCCGCCTGGGCCAATACCTTCTTCAGGTGTGATGACAATCTCTCAGAGGGGAGGACATTATTATCTTGAACTGGTTTGCTTGGCTACTCCTCATAAGTCATCCCGAACACAGTATCGGTGAGCCAGTTGCGGAAGGATTCGTTGTCTTGGAACTGCTTGAAGAGTTGGGCGTCGTCCTTAAAGAGCGCGGTGATGACTCGTTTGAGCGCTTTGTCGTGCTCGATCTTGGCATTCTGCCGGTCGGAGTTCTTCTTCGCGTTCTGATACTTCTCGTCGGCCGCCACCTTCTTCGGAATCTCGTCGGTGATGCGCTTCTCCATTCGCTTCGCGTCGGCGAATAGACCTCCATACATATCGTTGAAGGCCTTCACGATGTTTGAAAGCTTATCCATCTCAGGCTCCGCTTTGTGGCCTCCGCCTGAGGTTGGCACAGGTTCGATCTCCGCATCCTTATCAGGCAGAGCAATCGCCACCATGGCCTTCTTCTCGGCGCGATAGCTATCCATGTCGATGGATTCGAGAATGCCTTTGGCAAGGTCTTCCTCTTTGGGTGCAGGCAGCTTGCTGATCAGGAAATTGAGGAAGATTGAGAGCTTCTCCCAATCCTTCACGCCATACGGCAGAATGGTGGCGAGGAAGTCATAGGCACGGGTGAAGGCCTTTGCCTTACCTTTGAAATCTACCTGCCCGTCTTCGTCGAGGTCGTTGATGTAAACATCCCGGCACACGTCGAGGATCGGGTGGACTTTATCCACGATCTTGCCGCTCAGATACAGTTCGACGAACTCATCGACCTGCTCTGGGGAATAGACCTGATACTTATCCAGCTCTCCCTTCAGGGTGTGGAGTTTGTTCGGGTCCGTTTCCTTGCTGAGGATGGTGGTCCGGTAGTAGTCGGCAAAAGATTCCTCAATGAGTTTCGTGTCGTTCTGGAAGTCGAGAACGAAGACATCGTGCTTCTTCGGGTGTGCCCGATTGAGGCGGGAGAGAGTCTGCACGGCTTTGATGCCACTCAGCGCCTTATCCACATACATCGTGTGCAGCAGTGGCTCGTCATAGCCAGTTTGGAACTTGTCCGCGCAGATCAGGAAGCGATACGGGTCTTCTTGAATCCGGTCCGCAATCTCCCCACTTGGGAATCCGTTCAGTTTGGACTCGGTCACCTTCTCGCCCTTGTATTCCGGCTCACCGGAAAATGCGACGATGGGGCGATACTGGCTTTTGATCTCGGTGAGGTAGGTGTTGAAGGCGTGGAAATACTCGATGGCTCGCTGGATGCTGCCAGTCACCACCATGGCACGAGCTTGGCCGCCGATCTTGTTTTGGCCAATCACCTGTTCGAGGAAGTGGTCCACCATGATCTCGGCCTTGTCGCGGATGGCCTTGCTGTGGCTCTCCACATAGACTCGCAGCTTCTTGCGGGCCTTCTTCACATCATACTCGGGGTCGCCTTCCACTGTTTTGGCTAGGCGGTAGTAGCTCGCCACCGGCGTGTAGTGTTTCAGCACATCGAGGATGAAGCCTTCCTGAATGGCCTGCTTCATCGTGTAACCATGGAACGGGCGGTGCTTCACCTCACCGCCTTCGGAATAAGGCACGCCAAACATCTCCAGCGTTTTGTTCTTCGGCGTGGCGGTGAAGGCGAAGTAGCTGGCGTTCTTGGCGAGCTTTTTCTTTTTGATCCGCTCTTCTAGCGCGTCGTTGATCTCGTCCTCGCTGTCCGCCACCACTTGGCTGACGGCGGAGGAAGTCTTTCCGCTCTGGCTGGAGTGAGCCTCGTCGATGATGATGGCAAACTTCCCGCCGCGATGCTCATCGCCAATGCTGTCGAGCACGAAGGGAAAGGTTTGCACCGTGGAGATGATCAGCTTTTTACCGTCCTTTAGATACTTCGTGAGCTGCTCGGTCTTGGAAGAGCCAGCGCCTTCCTTCACCGCGCCAATCACACTACCGACTTGGGCAAAGCCCTTGATCGTTTCGCGGATCTGTTTGTCGAGGATGCGGCGGTCGGTGATGACGATGATGGAATCAAAGACGGCCTTTCCGTCTTTGGTGAGGCTGATCAACTGATGCGCCAGCCACGCGATGCTGTTCGACTTCCCGCTGCCCGCGCTGTGCTGGATCAGGTAGCGCTTGCCGGGGCCGTGTTCCATCACGTCGGCCAGGATCATTCGCACCACATCGAGCTGATGGTAGCGGGGGAAGATCTGAACCTGCTTCTTCTTGCCGGTCTTCGGGTGAATCTCCTCCACGACCTGCGCATAGTTCTCCAGAATTTCCGTCAGCCGCTCCGGGGTGAGGATGCGCTTCCACAGGTAGTCCGTCTTTATGCCGTCCTGGTTTGGTGGATTGCCCGCACCATCGTTCCAGCCCTGATTGAAAGGCAGGAACCATGAATCCTTCGCCATTCCCTTCGTGCCTTTGAGAGCAGTACACATCGCCACCTCATGGTCATCCACGGCGAAGTGGACGACGCAGCGGCCAAACTCAAACAGCGTCTCGCGCGGATCGCGGTCGCGTTTGTATTGCTCGATGGCGTCCTCGACCGTCTGCTTGGTCAGGCTGTTCTTCAGTTCAAAGGTGATGACAGGCAGCCCGTTGATGAAGGCACAAAGATCCAGCGAGCGCTTGTTCTCCCGACTGAAGTGCAGTTGCCGCGTGATGCTGAAGCGGTTCTTCGCATGGCGCTCCACGGCTTTGTTGTTCTCCGCCGAGGGCTTGCCGTAAAAGAGGTCAAAGTGCAGCGGCCCGTGTTTGATCCCGGTCCGCAGCACATCAATCGTTCCGCGCCGGGTTATCTCCCCTTGCAGCCGCGCTAGGAACTTCTGCCGCGCCATGCCTTCCTTGTCCTTGAAGTTGGCGATTCCCAGCTTCGCCCATTCCTCCGGCTGCGTGGCGATCAGAAAGGCGAAAAGCTGCTCCGTATCCACCGCGAACTCCCGGTCATAGGTGGCGTCACTCCCGGCGATCCATCCGCTTCCCTTGGCAGAGGCTTTCGGATCCGCCACGGTGGCACCGCTGCCAGAGGGCAAGCCATCCACCCCGGTCATGTGGCGCATGATCAGGGTTTCGAGGCCTTTTTCGGAGGTGTCGGTCTTCATGCTTCAGTTTCCCTGGACGCCAAACATCGGACGCAGCTTCCCGCCGCCGATCAGCGGTTTGAAGACAGTGTAGCTCTTCGATTCGTAGCGCACACGTCCGGCGGGAATGGCCGGGCTGATGCGCAGGGATTGGGCAAAAGCCAGCACGGCTCCAGGCGGAGATTTCTTGGTGAGCTTTGCCGCTTTCCACTCTGCTTCGGGTATCAGCGTTTCGGAGGCCAGTTTGTCGGCTTCCTTCTCGCACTTGTCCTTCTTGCTGCCTTCCGTCAGGTCATCGAAGAAGGCCTCCACCCCGTCCTTGTCCAGATGCAGGGCTACATGGGCCAGCTCGTGGAAGAGGGTGAACCAGAAATTGTCCAGCCGGTCATGCCGCAGTGTCAAGGCCACCACCGGGGAGCCGTCTGGCAGCTTGAGCGCTGCTCCGTCCAGATGCGTCTTGGGTAGATGCCGCTCAAAGATGAGGTGGATGCCGCTCTTGTTGAGGAATTCCTTCGCCAGCTTCGGGCCATCGGCCAGGTAGCTCAGGCGGGCCAGTTCTTTGAGGAAGTCGGCATTCACCGTGCCGGGCTTGTAGGCAGGCAGGGACTCCCGTAGCGCCAGTGTCGCCACGCGGATGCGCCAGGCGGTCAGCGCGTGCTCATCATGATTGCCACCATTACGCACATGCTGGCGGTTCAGGGCGGGGATCAGGGCATTCGGTCCCAGCTTGCCCACAAAGAGATTCAACAGGTCTTCGAGCTGGCTCTTCGCCTCCGCCACCGTCCCTTGGAAATGGGTGAACCACCCGCGCTTGAGCATCTCTGCCACGGGGAAGTGTTTCCCCTGCTGGAGGGCCGCGTCAGAGGGCAGCTTGGCTCCCTCTTCTTGCAGCAGCACCTCGGCGGGAATGCCCAGCTTCACCAGATTGCGCATCATCGTCAGGCTCAGCGCCCGCTTGCCTGCCAGCACCTCAGAGACCTTGGAGGCGCTGCCGATGTAAGGGATCAGATCCTTCGCCTTCAGCCCGGCCTGCTCCATGCGGAATTTGATCGCCTCCAGCGGGCTCGGCATCCCCATGGGATACACCTTCTCCTCATACATCTCGATCAGCGCGGTCAGCAGTTCCGCCTCATCGCCATCTGGCGTGTCAGGATCCGCGTCGAAGATGACGTCCAGGCGTGCGAGCGCCTGCTCATACTCGGCTTCGGTCTTGATGATTTTCGGCTTCATTAGATCGTCTCGGCGTTGATTTTGTCGTATTCGGCGTGGGTGCCAATGAACCGGATGTAGATCCGGCCCGCGTTGTAATGGATGCGGGCCACCAGTCGGTAATGGTCGCCCTTGATGTCAAACACCACCCGGTTGCCCGGCAGGTGATCCGCGCTGCGGTGGCACGCCTTGATGTCCGCAAAGGACTTCCAGGTGGCCGCCTTCGCTTCTCGAAACCAGGTCCGCAGTGCCGCTTCAGAGTCGGCATGGCGTTCCCAGAATTCGCGGAGCGTCTTGACGGATACGACGTGCATGGTTCCCTAAAGTTGGATCAATGGCAAGGCTGACTTCCCTTTTTGGGAAGTTTAGCATCTCCTCATCCCACTTCCTCCTCTGGTTCAGGTTCCTCCAGCAGCTCTTCCAGCGCCTCCTCAGCGGCGGGTTCGGCATCCACCACGGGCAGTTTGGCGGCGGCTTCGCGCACGTCCAGCTTGCCCGTCACCAGGTCGGCGGTCAGGCGCGTCCGGTATTCCTGCATCAGCGCGATTTCTCGCTCCGTGCGGGCGATGGCGGTGAAGCTAGCCATCATGGGTCACAGCCTTTTTATGAGAACACGCTCCATACGGCGAAAACTGTTCATGTGCTCCTTCAAGGCCTCAGGCTCCAGTTTGCCAACGACTTCAAACGAGCGTTTTCCTTTCGAGTAGGCATTGGAGCAGTTGCGAGTCGCGCGGACCAGCTTGTCCTGCACATCATGGCGTCCGCGCGACTCTAGGTCGTTTATTGGAGGCAGGGCACTCTCTTGAAGTCGGTGTCCATAGTGCGCCCTCAGTGTCTCACGATCCGCAACGATCCATGTCTCCATGCACGTCGTCATCAGAAGCACCTGCTCATCCTCGGCTCCGGCAGGCTTGTCCCAGTTGTCCCGAGTTTTGAGATGGCTCCAGGTTTGCTCCCCATCCACGACAGGGTCTTCGCTATCCACCAGCATCGCGATGTAGTCGCCTCGCTTGCTTTGGGCATGGGCCGTCTTGAAATCATCAAACGCCGAGTTGCGACCGCCGCACGCGGTCAATCGGGGCATTCTCCTCCCAGCGGCAAAGCCCAGCTTGCCGATCACGGTGCGGAAGGCCTCTCGGCAGCGCACTTGATCCTCCTTGGACTCCGCGCCTTCGATGTAAAGATGCGCGCTCACCAGCGGGTCCCTCCCAGTTCACCTTTGATCCAAAGCTGCCCCAGGCGATACCGCTTCAGCCACTCCTCCAACTCACCAGCGCAGAGCCGCTTCATCTCCGTCTTGCCCTCGTGCTTCTCGCAGATCACCACGTTCTCGGGCGTCTCGGTCATCGCATCCACCAGGATGTCGGAGTGCGTCGTCACGATGAGCTGCGTGCGCTCCGACGCGCTCTTCAAAAGATCGGCCACTGTCGGCAGAATGTCCGGGTGCAACCCCAGCTCCGGCTCCTCGATACAAATGAGCGGCGGCGGTTCAGGATCGCAAAGAATCGCCAGCAGGCACAGGTAGCGCAGCGTGCCGTCCGAGAGGCGGGTGGCTGGAATGGAGAAATTCCCCTCATGGAGATAGACCTGCACCGTTCCTCCTTCGGCCACGATCTCGAAATCGGTCAGTCCGTCATAGAGCTTCCGCAGATGATCCACGAGGTCTTTCTTCGCTTTGGGTGACTTCTTGAGTCGGCTCAAGAACAGTCCCTTGTTGGAGAAATCTTCCAAAAGCACATCATTGCGAACGTCCGCACTCTGGGGAGAGCGCAACATTGCCTCCCGCCCAAACTGCCATTCACGGTAGATCCGCATTTTTTCATATTGCTGGGCCAACAAGCCTAGTTCGGGGAATCTCACAGGGTCCAGCAGCTGTCCCACAACGGAACGATCATGGTGGCGAATCGGAGCCTCCGCCCGGCGACGGGAATCATCTTCTCCAACCACATAGGACACGACGGGTTCTCCATGGTCATATCTGTAATGATTGAAAGGCGGGCGTCCTCCGATCCCTTCGGCATCATTCACCCACTCATCGACCAGGCTGAAGCGCTGCCCCTTATAGGTGCCAAACTCCACGCGGTGCCTCAGTGCGATCCGGCCAGGATTGGTCACGGTCCACTCAACCGAAGCCGTCTTCTGTGTGCTGCTCTTGCAAATCCATTCGGCCACCCCTCCACCACCGCGGGTTACTTCGGAGAACTCCTTCGGCGCGGCGCGCATGAAGCTCACCGCCTCGATCAAGTTGGACTTCCCGCTGCCATTCGGGCCGATAAGCAAGTTCAAGGCACGCAGCTCAATGCCCGCATTGTCCGGCCCGAAGGACAGGAAGTTCTTCGGCGCAATGTGGCTGATCAGGACTGGATTGGAAGTGTCTGGCATGGGCTAGGTGTCGTTGTCGGCAGTTTCCTCCAGAATATCCGCCTCGTCGAGTCCGTCGGCATTGGAGACAGTGGGTTCGGTGGGGGGCTCGGGCAGCTTGGCGGCGGCTTCGCGCACGTCCAGCTTGCCCGTCACTAGGTCGGCGGTCAGGCGCGTCCGGTATTCCTGCATCAGCGCGATTTCTCGCTCCGTGCGGGCGATGGCGGTGGTGAGTGCGGCGGTTTCGACGGTCATGGCTGACATGATTTCCTTTTGCTCTTCAAAAGGCGGCACTGGGAGCCGGATGTCATAGAAGTCGTCGGTGTAGAGCCTCCAGAAGCCTTCGACGAGCCCTTTGGCTCGAATGCGAAGCTCTCTGCGGCAGGCGGATGACTTCAGCACGCTTTCGTAATACTCCATGCTGATCGCGGCACGTTTCCGAAAGACGGAGTAGTCCGGGCTGATGACGCCACCTTGTTTCGCCAGTGCGAAAACGCCGAGGTGTGCTTTGAGGCGATTCAAAACAAGATCGCCTTCCTGGCACAGCTTTGCACCAGCATAAGATTCAGAGCGCATGGCGCTTTCGACCATACTGCTTGGAACGAGGCCGAGACGTTGACTCATGGCCAAGTGGGTTTCTTTGCCGTCCTTCGAGCGGTCATCGACTTCCCGGAAAAGATACTTGGCACGCCTCACCTCCCAATGCTTCGGGATGTCGCCGAGCCAGGGGATGCCGGAGGGCTTGAGGGGGACGTCGGGGTGGAGGCCGCGGGTGACGGCGCGGTGGATGATGGCCTGCTTCTGCTCGTTCAGCAGCCCAATCAGCTTCCGCTTCGCGCGGATGAAGCCGTCGATCTTCCGGTTCGCGTGGTCCAGGCACTTGGCGATGTCGGCTTGTTCGTCGGGCGGCGGCAGTGGTAGATCGACGAGGGAGAAGTTGTTGAAATTCAGGTCCTGCCCATCGCGAATGAAGTTTCCGGTGGCTTGAAGGGCGCGGATGTAGTCGAGCGACTTGAAGAGGTGGGAGAAGTAACCCACCTGCGTTTTTGGTGATGGCTTGAGAACGACATACGACGAACGAATGCACCCACGAGCCCAGGCACGCTCTAGACCGCCCTGAAAGCTTCTCATGCTGATGACAAAGTCATCCGGCTCGACATGCGCCCGCTTGTCCAAGTGCTGCGTGATCTGAACCACCTTCCTGCCCACACGCCGCTCGAACTCCTTCTGCGGGATGACGCCATAAGCCTGCGTGGCCGACAACTGCTCGTCATCGGGCCGTGCTCGTTCGGTGCGGGCGGTGAATAGACCTTTGGCACGAACCACCTGCCAATGCGCAGGTATCACCGTGAGCCATGGGATGTTAATCGCGCTGGTGCGGACCATCGGCTTCAACTTCGACTGCGCATACGGCTTGAGTCCCTCGATCATGCTGTGGCTTCTAGGGCTGATGGTGGGCGCAGGGTCATAGGCTTTCTCCAAGTTGTTTCAGAGCCACGGCCACCACCTTGTCCCGCCAAGTGCGGAAGCGTTCTTGGGTGCGTGCTAGAGGCTCGTTGTAGAAGAAGACAAAGGCTTCATCCGTGACCGGGACCAGGGTGGAGTGGGACTGCTGCTCTTCATCGCTATCACGGAACTCAAAGAAGGGAGCACAGACCAAGCTGCCACTGAAGGGGCGGCCAATGCCGTGGAAGGCGAAGACCAGTCGAGCCCTGCGCTCCCACACGAGATTGAGCGCCACCCAGGACTTGTAGGAGGAAGTGTCCACGAAGTAGTCGAGGTGTTTGTTGGCGTTCTCGATGATCTGGCCTCGGTAGAAGTGGCTGGTGTCCGGTGTGGAGCGGCTGCCGAAGGCGCTGCCTCGGGCGCTGACTTTGAGCAGCACTTGCTGGAGAGAAGGGACGAGGTTGTTGAGGAAGGTGAGTGTCTCGCTCTCCAAGGTCTCGGCGTGCTGGAAGACTCGGCGCTGTTCCGCTTCCCGAGTTTCCCGGCTCTTCTCGGCAGCCTTCATGAGTCCACTCATGACGGAGGCAATGTCTGCACCCGCAGAGAGAATGTTCTCCGAAAGAGCTGTCGCCTTGCGAAACTGGGCACGCTGAAGAGCGGCGAAGAGGTCCACTAGTGGTTTTAGATTGCCCCGGTCTGCGGCCTCCAGCGCATCCAGATACTTGTCCTTGTCATCCCGAGTGACGACCAGTGGGAAGAGCCCCTCCCGCACGAGCACCATGGAGGCGATGGCGCGCGATACGCGACCATTGCCATCCTGGAACGGATGAATCTGGGAAAAGCGGTGGTGGAGCCAGGCTGCCTCGACCTCCGGCGCTACACCCTGCTCCAAGTGCGCTAGATGCATGGTCACGAGCCGATCCATTTCTGACGCAACGTGCTCAACAGGACAATAAACGAACCGCACACCAGCACGCTCCGGAGTGTTTGGCTGGTTCTTCCAATCTCCTTTGATTAGCGGCAGTTCCACCACGTTACCAAACTGGTCTATTCCCGTTGTGGTATCCTGACTGCGCACAAGGGCAGCGTGCAGCTCTTTGATATAGGAGGTGGAGAGGTTTCTCCGCTGGGCGATGAAATCAAAGACGCCATCAAGTGCGTCTTGCTGATCTCTGAGCAGATTGATCACATAGCTCGTCGGCTTGTTGGTGGAACCGTGTGTGAGGAACTCCGCCTGAAAACCGCGCTCGATTAGCGTTTGGGTGACTCCGCGCTCAATCTGGTAAAGGTTCTCAATGATCCCAGTCTCGATCGCCCATTCGCGACTCAAACGTTCGGTGAACTGCGTGAGCTGGCTGGTGCCTTTGAGTCGCTCCCGTTGCTCGGCCCAAATCCCTTTGATGCTGCTGGTTCCAGAATCAGCGAGTTCCTGCCACGGGACTTCGATGTCTGTAATGCCTGTTTCAGGCTGCCAAATGTGTTGGGTGTTTGCGCTCATGAGTTCGTTGTTCCTTTCGTGATTTCGTGAAGCAGGCCTTCGGTCTCCTGTTCCAGGGCGAGGATGTCGGCGCTGATCTGGGCGAGGGTGCGGAGCTGGGGCGGCTGGTAGAAGTGGCGGGTGAAGCTGACTTCGTAGCCGATCTTGGTGTCGGCCTCGACGAGCCAGGCATCCGGTGTGTAGGGCAGAACTTCGCGGCGGATGAAGGCTTCGATCCCGCCCTCCTCCAGCAGCGGGATTTGCTCGTAGTCGCGGAGTTCGCTGTCGGGTTCGTATTCGACGACGCAGGTTTTGCCATCCACCTTTGTCTCGTAAAGGCCGTGCAGCGGGTCGGCTTTGGCTTTGCCGGGCTTGTGGACTTTCTTGATGACGGGCGGGGCGTCCTCGACGCGCCAACTGACGGCGGCGATGATGGTTTTGAGGTCGGAGGCGCTGGGTTTGAGGTCCAGCTGCTTGAGCGCGGCCTCGACCTTTTCAAGGAAGACGTTGTGGTCGGTGAAGAGGTCTTCGCCGAGGACTTTGCGGAGCTGGTGGGCGGTATCGAGCAGCATGGCATCCCGCCGCCAGGTGGCCTCGCTGAGGAGCTTCTTCTTCTTTTTGTCGGAGAGGGTTTTCTTGGGGGCTGCCTCTTCTTCGTCTGAGGGATCGGTCGGATCTGACTGATCTGACCATTCGGAGAGGAGCTTTTCCAGAGCAGGCAGTGTGGCGGCCCATTTCTCAAAGACGGCGTCTCCCAGCGCCGCGTAAATCTCCGCGCGGATGTCCTCATCGCCGCTGGCGTAGCGCAGGGGCTCGATGCACGGGCGGGTGAGCTGGCTGTGGAGGCGGAGCGGGCGCTCGACCTTTACTTTCCAATAACCGAAGGCGGCATTGGGGAAGATTTTCGAATGCGGTGTCTCCTCGAAGGCGAGGAAGGCATCGCAGATGCGCTGGATGTCCTCGGGGGCGAGTTCGCAGTTCTTTTTGCCCATGTTCTTTCGCAGGGGGCGGAACCAGGTGGTGGCATCAATGAGCTGGACCTTGCCCTTGCGATGCTCCGCCTTCCGGTTGGTGAGCACCCAGACGTAGGTGGCGATGCCGGTGTTATAAAACATGTTCAACGGCAGGGCGACGATGGCCTCCAGCCAGTCGTTTTCGATGACCCAGCGGCGGATGTTGCTCTCGCCCTGCCCGGCATCGCCGGTGAAGAGGGAGGAGCCGTTGTGAATCTCCGCGATGCGGCTGCCGAGCGGCGTGTCATGCTTCATCTTGCTGAGCATGTTCGCCAGGAAGAGCATCTGCCCATCGCTGCTGCGGGTGATGAGGGAGAACTCGGGATCGCCGTCGTGCTCGATGACGAAGCGCGGGTCTTTGACATCCTTTTTGCCGCCCTCGCCGCTCATGCGCTCCAGGTCGCTCTTCCAGCTTTTGCCATAGGGCGGATTCGCCAGCATGAAGTCGAAGCTGCGGGAGCGGAAGGCGTCATTCGACAAGGTGGAGAAGGCCGGGCCGCCGACGATGTTGTCCGCCGCGTCGCCATCACCTTTCAGCAGGAGGTCGGCTTTGCAGATGGCGTAGGTCTCGGCATTGATCTCCTGCCCGTAAAGGTGCGTGGCCACCTGCTTCCCATGCGCGGTGGCGATCTGCTGGAGCGTCTCCTCCGCCACGGTCAACATGCCGCCGGTGCCGCAGGCGCAGTCGTAGAGCAGGTAGGTGCCGGACTCGATCTTGTCCGCCACGGGCAGGAACATGAGGCTGGCCATGAGCTTCACGGCATCGCGCGGCGTCCAGTGCTGCCCGGCTTCCTCGTTGTTGTCCTCATTGAACATGCGTACGAGGTCCTCGAAGACGGTGCCCATGCTGTGATTGTCCAGACCCGGCAGCTCGCCCACGGGATGCGGGCTGAGGTTGATGTCCTTGGTGAGGAACTTCTCGATGAGCTGGCCGAGACCGTCAGACTCCACCAGCTTGCCGATCTGGTTCCGAAACTCGAAGTTCTTGATGATGTCCTGCACGTTCGGCGAGAAGCCGTCGAGGTAGGCGATGAAGTCGTCCTTCAGCGTCTGCTGCGTCTTGCGGGATTTCAGGTCACGCAGGAGGAAGGGCGAGGTGTTGTAGAAGGCCTGACCGGAGGCCATTCGCAGTGCGGCGTCTTGATCGACCACCTTCTCCTTGTCCAAAGCGATCTTCATGTCTTTCACCGCGTCCTTGGTCGGCTCCAGCACGGCATCCAGGCGGCGCAGGACGGTCATCGGCAGGATCACATCCCGGTATTTGCCGCGGACAAAGACATCGCGCAGGCAGTCGTCAGCGATGTTCCAGATGAAGTTGGTGATCCAGTTGAGTTGGGCTTGGTCCATGAAGATTTCTCGATTTAAGCGGCTGATGCTCAGTGTTTCAGAGGTGCAAACTTGACGACATTGCGCCACGAGACTTCAGCCAAACGGCACTTCGACGTAATGAGATGAACGCAGCAGGTGTCATAGATGGAGCAGGAGCAATAGGCAGGGAACGGAATCGCCTCCATTCAAAACCCGGCATCGTCTTTAGGCAAGTTCATCAAGTCTCGATGGAGTTCATGATTCCTAGGCTCTGATCTTCTGCGCCTTGGGAGAGGGGGTAGCCGAGCAGGTGCTTGCTTCCTGCATGGCCTTGCCTAAGGCAGCGGCTGCAGGGCGCGCAGGGTAGTCCAGCCGCGCAGCACGCGGTACACGACCCAGATGCCGAGGATGAGCAGGCCGATCGGTGCGGTGAGAAAGCCGACCATGATCAGCATGAGAGGGGCTGAGATGGCAAGAATGAGAAGGCTCCACCCGGCGGCCCACCAGAAGGTGCGGATTTGCCAGCGAAAGTGGCTCTCCAGCACGGTGCCGACCGCATCCCGACGCCGGGCATAGTTCATCACCAGGCCGACGATGGAGGGTATGCCGAGCAGAAAGCTGCCAATGATGGTGGCTGCCCCGAGGACCCCGATGAGGACTGAGGTCAGGTGGAGGGCGTAGATCACATGCGTGTAGGTGATCAGGGATTTATCCTGGAGGGGCACAAAGGTCTGCACGGCGCGGAGAATGAGGGTTGCCTGCCTGATTGCAAAGGCAAAGGCTGCTAAAACTGCGATGCTTTTTTCATCGTCGCGGCCTTGGCCGCGGCAGCTTTTTGGGCGGCGTCGGCTTTGAGGTTGGCCAGCTTGGCGTTCACCAGGGGGCGCATCTTGAGCGAGTAATGGTAGAGGCGTTTGAGGTCTCGGCGTTGGCCACTGGGCTCATACATCACCACGGTGCCTCCCTTCTCGTCTTCGTGGATGTAGCGGCTTCGGCCCCAGGGGCCGGGTTGATCGGTAAACTCGCCGTAGCGTTGCGTCAGATCGGCCATGACCTCGTCCAGATGCTTGGCGGTGTCGTTGGAGGGTTCGATCTCCATGGCGTAAAACTGGTCGTCGATGAACCAGGCGGTGTAGCGGCCCACGGGGGTGGCGTAGCTCCAGTAGTCCAAACTGGGGGCGACGGGGATGCCGGTGATTTCCATGAATTCATCGAGGTGTCCGCGGTGTCCCCCAAAGGAACGCGTGGCCTGAAGGATGCCGAACTGGCTGATCGCGTCCTGCGCGATCTGCTGCACCTGAAGTTCCAGTACCGAAGGCCAGAGGGCGGTGTCGATGGTCTTCGCGACGGCTAGCGTGCTGACGGGATGCGATGCGTAAAGGCCGGTGACGTCTGGGGTCGGGCGGCTGCTGACGAACGACTGCTGATCGTCATGCAGGAGGAAGGGCATGAGCCGTTGGCAGGTGTCATTGAAGCTCGATCCCCATTCGGCATAACGAAATCCAGCGTGATGGGTGAGCAGCAGCTGGTCTTTTTGCAAGGCCTTGACCAGGCGCGTGCTGAGGTAGCGTCGGCATTCATTTTGGATGAAGAGAATGAGGTCGGTGCGCTTCGGTTCGGTGGCGTAGATCGTGGTCACCGCCTTCGGTTCCAGGGTTCGCTGGATGACGAGCTGAACAAGCTGCATGCCGATGGCGGGGCTCATGTCCTTTGGCCTTTCGATCTCCTGCATGGTGTCATTGCTGAGCGCTAGGTCCCAGAAGCGCAGCACCTCCAGATGCTCCTTGTTCCCGTCGAACATCAGCGTGGGGAAGTTCCAGCCATAGCTGGTCTTTTGCACGCGCGAGATGCCACCGCCGAAGCCGTAGGCGTAGATGGCCTCGGTGGTCCAGAGTTCCCATTCGTCATCACCGCTGGTGATGAAGGCCAGGATCTTTTCCCCGGCGATGCCTTGGAGCTGTGCCAGCACCTTTTGGGTTTCCGTGAACTGCTCAGCGGACATTTGATTCGCGGGCAGCCCTATGCCGGGCGCGAGCCGTACCTGCCCATGGCGGCCCGTCATGAGGCCATCGTTCATGAAGCCCAGCACGCGTTCCTGCCACGTGGCGGCATCCTCAGGATCGGCAAAGGTTCCGGCTTTGGTCGCCTCAATGACTTGCATGGCACGGGCGGAGGGCTGGATTTGACCAATGGCAGTGGACCAATCCTTGTTGAATCCGATGACCCAGTCCACCGCTTCACCCGCTCGTGTGCTGCACGAACTGCCGAGGAGGAGTGCCATCCCTGTGTACGTGATCAGCCAATGGGCGAGAGGAGTGGGGCGGGCTTTCATGCGATCAAATCTGGGGGAGCCTTCTTCGTGGGCGCGGCTAGGAGAGGGCAGGGGAACCCCCGCCCACTGGCCATGAACGCGATCTTGATTCAACGCCACGCCAGCGCAAACCCTTCAACGAGATGCCATCGTCGCGATGAGGACCGCAGGGGATGACCTCATGGGGTCAGCTCTCTGCCAACAACAAGCCTCCCATCGCTTGCGCAACGGGAGGCTGAAGGGGGGCGGTGCTCAGCGGCACGGAAGCCCTTGGGCTATGAGAAACGGATCAAGCCAAGGCCTTGGCGACGGCTTCGGCGGTGATGCCGAGTTCTTTGAAGACTTGGTTGCCTGGGGCGCTGATGCCGAAGCGGTCGATGGCGATGACCTGGCCCTGGGTGCCGACGTATTTCCACCAGAGGCCGGAGACGCCAGCCTCGATGGCGATGCGCTTGGTGCAGGCGGCGGGCAGCACGCTTTCGCGGTACTCGGCGCTTTGGCGGTCGAAGCGTTCGAAGCAGGGCAGGCTGACGACGCGGACGCCGGGCTTGCCCTTGGCGCCTTCGACGGCCCATTGAACTTCGGAACCGGTGGCGATGACGATGGCTTCCAGCGGGGCGGTTTCCTTGACGAGCACATAACCGCCTTTGAGCGTGCCTTCGCGGCGGGCCGCGGCGCTGGCGTGGCTTTGATGCGGCAGATCTTGGCGGCTGAGGGCAAGCAGCGTCGGGCCATCAGCGCGGGTGAAGGCAGCGGCGAAGGCTGCAGCGGCTTCCTCGCTGTCAGCCGGGCGGATGACGTCGAGATTTGGGATGACGCGCAGGCCGCTGACGGTTTCGACGGGTTGGTGGGTGGGGCCGTCTTCACCGACGCCGACGCTGTCATGCGTGAAGATGTAGGTCACGGGCAGCTTCGCCAAGGCGGCGAGGCGGATGCTGGGGCGGCAGTAATCGGCGAAGACGAGGAAGGTCGCGCCGCTGGCGAGGAAGAGGCCATCGTAGGCGATGCCATTGCAGATGGCACCCATGGCATGCTCGCGAATGCCGAACCAAATGTTGCGTCCGGTCGGATTGGCCGCGGAGTAGTCGCCACCATCCTTGATGTAGTTCTTCGTGGAGCCAAACAAGTCAGCGCTGCCGGTGATGAGGTGCGGGACGGCCTTGGCGATGTGGTTCAGGATCTCACCGCCGCTGTTGCGGGTAGCAGCCTTGCCTTCGCCGGAGGTTTCGGGGATGAGCTTCAGCAGGTCTTCCGCCTTCAGGCCGCCTTCGCGGGCGGCTTTCAGTTCAGCGGCTTTGGCAGGATGGGCGGCGGCCCAGGCGGTGAAGGTCTGGTTCCACTCCGCGTGGGCAGCGGCGCGCTTGGCCTTGAGGTCGGCGAAGTAGGCTTTCACTTCGTCGCTCAAGTAGAAATGCGTGCCTTCGGGGATGCCCAGGCCTTTTTTAGCAGCATCGACGAACTTGGCGCCGCCTTCGCCGTGGCCTTTGGCGGTGCCGGCGACTTCCGGGATGCCTTTGGCGATGATGGTCTTGGCGATGATGATCTTGGGCTTGCCGTTGTCGGTGGCCTTCGCGGTGTCGATGGCAGCCTTGATGGCGTCGAGGTCATGGCCGTCGATGGTCACGGCATCCCAGCCGAGGGCCGTGTAGAGCGCCTGTGGATCTTCGCTCTGCGTGACCTTGGCCATGGCGTCCAGGGTGACGTCGTTGGAGTCAAAGATGACGATGAGGTTGTCGAGGCCATTGTGGGCGGCAAAAGCCACGGCTTCACGGGCCACGCCTTCCTGAAGGCAGCCGTCGCCGGCGAGGGCGATGATGTGATTGTCGAGGATCTTGTGCTCGGCGGTGTTGTACTTCGCCGAAGCCATTTTGCCGCTCAGCGCATAACCCACGGCGTTGCCGATGCCTTGGCCGAGGGGGCCGGTGGTGCACTCGACGCCAGGGGTTTCATGAAACTCGGGATGGCCGGGGGTGATGCTGTGCAGCACACGGAACTTGGCGACATCGTCGATGCTCACGGCATAGCCGCTGAGGTGCAGCCAGCCATAGATGAACATGCTGCCATGACCGGCGGAGAGGATGAAGCGGTCGCGATTCAGCCATTGTGGGTCGGCAGGGTCGCACTGAAGGCTATCACCAAAAAGCACCGAGCCGATGTCAGCCGCGCCGAGCGGCAGGCCGAGGTGGCCGGAGGAGCACTTGTGGACGGCATCCATGGCGAGACCACGGGCTTCATTGGCGGCTTGAGCGAGGAGGGCTTTGTTCATGGGCAGAGAGCGGGGGCGGTAGGCGTAGAGAATTCAGAAAAACGCGCCAGAGGCGGCCAGGCGCAGCGCGCGCCCCTTTACTGGCTTAAGGGAGCCTTTCAAGGTCGAAAAATGGGCTGCGTCGGCCATGGCTCAGCCTGAACGGGAGGGCGGTGAAGCGTCCGCTGTCGTAAATCGCCCACTCTTTGTCGTGGTAGTGAAAGGAAACGGCGTATGCTCGCTGTCACTCCACCGCCATGAAATCTGCTGCTGTCGTCAATTTTGCCCCTGAAAAAGGTTCCGTCGAAATCCGTGAAATCGAAAAGCCAAGCATCGGTCCAGAGGACGTGCTGCTGGAGGTGGCCAATGTGGGCGTCTGCGGTTCGGACCTGCACCAGTGGACCTCGGATCATTCCTGGCCGGTGAATTACCCGGTCGTCTTGGGGCATGAGTTTGGCGGCCACATCGTGGAAGTCGGCAAGAACGTGGAAGGCTGGAAGGAGGGCGACCGCGTGGTTTCAGAAACCGCGGCCATCATCTCCCAAAACAACCCCATGACTCGGCGTGGGCTCTACAACCTGGACAACACGCGCAAGGGCTTTGGTTACGGCGTGGACGGCGCGATGACGAAGTATGTGCGCGTGCCGAGCCGCATCCTGCACCATGTGCCGGATCAGCTGCCCTTTGAGCAGGCCTGCCTGACGGAGCCCACCTGCGTGGCCTACAATGCGGTGGTGAAAAACGCGCGCATCGAGCCTGGCGACCGTGTGCTGGTGCTGGGCCCAGGCACCATCGGTATCCTTTGCGCCGCGATGGCCAAGCTCTGTGGCGCGCAGGTGGCCATCGTCGGCCTGCCGCAGGATGCGCACCGCCTGGAGCTCGCCCGCCAGCACTATGGCTGCGAGGTCATCATCGGCGATGCCAAGCCTTGGGCGCTGGAGCGCGATGGCCTGGGCTGCGATGGCGTCATTGATGCGGCTGGGGCCAGCGCGACGCTGCGAATCGCGCTGGAGCTTGTGCGTCCTGCGGGCTGGATTTCTAAAGTCGGTTGGGGACCTCAGCCCCTCGGGTTCAACATCGACCCGCTGGTGCAGAAAAACGTGACCTTGCAGGGCAGCTTCAGCCACAACTGGCCGATCTGGGAGCGCGTGATCGCGCTGCTGAGCAGTGGTCAGTTCGACGTGAAGCCGATCATCGGCGGCGTGTGGCCGATCACGGACTGGCATGAGGCCTTTGAAAAAATGCACAAGGGCGAGGTGGTGAAGAGTGTGCTGCGCCCGGTCTGAACCGACCGCTCGCTCACGCTGCCGACAACCCCCCGGCCAAGATCCACGGCTTCAGCGCCTCGTGGCGCGTGGCATCGAGCGGGATGGCACAGCCAAAAGGCGCGGCATTCACGGAGGCTAAATCCAGATGACCTGCCTGCACCTTTAAGGTCGTGAAGCCCGCTTCATGCCGTTGATAGAGCTCCGGATGGTGCTCCAAGGCCTGGGCCTGCACGTCCTCAGGCCACATGCTGAGGCCGCGGAAGTAGTGGTGGCCGTTGCGCTCCACGTGGGGGATGCCCAGCAGGGCCATCATGGCGAGGTCTTGCAGTTGGCTCACCGGGCCGACATTGGCCAGATCCTCGCCACTGAGGATCGGCGCGCGTTTCAGCGAAGCTGCTTTGACGCGCAGCAGGGCCGCATTCGCGAGCCCTTTGACGATGCCTTTGCAGCTCTTGTGACTGGTGCCGCAGTAGCCCAGATCCAGAGCGCGTGGCAGATCGCTCAGATCGGCGTCGGACTCATCAATGATCAGGCCGGGTCCGTCCTGCCAAGCGGCCAGGGCAGCAGCGACGTCGTCGCGCAGCGCATGGTCACGATGCAGGGGCTGCTCGATAAAAATCAGACTTTCGAAAAGCTGCCTCAGCGCGGGTTCAGCACGCAGTTCCTGCTCAAAAGCGCGGAAGGTGGCTAGGTCGGTGAATTGTTCATTCCCATCCAGCGTGGTGCGATAACCGGTCGGGCAGGTGCTGGCCAGCACGGCCGCGATTTCCCGCAACCGGGGCAGGTCGAGGGCGAGATCACCGCAGACTTTGATTTTGAAAAAACTCAGCCCGTAGGCGCGAATGCTGTCCTCCAGGGTGTCGGGCAGGCCATCTTGCAGACTCAGGGAATCGGCAGAGGTCAAAGAATCAGCCAAGCCGACGGTGTGACGGACGGCGATCCGCTCCAGTGGCGTGTCGGGCAGCACCTGGTGCACGGAGAGGCCCGCCAGTTCGGGGCGCACGGCGGCAAGGTCGATGCCGAGTGCGTCGGTGCGCAGCAGTTGGTGCAGGGGCAGGTGAGCGGCCTGGCACAGGGCATCCAGCACGGCGCGCTCGATCAGGCTCACGCCCAGGCTGGTCAGCAGGGCAGGTTGGCGGCGCACCCGGCCCCAGGCAGCCTGCTCTTCATGCAACGTTTGCCACCAGGCAAAAAAGCCCGTGGGCTGGCGTGCGGCGTTCAGGCCCAGTCGCGCCGCGTTTTGAATCACCGCGATCATCTCTGCCCAGTCGAGTTCGACCGGCGTGTCAGGATGTTTGGTGAACCACTTCGGGGCGAGTCCCTCGCTGGCCATGCCGGTGATCTCGCGCCCTGCCACCTCCAGCTTCACGGTCAGCATCAAGTGCGGCAGGGTGGTTAGGCTGGCGATGCCGTATCGAAACGGAAACCGCGTTCGCATGGGAAGGACGTGGAACTCGGTTTTCAGCAGGCAAAAGCGCATGAGACAAGGCATGACACCAGCTGGCGCGGGTGTCCAAAAAAACGACAGGTTAGGCGAAAATGAGTCGTGAAGGTAATCCTTAATTTTGAATTGAAATAAAAGTATCTCATACGACTTGATCTACATGGAACCCCTATCTGTTCGCACCTCAGATCGCCTCTGCGAAGTAGCCTGGTTCTCCGCGTTATGCTCGGATGACTACGAATACCTTGGGGTGGCTGAAGGTTCCCTACGTTCAAGCTATGAGCACTGCGCAGCGATCGTGAAAAAAGCGGACGTGCTAGGCTTTCAAAACATCCTGCTGCCTTCGGGTTGGGTGGCCGGACAGGATTCGCTCGCCTTTGCTGCTGCCCTGGCCCCCCAGACCCAGCAGATCAATCAGCTGGTGGCTCTGCGGATGGGTGAGGTATGGCCCCCCATGCTTGCCCGTGCTTTGGCGACGCTCGATCACATCTCCCAAGGTCGTCTTTGCATCAACATCATCTCCTCTGACCTGCCGGGTCTCCGCGAGAGCAATGAAACGCGCTACGCCCGATCCAGTGAGATCATCCAGATCCTGCGAGGGATGTGGAGCTGCGAGGGGCCCTTCGAATGGAAGGGCGAGTTTTACCAGATCAGCCTGCCCAGCACGGAGCCGGCGAAACCCTACCAGCAGAAGGGGGGGGCACTGCTGTACTTTGGCGGCATCTCACCGGCCGCACAGGACCTGTGCGCGAAGCACTGCGATGTCTTCCTGATGTGGCCCGAGACGGAAGATCGCCTCGCGGAAACCATGCGGAGCATGGCGGAAAAGGCCGCCGCCCATGGCCGCCGCATCGACTTCGGCCTGCGCGTGCATGTCATCGTGCGTGAGACAGAAGCCGAGGCTCGTGCCGCGGCGGATCGGCTCATCTCCAGACTCACGCCGGAAAGAGGTGCCGAGATCAAAGCGCGCTCTCAGGACAGCCAGAGCGCTGGGGTGAAGCGCCAGGACGAGCTTCGCGCCCAGTCCAAAGATCTTTATCTGGAGCCTCATCTGTGGAGCGGGATCGGCCTCGCCCGCAGTGGCTGCGCCAGCGCCATCGTGGGAGATCCTGATCAAGTCCTGGCCAAGCTGAACCGCTACCTCGACATGGGCATCCGCGCCTTCATCCTGAGTGGCTACCCGCATCTGCAGGAATGTGATCTCTTTGCCCAGCACGTGCTGCCCCACCTACCCACCTGCCGGCTGAATGAGCTCCAAGGCCGCCGCGTGCCCGACCCCGTCACACCCTTGACCACAGGGCCGCGCTGCTAGCTTAATGTCTAACCGATGCTTAGATAGAAATTGGAATAGAATCCAAATGAAGTGCTGGATTTTTAGCGAATCAAAATATGATGGTTTGTGATGGATAATTATTGTTTAAGCCATTCTTAAAAAATTGATGAATGTCAAAGCTGTGTGAGTTTGGGGATGCGCCAGAAGTGCGTGAAATCCTAAAAAAACATGAACCCATTCATTCGCTCTTTAATCGTTCTTTTGACTCTCGGACTCACCAGCTGCGCTGGTATTTTGCAGAAACAAAATGTGGTTAACTCCACCGGCTTTAACCCCCATCATATTTCTCCAACTTATGTGGTTAAGTTCCCGAAAGATGAGCGTGGGATCAATCAGCTGATTGTGGCAGATCTCAAACGTCGTGGAGTTCATGCCACCACGGGGACCGAGCAAGAAAAGCCCGCCTCTGTCAAAACCTACATCACTTACAAGGACAATTGGATGTGGGACATCACGATGTACATGCTCCGCCTGGAGATCAAGGTTCATGATGCGAAGACGAATGCGCTTCTCTCGACAGCCATGTCAGAGCGTACCTCGGCAGTGCGCAAGTCGCCCGCAGGCATGATCGATGAGGTCCTGAACATGATCTATCGTGGGCAGCACATCCGTTGAGTTGTCTTCACCACGGCTGAAGCCACTAGGTATGAAGACAAAACTTTGCCTCCATGGCTGCTTGATGTTGATGGTCACCCTATCCAGCTGTGCAACAGTCGTCTGTGGTATCAAGCAAGACGTCAAGATCACTAGCCAGCCGCCAGGAGCCCATGTCAAAATCAATGGTGCTGATTCAGGTGTGACCCCCACCGTGGCCAGTCTGGCACGGAAACACAGTCACTCGATCGATGTTTCCAAGCCAGGTTACCAGCCTCAGACACGAATGCTTCACGCAGGCATGAATCAGTGGATTTGGGGTAACTTGTTGATTGGAGGTATCATCGGCATGGTCATCGACTTCAGCTCAGGCGGTGCTAACCGATTGAGTCCCGGTGAAGTGCACATCGATTTGCAGAAGCCATAACCTTTCTGTTGAGCGATCTTTTCCAGCTGAGTTCGTGAAGACGAACTCAGCTTTTTCTTTTTGGGCCAACCTACGTGCAGAGCCGCGTGTTCATCAGTTCGGCCATGCTCGGAGCAGAGCATGAGCTTCGCGGAAGCGTGGGGCAAGGGCGAGGCAGTCAAGCAGGTGACGGCGAGCCTGAGGTTCATCCGTTTCACGGAGCAGGCGCGCCAGATGGAAGTGAATGCTCGCGGCACGATCAGGTGCAAGGAGGAGCACACGCTGCCAAGCTTTCACCGCTTCGGCGGGAAAGCCGGTCGCTTCGGCGGATTCGGCCAGTGCTTGCTGCGGCACGCGCAGAAAGGGATTCAGGGCTAGGGCGCGTTGGGCATGGAGCCGAACTTGAGGCCAATTCTTTCGAGGCAGATCCAGCTCAATCAGTCGCAGGAATGTGGCCATGGCTCCGGTTTCATGCTCAGCGACTTGGCGCAGCACGGCTTCTTCTTCAGCCAGTCGTTGGAGTTGGCGCAGGGCGGTGGCCTTCACCTGCCAGCCCCCTTCTGGGCTGTAATCTTCGGGCACGAGGACGATGAGTTGCTCCGCGAGGGGGAGCAGCGCTTCCCACTGCTCTTGTTTCACGTGAGACTGAATTTGCTGACGCAGCACCCAGAGGTTCTTGGGGTTTTTTTGGGCAAAGTCAGCCAACGAATCTGCATCCAAGGGGTTCACCTGCTCGGGCGTGGGCTTTTCCCAGTCGGCCCCAGCTCCGAAGGCGCGGGCCTTGGCCTCCAGCCAAGTGGTGAAGGCTGGCTCTAGTTTCTCCATGGGCTCGGTGTTGGCAGCGATGGCCTCGTTGATGCGTTTGCCTTCTGCCAGCGAGCGCAGGATGCCCTGGAAATTGGCCATGCCAAAGCGCTCCAGCAGCCAGGCCACGACTTGGCTGGACTGGTAGTAGGCGAACATGAGGTCATCGTCGCTTTCGGCGCTGAGAAAGGCGCTGCTGAGTTGGCT
>CANNQP010000020.1 GCA_947507875.1 Verrucomicrobiaceae bacterium | reverse complement strand
CTAGGTCGCACCTTCGGCGCTGGAAAACCGCACCCGCCCCAACGCCCCTTCCCCAGTCATCTCAGCCCAGGGCATCGCCCTGGGGAACCACGCCCGAATAGAGCATCAAGCCCTGAAGGGGCGTTCACCCGACCTAAGGCAACAAAGGCAGCCCTAGCTCCTTCAGGAAGCCGTTGTGTGCATTCAGCGCCTTCTGGATGTCTCGCTCGATATCCACCAGCGTTTGGTTCGTCGCCTCAAGGTCGATCTCCTCCTCGCCCACGGCCGTGCTGATGTAGCGGGAGATGTTGAGGTTGAAGTCGTTCTTCTCGATCTCGGCCATCTCCACGCGGCGGGAGTAGCGGGAGGCTTCCGTCCGGTTCTGGTAGGTGTCGATGATCTTCGTGATGTTCTCCTCGCTCAGTTGGTTCTGGCGTTTGCCTTTCACGAAATGCTCGGCGGCGTTGATGAAGAGCACGTCGTCGGGCTTCTTGCACTTCTTGAGCACAAGGATGCAGACGGGGATGCCGGTGGAGTAGAAGAGGTTGGCGGGCAGGCCGATGACGGTATCAATGTGGCCGTCCTTGAGCAGCTTGGTGCGGATGCGTTCTTCGGCACCGCCACGGAAGAGCACGCCGTGCGGCAGGATGATGGCCATCACGCCTTCGTCTTTCAGGTAGTGGAAGCCGTGAAGTAGGAAGGCGAAGTCGGCGGCAGACTTGGGGGCGAGGCCGTGGCTTTTGAAGCGCACGTCGTCGGCCAGTGCGTCAGTGGGTTCCCAACGAAGGCTAAAGGGCGGATTCGCCACAATGGCGTCGAAGCTGGGCTTCTTGGCCGGGTTCGCCTCGCGCATGATGTCCCACTCGTTGAGCAGGGTGTCGCCGTGGAAGATGTCGAACTCCGTGTCCTTCACCCCATGCAGCAGCATGTTCATGCGGGCCAAGTTGTAGGTGGTGATGTTACTTTCCTGGCCAAAGATCTTGCCGATAGTGCCGCCGGTCTGGTTCATCTTCTTGCGGACATTGAGGAGCAACGAGCCGGAGCCGCAGGTCATGTCCATCACGCCCTCCAGCCGCTTTTTAGCGCCGGTCTTCGGTTCCTGGCTGTCCAGTGTCACGATGGCAGAGAGGATGTCGGAAATCTGCTGCGGGGTGTAGAACTCGCCCGCCTTCTTGCCGGACCCGGCGGCAAACTGGCCAATCAAGTATTCATAGGCATCGCCCAGCGCGTCGATGTCTGTGGAGAACTCCGCCAGCCCTTCGGCGATCTTCTGGATGATGTTGCAGAGCTTGGCGTTCCGATCCTCATACTTCTTACCTAGCTTGTCTGAGCCGAGGTTAATTTCAGAGAAAAGTCCGTCAAATGTGCTTTCAAAGGATTCGTCTTGAATGTATTTAAAGCCCGCTTGGAGGGTGTTCAGCAGCTCTGCGTTCTGGGTACGGGCCAGATTGGCAATGCTGTTCCAGAGGTGCGCGGGTTGGATGACGTAATGCACCTTACGGCGCATCTGCTTCTCAAACTCGGGGATGTCATCCACGTTGTTGGCATACCAGAGCGCCAGCGGCACCTTGCGGGTATCTCCTCCCACATCGGGGTAATCCCGCCCCAGTTCCTTCTTCGCCGCCGCCTCGTAGTTGTCGGAGAGGTAGCGCAGGAAAAGGAAGGACAGCATGTAGTCGCGGAAGTCGTCTGCGTTCATCGCCCCGCGTAGTTGATCGGCGATGCTCCATAGTGTTTTACCCAGTTGTTTTTGATTGGTGTCGGTCATGGCGGCTAAAGTTGGACTAGCGAATATCGATTCTCACGGGCTCTGAATGCGTCCTCTCCACCTTCGAGAAGCAAACAAACAGCTTCCCGAACTCCCAAGTTGTTGCCAGGGAACGAGTGCTCCAAGCCTCCTGAATGATAACTCAGGCAGGGGTATGGCTGTGTGCTTGGACGCTCCGCGGTCGCAATGATGATCTGCTCAGCATCAGTCGCCACGACAAGATTTGGGTTATGAGTTATAAGAATGATTTGGCGGCGCTTTTTCGCTTTTCTGATGTATGGCACCAACTGCCTGTAAACTGATGAGTTGTCCAAATTTCCTTCCGGTTGATCAATCAAAAGTGGGCGTGTGTCATCTTCATCCATCAGCAGATAAAGAACCAAGAGGGCTATGCCACGAGTTCCGGGTGAGAGGTATTCTAGTTCCGTTCCCGAATAGTGAATCTTGTAGGATAGCTCGATGTGATCGACGGAGAATATCCAATCGAAGAGCTCCACACGAGACAACTTTGCCGTCCCGTATTTCTCCGGAAACGTCTGGATGTCGATTACAGAAAGGAACTCTTCAAAGACGGACTTAATCTTATCCGGATCACCGCTTTTCCACGCGGGCACCACCTTGGTTTCCACGATTTTTTCGATCTCTAAGCGCTTGGCCTCAGCTCCGACGCGACGTCCATCGAAAAACCTTGAGGACCGGTCCAGCCAAGACTTCGAATCAATCTGGTATCCCACCGAAACGCTGAACTGCATCTCCTCGCCAAGTTGACCAATTGCGTCTTGCATTGGCGAGTAGAGTTCCTTTAAGCCCGCCTCGTCTGCTGACAGGGCCTTGAACACGTCAAGATACAGAGCGACCTGTTTGGTCTTCTGCTTTTCAAGGGTCTTTGTGACCTTTTCATCAAGATTTATAATTTCCTTGGCCAGCCGCTCTGCTGTGGCGATTTGCTCCGCGATCTGCTTTTGGAGGTCAAGAAGCCGCTTGCGGCTAACCTCATCGTTTGCAACAAGCTGTTTAAGTTTCGCAATAACTGCCTGGACGCTGATCACAGACGGCTGCGATGTCGGGGCACCTTCTGACCCTTTTAGCGCCACAATCGCAAAATTGAGCCTTTCAACTTCCTTCAGAAGAAGGGCATCAATGTCAGTCGACCAGCTAGGCAGCAACTTCTTTACAACAGATTCCTCAACTACGGCTTCTAGCAGTTGCTTCTGGATTTTGGATATCTCCTGTTCAGTGCTCTTTTTGATGGCAGCATAGGATTCTATTGCTCCCTCAATCGACCTCCGCCGCCTGCTTCTGGTGGTGATTTGCTCTTCGAGTTCTTTGAGTAGCGCCTGCTGTTTCTCCAGTTCTTCCAAAACCACCTGATCGACCGATTGAGTAGCGTCAGGCATCTGCTTTTTCAGTTCCTCAATCTTATTCTCAACTTCTGCCTTGGATGCGACCTTGGAGCCTCTCTGGTCAATGGCTTCTTGAAGCCTATCCACTTCTTTGTGAAGGGTTGCGAGTTCGCCTCGCAGCGACTCTTTCTGGATATTAGAGGCTGCTTCCCGGGCTTTCCTCAGCTCACTGAATGAGGAATAACTTTCTTTTCGAACCTCATCCAATTTAGCAAAAACGACATCTTCAATCGCCTTTTGTAACTCTGTTCCTTCATGATCCGATGAACACAGACGTTCGACGAAATCTTGTGACAAATACCGAACGCGTGGTCGGGTGGTGCTCAGCGGGATGTCGGTGAGAATTCCTATTGTCCGGTCGCCGCCGCCCCATTCCAGTTCAATCTTCGTCCCGCCCAGGTGGAGTTGCCCCTTTGTAATGAAAGACGAGAGAGATTTTCTCTCCATCGGGTAGCCCGCTGCAAAAGATGAAAGGTCGGCAACCGCAGTTTTACCAGCTCCCTTCTCGCCGATCACCGCGACGAGTCCGGAGTTCAATTCAATCGACTCGGTCGCGAACCAGCCTGAGCTATTGGAAAGCGAAATACGCCGAATTTGCTGACTATGGTCTGAGGGTTGGGGCGGCAGAGTCCCGATGTGAACACGATCTTCAGGTTCCCAAAGAATTTGGCGCAGGCCATGGAACGTCGGATCGCTTTTAACCCAACAGAATCGGTCACTGTTATCCTTTCTTTCGGGCTTGAATAGAGTCTCAATGGTATGTGCATCTGACCCATGAACACACGGCTTTAATGACCGATACTGACGGGTTATTTCTTCTTTTGGTGTGCCTTTTTTAAGTCCAAGGTAATGTTCGCGGTCTTTGGGATTTCCCGAGAAGATGAAGTGGCTCCATTTTAAAATCTCATCACGGATGGCACCAAACCCGTCAAGGGGGAGGCCGCTGATTCCATCCTTCCCGTTTGCTATGCCGATTAAGGAATTGTTCCGGAGCCACTTCTCGCCATCCAGCCACTTTTTAATTACGGTTCTATCTGGCTTAAATTGTTGAATGCCGAATTTGTAAGCCGCCTCATCGTCTGTGAGTAGAGGGTTCTGAGCCCGCCCAAACTCAATTAGCTCTTTCCGGCAACACCCATAAGATTGCCCGTCGTAACTAAACTTGAGATTCCGCAGCGCTCTGTTGATCTTGTCTATGTGATCATCCTCAGACGGATCGACCAATAGGTGGAGGTTAATGGCTTTTCCGTCATTGGTCTGGGGCATCATTCTGAATTCGATATTCGGAATCAGAAGATCGACCGTGCTCAACCGACCTTTCTTGGTCTTTTCTTCAAACAGCTTCTCGTATCCGTCGAGGGTCATGTAGTCAGTGACGCCAATCACAGAAATCTTTGCTGCTGCTGCTGCCGTTTCGACAGCAGTAACATACTCAGTCCAAGACGATCCAACGAATGGAGATCCGAGCTTGCTCTCTGGGGTGTGAACGTGAAGGTCCCATCGCCGCCATTCGGACCCTCTCGGCCAAGGTGACGGTGCAATTTTTAGAGGTAAAGGCATGGCGGTCATAAAAGGTGGGGGTGGAATTAGAGTCTTATGCCGGGGTTCTGCTCGTGCTCATGCCTCGACCTCCTCAGTGGTTGGGAAAAGCTGCTGCATCAGGCCTTTCTTGTGGATCTTGAGGGCTTCGTGCTTTTGGGTTTCGGCGGTGATCAGGGCGTCGAGGCTGCTCAGGCACGAGGCGATGCGTTGTTGTTCGGCGATTGTCGGATACTTCACCTTGAAATCACTGAGTGACTCTTTCGTGATCGTCTTGATGATGCCGCCAGGAGCTTTCTCCTTCTCAATATCAAAGAGGTTCTGAATGACGCGGGAAAAGAAGACTTTCTCGATGGGCTTCTGAAAGCTCTCGAATATGAGCAATGTCCTGTCGATGTAGGCATCGTAGTGGGTGATCGCAACTCTGCCAATTGAGCCCTGCAACGTGACGATCAGCGTGCCTTCGGGAATGAAGACGCTCTTTTCAGCACCCAGTTTGCTGATCTTACTTTTGGTTTTGTCTTTGAGTCGGAAGTCGTCGCCAACATCAAATACCTGAATGAAAGGCATTCCGTTCTTCTCGTCATACCATTCCGGTAGGCCGTAAGGCTGGGGAAAGCTGCCACGCCGGAAAGTGGCTATGTCATCGAGCGTGTCCTCCTCCCACTCCCCGGCGTTTTGGAATTCGGGGAAGCGGAGGCGGGGTTGGGTTTCGCCTTCGCGGGGGAAAAGCTGCTGCATCAGCCCTTTTTTATGGGTCTTGAGCGCGTCCACTTTCCGCGCTTGCGCGGCCATCAGCTCGTCCACCGAACTCAGGCACTCGGCGATTTTTTGTTGTTCGGACTTCTGCGTGGGAACGCAGAGCGGGCATTCGATGACGCCACCTTTGCTAAGATGTGTCTGGCTCAGTCCATCATCGTAAGCCAAAAGGCGGGGATGCCGATTCAGCGTGTAGTAGAGAAACTTGCCGTCGATTCGGCGTGGCTTGAGTCTGCAGACACGTTGGTTCACTGCGTAGCGGTCATCGCTTTTGACGAAATAGCATTTTGCCAGCGCTCTGCCTTTCGGGAGGTCACTCAAAACCATCAATACTTCGCCAGCCTTGGCGATCAGATAATCGGCGTTCGTGTATTTTCGCACCGCTCCGTCAGTGGATATAAACCGCGAGTTCACCACGACGTATTTCCCATTTTCCAAGATGTCTTGCTCGTAAGCTTTGCCGTTCTCATAGTCGGCGAGTTGTCCAAGTGATTCGATTTTCCATTCCTCGGTGTCTTGGAATTTAGGAAACCGCAGCTTCGGCACCAGCGCGGGCGTTGCCTCTTCCTTCTTGGCGGTGGTTTTCGTCTTACTGGTCATAGGCGCTGAGTCCTGAGATGTCGCGGCCACCGGCGCGTTTGGTGAGGAGGGGGTGCAGGTCGGCCATGAGGGCGAGTTCGGCCTGCGTGCGGGCTTTCCAGCCGAGGTCGAGCGGGGCCATGAGGTCACTGAGGTGCTCGCCATCAAAGATCATGCGGTCGAGGATGCCTTCCACGAAGGTTTGCAGGGCGGCGGTGGCGAGACCGTGCCGTGCGGCGATGGCAGCGAGTTCCTTGGCGTTTTTCTCCGCCTTGAAGCGGGTGTAGCCCTCGCGGATGGCGGTTTCGCTGAGGCCCTCTCCCGCCTTGAGCGTGCCGATGTATTCGGCGATGTCGTCCCGCTCGTTCATGAACTTGGCATCGGCGCTAATGAGGCCGATGAGTTCCTCTCGGGTCATCTTCGACATGCCAGGCCCCTTGGCAGAGAACTTGGCGATGAGGCCCATGATGTAGTCGTAATCAATGACGGCGGAGGCGAAGAGGACGAACTCGAAGTCGATCTGGTCCACAGGGTCGTCGGTGGGGTCGTCTTTGCTCCCGGTTTTGCCCTGCTGGTCTTTGAGCTTCTTGGCGGTTTCCAAATACTGGCCTTTGAAGCCGCGCATGTTTTCCTCCGGCAGCACGGCTTCAATGCTGGCTTTGTTTTCCTCGGTGAGGTCGGTGTATTGGTCGAGCTGGGTCTTGAGCCGCTGGACTTCCTTGAAGTGGGTGATGAAGGCGGCCTTGGCGGCATCGCCCTTCAAATTCGCCACGGCGGAGGGCGTGCAGTCGAGGCCCTGGGACTTCATGAAGCTGTCGAGCTTTTGCACGGCGGTCTCCAGCTTCTCAATGACGACGGGGGCCTTGTCCACGAGCCAGATTTCACGCGCTTGCTCGCCGGTCTTCTCCCCGGAGAAGAGGGCGATGGCGGTGTCCACGGCGTCCTGCTGCTGGCGGAAGTCGAGGATGTTGCCATAAGGCTTGGTGCCGTTGAGCACGCGGTTGGTTCGGGAGAAGGCCTGGATGAGGCCGTGGTGCTTGAGGTTCTTGTCCACGTAGAGCGTGTTCAGGAACTTGGAGTCGAAGCCGGTGAGCAGCATGTCCACGACGATGGTGATGTCGATCTTCTGCGCGGCGGGGTAATCGGCATTCGGCCACTGCTGGTCTTTGATGCGCTTCTGCACATCCTGGTAGTAGAGGTCGAACTCGCTGAGGCGGTGATTGGTGCTGTAGCGGGCATTGTAATCGGCGAGGATGGCCTTGAGCGCGGCTTTCTTGCCCTCGGGGTCTTCCTCGTTGTCCGCCTGCTCCTGCGGCAGGTCTTCCTGGATCTGCTTCACATCGGGATCGCCCTCGGCAGGCGGGGAGAAGACGCAGGCGATGTTCAGCGGCTTGAACTCGGGATCGGCCTCCGCCTTGTCCTTTTGCATCGCGGCAAACAGCGCGTGGTATTCGATGGCGTCATTGATGGACGCGGTGGCGAGGATGGCATTGAAGCGACGTCCGCCAGTGGCGGCATCGTGCTTGCTCAGGATGGCTTCGATGACGGCTTTCTTCGCGATGGCCTCGCCGGGCTTCGGCGGGTTTTTGCCTTCGGGCTTGAAGTAATCAATATGGAAGCGCAGGACGTTCCCATCCTCGATGGCGTGGGTGATGGTGTAGGCGTGCAGCCGCTTCTGGAAGAGGTCCGCCGTGGTTCGCATGGAGGCCTGCGTGTCCGTGATCTTCTGGAGGGAAGCATTGGCCTCAAAGATGGGCGTGCCGGTGAAGCCGAAGAGCTGGGCCTTGGGGAAGAACTCTTTAATCGCCTTGTGGTTCTCGCCGAACTGGGAGCGGTGGCACTCGTCGAAGATGAAGACGATGCGTTGGTCGCTCAGCGGGGCCAGCATCTGCTTGTAAGTCGGCTGGTCGTTCTTTTTCCGCTGCTTGTTGCGCTTGCTGGTTTCGTCCAGTGCGAGGCCGAGCTTTTGGATGGTGGTGACGATCACTTTATCCGCGTAGTCCTCGGAAAGCAGACGGCGCACGAGGGCGGCGGTGTTGGTGTTTTCCTCCACGCAGCCTTCCTGAAACTTGTTGAACTCCTCCCGTGTCTGGCGGTCGAGGTCCTTGCGGTCCACGACGAAGACGCATTTGTGGATGTGGTCGTTTTCCTTGAGCAGGGTGGAGGCCTTGAAGGAAGTGAGTGTCTTGCCGCTGCCGGTGGTGTGCCAGACGAAGCCATTGCCGTCGTCATCGTCGATGCACTTCACCATGTGCTGCACGGCATAGACCTGATAAGGCCGCATGATCATGAGCTTCTGCTCGCCAGCGAGCAGCACCATGTAGCGGCTGATGGTGCGGCCCAGGTCACACTTTTTCAGGAAGGTAGCGGCGAACTCGTCGAGGTGCGTGATCTTGCGGTTGGCCTCGTCCGCGAACTCATAGATGGGCAGGAAGCGCTCGTCGGCATTGAAAGCGAAGTGGCGGGCGTTGTTGTTCGCGAAGTAGTAGGTGCGGTCGCGATTGCTGACGATGAAGATCTGCATGAAGCAGAGCAGCGTCTTGGTGTAGCCGTTGCCGGGATCGTTCTTGTATTCGACGATCTGCTCCATGGCCCGGCGGGGATTCACGCCGAGGGTTTTTAGCTCAATCTGCACACAGGGCACGCCATTGATGAGCAGGATGACATCGTAACGGTGATGGCCATAGTCCGTGTTGATGCGGAGCTGATTGATGACCTCGTAGTGGTTTTTGCACCAGTCTTTGATGTTCACCAGGGTGTAGTTCAGCGGCGTGCCGTCATCGCGGGTGAAGCTGTTGATACTGCGCAGGGTCTTGGAAGCGGTGAAGACATCGGCCACGACGATCTCATCCAGCAGGCGGGCGAACTCGCTGTCGGTGAGGCGGACGCGGTTCAGGGCCTCGAACTTCTCGCGGAAGTTCTTCTCCAGCGTGGCGCGGTTGGTGATGTCGGGCCGGTAGTCGTATTTTAGCCCCTGGAGCTTGCCGATGAAGCCCGATTCGATGCCGTCTTCCTTGAGGACCGCGTTTGGGCCGTCGGAGGGAAAAGGATAGGTGGGCTTGGCAGGCGGCATGGCGAAGGGTGGCGATGGGAAGCACATTCAGGGGGGATTGGCCAGCCTGAGATGGGGGCGTGGGGTAAGAATTCCTTGGAAAGGCCCACTTCGGAATGGCCGGATTTAGGTCAAAAAAGGATACTCTTAAAGAAACCCTCAATTCTCAACTTGCTTAGGCTTGTAGCGAAAGGCGAGGCATGAGTCTTCATTCCAAAGCAGGCAAGGAGCGGATGCCAATGAGCTGATGAGCTAGCGTTTGGGCCTAGTCCTGAAGCAGCTCCGAGGGACTATTGGCCCCAAAAATCGCTCTAACTCTGCTAGGGCATCCCGTGCCGTCGAGTAGGCTGGTCTTTTCCGTCGTTTTCGGTGGGGTGAACCTGAGTCCTGAGGTTCATCGGGGCAGGAATGTCCCGGCCATGGAGAACTTCGCAAACTGGGTTGAATCCCCAGCCTGCGGCACTGGGAGAGGCGACGGGGGGCCTTGCGGCGCGGGCTGAAGAAGTGATCTGGCGGTCATGCTGCCGGGGTTGCGCCCTGAAAAAGGGGCGCTAACTTTGGCACCCCGTTTTCTCCCCCATTTCGATCATCATGTGGAAAGGCCGTTTCTCCCAGCCCACCAGCCAGCTCGTACAGAGTTATGGCGAATCCGTGTCCTTTGACTGGAGGCTCTACGCGCAGGACATCCGCGGCAGCATCGCCCATTCCAAGGGACTGGTGAAAGCCGGCATCCTCACGGCCGACGAGCAAGCGCAGATCGAAACAGGCCTGCTCAGCCTCCAAAGCGAGATCGAAAGCGGCAACTTCGAGTGGAAGGAATCCCTCGAAGACGTGCACATGAACATCGAAGCGGAGCTGACCAAGCGCATCGGCCCCACGGGTGCCAAGCTCCACACCGCCCGCAGTCGCAACGATCAGGTCGCCACCGATGTGCGCCTCTATACCCGCGATGCCGTGGATGCGATCATCGGCCTGATTCACAGCCTCCAGCGTGCCTTGATCGAGGCTGCCGAGCGCAGCGGCGGCGCAGTCGTGCCTGGCTACACCCACCTCCAGCGCGGGCAGCCCGTGCTCTTTGCCCATCATTTGCTCGCCTATGTGGAGATGCTCTCCCGCGATGCCGCCCGCCTCAGCGATGCCCGGAAACGCATCGACATCATGCCGCTCGGCTCCGGCGCGCTCGCAGGCAGTACCATCATCCTGGATCGCGAGTATGTCGCGCAGCAGCTCGGCTTCGCCAGCGTCACGCAGAACAGCATGGATGCCGTGAGCGACCGCGACTTCGCCGCCGAGGTCCTCTTTGCCATCGCCCTCTGCGGCGTGCATCTCTCGCGCCTGAGCGAGGACGTGATCCTGTGGTGCAGTGCCGAGTTTGGCTTTGTCACCCTCAGCGATGCGCACACCACCGGCTCCTCCTTGATGCCGCAGAAAAAGAACCCCGACGTGGCTGAGCTGACGCGCGGAAAGTCCGGCCGCCTCGTCGGCAATCTGATGGCGCTGCTGACCCTGCTGAAAGGTCTGCCGATGACCTACAATCGGGACATGCAGGAGGACAAAGAGCCGCTCTTTGATAGCATCGACACCATCCAGGCCGCGCTCGCCGTCTTCGCCGAAATGATCGCCGGCATGGAGGTCAATGAAGCCCGCACCCGCGCCGCCACCAGCGACCCGATGCTGCTCGCCACCGACCTCGCCGACTACCTGGTGAACCACGGCGTGCCCTTCCGCAGCGCCCATGAAGTGATCGGCAAGCTCGTGGCCTACAGCCTTGCGGAAAAGGTTGCCTTTGCTGATATCCCGCTGGCGAAATACCAGGCGTTCTCGCCTGCCTTTGAGGCGGATCTTTTCACCTGCCTGAATCTCGAAACCGCCCTCGCCGCCCGCCAGGGCATCGGCGCTCCCTCACCGCAAAACGTCGCCGCGCAGATCGCGCGCTGGAAGGAGGCGCTGTCGTGATGGCAGAGGTGGATGTGAGCTTCCCGCTCTTCCATCAGCAGCCTCGTGAAGGCTGGCAGACGGTGACGGACGAACGCCTCTTCGATCACCCGCACCTCAGCGTGGACCGCGTCGAAGCGCTCACCCCGCATCGGCGCGAACAGCCCGTGCCCTGGCTCGTGGCGAAACGAAAAGCCGCCGTCGCCATCGCCCCCGTCACAGCGAGCGGCGAGTTCGTCCTGATCCCGCAGGAGCGCATCCCCGTGGGCCAAGAGTGCCTGGAATTCCCCGCCGGCCAGATCGACGGCCCTGTGGCCGATGTGACTTGTGATCTCGTCATCGAAACCGCGATGCGCGAGCTGCTCGAAGAAACTGGCTATGCGTTGGCCCCTGGCGGAACGCTTGAACCGCTTGGCTGGTTCCTGCCCTCGCAAGGATTCACCGACGAACACGTTTACCTGTTCAAGGCGGAGCCCGTGTGCGTCGTCAGCCGTCCTTCACCGGATAGCAGCGAGCACATCAGCCCCGTGCGACTTGTCAGTTCAGGAGAGCTGCGGAGGATGATCGCTGCCCATGAGATCACCACTGCCCTGACGCTGGCACTCTACGCGCGGATGGCGGCAAAGGGATCGATTTAACCCCCATCTGCACCACTCCTGTTTCCCCCATCCCCCTGATATGTGGCAAGGCCTCCTCACCAAAGTCTTCAAAGCCCGCGAAAAGATCGCCCTGAACCTGAATCCGCAGGACGAAGAAAAACCTTTCCTCGATCACCTTGAGGACCTGCGCACGATGCTGGTTCGCATCGCCATCACCCTGCTGGTCAGCGTCTTGCTGACCTTTGGATTCAATAAACCGCTGACCGATCTTGTTCAGGTCCCTTACAAGTGGGCGATTGATTCAGCCAAGGTGACGATCCTGGAAAATGCCAAAGCGGCAGGCCTCCCTGAGCCCAAGGTGGAATTTCGCCAACCGAGCACACGCACACCGCAAGAGGGCTTCATGGCCTCCGTGAATGTCTCCCTGATCGCCTCCGTCATTCTCAGCTTTCCTTTGCTGCTGTTTTTTGTCCTGCAGTTCATCCTGCCAGGCCTGAAGGACACGGAGAAAAAGGTCTTGTTTCCCGCACTGGCGGTTGGGTTTGGGCTCTTCCTGACAGGGGTCACTTTTTCCTACTTCATGGTATTGCCCAGGGCCCTGGATTTCTTCCTCGTGTGGAATTTCGACCATGGCTTCGAGAACTCCTGGATGCTGGGAGATTACATCACCTTTGCCACACGCTTCATCCTGATCTTCGGCGTCAGCTTTGAGCTTCCGGTCGTCGTCATGGCGCTGGTGAAACTCGACTTCCTGTCTTACAAGCTGATGAAAACCACACGGAAGCATGCGATCATCGCCATCGCCGTGTTTTCCGCCGTCATCACGCCGACCCAGGACGTGCTGACTCTGCTGCTGCTGGCGGGTCCGCTTTATGTGCTGTATGAAATCTGCATCTGGCTGGCCTACATGATCGAGAAAAAGGACCGCGAGGCCTTCCCCGAGTACTATGCTCAGATCGACAAGGACGAGCAGGAGCTGGAAAAAGAGCCAGCGAAGGACGATTGGGACAACGAAAACTACAATCCCTGGTTCTCCGATGACGATGAAACGAAAAAGGAACTGGAAGACGAATACCAGAGCCAGCCACGCCCCTCAGCCCCTCCCCCCGAGATCGAAAAAGCCATCAACACCGTCGCCATGAGTGACCCTGTGGAAGAGCCCGAAGCAGGTGAAGATCAAGGTTCTGTCATGCCCGATGAGGAAGAGCTGCCCCCCTCTCCTGAGCCAAACCCGACAACGGAAAAAACCACCGAAGAACTAGCACGCGAGGATGAAATGCGCAGTGGCAACCCACCCTCTTCCTCTCCTTGATGTGGCGTTGTCACCACCGACTCACTCCCCAGGCCCAGCTGACCCATCTACAAGCAGCGTCAACCTAGCAGCGTCAACCTAGCAGGGTTAACCTAGGTTTCACGGCACCCCTCCATGCTCTCGCCCGCAGATTTCTTGACCTTCGTGATCTTTTTCCCGCAGGGCCAACCATTCCGAACCGTTCATCAGAAGCGCGGCATCTGTGCCGCTGGCAATGATGCGACCTTGGCGCATGACATAAATGACATCCGCCGAGAGCACCGTGCTTAGCCGATGGGCGATGACCAAGCACGTGCGCTCAGCACGCAAACGATTCAATGCCTGCTGGATCGCCGCCTCGGATGCGGTGTCCACCGCGCTCGTGGCCTCATCCAGCAGCAAGATAGGCGCATCTTTCAAGAAGGCTCTGGCCATGGCGATGCGCTGACGCTCTCCACCACTGAGCATGACACCACGCTCGCCAACCTCGGCGTCTAGGCCATCGGGGTGCCGGCGGACAAAATCCTCTGCATAGGCCTGGCGCAGCGATTGCCACAGGGCTTCATCCGTAGCCCCAGGACAGCCGAGTTGAAGATTTTCCCGGATCGTTCCCGCAAAGAGAAAAGCATCTTGTGTCACGTAGGCCATGGCCGAGCGAAGACTGCTCCGGCTCAATTCGTTCAAAGGCTGACCATCCAGACAAATGCTACCTGACTGAGGCTGGTAAAACCGTGCGAGCAGCTGAAACAGTGTACTTTTTCCTGAGCCTGTCGTTCCGACAATAGCCACGGTTTGCTTCGGGCGCACAGAGAGGCTCACACCATGCAGAACGGGCTTGTCGGGATCGTAGCCAAAGGTCACCTCACGGAACTCGATCTGCCCATGGACCTCGCTGACGTGCTGGCCTGCGTCCAGATCCTCCGCCTCCACCCGATCCAGTATGGCAAAAACGCGCTCTGCACTGGCTAGACCTATCGCCACCGTCTGATTCACTCCATGCAAGCGGGCGATAGGCTCATAAAAAAAGCCCAGGAGAAAGATAAATTGGAACAGCTCACCTGTGGTCAGATCCCCTCGCAGGATGCTCCGCGACCCCATGCATAGCAACAAGACCAAACCCAGGCTACCGAGAAAACTCATCAGAGGACTGTACACCGCCCAGGCATGCATGAGCCTGCGTTGGGACTGGCGCAGCTGCTCACTGGCCTGATGAAAAGCCTGCTGGCGTGGTTTTTCCGCTGTGTAGCTTTTCACCTGACGAATGCCCGTGAACGTGTCGTGCAGGATAGAGCTGAGCCAACTGGAAGCCTCGCGAGCCTCACGCGAGCGTGGTGCCACCCAGCGAGCAAACAACCAACCACCTCCAGCAATCAAAGGCGTAGGCGCCATCACGATGAAGGCCAAGTGGCTGTTCGTGTAAAACATGACCCCTGCACTGATGATGATCTGAAACACGCACGCTAGCCCTTGCTCAAGGGTCTCGAGAATCACACGCTGGGTCGCCGGGACATCATCCATCATGCGCGCCATCACATCCCCCGTGCTTTGCCGATCGAACCACCCCAAAGGCAGGCGGGTGATCTTCTCATGGAGACGCCCCCGCAAGTCTGCCGTCATTTGCTGCTCAAACTCACTGCTGAGGCGTGTGCGAACCGAGAAGAGCAGCTCGCGCAGAGCAAATGCCCCTACCGCCAATCCACCAGCCCACCCGATGCCTGCTAGATTGCGGTGAGGAAGGAGATCATCGACAAACCATTGCACCACACCTGGAAAAACGATGACAAGCGAGCTGCCAGCCATCGCCAACCAAATCTGCAGCAGCGCCATGCGCTGGTGCCCACGGGCAAAAGAGAGAAGACGAACCGCAGTGGCAGAAAGATCAGTCGGACGTGGCGGCATGGAGGAAGATCAGAGAAGAAGCCATGGGGCAGAGACCGAGGGAAAAGCTTCCCTTTTTCATACAGCTTTGGTGAGTTAACGAGCCTGATAAACCACGGTGTCCATGGCCTCTTCCAGCTCGAGGGTTTTCAGAAAGGGCTCAAGCTTAGGATTTGAGGCAGCCTGCACGACTTGCGGTAGCTGCATCAGCCCAGCAAAGTCTCTTTGCTCGATGGCTTGCCTCACATGGGCATCCTTTCCCAGCTGCACCATTTCGGGATGATTCAGCGCTTCAGCTTGAGCTTGGCCCATGGCGGCGAGTTGCTGCCAAACGCTGCCATTAGGCCACAGAATAAGCAACCGAGCAAGATTCGCCCTAGCGCGCAGGTCATAGGGGTCGAGCTTTTCCGTCAAAACCCCCACGGAAGTTCGATCCATTTTTTGCGCCATCTCCGCGATCCATCGCCGCCAGTCGTCCTTGGCGCCTTGGCCATGGAGCATGGCCTCTGCATTTTCCATGCTGTAAACACTACCCAAGAGGCGCAGCACCATGGCCCCTAGCCATACGATCACGCCCGAAGGCAAAAGGCTAAGCAATCCTGCCTTCCAGCCAGTGAAACCAGCCAGGAGAGAGATGAGGCCAAATCCGGCCATGAAACCAACCAGCCCGCGCACGATGAAGAATGTCATAACAGCCACTGCGATCGACACCCACAACAGCGTATCCGTCTGCATATCCAAAGCATAGCTGCCGAAGACCACGGCCCGGTGCTGAAAGACGTAAAGGCCAGCCATGACGGAGATGCCTAGGCTAACCATCACAATCATCTGGGAGACAATGCCTCGCGCCACCGCCATTCCAGCAAAAAACGCCACCAAGGCGATTCCCCAACCCGTCATGTCTTGGCCAGCGGTCTGTTTTTTCAAAAAGTCCACCAACCCGGCGAGATCGGGGAGGTCGAGGGCTAGCAGCATGTCCATTGACTGTTATGAAAGGGCTCAGGTGGCCACGCGCAAGCCGTTTCCCTGGATTGAGCGCCCCTCAGATTTGCCAAGAAGCGTATCTGCTCTACGTTCCCTCATTCCATGACTGCTACCGCGCCCGCCCCACTGCCCATCATGCCCGATCAACACGGCCATTTCGGCCCATACGGCGGCATGTTCGTGCCAGAGACCCTCATGGCAGCTCTGAATGAATTGACGGATGAATATGAGCGCGCCAAACGAGATCCGCTTTTCCAGGCAGAACTACATCGGCTGTTGAGAGAGTATGTCGGACGCGAGACACCGCTGTATTTTGCAGAGCGCTGGACGGAAAAACTGGGTGGCGCCCGCATCTACCTGAAACGTGAAGACCTACTTCATACCGGAGCGCACAAAATCAACAATGCCCTCGGACAGATCATGCTGGCCCAAAGGCTGGGAAAAACTCGCATCATCGCCGAAACAGGTGCTGGACAGCACGGCGTGGCCACAGCCACCGTCGCAGCCCGTGCAGGTCTCGAATGCGTGATTTATATGGGGAAAGTGGACATGGAACGCCAAGCCCTCAACGTGGCGCGCATGCGTTTTCTGGGTGCTGAAGTCCGGGCCGTAACCGCTGGGCAAGCGACGCTGAAGGAGGCAGTCAATGAAGCCATGCGTGATTGGGTGACGCATGTGCGCCACACCCACTATATCCTGGGCACGGCCTACGGTGCCCATCCTTATCCAATGATGGTCCGTGATTTTCATCGTGTCATCGGCCTGGAAGCACGCCGCCAGATCTTAGAACGGGAAGAGCGTCTGCCCGATTTGCTCATCGCCTGTGTCGGTGGTGGAAGCAATGCCATCGGACTCTTTCACCCCTTCCTCAATGATGCTAACGTGCGGATGGTTGGGGTCGAAGCTGGTGGAGATGGAATTATCCCTGAGCGTCATGCTGCCCGTTTTCAAGGCGGTCGCCTTGGCGTGCTTCAGGGAGCCAAAACCTGGCTGCTGGCCGATGACGACGGGCAGATCCAGCTGACTCATTCGGTCAGCGCGGGACTCGACTACGCTGCCGTAGGGCCCGAGCACGCCTGGCTTCATGACTTAGGCCGCGCGGAATACTCCTACGCCACAGACAGCGAGGCACTGGAAGCTTTCCAATCCCTATCGCGAACCGAGGGCATTATCCCCGCCCTGGAAAGCTCTCACGCTCTCGCTCATGCGATGAAGGTGGCTCCACAAATGTCCAAGGATCAAATCATCATCGTCAATGTATCAGGTCGTGGAGACAAAGATGTCGCTCAAGCCGCACGAATGATCTTTCAAGAAGACCTCAAGTTCTAGGGACTGCCGCGGCATTTGATTTCCTTGCAAGCTCCATGGCTTGTTGTCTTACCCTGGCAAGAGATCTTCCAAAGATCACACTCAGAGTGGCCAGCGCAAGCGGCCAAACGGCTGCAAAACGCAGGCTCAACTGCAGGAACTCCTTTCGCTCAGCCCCTGCGGCAAAGTTTTGCGCACCCACCCAAGCCGTAGGCGGCAAAAAGGCGAGAACCCATGAAAGTTTGCCAGAAGCCTTGGAACTCAACCAACCAAGTCCCCCCAACAAACTGACCACGGCCACCATCAAAAGCAGTGTCCCAATCAAAAGGGGCAACAGATCTTCAGACTTCCGTGTTGGCAAGATTAACAGAATCGTACAAGCCATCCAAAAGCTGCAAGCAGCGAGGAAAAAATAGGGAAGGATCTCTGTCGAACCCGCTATCATCAGACCCACAGCAGCGATGCTGCTTCCAAAGAGTGTTGCCCAAAAACCAGCGCACCATCCTGGAGCAAGAATCGGCAGCAAAAGACGCCCGCAAAAGCCCGCTTTGAAAAAACACGCATACGCGGTTGGAACACGATTCAGAGGCTCAGCCATAGCATCAAGCGCAAGAACCCCAAGCACCGGGAAAACCCACAGTAGCCAATCGCCATCGCCCGAAATGAGCCAACATACGAAAGGCAGGCTCATGGTCACCAAATGCACCGAGCGCTTCATCGCCGATAGCGGCTCTGCCGGTGGGGAAATGCGCGAAGCTGCCAGAGCCAAAAAGGCAAAAATCAACCAGGCCGCCGCTAAGAACCAAACCAACCCCTCCCATCCATAGCTCATCAGGAGACTTGGCGCTGTCGTGCCGCGCACCGTAACGAGCAAAAATCCCAACAGGCCGAAACCACCAAAAAACAAGGGCACAAAAATGAGCAGGGAGCGCAACCAAGGCTGGCGAATCGTCGAAAGAGCGATGAGCACGGCCGCAAAGACCAAACCCAACAAAAACTTCACCACAAGGATCAGAAGCTCGGCGCTCAACTCCACTCCTCCCAAAAGGTATCGAGCTGCCAAGTAAGGCAATAAACTGAATGCCACCAACAAGCAGAGCAGAGCTACAGCAGCCCATTTTCCAAAAATGATCTTTAGGCTACTCAAACGCGTCAAACGCAGCATCTCCAAAGTACCGTGCTTGATCTCATCTGACACCGCATTCATTCCCCTCAAAGGCAAAATCAAACAGAGCCCCAAGCTGGAAATGGTATCAAAAACCCATCGAGCATTTTCTACATCACTCGAAAAGCTAGAGATCAGCATCGTGAGCATCAAAAAAACATGCAGCAGCAGCAAAGTACCCGTGAAAACCCGGGTGCGTAGGCCTTGCCTTAGCTCCTTAATCACCATCGGAGAAAGGCTATCAGGGAAATCATCCAGGGAAGCCGCAATAGCACTCATGTGCCATCTCTCCCCAGAACCTAGGATGAAAGCAATTCAAAACTTCAACAGATAGCCACGCCGCTCTTTTGAAACCGCTCTGGACGAGGCCAGAACTCGTTCGTATCTTGTCTGATTAAGTATCACTATGGATCTACAAGAGCTCCTTTTTTTGGCTGCAACGATCGTTTTCGCGCTCGCTTGCCGCACCTTTGCCCACCGAATCGTGCGCAAAATGGGTCTATTGGCCATGTTGGCTTCCTCATACATGTTAGGCTGGTTTCTCACAGGAAGCCATGTTGCGGGAGCCTGCGGCGTGGGCCTCTGGTTCATGCTTCCTTGGGTAGAAATCGTCGTACATGTGAGACGCCTGCGCTTCACCCAAACCAGTGAGGTCAAAGGACGCTTTGCGCCAAGTAGCGAGATCTTTCCTGAGCTTCATGAACTGACTCAGGAAATTGAAGACGAAGGCTTTGTCATGACCGAAGATGCTGGCTGGAAATGGAGCGATACCGACCACTTCATGCGCATTTTCTATCATGAGCAAAGTCGGATGCAGGCAACGATCGGCATGGTGCAACAGGAAGGTATCCCCTGGACGGAAAGCTACATCAGCCTGACCTCAAGGCTGCAAGACGGGCTGTCCTACACGACCACCAACTTGGCGCATCCAGCGACCATGAAGTCTGCCCCCGAACAACGGATCAACCGACAATTGAAAGCCCAATCCATGGCGGAATTCGTTCAACTGCACGAGACTTATCTCACCAGCCAAGGCATCGAGAGAAAAGATCTTGCAGAACTAGATACCAACACGCTCTCCACTAGAATCGAGCAAGATCTACGCCAGCAGATTCATCACAATGTCGATGCCGGGCTGATCGAAGAAGCAGGTGAGGGTCTGTTGCGTTACTCATGGCGAGGCTGCCTCTTTTTATGGTTTCAGACCATGAAAGAGATCCTGATCGCCTAAACTGTTTGCCATTCAAAAGCAGCCAGCTCCTGGAGGAGATCAGCGATTGCAGCCAAATTCCTAAAAGGTGCACCGCAATGACGACAACTTCAGGAAGATAAACAGTGAACCACACTCAATAATTTTCAGAAAAGATGCTTGGCAATGGCACATCAGGTGCTTAAATTGGAAGACACGGTGGGAGGTCTCCCGGACCAACCTCCATCCACATCAACAAACTAAATCGACCAACAATACACATGAAAAGCATGACCTCCGTCATCACGAAGTCGGCTCTCGTTCTCGCGGCTTGCGCCAGCATGAACGCTTTCGCCGGCACTGCTGCAAGTGGCAAGGCTTCGGCTGCTGTGGCTCCAGAAGAGTCCAGCGCGCTGTTTGACAGCCTTGGCGCTACCTTGGAAGTGGGTTACGACACCCGCTACTACTTCCGCGGTCTCTGGTTCGCAGACAACACCACCTGGGCTGGCCTCAACCTCAGCGTCCCGCTGACTGAGCAACTGTCTCTTGGTTTCGGTGCTCTCTACACCTCCACCGTTGACACCTCTTTCACCCCTGCTGGCGGCCACAATGGCAATGGTGATTTCGATTATTCTGAGCTCGACCTGAGCACATCCCTGACCTACGACGCTGGCTTCGCCAAGTTCGGTCTGGTTTACACTCACTATGAGTTCTTCGACGGCTTCTCTGGTTCCAACTTTGGCATCCAGAACGGCGCTGGCGAACTGAACGTCACGGGTGTTGAAGAAGTCGGTCTTACCGTCGCTTCCTCCGTCGGCCCAGTGAACCTCTATGGTGGTTTCTTCTATGACTTCACCATCGGTGCTTCCTACGCTGAAGTCGGTGCTGACCTTCCTATCGAAGTCACTTCCTGGCTGAGCATCGTTCCAGCTGTCAAGCTGGGCTACGGCTTCACCAACTATTACACCTTCGGTGGCAATCAGAGCGGCCTGACACACGTCATCCCTACCGTCTCTGCTCCAATCAAGCTGACCAAGAGCGCCACTCTGACGCCTTATGTCGCTTACAACATGTCCCTGACCACCCGTCACTTCAACAACACCCAAGACAGCGAAGTTTTCGGTGGCGTGAAGCTCGGCGTGACCTTCTAATTTGTCGGGGTCTTCTCTGACTCCTTCATTCAGCTCCCGGCCAGTCTTCTGGCCGGGAGTTTTTTTTGGCACCAGAAGTGTGCTACCTGTTAAAACCTTCCGAGCCTTTTGACTCATCCCATGTCTTCAACTTCCCAACTCAACTGGAATTCCTCATCTTTAACCCACGGATGGCAGCGTGGCGTCAAAGCTTTTTACTGGGGCCTTGGCTTTACTGAAAATGATTTCAATAAGCCACAGATCGGCATCGCAACGCCGCTTCTTGATGGCAATCTTTGCAACTTACGTGCTCATGAGCTGGCGAAGGCTTTGGAGAAAAGCTGTGCTGAATCAGGATTGATCGCCTTCCCTTTTGGCGTCAGCCCCGTCAGTGACAACATCACTCAAGGGCATGAAGGCGGTGCCGCGTCTCTTGTTTCACGAAACATCATGGCCAATGGCGCCGAGATGGTTTGCACCTCCCATCGCTACGATGGCATGATCGGCCTGCATCATTGCGACAAGAATGGCCCCGCTTTTGCAATGGCACTAGCCCGGATGAACTGCCCAGGTCTTGTCGTCAATGGCGGCAGCATTCTACCGGGCTGCCATCAAGGGCGCTCGTTAACCATTTTGGATGCCTATGATTCTCAGGCTCAAGCCAACACAGGCAAAATCTCCTTTGAAGAATCCGAAACCGTGATCCGCCATGCCTGCCCAGGTGCAGGAGGGTGCGGAATCGCAGCTTCCTTCAACACCTGGGGCATTGCCCTGGAAGCGATGGGTCTCAGCCTGCCAGACACCTCCAGCATTCCTGCCGTGGATCAGAGCAAGCTCACAGACTGTGAACGCGTGGGCAAAGCCATGCGTCGGCTGCTAGAGCTGAACCTCAGGCCCAGAGACATCTTGACTCATGCGGCTCTTTCCAATGCCATGGCCGCCATTGCTGCGATTGGAGGCTCCACCAATGGCGTACTGCACATGCTAGCTCTAGCTCATGAAGCGGGTGTAGATTTTACCCTCAAAGACATCCAAGCCATTTGCAGGCGCACGCCGGTTTACTGCAATTTCGCCCCTCGTGGGAAAGGTACCATGGCCGACCTCCATCGCATCGGCGGCACAGCGATGCTCCTCCGCCACTTGATCCGCGCAGGCGTGCTGGACGGCACGTGCATGACGGTCACCGGAGAATCGCTGGAGGCCAACGTGGCCCACTGCCCTGATGTGCCTATGAACCAAGAGCTCATCGCGCCCCTGGGACAGCCCTTCAAAGCTTATGCAGATCTACAGATTTGCTTCGGCAACCTAGCTCCACACGGCATGGTTTTCAAAGTGTCCTCACGTGCGGACCCCAGCTTCAGAGGCCGCGCAATCTGCTTCACCAGCGTCAAAGAGGTCTCAGATGCCGCAGCCGCAGGCCGGATTCAGCCAGGCCATGTGGTCGTGCTGCGCGGTGTGGGGCCGATTGCCGCAGGAATGCCTGAATTGCTAGTCGCCAGCGCAGCCCTGGCTGTGCCAGAACTCGATGGCAAAGTCGCCTTCCTTTCGGATGGCCGTGTCTCCGGAGTCTCGCATGGAGTGATGGGATTACACGCCTCACCCGAGGCAGCTGCAGGTGGTCCTATCGCCGCTGTTCAAGACGGGGATGAAATCGAGTTCGATCTTCTTTCGGGCAGCGTTCACGTTCATGCCGATCTGGATGCACGCTCGACCATCTGGCCCAAACCTCAGTATGAGCGCGCTTACTTGGCCGATTTTGCAGCCACCGCGCAGCAAGCACATGATGGGTGCGTTTCAGCATGGGTTCTGAATCGTTGAGCCCATTCGAACAGCTGGTCCACTAGCCAAACAAAAACTGCGGAAGGGATCATTCCCCTCCGCAGTTTGAGGTTAGTGCATGAGGATCAAACCACGACCGAATGGACGCGAACGATGCCTGGAACTTTCTCCAGTTCGGCGAGCACTTCGGGGCTTGGAGTGGAATCCAGCGTGAGCAGCGTCAGCGCAGTTCCCCCTTCTTTGTTTCGGCTCAGGCTCATGTCAGCGATGTTCACTTGGTTCTTGCCAAGGATGCTGCTGTAGGCGGCGATCATGCCTGGGCGATCTTGGTTTTCAATGAACAGGAGCGTACCCTCCGGGCGTGTTTCGATGTGTCGATCGTTCACTTTCACAATGCGTGGCTCACCAGCAAAGAAGGTTCCCGCAATGCTAGCTTTCTCGTCACCGTTACTCGCCTGAACTTCGATCAGATCCGTGAAGAGATTCGCCTCCGGGAGGCGGCTTTCCGTAAAGCGAAGTCCTAAATTCTCGGCGACCCCATTGGCATTGATGTAATTGACCTGCTCAGCACCGACAGCACGCTCCAGAAAGCCCTTGAGCACCGCACGAGAAATCAGGGTTGTGTCTCCACTGCCCACTTTACCGCTGTAGTTGATGCTCACCACATTCGAACGGCTGGGAGCGATCTGAGAAACCAAACGACCCAAGAGCTCACCGAACTTCAAGAACGGTCCGATCTCTGCCAAAACTTTAGGATCGACGTTTGGCATATTCACCGCATTCACGACTGTACCCTGTAGCAAATGCGCCTTGATGACTTCGGCGATTTCAATCCCGACATTTTCCTGAGCTTCTTCTGTGCTGGCTCCCAGGTGCGGCGTAAAAACGGTGTTGGGTGCCTTGAGCAAAGGATAATCGGCAGGAGGTGGCTCCACCTCGAACACATCCAAGGCTGCCCCAGCGATGGTTCCATCGGTCAGGGCTTGTGACAATGCAGCATCGTCAATCAGACCACCTCGCGCGCAGTTGATGATGCGGCAGCTTTTTTTCAGGCTCGCCAAGCGCTTGGCATTGATCATGTGCTTTGTCTCTGGCGTAAGCGGCATGTGCATCGTGATGTAGTCCGCTTGCACGATGGCCGCATCCAGGTCTTCGCAAAGCGTGACGCCCAGGCTCTCCGCACGATTTTTGGAAAGATAGGGATCGTAAGCCACCACGCTCATGCCAAAGGCCTTCGCACGCTTAGCAAATTCAGCACCGATCCTGCCCATGCCCAACACGACCAAGGTCTTGCCATAGACCTCGGTTCCTTGGAAACTCTTGCGGTCCCACTTGCCGCTCACGATGGTGGCATGAGCCTGGGGCGTTTTCCGGCTCAGCGCCATCATCAGCGTAAAAGCCTGCTCTGCCGTGGAGATCGTGTTGCCACCGGGCGTATTCATGACCACGACACCTCGCTTGCTGGCGACAGGCACGTCAATGTTATCCACCCCCACACCAGCTCGCCCCACCACTTTCAGGTGATTCGCGGCTTCGAGGACTTTTGCCGTCACCTTCGCACCTGAACGAACGATGATCGCGTGCACGTCACGGGAGGCTTCGATCATCGCGGCCTCCTCCTTCAAGTTCATGTTGACCACGACGTCAAAAGACGGCTCCGCCTGGAGCAGCTCGATGCCTTTGCTCGAGATAGGGTCGTTGTTACCGGCGATGAGGATTTTGAACTTCGGGGCCATGTCAGGGGGATTGGGGAAAGGGGGGCGCAGGCTAGGGCAGGATAGCCTTTTCGCAAGAGGCAAGGTACCCGGAAGGCCAGCCACCTCCGCCTAGCCCTCACCTTCACTAAGCCAAAATCCCACGAACGACGTGGGCTGGATCGACGCCAGTCAGCCTGAAGTCGAGCCCCTGGGAGCGAACGGTCAGTCTCTCATGATCCAGACCGAGTTGGTGAAGGATCGTCGCGTGAATGTCATGGACATGAACCGGATTTTCAACAGCACCGAAGCCGAACTCATCCGTTTGACCATACTGAGTGCCAGCTTTGAAACCTCCACCTGCAAACCACATGGTGAAGGCATCGATGTGATGATTGCGTCCCGTCGATTCACGAACTTCACCCATCGGGGTGCGACCAAATTCTCCACCCCAGATCACGAGGGTGTCATCGAGCAGACCTCGCTGCTTCAGATCTTTCACCAGGGCGGCACTCGCTTGATCGATATCACGGCACTTCTCCGGCAGGTGCTTTTCCAGATTTTCCGTGGGGCCACCGTGGTGATCCCAGTTTGTGTCATAAAGCTGCACAAAACGAACTCCCCGCTCCACCAGACGGCGCGCGAGGAGGCAATTCCGAGCATAGCTGGTTTCCTGAATATTCTGGATGCCATACAGATCCAGCGTGGCCTGCGATTCATCGCGAATATCCATGAGCTCAGGCGCACTCGTCTGCATGCGATAAGCCATCTCATAGGCATTGATGCGGGTGCTGATCTCTTGATCTCCTGTTTCCACCAGGCGTTTCAGGTTCAGTTCACGCACCGCATCCACCACTTTTCTCTGCTCAGCCGAACTGATGCCTTCAGGCGTGGATAAGTTCACGATCGGGTCACCCTGATTGCGCAAGGGCACGCCTTGATAAGTCGTGGGCAACACACCACTGCCCCAAAGCACAGCACCACCGCGCGGTCCACGGGGTCCACTTTGTAACACGACAAAGCCAGGCAAGTTATCACACTCACTTCCGAGGCCATACGTCACCCAAGCCCCCATGCTAGGACGACCAAAAAGGCCACTGCCCGTGTTCATGTAAAGCTTCGCAGGCGCGTGGTTGAAAAGCTCTGTCTTGCAGGTGGTGACGATGCTGATGTCATCCACAATCTTGGCCGTGTAAGGCAGATAATCGCTCACCCAGGCACCGCACTGACCATGCTGCTTGAAGCCGATCCTCGGCCCTAACAAATCACTGCGATGGCTGCTGTCCATGAAGGCAAAGCGCTTCCCTTTGACGTAGCTGTCTGGGATAGGCTTGCCATTTAGCTGTGTCAGAAGTGGCTTGTGCTCAAACATCTCCAATTGAGAGGGGCCACCTGCCATGAAGAGGAAAATGACGTTTTTGGCTTTCGCAGGAAAGTGGGTCTTCTTGGGAGCCAACGCATCCTCTCGAGCCATGAGCGAGCTTAAGGCCATGGAACCCAGGCCTACGCCACAGCGGCTGAAAAAATGTCGGCGGGTTTGATACTGCAGAGTGTTCATGGGCTTATTCACGCGTGACGGTTTCATCGAGATTGAGCAAAACGCGGGCAGCGTTCAGAGCGTCCAGTTGCTTCAGCACCGCGAGTTCATCGGGTCGTGGATCACGAGCGGTGCAGCGCTTGAAGGCAGCCTCGACGCCATCGTTTTGAATGACTCTTTGAAGTGCCGTCGCGAATTCGAAGAATCCACGATCATTCATCAGCGTCAATGCTTGCAGTGGCGTGTTGCTGCGGGCTCTTCGGGTGCATGTGCTAAAGCCTTCGGGTGCATCAAACACCGTCAAGGTCGGAGGCGGTGAAGCTCGATACACAAAAGTGTAAAGGGCACGGCGATAGCGATCCGCTCCTTCGCTCACTTTCCAAACCCGTTTGACCTGCCCCTGCCCCATCACACCATCGGGGATCGGAGGATAGACTGGAGGGCCGCCGACTTTGGGCGATAGCAATCCGCTCGCTTTCAGGCAGACATCACGAACGATCTCTGCATCCAAGCGAAGACGACTTTGCCGAGCGAGGAGGTAGTTCTGTGGATCTTTTTGATTTAGCTCGGGTGTATTCGCTGAACTTTGCCGGTAAGTGTGAGACTGGACGACGCTGCGATGCAGGGCCTTGAGGCTCCATTTTTGCTTGATCAACTCAACAGCCAACCAGTCCAAAAGCTCAGGGTGGCTGGGCAGGGAGCCCTGTAAACCGAAGTCATTCTCTGTCTCCACGAGACCGCGGCCAAAGTATTGTTGCCAAATCCGGTTCACGATCACGCGCGAAGTCAGCGGATTCTTCGGGCTCATGATCCATTGAGCTAGATCGAGACGATTCGGCTGACCCGACTTCGTCTGTAGGGGATGCAGCACCGATGGAGTTCCAGGCTGAACTTCCACATCAGGTCGAGTGAAGTCACCTTTGATGAAAACGGTGGTCTTGCGCGGCTTCGGCAGCTCCTTCAGGACAAGGGTGGTGGATCCTTTGTTCAGAACCGTGTTCAATCCTTGATACTGATCATTCAGAATACGCAGAGGATCGCTGGGAGGCGTGAACACAGCAAACAACGCCAGATTATCCTCGAGAGAGCGCTTTGCCACTTCCTTGCTCAAGGCTTTTTTGACCGGCCCAGAAAGCTTGGCACGAAAGCCAGAAGCCATCCCCTTTTCCCAAGCCAACACCTCATCATACCGCTGCTGAATCAGTCTCTTCAGTTTGGTTTCCACCGCCTTCAATTCGGTATTCAAGGCCTTGATGTCGAGACCTGGGTCAAAGACTTTCATCTCCGGTTCATCCTGGTTATTCAGGAAAGCGAACATCCGGTAATACTCCTTTTGCGAGATGGGATCGAATTTATGATCATGGCACTGAGCACAACCGATCGAGAGGCCTAACCAAACACTGCCAGTGGTCGCGACACGATCGAAGATACTATCGATGCGGAACTGCTCCTTATCGATGCCGCCTTCCTGATTGATCTGCGTGTTGCGGTGAAAGCCCGTCGCGATTTTTTGACTCTCCGTAGCCTTGGGCAAAAGATCGCCTGCGAGCTGCTCAATCGTGAACTGGTCGAAGGGCATGTCTTGGTTCAGCGCCTGAATGACCCAATCTCGAAACTTCCAGATCTGCCGCGGAGCATCAATCGAATAACCATTCGAGTCCGCGTAACGTGCCTGATCCAACCACCAACGACCCCAGCGCTCACCGTAGTGCTGACTGGACAGCAGCCGCTCCACGAGCGCACGGTAAAGCTCATCTTGCACCACAGGTGTGGCATTCCGATAGGCCTGCACAAAGGCATCGACGTCATCTGCGGGAGGCGGCAGACCGATCAAATCCAGAGAGACACGACGGATGAGTGTGGCAGGATCTGCTTCAGGCGAAGGCTTCAGGCCATGCTTGTGGAGCTCTGCTTGGATGAATTGATCAATCGGGTGAATCCCCCCTGCGGCAATCTTGGGAGCCTGGGGAGGGATAAACGCCCAGTGAGCTTCATAAGGGGCACCCTGTTCGATCCAAGCTTTCAGCAGTTCTCGCTGCTTTGCATTGAGCGGAGGCTTGTGTGACTTTGGCGGGGGCATCACCTCGTCCTTGTCGTCGCTGATGATGCGCTGCCAGGCATCTGACTTTTGCAAATCCCCAGGCACGATGCCACGCGCTCCCTCTCGATCAGCCGTGGCACCTTCGAAGGTGTCGAGCCGCAATCCGCCTTCCCGGTGCTTGGGATCAAAGCCGTGGCAGGCAAGGCAGTTCTCGCTCAAAATTGGGCGAATGTCGCGATTGAAGGAAATCTGACCTGCCGCGTGCAGACACGAAGCCAATGCGGTGAAGGTGAAAATCAAAACGGAACGTTGCATGAGAAAGTCAGAGAAAACGCTAAATGCAGACACGGTCTCGCGCAGAGCCTTGGGTGCAGTGCGTTTTGGCATGTGTCTCGCGCAGAGTTCCCGCTTGCTGCGCGAATCTCACAGAAAAAAGTCCAATCCTGGAAAAAAGGCTATCGTGTGATGACTACGACACCCCACAAAAATGCACCGGAAGAGCGCTTTTTCTGTGAGATTGGCGCTCCCGCATGAAACTGCCCTTGGACATGCTCGAATCTTCCCAGCTCGACAGCACTCTTGACCACATCCTACGCGGTCATCCCGATGCTTTTCTTAGCATCGTCAGGGCCTATGGACCTGGATTGCGCGCGTGGCTGAGCAGCCAGTTGTTTCATCAAGATGAGGTCGATGACCTTGCCCAAGAAACCTTCATCGCCGCTTACCGAAGCCTTCACACCTTTCAGCGTGACCAAGATTTTGGTGCCTGGTTGCGCGGCATCGCGCGCAACAAGCTTTTGCGTCATTTTGAGCACATCCAGCGGCAGGCATCTCGGATGGAGCAATTTCGCCAAGAAGCGTCAGCCTGGCTCCAGGATGAGCTGGATCAGCGCGCGGCCAAAACACGCCGTGAAAAGCTGCAACTCATGTTGAACTGCATCCGTCAGCTTCCTGAGCGCCTGCGCCATGTCGTACGGTCGCACATGGAAGGCAACAAAGCCGCTTCACTGGCCGAGGAGATGCAGACAAGCACTGGTGCGATTTATCAACTGCAATACCGCGCGCTTGGCCTGCTGCGGGAATGCATGGCGCGAAAAATAACCCATGAACACTGACCTGCAAGAAGCCCTGATCGCTTGGCAAGGTGGAGAACTGCCCCAAAGTCGGACGGAAGCGCTGCTCATTCGGCTGCGGGATGACACTGCCTTTCGCGCAGCCTTGGCCGAGCTGATTTGGACACTTTGCCTGAGCAAGGTGGCGCAGTCGCCAGACCCTCGTTGGATCACTTTGCAGGAAGAGTTGGGCCTCCATGAAGCTCAAGAGGCCGTTCAAAACAGTCGCCTCGAAGAGGCGCTCATGGCCGCCGTGCGTCGAGAACCCCAGCGTTTTGTCAGTTCGAGCTGGCGTATCGCTACGGCGCTGGCCGCCGCGGCAGCGATCCTCCTCGCCGGTCTGCTCTGGCTGGAGAAGGAACCCGCAGCGAGTCCGCAGGAAGTCATCGCGGTGCTGGTACCGCGTGACGCAGAGCAGCCGAGTCGCGTTGTGACAATGGGTCAGCTACACCTTGCCCAGGGGCAGGCAAGGCTGCTCTTCACCCATGGCGTGGTGGTGGATGTGGAAGGACCTGCCGACCTTGAGATCTGCAGCTTGAGCCGCATGATCTGCCGCCAGGGACGGCTGCGGACGCAAGTGCCACCGGGCGCGGAGGGCTTCTGCGTCGAGACGCCTCGAGGCACCGTCACGGACCTCGGCACCGTTTTGGGCATTACCGTCAGCGGCCAAGGCAAAACCGACGTGAATGTGTTCGAAGGTCAGGCTGAGCTTTCCGCCAGCATCCCAGGGCAAGCTGGGCTGAGGACGGTGGTTTTGAATGAAGCCGAAAAGGCGAGCCTCGGCGCGTCTCCAGGGCTCATCGGCACGAGTGAGGTCATGGACTTTCTGCCTTCCCTCCAGCCGGTTGCCCCTCAGCTGCGTCTTCCTGCGGACCAGCGCGCGCGCATTCTGGCAGCTAAACCTGTGCATTACTGGCGAATGAATCGGTTGGTCGAGGGCCAAGTGCCCAACGAGGTGACGGCGGGACCGTCCTTGAGCCTCGCAGGCAAGGTAGAGATCGGCTCCAGCGCCCGCTTTTGGGGCCAAGAAGCCCCTGGGGTGATTCATTCAGAGAAGCCCTGGATCGCACCTAGCCGCGGCTATGCGCTGGAGCTTTGGTTCATGGCCGAGACGCTGGATCAAACAGCTCTACTGGCCTTGACGACACCCGACCCGAAACGCCCACACCTTGGACTCATCGAGCTCGGCAGCCGACCGCCGGGTCAGGCTACCGGCGCGGGAGTGCTGCGCTATCTGGTGCGCTGGCCGGCTGGGCATCGGGATGGCATGAATCTTTTCTCAGCCGCCGCTTCAGCGCTTCCTTATCAATGGCATCACGTCGTCGCCCAACAGGCCAGAGGCCGAATGGAACTCTTTCTTGATGGACAACCTCTCGGCCCAGCTCAGTCGGATGCGGTGCCTGGGGATCATCCAGCGATTTTCCAGATTGGCGCCCTGGAATGGCGCCCCGATCAAGAGCTCACCCAACTCCGCCGGCCCTTCTGTGGCCAAATCGCGGAGCTCGCGGTGTATGACCGCACACTGAGCGTGCGTGAGATCGCTGAACACGCGCGGCCCTTGATGGGTTCGTCGTTTTGACTCAAACCGTTGGCGCAGCGGAACCGGCAATCTTGCTGCGCATCTCCGTGTCGGCCGAAAGATTCTTGTAGCGGGCGAAGTCCATGATGCCCAGGTTGCCATTGCGGAAGGCTTCCGCCATGGCCATCGGGATCTGCGCTTCTGCCTCGACGACACGCGAGCGCATTTCCTGAGTGCGGGCAGCCATTTCCTGCTCCAGGGCCACGGCCGCGGCCCGGCGGACTTCGGCATTCGCCTGGGCGATTTTCTTGTCGGTCTCGGCCTGCTCAGCTTGCAGCTTCGCGCCGACATTTTCTCCCACGTCGATGTCGGCAATGTCGATGGAGAGAATCTCAAAGGCCGTGCCTGCATCGACGCCTTTGTGCAGCACCAGTTTGGAAATGCTATCGGGGTTCTCCAGAACGTCTTTGTAGGAGGCAGATGAACCGATGCAGGTGACAATGCCCTCACCCACACGCGCCACGACAGTTTCCTCCGTGGCCCCACCGACGAAGCGATCCAGGTTGGTGCGCACGGTCACGCGAGCACGCACACGCAGAGAAATGCCATCCTTGGCGACGGCGTCGATTTTACCACCGCGACCCATGTCAGGATGTGGGCAGTCGATGACCTTGGGATTGATGCTAGTGCGCACGGCTTCGAGCACCGTTTTGCCTGTGCCTTTGCAGGCAAGGTCGATGGCACAGGCGCGATCGAAGTCGAGGGGGATGCCTGCTTTGTCAGCGGCAATCAGCGCCAGCACGACATGGGAGACATCTCCACCAGCGAGGAAGTGAGCCTCGAGCTGGTCGGTGTCGATAGGGATACCCGCCTTGGCCGCCGTGATGCGGGTGTCCACGATCAGGGCATTGGGCACACCCCGCAGATACATGGCGAGCAGATTGACAATACTGACGGGCGCATTGGCGATGCGAGCACGGAGCCAGATGTTAAAAAATTTGGCGACGATGAGGAAGATGACCAGCGCGACCAAGATGGCACCGCCGAAGAGAAGAGTATCGAATCCAAGCATGGTGGGTGTGGAGTAGGGGGATTAGGAGATGAGACGGACAATCAAGTTTCCAGGTTCGCTCCCGGTGACTCGCAGGCGACTGCCGACCGGGGCAAAGCCATCCAGGCAGCGCACGTCCAGACGCCGACCTGCGAACTCCGCACGGCCCAGGGGGCGCAGCTCGGAGAGCGCCGTGCCTTCCTCACCCTCGGATGGAGTGGGCGCGCGATGGTTGGAGCCGGATTGTGCCTCCAGGGTGAAGGCACGGTGGAAAAACTTCACCGCAAAAAAGCGCAACCAGATCAGACAGGCCAAGCTAGAAAGAATCAGGATCGTGACCGCCAAGGTTGTCCTCTGTAATTGGGACCAATCCTTAAACTCCTCAGCCAACAGGGCGATCACACTGGCGGTCAAAATGAAGACCCCTCCGAGAAATCCTGCGATCCCGCCGGGCACAAAGGTCTCCAAAATGACCAAAAGCACACCAAACAGAGCAATGATGGCGAGGGTGACGATCATGCAGGGTTAAAGAGATCCATAGATTGGCAGGGGCACACGGCTTCGTCAAGTTAAGGGATGCGGAGCTGGCAGACCATGCAGATTCCTATGGCAACATCCATTGCCTTTCTTAAACCGTGCCTCCATACTGCATCTTATGCCTATCCCCTCCACGCAGCCGCGCATTGAGCCGGCGACCATTGAAGATTTACCACAGCTCGTGGAACTGCTGGTCGCTTTGTTTAGCGAAGAGGCGGACTTTAAACCTGACAAAATGAAGCAGGAGCAAGGCCTACGACTGATCCTAGAGCAGCCCAAGCTGGGCCGGATTTTTGTGCTGAGGACCGATCACCTCGTGATCGGCATGGTGAACCTGCTTTTCACGATCAGCACGGCGGAGGGGGGGGCTGTGGTGCTCATGGAGGACGTGATCGTGCATCCGCTGCATCGCCGACAAGGCTATGGCGGACGTCTGCTAGACTACGCCGTGCAGTTCGCTCGTGAGAAGAGCTTCAAAAGAATCACCCTGCTCACCGATCGCATCAGCGCCGAATCTCAGGCCTTTTTCTCGAAACATGGATTTAGCTTCTCCAGCATGATCCCGATGCGCCTCGTCTTTCAGGACCGAGCGTAACTATCCCAACTTCACGCCATTCATGCCTCCTTTCCTTGCCTCTCCCGATTTTTTCCAGCAGGCACAAGCAGGCTCGCAGTTCGCTAAACCCCATACGGCGGCGATGGACATGTTCGTGATGATCAACCTGGCGTTTCTGATGTTCATGCTGGCCTTCTTTGCCTGCTGGGCTTGGCTGATCTGGCGGCGCACGACCCAGCCAGAACCTCACGTGAAGCTGCTCATGGAGCTCGAAGACGAGCTGGCTCAGGAGCAAAAAAACGCCGCACTCCGCGATCTCCATTCGGAGAGCACCTCCGAACCACGTGCGAGTTGGGAACGCGAAGCCGATTGGTGGAGAAAGTGAGTCCTATCCTATCGTTTTGCCCATGATCTCTGGATGGCGAGCTTGGCTGCACCACGCTTCACGGCGCCGGGCCAGCCTAGAACGCACCGCGGTGGGCATTGTGGTATCGGGTTTTCTTCTCGCTTGGCTGGTTTGTGCCAGTCCATTATCTCCTGACTCGCACCCCGTGATCACCACCGATCCTGTAGAACACGCGATCCGCAGGGAGTGGCAACGGCTACGCCATGCGCCAGGGCCAGAGCCACGCGCGCTAGGCCATTGGCTACGCAAACTCACACCTAGCCTTGCCATGCTCGCCGAGGTTTTGGACTCGCCCCCCGCTAGCTGGGCAAAGTATGCTAAGGAAGGGAGCGTGCTGGCGTATGAAGTGCGCTCTCTGCTCGTAAAACACCTCGGGGCAGCCAAGCTGATCGAACTGGCCGAGGACTACCTCGCTGCCTGTCTGCTGACTGATCCCGAACTGCAGAAAGCCGCTGCCGCCCGAGTGCAGGCAGCAACACACAGCCCGAACCCTCTGCCCTTGGCCCATGAATGGCATGCGAGTCTTTTGCTGCGAGAAGATGCTGATAGCTCGGCGCTGGAGGCCATGATGCGAGAGGGCCAGCTTTTCCCCGATGCACAAAGTGCCCGTGAAACCTCCGTGCGCCTGGCCTTGCTACAGCAGGAACGAGAAAAGCTGGCCCAGATGGCTCAGGCTGGCTGGACGGACAACCTGCCTCCACTGTTGGAGCACGATGCGGGGGCTCTACTCGGCAATATCCTCATCCAGTGGCGCGGCCTACTGCGCTACCGAATGCAGGGCCTGCCTCTTGCTGCCCTACTGCTCACGGGCATGTCTGCTGGGCTCTGGTATATCTTGCTGGTCATGCACACGCCGCGCTGCAGCTGGCGCTGGACTTGGCCCCTGGGGCCCGTGGTCGCGGGCATCGCCAGTATTTGGCCAACCATCAGCCTCATCGCCTGGCAGGAGCAGGAAAAGCTCGGCCTCAATGGCACTGTCGAAGCGACAACGCTGAACTTTCCCATGGATCTCTGGCATCTGATCCTTGGTGTGGGCCTGCGGGAAGAGTCCTGCAAGCTGGCGCTGGCCGCCTTTTTTATGCCCTGGCTGGTCTGGCGGAGGATGCCTGGCATGGCGCTGATGACGGGTGCCTTTGTGGGCCTTGGCTTCGCCCTGGAGGAAAATGTGGATTACTACCAGAGCATGGGCGGTGCAGTGGCCCTCCCTCGCTTTCTTTCGGCGAACTTCATGCATGTGGCCATGACCGGCCTGACCACGCACGCGCTGTATGAAATGCTACATTCGCGCTTTGCCTCGGCGGATCGCTTTCTCCTCACTTTTGCCGCCGTGGTGACTGCCCACGCGGTCTATGACTATGCACCACCTGAGGCCAGCGGACTCGATATGTATCTCCCCATGCTGACGCTGGCATTCATCGCTTGGCGATTTTGGGATCAGGTCGAGGCGGAAATGCCCATCATGCCACAACCCATAGCTCCTGCGGCCGTTTTTCTCATCGGAGGTGCAACCATCATCGCCACCAGCCTCATCATCACGGCCATGCAGGAAAAAACCTGGAGCCGTGTCATTGAGGCGTCCATTAGCTGTGCGAGCATCCTTCCTGTCGCGCTGATTTATTGGCGTCGTTTCGAGAGAACCCTATCGGCGGAGTGATGAAAGCTAGACGCGCTGCCACACCCAGAGCGGAGAGCTAAGCAAATTCTGCCCTTCACCATCACACTTGCCATGGACAGCCGGACTCCTATGTTCCTGACCATGCAGCGCCTCCACTCGATTGCTTTTTTGCTCTTCTCTGCAGCCATGCTCCTGAGCGCACAGCCCCCCTCCGCCTTGCCACCGGAAGCCATCATGGTTGCACGAGAGATCCAGGAACTTCAGCAAAAAAACAGATTCAGCGAGGCTCTCCAAAAGTTAGATGAACTTGAGGAAAAATACCCAGACCGCTCGGAGCTGGTAAACATGCGCGGCTCGCTCTACATGACCAACGCACTGCGCGATCTCGACCAAGCCAACGAGGCCTTCCAGCGAGCTCTAAAACTCTCACCCGACGAGTTCCGCATCCACTTCAACCTCGCTGAAGTTCAGTTCGTCAAGCACGATTGGGCTGCGGCATCTGCTGCGTTTCAAAAACTGCTGGATCAGTTCCCCAAAATCCCCCAGGCCTACCGCCACATGGTGATTTTCAAACGCCTAGTCTGCGAGGTAAAACAAGACCAGATGTCTCAGGCCGAAAAGACCCTGAGCGAACATTTCACCTTCATGGACGACACCCCAGCCTACTACTACAGCAAAGCCGCGGTTGCCTTTCAGCGCAAAGCAGAAGCTGAAGCCAAGGACTGGCTCTCACGTGCGGAAGGCATCTTCAAAGCTGCAGAAAGCGCCCCCTACGTGGACACACTGATCGAGGCACGTTGGATCCCACACCTAGGTATCCCTGAAGCACCAAGCGCCCCCACCTCAAACCAACGCTAAAGGCTTGAGTTCACTGTCAATGTCACATCTGTCTGGGACCCCAACGAAGCTGGACGGTACTGGCACGGAGGTCATCGTCTCTTGGATTTGATGCGAGTTGAATCTCGCACTCTCTTTATCATAAGTGAGAATTTAAATCTTACTTTTCTACTGCACCTCAAGCAGACAGGCTGAGTTTTCAGCATGGCAAGTCTGCACTCATCAGACATGGGGCTTGCGTTCCCCCAGAGCTGTCGTTTAGCGAAAAGGCTTTATGCTCACGAAGCGCATCATTCCCTGTCTCGACGTCAAAGAAGGCCGTGTTGTCAAAGGCACGCAGTTTCTGCAACTGCGCGATGCCGGAGATCCGGTGGAGTGTGCCAAGGCCTACAATGCCCAGGGTGCGGATGAGCTCGTCTTTCTCGACATCACCGCGAGTCATGAGGAGCGCAAAACCATGGTCGATGTTGTCTCCCGCACAGCCGAGAGCTGCTTCATGCCACTGACCGTCGGTGGTGGCATCCGCACCGTGGCCGACATGCGGGAAATGCTGCTAGCAGGTGCCGACAAGGTCGGCATCAACACCGCTGCCGTGAAAACGCCCGATGTGATCGACGCCGCCGCCGATGCCTTTGGTTGCCAGTGCCTCGTGGTGGCGATTGATGCCAAGCGCAACAATCGCGGCTCATGGACGGTCTTTACTCACGGGGGCCGGAATCCGACCGAGCTGGATGCCGTGGAGTGGGCTGCTGAAGTCTGCCGCCGTGGCGCAGGAGAGATTCTGCTGACCAGCATGGACGCCGATGGAACCAAGGCTGGCTACGACATTGAACTCACTCGCGCGGTGAGTGAAGCCGTGAGCATCCCCGTGATCGCCAGCGGTGGCGCGGGCAATTTGCAGCACATGGCCGATGTCTTGAGCCAAGGAAAAGCCGATGCGGTGCTCGCGGCGAGCATCTTTCACTTCGGTGAATACACCGTGGGAGATGTAAAAAACTTCCTGCACGCGCACCAAGTGCCGGTGCGCAAGCTCTGAGGTTCTGTGGACGATCAAGCCAAGAGGGCCTGCACCACTTTCCGTGATTCCACTCCAGTGAGCCGCTGATCGAGGCCCTGGAACTTGTAAGTGAAGCGCTCGTGATTGTAGCCAAGCAGGTGCAGCACCGTAGCGTGGAAGTCGCTGATGTGCAGCGGGTCCTTCACGATGTTGTAACTGAACTCATCCGTCTCTCCGTAGATGGCTCCGCCTTTGGCACCACCACCCGCCATCCACATGGTGAAGCAGCGCGGGTGGTGATCCCGACCGTAGTTCTCTTTGCTGAGGCCACCCTGGCTGTAAATCGTGCGGCCAAACTCACCTCCCCAGATGATGAGCGTGTCCTCGAACATGCCACGCTGCTTCAAGTCCTCGATCAAGGCATGGCAAGGCTGGTCGATGTCCCGGCACTGGCTGGGCATGCGTCCACCGACATTGCCGTGGTGATCCCAGTTGTTTAGATAAATCTGGGTAAAGCGCACGCCACGCTCAGCCAAACGACGCGCCATGAGCACGCTATTTGCGAAACTACCCGGCTTGCGGGCTTCATCGCCGTAGAGTTTGAAGATATGATCGGGCTCTTGGCTGATGTCCGTCAGCTCTGGCACGCTAGCCTGCATGCGGAAAGCCATTTCGTATTGGCGGATGCGCGTGTGGGTCTCAGGATCGCCGACTTGCTGGTAGTTCAATTCATTCAGCGCGTTCAGTCCTTCGATGGTGCGACGGCGCACGCTGTCCGGCACACCCGGGGGATTGTTGATGAACAAGATGGGGTCACCTTTGCTGCGGAAGCTGACGCCCGCATGCTCTCCAGGCAGGTAGCCGCTGGACCAAAGGCGTGGAGAGATGGCTTGCTCTTGCTCACGATTGGTGGGGGTCGCGATGAGCACAACAAAGGTGGGCAGATTCTCATTCATGGCCCCGAGTCCATAAGAGGCCCAGGAGCCCAAGCAGGGGCGTCCAGTGATCTGATTCCCCGTCTGCATGGCACAAATGGCAGGCTCGTGATTGATCGCCTCCGTGTGCAGCGAACGCATCCAGCAGATGTCGTCCGCATTCTTCGCCAGATGAGGCAGCAAGTCGGCATTCATCCACATGCCACACTGCCCACGCCGCTCGAAACGATACTTGGACGGAGCGATCGGAAAGCGAGCCTGACCGCTGGTCATCGTGGTCAGGCGCTGACCATTGCGCACGCTCTCCGGCAGGTCTTTGTCATACCACTTCTGCATCTCCGGCTTGTAGTCGAAGAGATCCATCTGCGCCGGGCCACCGACCATGTGCAGGTAGATGACACGCTTGGCCTTGGGCAAAAAGTGCGGCAGCACCGCCCCCTGACCGGCCTGTGCAGGCGTACTCATGGCCTCTCCCAGCAAGGAAGAAAGGGCCGCGTAGCCCAGGGCATTTTTTCCACGGCCAAAGAAACGACGCCGCGTTTCGAAGGTATTCCATTCGTTGAGGAGTGACATGAGCAGGGGCAGTGAGGGTTACTTGTTGAGCACTTCGTCGAGATTCAAAAGTTGGTTCGTCAGCATGGTCCAAGCAGCGAGCTCGGGTTTCGGCAGCGCCTTGTCTTTCGGAGATTCACCGACCGCCAGCAGAGCCTCAGCATCCGCAGGGTTTTGCTGATAGTGCGTACGCAGATCGCGAAGGCTGGTCTCAACAACGGGCTTTTCCCGAGCCGAAAGCTCGCGGCAAAGCACCCGCTGAGTGATGAAGTCAAGTGGGGCCGGACTGCGCAGTGCCTTTTGAGCGAGCTGGCGCGCGGCCTCAATGAACTGAGGGTCATTCATCGTCACCAAGGCCTGCAGCGGCGTGTTCGTGCGGTCGCGGCGCACGCAGCTGACCTCACGGCTTGGCGCATTGAAAATGTCCATGCTAGCCGGTGGTGCCATGCGCTTCCAGAAGTTGTAAACCGTGCGCCGGTAGAGATTTTCGCCTTTGTCCTGCACGTATTTTTCGGTGCCCATGCCGACGACTTCCCAGACATTTTCAGGCTGATACGGCATCGTTCCAGGACCGCCCATGCGGGGAGAAAGGGTGCCGCTGACCGCAAGCGCGTAGTCACGGATCATCTCCGCGTCCATGCGGAAGCGTGGGCCACGGCTGAGCAGCGCATTGTCGCGGTCTTTGTCCAGCTTCTCTGGCGTGATCAAAGTCGCCTGACGGTAGGCAGCCGAAGTCACAAGCATCTTGTAGAGTCTCTTCACATCCCAGCCGCTTTCGCGGAAATCGACAGCTAGCCAATCCAGCAACTCAGGGTGACTCGGGGCAGAACCCATGATGCCGAAGTCCTCGCTAGTGACCACGAGACCACGGCCGAACAGCTCCTGCCACATGCGATTGACCGTAACACGGGCCGTCAGGGTGTTGTTGTCACTGACCAGCCACTTCGCCAAGCCCAGTCGATTCTTCGGGGCATCGGCAGGCAGGGTGCCGAGCGCGACGGGAACGGCCGCTTCCACCTTTTCCCCAACCTTATCATACTGACCGCGCATGAGGATGTTGGCCATGGGCATGGTGTCTTTGCGCTCCTCCTGCACGTGAGTGATGGAGCTGCGGGCCTTGATGGCGTTTTGCTCAGCCTCCAGCCGAGTAAAGGAGGCATTCGCTTGGCGGTAACCGTCATGACGTGTCGCGAGGTAATGCTCAAAAAGCGCATCTTTCTGCTTCGGACCGCGCTTGCTAGCGGCCAGCATTTCCCGAAGTGGTCCGATTTTCGAGAGCGTCATCACCTCAGGTGCCGTCAGCTTGCGGTCATAAATTCGTACATCTTGCACACTGCCTTCATGGAAGATCTGCACATGACTGCGCTGGCCAATCCGCGTGGGGGTGGGGGTTTTGATGCTGCCTTTGAGTGCATTCACTTCAATCTTGAGCTCTGTCTCGACGCCGTCGATGAACAGCTTCACTCCCTGGGCACGCCCGCTGCCGTCATAGGTCACGAAGACATGCTGCCAAACTCCAGGACGCACGGACGGCTTTTTCGTGCTGACCTTGATGGCATCCCCCGGCCAGCTGTTGATGATGTGGACGGCGTAGCTCCGATCACCTTGGAAAAGATCCCAACCCCGGAAGCCACCTTTTTCATCCATGCGTGCCAGAATACCACCAGACATGCCGACTTTGCCCGCACGCACCCAAGCCCCATAACTAAAAGCTTGGTTCTTTTCAAAGTTGCCTACATCACCAAGTTCGAAGGTTCCGTTCGTCTTCATCACCGGCGCAGGGCCGATTTTGCCATCGGGTTTCCACGAGACTTCACCCGTGGCTCGGAAGGTCTTCGAGGCTCCACAGACGCCAGTCACTTCGCTGCCCACGCCTTCATTCAGTGGCACATGAGCCACGATGCCCTGAGTGGGCACATCTTGGTCAAGGTCCTGAGGCTTGGCTGCGACCAGCCACTGATCAAACAATGGCCGAGCGGCTTCACGATTCTTCTGCACCTGCGTTTTCGCGGCAGCGATTTCACCCGGAAGCGCGGTCCAGCGTGGGCGATCTTTTTCAGTGGGCAGCACGAGGATCGGCCCGAGTCCATCCTTCACGTTGCCATCCTTGGGCTTCTGCGTGGTGTTGCGAAAAAAGGCGGCCAAGGCGTAGTAATCCTTCGCCGTGATCGGGTCGAACTTGTGGTCGTGGCACTGAGAGCAGTTCGTCGTGAGCCCCATGTAAACCCAGCCCATCGTTTGCACGCGGTCCGAGGCATAGTTGGCTAGGTTTTCCTCGTCGATCGTGCCCCCTTCATTGGTGGTGATGTTGCAGCGCTGAAGGCCGGTGGCGATGAGCTGATCTTCGGTGGGATTCGGCAAAAGATCGCCTGCGATCTGCTCGACGGTGAATTGATCAAAGGGCTGGTTGCGATTGAAGGAACGCACCACCCAGTCGCGGTAGGGCCACATCTCACGCGGCTTGTCAAAGTGCAGGCCATGCGTGTCAGCATAGCGCGCTGCATCCAACCAGTAACGAGCACGATGCTCGCCATAGGCGGGAGATTTGAGCAGTTCATCCACCATGACGGAAAGCTGAGCATCCGTGAGGGTGCTTCCTGCTTGGGGCAAATGGCGCTGCATCCACTCCGGTGTGGGTGGCAGGCCCGTCAGGTCTAGCGAGATGCGGCGGATCAGCGTGCGCGAGTCTGCCTCAGGCGCAGGCTTCAGGCCTGTGGCTTCCAGCTTAGCCAGGATGAAGCTATCCACAGGTGTCTTGACCCAGCGGCTGTCTTTTACCACAGGCAGCGCGACCTTTTTCGGCGCAATGAAGGACCAGTGCGGCTGCCAGGGTGCCCCCTGCTCGATCCAGGCTTTGACCTTGGCGATTTGATCTGGCTTCAGCGCCTTGTGGGATTCAGGCGGCGGCATGACCTCATCCTCGTCCGTGGAAATGAGGCGCTGGAAGAGGCTGCTGACCTCCGGTTTGCCTTTCACCACGGCAGGCTGCTCGCCGTCCTTGGCCTGGAAAAAGCCAGCCTCGGTGTCCAGTCGAAGCCCCGCCTTGCGCGTACCTGGGTCAGGGCCGTGACAATGAAAGCAAGCATCGGCCAAAATAGGCCGGATGTCGCGATTGAAGCCTATCGAAGATGCCGCCGAGGCAGTGGAGACCATCGCCAAGAGGGCGAGCAAGAAAGCGGTGGAGGTGGACTGCATGAGCTGATTGAAAAAGTCAACGATTTGGTCTTTTTGTGATAATGGCAATACGAGAAAAATCATCCCTCTTTTACGGAAAAGGAGCCGACTTAAGAAAAAACGACCGAAAGAGCTCAAAAAGCCCGAGGGTGGAACCGCAATTGGAGTGCATCGTAACCTAACTTACGTTCGAAAGTAGCCTCGCGCTCAACACGCTCGATGCAATCCAACATCTGGATACTCTGCACCCGCTCACAGCAGAGCCTTAGCAAGGTGCGCAGGATCAACCGAGCGTGTGGAGCGCCCAGGCAGAGATGAGTTCCAAAGCCAAACGAGAGATGAGGGTTCGGTTTTCGATCCAACCTCACCCGTTCTGGATCAGGAAAGGCTGCATCGTCAAAATTGGCTGAAGACCAGCACAGCGATACCCGCTGCCCAGCCGCGATTGATGTGCCATGGATCTCTGTTTCAGCGGGACAAACACGACCAATGTGGGTTAGGGGCATGAACACGCGGAAGAGCTCTTCGCTAGCTAAGGTGATGCGGCGTGGGTCTTCACGCAGGAATTCGAGGGCTTCAGGATGCTCCGCGAGGTAGCCAAGCGCGCAGGCGATGGTGAGGATGATGGTATCTCTACCACCCGCAAAGGCCAGGTTAGCAAAGCCCATGCATTCCTCCCGCGTCAGCTTTCGCCCCTGATACTCTGCCTGAATCAGCGCGCTGAAAAAGTCGGCCCCAGGCGCCGCTTCCACGGCATCGAACTTCTGCATCAAGTAGTCTTCCAATACGGAGCCCTTTTTGAACTCTCCTCCCGTGACCTTGAACACATGGATACCCCAGCCCATCCAGGTTTCGGCCTCTCCCTCCTCCGTGTTCAGCAAGTAGGTGAGTGCCTTGGATTGAATAGGAAGGGCAAAGTCATGCACCACTTCCACCTGATCCTGACGCAGGGCCGCCTCCAAGAATCCGCCGATGAGGGCCTCGACCTTTGCGATCACCTCAGGCTCTTTCGCACGCTGAAAAAAAGGTTCGACGATCTCTCGGTATTCGGTGTGCTGTGGTGGATTGGTCTCAATCGGCAACTGCCTCATGGTACGCACGGCTTCCTCGGAAGGAATAGGCACGCGAAAGGGAGCGTCTGAGCTGAAGGTATTCCAGTCCTTCGCGGCACGGCGCACATCCTCATGGCGAAGGATCATAGTGATCTCCTCGCCATGAAAAGGACACTTCATCACACCCGCAGAAAGGCGTGCCGCTTGAAAGGGATCAGAATAAGCACTCATGAACGTTGAGGGGAGCTTATGCAAAATAGCTAACTTGGAAGAATATTTCTTTCAAGCGCCTAGGATTAACCACAAGAGGCATGGAATCATCCATAATCCTAGTGTGAAGCGGCATTTCTATTTTTTCTTTCGGACCCCGCGAGAGGCTTTTTTGGCCGGCTTTACCACAGCAGCCAAAGGGCAAGTGTAAATCTCAAAAGGCCCGCCCGTGGAGCCATCAAACTCAGCTGCGGCATAAAGCCCAGCTCGCACGATATCCGTCACCTCTTGGTAATGATCATAAACCGTCTGCATGGCGCCGAGCGCAAAATCGCGCCCTGAACCCGCCGCCCAAAAGCGATGAAACTGCTGAGCGGTTCGGTAAGAATACAGCGCGTAAATGCCGTGAGGGTTGGCAATCAGCCCGTAAAACTGTGTCGTCTCATACTCCTCTCCTTTGTCAGGCGCAGTGCTCATGAAGTACTCCGCTTTCATCCAGTGATGAGCATGGCGGAAGGTCTCGAAAATGCTTTCGGTGCTCGTGAAGTTTCGGGGCCGTTCAAGATTAGCAAAGTAGCTGTTCATCACCACCAAGCTAGCCGAGGTGCCGGTTAGCCCGATGTAGGTGTCCCCGACCTTGGCAATTTTTGTTTTATTGACGACATGATGCGCACGCTGACGCACTGCGCCGAGGGAACTCATGGTGTCAGCACCGATGCAGGCGATGCCATTTTTCTGGGCGACAACGATGGTGGACATAAAGGAACACAGAGTGTGGGCAGGCCCGCATCTCATGCAAGCAGCGTCCTGCACTTCTGTTATCTCGGTATGGCCAAGGTAGTTCTGCCCTCCAAACAGAGAGATGACCGTTGGACACGCCAAGCCTTAGCCAAGAAAACATAGGCACGCAGGCAACGCCTGATGATTGATCCACTCCAAGGTAGAGGAAGAACCGTTAGAAAGCGGATAAGCGCTCCATCAAACACCCGTTGAAAATCACAAGACAAGCCTAGAGCCTTGCTCAAGTCTGTGCCCACTCACCATGCCATTCTCTTCCCTGCTCAGAGTCCAAAACGCCACCTTCATCCGCGGCGGCAGGTTGATTTTAAAAGGCATTGATTGGGAAGTGAGACGCGGACAGCACTGGTGTGTGCTTGGCCCGAATGGCTGCGGCAAGACCTCTCTAATCAACCTGATCACTGGCTACGAACCTGCCACCGATGGCTTGATCCAAATCGGCAGCGATACTTTTGGCAACAGTGACTGGCGCGCCGTGCGAAAGCGCGTGGGACTGGTGACCAACACCCTGACCACCTACCTGGAGCCCGGTGAACCCATCCTGCATGTCGTGGCCAGCGGTCGTGATGCCAAGCTGAACCTCTGGCAACCTCCATCCGCCACCCTGAAAAAGCAGGCTCATGGACTCATCGAAGCTGCAGGCTGCGGCCACCTCAAGAAGTCGCTCTGGGCCACGCTTTCCCAGGGAGAAAAACAAAAAATACTCATCTGCCGTGCCCTCATGGCAAAGTTTGAAGTACTCATCCTTGATGAACCCTGCGCAGGCCTCGATCCCGTGGCCAGAGACCAGTTTCTGAGTTGGATGGATGAAATCAGCACCTGGCCGGAAGCACCTTCCCTGATCATGGTCACGCATCATGTGGAGGAAATCCTGCCCTGCATCAGTCACGTGCTGTTGCTCAAAGACGGCTCTGTTTTGGCACAAGGCGACAAATCCCAAACGCTGAACAGCCAGGCCCTAAGCACTCTTTATGGAGCGCAGGTGAGGCTCAGCCACAAAACTGGCCGCTACGCCCTTCAAGTCAGCTCTCGCCCCTAACAGAAAGTTATAGATCACCGATTGCCCCTTTATGCTTATCTTTGATGCCCATCTCGACCTCAGCCTGAATGCCCTGAGTGGCTTTAATCGCGACCTGCGACTGCCCGTGCACGAGATTCGCCGTCGCGAAGCTGGCTTAGTCGGAAAAGCCCGTGGCGCAGGCACCACTGCTTTTCCCGAAATGCGCCAAGCCCGCATCGGCATCTGCGTGGCGACACAACTCGCCGGCTGCATGACCGGAGCCATCCCGATCGCGCACTGGATGTCCCCCGAACAAGCCTGGGCAGAGACCCAGGGCCAGCTAGCCTGGTATCGTGCCATGGAGGAGGAGGGCCACCTTTCACCAGTGCGAAACTTGGCCGAACTCGAACATGCCCTAGCGGTTTGGGAAGACACCAGCACGCCCGATGATTCGAAGCCTATTTTTTACATACTTAGCCTCGAAGGTGCAGACAGCATCCGTACCCCAGCGCATCTGGAGCGCTGTTGGGCCCAGGGCCTGCGCGCCATGGGCCCCGCACACTACGGCCGCTGCCGCTACGCCATGGGCCATGACACACCCGGTGGCCTGACGCCGGAAGGCCGCGATCTGATCCGCGAAATGAGTCGGTTGGGGATGATCCTAGATGTCACGCACCTTTCCGACGAAAGCTTCTGGGAGGCCTTGGATTTATTCGAGGGTACGCTCTGGGCTAGCCACTCAAATTGCCGCGCACTAGCCCCTGATGTACGTCAGTTTAGCGATGAGCAAATCAAAGCACTCATCTCGCGCGGCGCAGTCATCGGTGCCGTCCTAGATGCCTGGATGATGATCCCAGGGTGGGTGCGTGACCAAACGACACCCCAAGAAGCTGGGCTGAAGCTCGAAGTCATCTGCGACCACATCGACCACATCTGCCAGCTCGCTGGGAATGCCTGCCACAGCGGCATCGGCAGCGACTTGGATGGAGGCTATGGCACAGAGCAAACCCCAATGGACCTCGACACCATCGCCGACCTCGCCCGCATCCCTGACATGCTGGCTCGGCGTGGCTACAGGGAGTCAGACATCGCTGGCATCATGCATGGCAATTATCTGAATCTACTGCGCCGCGCCTGGAGCTAAAGCAGTCAAGGACCGTGTGCTTATCAGGTCTCATCAGCGGTAACGGTGCTGGGCAGTGCCTAACCGAAAGCGGCGCTGGTACTTCAGGGGCGTGACCCCCACATGCTTGTGGAAGTGCTGGGTGAAGCCACTCTGGTCATAAAAGCCCAACTCAGCAGCCACTTGGCTGATCTGGGCATCCTCATGCTGTAGAGCTTCACAAGCAGCTTGTACCCGCAGCTTCATGATGAAGGTCTGCGGACTGCAGCCAAAAGTTTCCACAAACTTGCGGTGCAGCTGCCTCGGGCTGAGATGGACCTGAGCAGCCAATTCTTCAACACTCAAGCGTCGGCGAAAGTTCTCGCGGATGAAGCCAAGCGCCTGCTCAATGTAATGGCTGGCATGCACAGTCTTCATCGCTTGTCCGTAGCTCTGGGTCATACCCATGATGCCAACCAAACGCCCTTGGCGGTCCCGCAAGGGCATCTTGTGCGTGATAAACCAATCTGGAATGCCTTGTGGATTGAAAAACAGCTCCACGATGTTGAGCTTGGCTTCGCCGCTATGAAAAATTTCCTCATCATCCCGCCGGAAATTTTCCGCTAAACGTGCCGGAAACAGCGCAAAGTCATCTTTACCCACGATGTCACTTTCCTCCTTGAAGCCCATCGTTTCAATGAAGTGGCGGTTGGCACACATGAGCTGAAATCGACGATTTTTGGCAAAAAAGGAGACACCCGGCAGATGGTCAAACATCCGGTAAAACTGGCTATCATCGGCCAGAGATCTGAGGAAAGCAGAGCGTGGGTCAGCAGAAGTCACAAGCAGTGAGGATCGTCATGAAACGTCAACGTTTCTCCTGAGTCATCATACGCTGCCAAAACCGGGAAGCGCAAGCCTTAGCCCTTCAGTCTCAAAAGCCCTTATCGGCTACTCTGCAAAGTCTCAATCCGCTTTCGCGTCAGTCGCAGGTGGCTCTTCATCCGGCAGCGGCGGCGGCAGGCTATCCAAGGTGTTGATCAGGCTGACCGCGCGTTCGACGGTTTTGTCGAGACGGAACAAAAGCTGGGGACTATGCTTGAGTTTCACCCGTTTGTAGAGTTCACGCTGAATGGCTCCTTTTTCTCGATTCAGCTTCTCAATGACGCCTTCTTCATCCGCAGCACGGCCAAGGATACCCACCCAAACACTGGCTTGGCGTAAATCGGGTGCCGTGACGACGTCGTGAATCGTCAGCACGACTCCATCAAAACGGTAATAGCGCTCAAGCACGGAGCTGAGCTCTCGTTTCATGAGTTCGTTCACTCGATCAAGGCGCTGGGACATAGAGAAAAAAAGAAGCGCCTAGCTGGCAGGCGGTGAATCCAGTCATCGCCTGCCCACAAGACACGTGAATTGAATTAGAGGGATTGGGCAATCTTTTCGAGCTCGTAGCACTCGATGATATCGCCTTCTTCATAGTCAGAGAAGCCTTGGAGCTTGATACCGCACTCGAGGCCATTGCGCACTTCAGGGACTTCGTCTTGGAAGCGACGCAACGTCTCGATAGCACCATCGTAAACCGGCTGGCCATCACGCAGCACACGCGCGCGCTGCTTGCGGTCGATGCGACCGTCGATGACCTGAGAACCGCCGACCCAGCCTTTCTGGACCTTGAAGATCTGCTTCACCTTGGCGTGACCCAAAACCTTCTCGCGCGTTAGCGGATCGAGCATGCCAGTCATGGCTTCCTTCACCTGATCGATTAACTCATAGATGATGGAATAAAGCTTGATCTGGACGCCTTCGCGCTTGGCCGTGGCCAAAGCTTTGTTCTCGGTCTTGGTGTTGAAGCCGATGACCACGGCATCCGAACCCGAAGCCAAGAGGATATCCGACTCGTTGATCGGGCCAACGTCACCGTGAAGGATGCGCAGGTTGATTTTATCACTCTCGATTTCTTCGAGGCATTTCGTGATGGCTTCCAGCGAACCATGCACATCGGTTTTGAGCACCACCTTGAAGACCTTTTTCTGTCCCTCCTCAATGTTGGCAAAGAGATCCTCCATGGTCGCCCGACGGCGAGTCACGAGCTTGGATTGGCGCATTTCTTCCTGACGCTCTTCGCTCAGTTTCTTAACAACACGCTCGCTCTCCATGACCACCACTTCATCACCGACACGAGGCATATCGCTGAATCCTACGACCTCGACAGGCATACCTGGGCGCACTTCTTTAACGGCTTGGCCACGATCATTGAGCAGAGCCTTGGTCTTGCCCCAGTGCGGCCCACAGATAAAGGGCTGTCCGACTTTGAGAGTTCCCTGACGCACGATGACGGTCGCCACAGGTCCTTTGCCGGGAACCATGCTGGATTCGATGATGGTGGCGCGCGGCGGAGCTTTGGGGTCGGCCTTAAGCTCGAGAACCTCTGCCTGCAAAGCCATGGTTTCGAGCAGGTTGTCGATGCCTGCGCCAGTGCGCGCAGAGACTTCCATGACTTCGATATCACCACCCCAGTCCACGGGCATGAGGCCGACATCCTGAAGCTGAGATTTCACCCGCATGATGTTTGCGGCTGGCAGATCACATTTATTGATCGCAATCATGAGCTGCACATCAGCAGCTTTGGCATGATTCAGCGCCTCACGGGTCTGTGGCATAATACCGTCATCTGCCGCAATGATGAGCACGACGATGTCCGTGACATTGGCACCCCGAGCTCGCATGCCCGAGAAAGCCGCGTGACCTGGGGTGTCAATGAAAGTGATAGGCTTACCATCGTGAAAGACGGAATAAGCACCAATATGTTGAGTGATGCCACCGGCCTCCGCATTGGTGACCTGCGTTTTGCGAATGGCGTCCAAGAGTGACGTTTTGCCGTGGTCAACGTGCCCCATGAAGGTGATGATCGGCGCACGAAGCTCGAGCTTTTCCACGGCCACCTCTTCGACGATCTGCGCAGCTGGCTCGACAATGACTTCCTCGACCTTGTGCACTCCCCCACCTTTTTCGCGCTTCTCACGTTCCAGACGGAATCCGTGCTTTTCACAAACTTTCTCGGCAACATCGAGCTCGATAGCCTTGTCGGCATTCGCGACAAAGACTTTGAGATTGATCAGATCCGCGATGACCTTGAAGGGGCGCAATCCCATCTTTTCCGCAAGGTCTTTGACGATGACGGGCGGCTTGAGGTGAATGATTTTTTCCCCGGCTTCGTTGACCTCGATATCTGCTGGCGGCACTTCAATCACAGGCGCCTTTGGCGTTGGTGCCACAGCAATCACAGGGGCCACGACTGGACCTGCGACGGGACCTGCGTCTTTGAGCTTAGAAATCGGTGGGAAGGCCGTGACAGCCACAGGTTCTGAAGTCCGCGCCCGTCTGACCTTTGGCTTTTCTTCTTCCTCAAAGAGGTTCAATGCCTCTTTCTTTTGATCATCGACTGTTTTTTTCGCTGGCTCTGACTCGACACTTTCAGCGATTGAAGCTGACGCGGGGACTTCGGCGACAGGAACAGGCTTCGCGCCAATGGCTGGCAGAACACTAGCTTCTTTGCGGGTAACTTTGGCCTTTACAGGTTTCTCCTCATCAATCAGCGAGAGCACCTCCTTCTTTTTCGCCTTTTTTGGCGCAGAGGTGCTCTCCAGCACTTCCGGTTCAGCGACTTCGCTGACGGGGGTGTCTTTGCTGGTTTTCGATGAGGAGGAACGGGGAGGCATGAGGGGAAATGAGCGTCTGGAGAGCGGCGGGAAAAGCTGTCGGAGAGAAAGAAGAAAGGATGGCAGAAGAGAGGCTCATGGCTACTCTCCTCGGGTAGGGGTGTAAGACTGGATGCGCTCGAAAACTTGGCGGCCAAGCAGCTCATCGCCAGCGAGGGCGTCGATAACGTCATCGACTTCAACTTGGCGAAGCACTTGGAGGTCGCCCATGCCCCCCATGACCAATTTACGGGCAGTTTCGAGGTTGATGCCAACCGTCTTGACCAAGTCCTGCGCGGCGTGATCCATTTGCCCCTCGAATACCTCTTCGGCATGCTCATCGCGCTCGATTTGCAATTCCATTCCCACGAGGCGAGACGTCAGGCGTGCATTCTGACCACGTCTTCCGATAGCTTTGGATAGGTCTTCTTCTCGCACCGTGAGGCGAGCGGCTTTTTTGTCAGGTGAGACCTGAATGCTGACCACTTTGACGGGCTCCAGGGCCTTCTTGACGAATTCTACGGGATCAGGCGACCAAGCAATGATGTCCACCTTCTCATTGTTGAGTTCGCGAACAATGTTTTTGACTCGATTCCCCTTGAGACCGACACAAGCGCCGACAGGATCGACCTTTTTGTCACCGCTATGAACGGCCACTTTGGTGCGATACCCAGGCTCTCGGGCGATGCTGGAGATCTCCACGGTGTGATCACCAATTTCAGCGACTTCGAATTCAAAAAGACGACGAACAAAGTTCACGTGAGCACGACTCAGCACGATCTCAGGCCCGCGGGCACCCTCTTTTTCTACAGCTTTTACGTAAAAGCGCATGCGATCTCCGATGGTATATTCCTCGGTGGGCACCCGCTCTTTGTTAGGCATGACACCTTCAAACTTACCAAGATCAATGATCACATCGCTTTTATCGAAGCGGCGGATGGTTCCATTCACGACATCGCCAGTGCGATCTTTGAATTCGTCGTAAAGGTTCTCTTTTTCGGCCATGCGCACGCGCTGCATCATGGTCTGTTTTGCTGTCTGAGCAGCAATACGGCCCATGTTTTGCGGCGTCACCTCCAGCTCAATCTCATCACCAAGCTGGGCGTCCTTTTTGCGTTTCAGCGCTTTCTCCAAAGAAATTTCCTCAAAGGGGTTCGAGACCACTTCAACAGCAATCAATTTGGCAAACGCCTTGATCGTGCCTTTGTCAGGATTAATCTCAATGCGCAGTTCGCGCGCAGGGCCGATGCTCTTCTTCGAGGCCGCGAGAAGGGCTTGGGAGAGCACCTCGACCATGCGATCACGGTCGATGCCTTTCTCCCTCTCGTAGTAGTCGAATAATGCTTTGAGTTCCGAGGTCATAAAAATCACTCCATCCCCAGACAAAAAGAGAGCGGGGCGCACCCCACTCTCACGATAATACAAACTGGCCCGGGAAAGGAAGTCGCTAAAGTAGTGCGAGCGGCGAAATCATCAAGCTGATTTTAGAAGCTAATCCGACGGCACCCAAAAGCTCTCATGAAGACACGCAGGGTGCGCATTTTCGACGGGCGGCTTGCCCCGCGTTCGTTTCTCTGTTTTTTGCGCTCTCCATGGCTAAAGTCGAAAAAGTCCCCACTGCCGATTTCAATCCCTTTTATGGCTGCTTCATCATGTTCATGGCAGGGCTGATTTTTTTAGGAATCATCGCCTGGAGTGCATGGTCCCTGCTTTCTCAAGACAAAGCCATCGCGGAATTTGCGATGGATCAGCCGATCACCCTACCGAGCATTGATTTTCCGGATTCAGCACGAACTGAATTAGCGAACCGACTGCAAGCCTTTTCAAAGGCAGCGACCTCTGGCCAGAAGGCGAGCCTAAGCCTGACGGTCGTCGATTTGAATGGTTTGCTGCTCCTAGCCCCAGATACTGGCTACGGCAGCTACAAGGACATGATCCGCTTTGACCGACTCATTCCTGAAAAAAACCAAGTGGTGGGTAAGGTCAGCCTTCCCATGAATCACATCAAATTCTGGGAAAACAAGAAACGCTATCTCAATGGCGAAGCCTCTCTTGAACTATTTCTTCACGATCTGGGAGTCGATGCGCGCGTCGCTACCGTGGACGTGCCAGGCAAGGTCGTCGCCGAGGGATTTGTCAGTGGGATGGGCGCTTGGACTTGGCTAGCGCCCTACCAGAAGATGGAGGCTTTGGGGCCCGTGCTTCGAGCAGTGAAAAAAGTCACCGTGAGCCAGACTGCCGTGATTTTAGAAACCCAGCCGTAATGGAATCATGGAGCCACCGGCTTCAGCGCAGCCACGATCGCACGCACGTTGTGACCGAGCATGGTCTCGAAAGTGTGGGCATTCAGGGCCGTTCCATCAGCCACAAGAGAATCTCCGAGCTTGACGCCCGTGCTACGAACGATCTCGGTCAGCACCTTTGGATTGGCTTGATCCTCAGGGAAAACTGCACGAATTTTCTGGTCGCGGATGACCTGCATCGTCTGCGCAATGTATTGAGGCGAAGCATCATCGCTGCGCCCGATGCCCAAAACGGGCACGCTTTTGAAGCCAAACTCCTTGCAGAAATAACCAAAGGCCGCGTGGGCAGTGACTAGCTTGCGATCGGCCCTGGGAATTCCGCTGATTTGCTGCTGCGCCCAGCGCTTGAGTTCATCAAAGCGCTTCGATGCTACTTTGGCCGCACTGGTGTAGCTATCTTCGTGGACCGGATCGACCGCTGCCAACTCATCGGCTAGGAAGCGCGCCGCCCGCTTCATGTTTTCGGCACTATGCCACCAGTGAGGGTCGATGCTGCTGTGGGAATGGTGTGGGCAACAGACAAACACCTCCTGGGACGGGTCTAACTTTAGGGAAGGAATTGGCCTACCCACTTCCACCACCTTCACGCCTGAACCGAGGCTATCGCGAAGTTTGTCCAAATAGGTTTCCAGGTGCTTGCCCATGGCCAAGAGGAGCACGGAGCCACGCATGGCAGCGATATCTCGCGCGGCGGGCTCGAAGTGATGCACATCCCCACCTGCTTTTAAAACCTCCACCACCTGCACATGTTCTCCCCCCACTTGTCGGGCCAAGTCCGCCAGGATCGGATGCAAGCTAGCGACCTTCACCGCCGCCGTGGCTGAGTCTGTCATCCAAAGACACAGGAGGGATAGCAGTAAAGGTTTCATAGCAGGGGAACGATAACGTGCGCCGTCAGCAGAAGTTAGCGAACTTCTGGACCACCCCAGGTAAAACTGACCTGTGTCCATACCGCATGGTCGGTGCCACGTGCGTTGGATTGATCATAGTTGTATTGCAAGCGCAGACGAAGCGTACGCGCTTGGTTGGCATACCAAGTGATCCCTGGGCTAGCCCGGAAACGGCTCTCTTGTCCCGTATCGCTATTGCCGGAGACAAACTCACCGCGCAGGCCTAGCTCTATGTTGTTCGGCAGGCCATAAAGTAGGCTTAGGTAGCAACCAAAATCCTGTTGTGCTTCCAGCGGGCGTGTTTCGTCCATTTCATCCTCGACCTTGAAGCTGTTCATCATGGCCTCAGAGCGAACCCGAAAATAATGGCCACCTGGATCGAAGCCATTTTCCCGCCATTGGTATTCAAAGTGGGCGCCATAAATGCTTGTGTTCTCTTCGCTTTGATTCTCACCCCAAGCGCCTGAAAGGCCGCATCTAAATTGATGAAAATCGTTGTAATTGAATACGTTGGTCCAGTTTAATACATAAGTGATGGCATCCTCGGAGAAATAAGATTCATCCGCCGCATAGCGATGGTCTTCCTCATCTTCATGATGGGCGTGGCCATCGTGGCTAGGGGGTTCACCCAGGGCGAAATCAAACTGGGAGAGCCAAGGCAAGGGGGCGAACCAAGTGATTTCGGCACCCAGAGTGGTCAGGGAATCATCTCCCAACATCCGCGTGTTGACGAGGTACTGGTCGACCCAATCAAAACCATGGGGATGGTAAGTATTCTGTATGCCGAACCGATTGTAAACACGCCCCAAACGCAGCTCGAAGCCTCCAGGCAGATTTTTGAACTTCCAAAACGCTTCCTCGAAAATAGGCTCGTAGTGATCATCCTCTCCCACCGCCCCGGCATACGTCACAAAAAATTCGTTGTGATCATCCAAGCGACCTGAGAGGGAGAATTCGATGTTTTGAAAGGTAACTCCATCTCTGCGAATGGGATCGTGATGGCCAGCCGCAAGCTCGTCTTGATCAATACTGCTGGTGCCGAATGCCGTGTCGAAGTGCATGTGCGGGAAAATTTTATCCGCCAAGCTGACATCCAGACCAGTCAGCCAATCCGCTTCGTCGACCTTGCCATCCATCGGCAAGACAACGGGCGAAGACATGGCACTAAAGGTGGAATATTGGTACTTCTGCTGACGCTGAGCGCTGAATTGAGCTGAAGTCTGCCCGAAAACAGGTGCCATCCCACTTGAGATCAGCAGGCAAAACGCAGCACAAGGCAGAAAAGAGAAGGTCGAGGAAGAAGAGTGCATGGCGAAGTAATCATCTTAGCAACGATGTTGCATCAAGGTCAACCCTATTAATGCAATAACTATGCATTAATGAAGGGGTGCCGAATTTATACCCTGGACTTATGTCCTGCGCCATAAACTCGACCCTCCCCCAAAAGACTGCGGTTCATGATCACCATAGTTGGCCTTGCCAGATGCAAGGCAGGGGCAGGATGCGACAGCTTGGGCCTGAAGGCCATCCTCACCTAACTTCTAATCTTGGCGGGACTTCCACCGCGCTATCCTAGTGTGCCTGCGCAGAGAAGCCAGACGACATGCAGCCAACCTCGCTTTAAACGGCGGCGATTGGCTCCTTAGCACGGCGAAGGATCTCCGCCACAGCCCATTTTGCATGTTCGGCAATCAACGGATTTTCATCTTCCATCAGAGGCTGAAGCGCAGGTAAATCAGCCAACGATCCCGTGTTTCCCAATGCCACACAAACATTGCGCAAAAAGGCAGGCCGCTTGATGCGCTTGATCGGGCTGCGGGCAAATAGAGTCCGAAACTCCTCATCCGTCAGCGTCAGAAAATCGCGCAACTGTCGGGCAAAAAGTGCCTCTCGCGCCTGAAATGCAGCCTCATGGGAAAGTTGGGCAAAGCGGTTCCAGGGGCAGGCCGCAAGACAGTCATCGCAGCCATAGATCCGGTCTCCCATGGCACGGCGGAACTCCTCGGGAATCGGACCTTTGTTCTCGATCGTCAGGTAGCTGACGCAGCGGCGTGCATCCATGCGGCGCGGAGCCGTGATCGCCTGTGTCGGGCAGGCTTGGATGCAACGCGTGCAGGAACCGCAGAAATCCTTGGCAGGCATGTCTGGCTCCAGCGCAAGTGTACTGATCAACTCAGCGAGGAAGAACCAAGCGCCGAGCTGACGATGGATCTGCATCGTGCTTTTGCCCCCCCAGCCCAGACCTGCCTCGCTGGCCCAATCACGCTCCAGCACAGGACCCGTGTCCACGTAGTAGCGCTGCTGGCCACCTTGAGCGATGAGCCAAGCATCCAGAGCGCGCAGCTTCTCCTGGATGAGGTCGTGGTAATCGTCATTCCAGGCGTAACGCGCCACTCGCCACGCCTGCTCGCGCGGCGGTGGCCCTTGGTAATAATTCAACGCTAAGACGATGACACTGCGTGCTCCTGGCTGGACAAGACGTGGGTCCGTGCGGCGATCCATGTTCCGCGCCATCCAAGCCATGTCGCCATGTTTGCCCTCGGCTACCCAGCGCTCGTAGAGCTCACGGCGCGGCGCAGGCCCGGCCACTGCCACACGGCAGTCGGCGAAACCTAGCTTAGCTGCCTCAGCCAGCAGCGCGCGTTTCAGATCGTCCATGGCTGCATGGTGTCTCCAGCTAGGCTTCCTGTCAAAAAACCGCCCCAAGGTTGCACCACACCGCGTTTTCCCCCATGCTGTTCTTTTCCTATGGACGAAACCGCTCTGCAATCCGCCCTCAGCAATCCTCAAAACCTCGGCGAAATGCCCGATGCCGATGCTGTCGGCACGGTAGGCTCTCCCGATTGCGGTGACATGGTGCGCATGTGGCTGAAATACAAAGAAAAGGATGGCCGCCGCGTGATCGACAAGGCCAGTTTCCAGTCCTTTGGCTGCCAGACCGCCATCGCCGTGGCAAGCCTAGCCACTGAGCTGATTCGTGGCAAAACCCGCGAAGAGGCTTTGCAAATGAATGCGGAAGAGCTGAGTGCCCCTCTGGGACCGCTGCCCCCGATGAAAATTCACTGTGGGCAAATGGTGGAAGGTGCTCTGAAAGCCGCTCTGGAGGCCGAACAGACCGCTTCTGGCACGTCGCCGAATCTTACGACGTCAGCTCCTGCCTCAGGCCCGACTTTGGCGGATGCCCTTCAGGCCGCTGGCAAGAGCGCAGGAGGCATCAAAATCATCCTGGAACCGCCGGTGCAGCAATAAACACATGCTCAATCGCTAGACTGGAAGTGTCAGGTCAGATAACATCGACCAGATTCTACCCTGCGATGAACGCAGATACCCCGACCTCTCTTTACGATCGGATTGGCGGTAGCACCGCGGTAGAATCCTTGATCGAGGCCTTCTATGTGCGGGTCCTGGCTGACCCTATCTTCGTTGGTTTTTTTCGCCATACACCGCTCGACCAACTGCAAAGGATGCAGAAGGAGTTTTTCTGCATGGCTCTGGGTGGCCCCGTGAGCTACACCGGCCAATCCCTGGCCCATGCCCACCACGGGCGCGGCATCCGCAGCGACCATTTCACCCATTTCGTAGGCCACCTCCTGGAAACACTACGCGACATCGGCATCGACGAGCACGATGCGGATCTTGTCATTGAACACATCAACACCTTCGCCAATGAGATCACTACGGTGTCTATTGAAGGCGGAGCCTGTTCCCATGGTGCATCCCAAAGCTTTGAATCTACCTTTGGCGGATGCCTAATGGAGGATTTCACCAAGCTGAGCCCGCAGGCTGATCATGTTCCAAACCGGCATTCGGCGGCTGAGAGCTAAACCAGCTGGGCAACGTGCTGAATCCCGCAATGGCTTAGCTCATGCACCTCTTGCTCTACAAGATGCGCTTCGATAAAAAACGCCGCAGAGGTCATCTGCGGCGTTTTTAGCAAAGACCACTTCCACTCTGCAGTCACCAACCGTGCGCGTCACGCACCTTGATCATCGCATCAAGGATGGTGTTCCAGGTGCTTGGTGTTTCGAGGACGGCATTCGGGAACATGCAGCCATCCCAACAGATGTGCTGGATGCCGCGTGCCTGGGCGTCTTTGAGCCAGTAACCGGCACATTTCACGATATCGAGCTTGCCGTTCGGATCGTCAGCACGGCAGTGCTTGCCAGTCTTGTCGTGGCTACCAGCGCCATGGACAGTACCGTCGTTCTGGGCGACGTGGAAGTCGATGGTCCAAGGACGGAGGGCATCCGTCATCTTCTCGTAGGCGGTGTAGAATTCGGCCTCACTGTAGCCTTCTTTCACAAGGGCATGTTCAGGAGCGTTGTAGCCGAGGGTGTAGAGGTAGGTGTGGGCGAGGTCAGCCTGGAAACCAAGAGCTTCGGGCATGCCCACGCCTTCCAGGACGTCAAGCATGTCCTTCCAGGAGTGCATGCCGGCCCAGCAGATCTCACCTTCAGCAGCGAGGCGTTCACCATGATCCTTGGCGATGGCAGCTGCCTTCTTGAAGGTGTCGATGATTCGGGCGGTATTTGCCTGCGGGTTTTCTTTCCACTTGGCGATCCCAAACTCGGCAGAGTCGATGCGGATGCAGCCGTATTTGCGAATGCCAGTGCTGTTGAAGACCTTGGCGATACGGCAGGCCATCTTCACAGCATCGAGGAACTTCGCCTGCTGAGCATCATCGCCCATGGCGCTATCCCCCACCGTGCCGGGCCACACAGGAGCCACAAGAGAACCGACGGAGAAACCCTTTGAGGCGATCAGATCCGCGATCCTTTTGATCTCGTCATCACTCGCGTTCGGATCGGTATGGGGGAGAAAGAGGAAGTAGTCGATGCCTTCAAACTTCTGGCCATTCACATTCGCGGCGGCGGTGAGGTCGAGCATGCGCTCGAGACTGATTGGGGGTTCCTGGCCTTCGCCATCGCCTTTGCCGACGAGGCCTGGCCACATCGCGTTGTGAAGTTTGGGTGCGGATTTGCTCATAAGGAGGAGGTTGGGTTGGATTTTCGGAGGAAAAAGCGGCGTGATGATAGGCACGTGCGTCAGGAACGCACGAAAAAAGGCCCCCTGTTTCAAAAGAAGCCACTTTAGCAATCGCTCACGCGAGATTTTTCTACACCAAACAGCACATGGGGGTGGGCTTTCACCGCGCTGAGCAGCGAGATTGCTGGATTGACGCTCTGCCAAATGCAAGGCGTAATGGCAGCGATGGATTGATCTTTCCCCCAACCTCCCCTGCCCTCATGTTGATCCACGAAGCCTATGACCTGCTCCTGCCTCTACTCGCTCTCGGGCTTGGCATGGCGGCGCTGGTCCATGTGCTGGTTCATCAGCGCGACCACCGATCCGCTGCCTTTTGGGTGGCGGTGCTAGTTCTATCTCCCTGGATCGGAGCCTGTCTCTACGGCGTGCTGGGCATCAACTTCATCCGCCGCCGAGGCAAGCGCTACCGTGGCCAAGTCGGGCCTGCTTATCGCGATCCACCGCCGATTTGCCCACTCTTCATTCATGCGGAGCCCGAGACCACGGCCCGTGACTGCTCACTGGCGGTGACCTTGGACCGCATCTCGCGGTTTAACTTCAGCTCAGGCAATGAGGTGCGCCCCTTGCAAAATGGCGACGAAGCCATGCCTGCCATGCTGGAAGCCATTCGCTCAGCACGAAGCACCCTAGCCCTATCCAGCTACATCTTTGAGGCGAAAGGCATCGGTGCGGATTTCGTCCAAGCGCTGGCCGAGGCGCATGCGCGTGGCGTGCAGGTGCGCGTGATCGTGGATGATGCAGGCACGCGCTACTCCTGGCCGCCCGTGACCCGCGTGCTCGCCGCCCATGGCGTGCCTGTGCGGCGCTTCATGCCAAACCGCTTCATCCTGCGGCTGCTGACGCTGAACTTACGCAATCACAAGAAGTTGCTGATTGTCGATGGCAAGATTGGCTTCACTGGCGGCATGAACATTCGGGAGGGCAACATGCTCTCCCGCCAGCCAGCACATCCCGTGCAGGACTTGCATTTCCGGATCACCGGCCCGGTATTGGCCCAGCTCGAGCGCGTCTTTGTGGAGGACTGGAACTTCTGCTCGGGAGAGCAACTCGACGACAGTGTCTGGTTCCCTGAGATCGCCCCGACAGGTGACGTGCATGCCCTCGGCATCATCGATGGTCCGGATGAAGATTTTGAGGTCATGCCCACGGCGCTCTTTGCAGCCCTGAGCGCGGCAAGACATCGCATCTGCTTGATCACTCCTTACTTTTTGCCACCGCCGACGCTGATCGCAGCGATGAAGCTCTGCGCCACACGTGGGGTCGAGGTCAGCATCGTGACGCCTGCACGAAACAACATTCCTTTGGTCTCTTGGGCAGCGCGTACACTTTATCCTGAGCTGCTGCACGCCGGCTGCCGCATCTACGAGTCGCCTCCACCGTTCGATCACTCGAAGCTTTTTGTGATCGACGATGCATGGTCCTTCATCGGCTCCACGAACTGGGACCCCCGCAGCCTTCGGCTGAACTTTGAATTCAACCTCGCCTGCCATTCCAAGGAACTGGCCAGCCAACTCCTCGACCTCTTCGAAAACAAACGAGCCGCCAGCCAAGAGATCACCGAAGCCATGCTGGACGCGGCTACCACCAGCGAACGCCTGCGCAATGGCTTCGCACGGCTATTCATCCCGGTGCTGTGAAGTCCAAGTGCTTCACGCCAACCAATCCCTGAGTTCGTAAAGGCGTGGATCGCGTTCGGGGGGGCGTGCGGCATGGATGATCTTTCGGACTTGGCCAAAGATGGGATCTCCACCTTCGGCTCCCTCTTCAAGAGCGCCAAATTCAGATTCGAGGTTCTCAGGGTCTTCTCCCGCTTCGAGTCGTTTCACCACCTCGCGCAATTCAAGCGGCGTTTTGTCACCCATGACGTCTGTGAGCTTGCGCATGAAGTGACCAAGTTGGCGAGGATCGGGATTGTCGTTGTCGATCTTGCCCATCTCGCCTTCCATCTCGCTCATCAGTCCTTCTAGCCGGGCATCGTCGATGCCTGCCAGGGGATCGTTGTCGCTTTCTTCCTTGGCCCGACCGATGACAGCGAAACGGGAGACGCGCTTTTCCAAAGTGAAGCTTGGATTGTCCGGGCAGCGAGGCACGCGGTCACGATCTGCCAAGCTGCGGGCGAGGAATTGATAGATCTTGTGATTCTGCGGGCAGTAGAACTCGTAAATCGGCATGGGCGGGAAGGTGAGAGGCGAATTTTCGGCAAAAGCAAGCCGCGAGCAAAGTGCGGCTGCTTCAGGGCAAAGCGCACAGGACTTCCCAGCGCCGCGGCACTTCCCAGGGGGCGAGGGCTGCACAGGCAGCCGCTTTGAAACTTTGCGTGAGCTCGGTGGCAGGCAAGCCGATGCGGCACACGATGTCCTGAACGCGCTCGGGGTCGCGGCTAGGCACTCCGAGCACGGTGACGGCGGCGATGCCCGTGGCGGCAGAGATTTTCGCAGCAATCTCGGCGGGACTCAGCTTTCGGCTAGCGACGTTGATGCCTGAACCGAGACAACTTTCCCAGTAAAGGCGCTGCCCATCAAGGCGAACGCGATCCCAGGTCAGGTGCTCGGGCGGATGGAAAAGCTCCCCCGGCAGAGTCGCATCGTAGCCAAGGCCGACGGCATCACTCGTCACAGACAGACGTCCTTCAGGGCCCATCTGGGCCTGCACGCCTGGCAAAAGGCAGCCGATGTCCGCAGCGCTGCTACGGGGAGCGTCCTCAGCATCGTAGCTGATGGCCCCGCACTCGCTGGTACCATAGAGGTTGTGCAATTTCAGGCGGCAGGTCTCTCGTAGCCTCGACTCGAGATCCAGTGTCAGCGGTGAACCGGCACAGACGGCCAAGCTAACTCGACCGAGGTTCAGGCCCGCAAGCAGCCATGCGCGCCACATGGCAGGCACGCCGGGCAAAAACACGCGCTTATGCATCGCCAGTGCCTCGGCGATGCCGCTGGGAAAGGGGGTAGGCAACCAATGCGTGGGCAGCCCATGCAGCAGCGTTTGAAGCACCGTCGTGGTCAGGCCAAAGGAATGCGCGACACTCAGCGGCGCGAGAGCGACGGACTGCTCATGAAGACCGAGTGCCAAGTGCAGCCGATCCACATCCGCGAGCACCTGAGTTGCGCTGAAAAACTGACAGCGTCGCACGCCCGAACTGCCGACAGTCTGCTTGATCAGCGCCACGGGCTGCGCCGGCAAGGCGGTGGGCACCCGGCGCTGGCGATCTTTTTCCACAACCTGCACCGGCAGGCCCTGAATCATGCCTGCCAGGAGCGCACGGATGATGCTGAAGCCGTCTCCTTGCGCAAGAAAATAGGGCCCCAACCGCTCGCACAGCTGGGGTGACCATTGTTTAGCCTGATCATGCAGATCCTGAAAGGTCAAAACGCCCTCAGGATGCCAAAGCGCGGGCTGATCGGCCTTTTCGGCGAGGATTTGAGACCAGCGATCAGCCAACATGTGACGCAAGATGATAGCGAAGGACCTCATCCGCCAAAACGGCTGAGGGGAGTGAACGAACTAGACCGTGAAGGTAACCTAGCGATTCACTGGGAAGTCGCCAAAGCAGATGCCGATGCTACGACCAGCATTCACGATCTCGCTATCAGGCTTCACGAGGCGCAAGTGATTCACGGCCTCTTCGATGCTGACATCGCCGACCTGATACTGCTGGTAGCTAACCATGCGGCCAAATTTGCCTTGCTCAATGAGGCTGACGGCCATGGCGCCAAAGCGAACGCCCAAGATGCGATCCAGCGCCGTGGGGGCACCGCCACGCTGAAGGTGACCCAGAGTACAGGCGCGGGTCTCTTTGCCCGTCATGGACTCAATCTTCTTGGCAACGTATTCGCCGATGCCACCCAGGCGATCTTCGCCTTTGCCGCCGACGTTTTCTTTTTTCAAAAGCTCGCCACTCTCAATGCGAGCGCCCTCGGCCACAACGACCAGGGTGCTGTGATGGCCGCGGGCATCCCGCTGGCGGATGGCATCAGCGACGTGCTCCAGATTGAAAGGAATCTCTGGCAAAAGGATGACATCGGCCCCACCGGCCATCCCCCCATACAGGGCGATCCAGCCCGCATGACGCCCCATGACCTCAAGAACAATGGCGCGCTTGTGACTTTCCGCCGTCGTGTGCAGGCGATCCAGCGCATCGACCACGGAATGCACGGCGCTGTCAAAGCCGAAGGTCATGGCCGTGGCCTGGATGTCATTGTCAATGGTTTTGGGCACGCCAATGACAGGAACGCCCATACGATTCAGCTGCAAACCAGTGGTCAGGGAGCCGTCTCCTCCCACCACGATGAGCGCACCGATTTCCAGATGGCGCAGGGTGGCTTTGGCTTTTTCGACGATCTCCTTTGGCACTTCAGCCACGTTGCCCTCACCGACTTTGGCGACAAAGTGCCCTTTGTTTGTGGTGCCTAGGATGGTGCCGCCGAGCTTTGTGATGCCCACAGTCCGGGATGGATCCAGCATCATGTAATCGCCAGGAGGCAGCAGGCCTTCGAAGCCGTCGCGAAAGCCGACGACCTCCCAGCCGAGTGTGTGAGCGGCGCCAACGACGCCGTGGATGACTGCATTCAAACCGGGGCAATCGCCGCCACTATTCAAGATTCCGATGCGCATGTGTTTGGGTATGGAGAGAGTTTAAAATGCGGCCATGGATGCCGCGAAAAGGGGACCAAATCAGTAGTGATTGAGGAGCTGGGCTTTGTCCGTGATCGGCCTACCTGCCGCCAGCCAACGGTTGTAGGCATTCCAGCCTTGCTGGAGGAGGGCTTTGGCCTCCGAAAAGGGATCCGCCGAGCCAATCACCACCACCACAAGACGGTGGCGATAAATCAGGCTACTGCCATCAGCTTGCTTATAAACGGAGGACGGACGCTCGGCAGAGATAGCGACGCATCCACCGGCGCGAGGGGTTGAGCTGGCTTTCACTCCATCAATGTTGGAATCGCCAAGTAGAATATTCGTGTTGCTTACCGGAGCAGAGACTTGCTGACCTCCGCGGTAAATGATGAGGTCGCGGCTGCGTTGGTTGGTGTAAAAGCGCATCGCTGGACGGGAAACAGCATACAACGTCAGGCGGGCGATATCGGCGGCGGTAGAGCTTCCATCATAAAAGCCGTGAGGGCTCTGAAAACGGGTTCCCGTGGCACCCTCGCGGTAGGCTAGCTGGTTCATCTGGCGAACGAATTCGGCGATTGGATTCCCTCCGCGCCCAAGGCGGTAAAGGTGGTCCCTCCCAATAAACTCAGCAAGCGTGATGGCTGCCAAATCATCGCCACCCATCATCGTGGCATAGATCAGGTCACGAAGAGTCAGCTTATCACCCGGCTGTAGGCCCAGGATATTGGTGCCCGACATCTGGGCCGCGTAGTCTGGCACTGCGGCCAGCACATTCACTCCTGCTTTGGAAGCGACTGACCAATCCAACGCAACCATACCTGCCGCGATTTTGGATAACCCGCCTACAGGACGGCGGCTATTGGCATTGCCAGCCACGTGAACTTTGCGATTAAAGCTATCCACGACAATGACCGACGACTGAGCTAACGACGGCGCGGCAGGCAGCAAGAAAAGCCCGGCGGTGAACGCGACGAGGAGGGAGAACCGGGGGCAGATTCTGCAATTCATAAACAGGGTCTATTTCCCGTTAGCAGGGCTTTCCAGCGGGGCAACTCTGGATTCGTCCCCCTCAGGCAAATCAAGAGAATCAGAAAGCCAGACCTTGGGTCATGAAGTTTTCCACTCTTGCCAGCCCGGCTAGGCCCTGCATGATGGCGCATGGGTAAGCTCCAAGACAAGATCGCAGTCGTGACCGGTGCCGGACGTGGCATCGGTAAAGCCATCGCCGAAAAACTCGCCGCTGAAGGCGCCAAAATCGCCGTCGTAAGCCGCACGGAAGCCAATTCCAACTCGGCAGCGGACGGCATCAATGCCCTCTATCCCGACGCAGCCAAGGCCTACGCGGTCGATATCGCTGATGGCCATGCGGTGGCCGAGATGGGCAAGCAAGTTCTGGCCGATTTTGGCCATGTGGACATCCTGGTCAACAACGCGGGTGTGACCAAGGATGGCCTACTGCTGCGGATGAGCGAGGAGGACTGGGACTTTGTGCTGAACACCAATCTGAAAGGTGCCTTTCACATGGTGAAGGCCTTTCAACGCAGCCTGCTGAAGCAAAAAGGCGCACGCATCATCAACATCGCGTCCGTCATTGGTCTCATGGGCAATGCAGGGCAAGCCAACTACGCCGCGAGCAAGGCAGGCCTGATCGGCTTCACGAAATCTCTGGCGCGCGAGTTCGCTGGGCGTGGGGTCACGGCCAACGTGGTGGCTCCGGGCTTCATCGCCACCGACATGACCGGTGTGCTAGATGAGAAGGTCAAAGCTGCCGTTTTGGAAAAAATTCCGCTCGGAGATTTCGGTCAGGCCGATGACATTGCCGCCACGGTCGCCTTCCTGGCCAGCCCCGAGGCACGCTACATCACCGGTCAGGTGCTAGCCGTGGATGGTGGCATGGTGATGTGACAGCACCTGCCTTTGTCATGGCTTCTTTTGCTGAATGGGTGCTGGCCGCCCGCCCGAAGACCCTCGGAGCTGCTGTAGCCCCTGTTTTCACGGGCTTTTTCATCGGCTCCGCGCTTGGCAGCCAGAGGGTGGACTGGCGTCTGCTTGGCTTCACCCTGGGCAGCACACTGGCACTGCAAATCGCCACGAATTTCTTCAATGATGCGCTCGATTTTCGTCAGGGGAAAGACACCGCTGCGCGCCTCGGGCCCGTGCGCATCACCGCCTCTGGCGCCGCGAGGCCAGAAACAGTCATGATCGCAGGCTGGCTGACCTTGGCGATCGCCATCACACTCTCGCTACCGCTCATTGTCGCCCGCGGGTTGCCCATCGTGCTCATCGGCATTCCTTCGCTTTATTTTTGCTACGGCTACACAGGCGGCCCGATGCCGCTGGCCTACCGTGGCTTGGGTGAGTTGTTCGTGATCCTGTTCTTCGGGCTGATCGCCGTCACAGGCTCGGCTTTTGTCCAAAGTGGCGAATGGATGGTCGGCGGCATGGTGGGTGGCCTGCAAATCGGCTGCCTGAGCACTGTGCTGATTGCCATCAATAATCTCCGCGACCAAGCTGAAGACCTTCAAACGGGGAAACGGACACTGGCGGTTCGCTTCGGGCAGAGATTTGCCAAAATCGAGATCTCGACACTGATCTTGGCTGGGCACGCCTTTGGCCTCTACTGGTGGAAAATCGGGCTCATCCAGGGCTTCCTGCTACCGCTAGCCTGCCTGCCTGCTGGGCTGTTTTTGCTATTGCGCATCTGGACGACTGCACCAGGGCCGACCTACAACAAACTCTTGGCGCTCAGCGGCATGCAGCTACTGCTGTTCGCCGCCCTGTTATGCATGGCACTCAGCTGAGGGGTTAGCATTTAGCTCAAAGCTGCAGCGTAAGCTGATTCACAATCTCCGCAGCGATGGCGTCTTGACTGGGCTCGATGGACACGGTCATGAGGTCAGGTGTCTCCTCCAAAATCGCAAACTGGCTATCCAGTAAGCTGACCGGCATGTAGTGCCCTTGCCGAGCGGACATGCGCGAAAAGATCAGGTCACGCGCTCCTTTGAGATGAACAAAAACAATCTCGCCCTGCCCGTCCCCAGCGCGCAAACGATCTCGGTAAACAGCCTTCAAAGCGGAGCAGGCCAAGACATACACCATGGTGGAATCGGCACGCATCGCTTCAATACGCTCCCGAAGCCGCCGATACCAGGGCCAGCGGTCTTCATCCTTCAGCGGAATACCAGCTCGCATTTTAGCTTTATTTTCCTCAGGATGAAAGTCATCTGCGTCTTCAAAATAGCCGCCAAAGGCCTCTGCCACACGCTGCCCGACCTCAGTTTTTCCACAGCCAGAGACTCCCATGATGATGATGGTGCGGCAGGTTGGGTGAGGTCGGCGTTCAGTCATTGGACGTAAAGACTAAAGCAAAGCTGCCTGGCATCAAGAAGCAGGCACATCCGCGGTCAGCAACAGATCAGAGAAGGTGAATGACCAAGCGGACGCGCGCAGCTAGTTTGGCCTTTGATTGGGATGCATGCTTGGCCGCATAGGATTGAATACATGGAGGCCCTTGACAGCAGCGATTTGCGGTATCGCCACACGCACAAAATCTCCATCTGCCTCCCAACGGGAACAGAGCGAAAAAAACCAGAGTTCGCTCAATCGCTCCAAGAGAACGCCTTATCGATTCAATGAATGGTTTTTGCACTTTATTGACATTTATTCTCAAAAATAAATTTCAAGAATTTTTGGAACTACTAGACAGATGGACAGCTCCCAGAGTTAATCATTTTTTCAGAATAATCTTGGCCAAAAGGCATGGGGTTTGTTATTTAGTTTGTATTAACTTTTTGCAGTAACGAACCTTCGCCACGACTCCCTAATGTCTTCCGGTTCATCATCCTCGCGTCGCACCGCCGCCAAGCCTGCAATCAAGCGGGCAAAGAAGGCCGCCGATGGGTATATGGAGGTGAATCTCAAGCCAGACTCGCCCAAACTTCGTGAGATGGAAAAAGCGGAGAAGCAACGGCTCGGCTTCAAGTGGGGCATGGGTATCATTTGCGCCATCTGCCTATTCGCACTGCTGAAAGTCACCGTGCGTGAGGCTTTTTTGAAGAATCCCCAATTCACCCTTCGCCAAGTGGTGGTCAAAACGGAAGGCCCTGCGACCGCAGAGCAAATCGTGAGAGTCAGCGCTATCACTCATGGAATGAATTTGCTGACGGTGAACCTGCGCGAGATCCAGCGCCGGATTCTTGAGATGCCACAGGTCAAGTCCGTCAAGATCAGTCGAGACTATCACGGACGCATGACCCTGACGGTAGATCAGAGGCAACCCGTCGCTTGGATCGCGTGCGCGAAGCTCGGCATGCGCGCTGGCTCATCTGAAACGGGCTATTTTCTGGACGCGGAAGGAACGCTCTTTCCCTGCGAAGTCGTGACGGAGACCTACGCAAAGCTGCCCGTCATCCAACACGAAGCATTGAACCAAAATCAGCCAGGGAAGAAAATCAGCGACCTGTCCGTGACGGCAGCGTTAAGCTTGCTGGAAAAGCTGCAAAAACGCCAAGAAGAGAAGACCGCACTCGCAGTGCGTGAAATCGCCACCCAATACACTTGGGGCCTAAACGTAACCTTTGAGGACGGAGCAAGGGTGTTTTTTGGCATTGATGACTTGGACGACCAACTCACCCGCATGGATCGCATCGCCCTAGAAGCACAGCATCGCGGTTGGAAAATCGACACATTGAATGTGCTCGTGCGAGAAAACATCCCCATCACGTTCCGTGAAGCCCCCGATTTAGAGGGGCTGCAAGATCCACTCACAGCCTCTGCTCGTTCACCGAAAACCAGCATGAAGCTTACCCCACCCTGAGCCCCCTAAACCATCATGGCAAAAAGCACCATCTACGCAGGACTAGAGATTGGCACGAGCAAAATTTGCGTCGTTGTCGGCGAGGCCAAGCGCGACGGCACGATCAAGATCATCGGAGTGGGCACGGCCCCCTCCAGTGGCGTGAGGAAAGGAGAAATCGTGGATTTCCAAAAAGTGCAGATGGTGCTGAATGATGCCATCGTGCGCGCAGAAGAACCCAGCGAAGTCATGATTCGCACCGTCTTTCTCGGCGTCACGGGTGGCCACATCCGGAGCCTCGGGAGTCGTGGAGCATGGCGACTACCTGAAGAACAAACGGAAATCACAGAGGACGATGTGGAATCCGCGAAAGAGATCGCACGCCATGTCGAGATCCCACAGGAAAATGTCTTCCTGCACAGCATCACACGTCAATACATTGTCGATGGCCAGGAAGGCGTGCGCCAACCTATCGGCCGAGAGGGGAGCGTGCTTGAGGCAGACTATCACATCATTCACGGCGTGCGCGGACGCATTCAGAACGCCGTCAAATGTGTACGGGAAGTCTCACTGGAGGTGGAGGATGTCGTCTTCACCGCCATCGCTGCAGCGCAGGTCGTACTCACCAAGGAGGCCAAGCAACAAGGCGCGCTTATGATCGACATCGGCGGAGGCACTGCTGACTACGTCTTGTATGAAGACTCCATGATCGCTGCCTCAGGGTGCGTGCCGCTCGGAGGCGATCATATTACTCAAGACATTGCCATGGCGGTGGAGATCCGCGACCGCTATGCAGAAGAGTTAAAAATCAACGAAGGGTCTTGTAACTATGAAGATGTCGATCCCGATGACATCGTCCGTGTGGAAGATGACAACGGATTTATGATCGCAGAAGTGGAGCGCGCCTTTCTTAACGAAGTCATTCACATGCGTGTGAGGGAGATTTTCGAGCAGGTGCGCATGCGTTGTGACAAGCATATCAGCCGCCTCGCGGCTGGAGTTTATCTGACCGGTGGCACCAGCCTACTGAAAGGTATTGACGTAGTGGCACAAGATGTGTTTCAGAGACGTGTGACACGCTCCGGGTCTGCTCCTGTCAGTGGTGTCACGGCGATGTTTGAGAAACCTCAGTTCTCCGCACCGATTGGCCTCATTCGTTATGCTCAGATTCTCGACCAGGAGAAGCCCTTCATGTCACCCCTGCTGCGGCTAGGGCGCAAGATGGCTGACCTGTTGTCCTCCGTAACCTAACTTTCTCGCAACGCTTTCGGGCTCTTTTTTGACTGCCAGCGCCTCCGGACCCACCCTTCACCTCCTTGCATACCATGGTCGAATATGATCGTCACGCCCTGAAAGAGAATCTGGAACCCGGAAGCCTCAAAACTTGCATCGTAGGGATTGGTGGCGCAGGTGGTAATGTGCTCGATCGGATTACGCTTGAGCGCACCGTGGATGCCAAGCTCATCGCCATGCACACCGACATCCGTGTGCTTAGTCACTCCATGGCTCCTTACAAAATCCAGCTTGGCACCGAGCTGATGCGTGGAGTCGGCGCGGGGGGAGATCCTGAGCTAGGCCGGGAGGCAGCCATGTTCTCGCGCGAGCAGATCCGCGAAATCGTGGATGGCCATGACATCGTCTTTCTTTGCACGGGACTAGGAGGAGGCACAGGCAGCGGTGCAGCTCCCGTGGTGGCAGAAATCGCCAAGAGCACAGGCGCGCTAGTGTTCCTTACCGCCACGATGCCATTTTCCTTCGAAGGCAAGCGCCGCCTTAGGCAGGCTGAAGACGCACTTGAGCAGCTGCAAAAGCGTGCGGATGCCCTAATTCTCTTTGAAAACAATCGGATGGGAGAGCTCATCTTGCCCAAGGATGGCATTCAAAAAGCCTTCACCCAAGCAGACCAACTCATCGCCCAATCGCTGCGTGCCGTTTCGACCATCCTGACCACACCTGGCCTCGTCAAATTGGGCCTTGATGACCTAACATCGGCCCTGAATACCTCGAACGGCCGCTGCCTCTTTGGATTTGGTGAAGCACGCGGCCAGAACCGCGGAGAAGAAGCGGTCAAACGTGCACTCAAATCACCGCTTATCGATCAAGGACGATTGCTGCATCAAACCCGCACACTACTGGTTCACATTGCCGGAGGCGAATCCCTAACCCTCCTGGAAGTCGATGCGATCATGAAGCAGCTCGGCCAAAACGTACCCGATCAGACACACATTCTTTTCGGGGTCGCTGTCGATGCAAAGCTTGGAGACAGTGTCTGTGTTACGCTTCTCAGCTCTCTGGGACTTGCCCAGCTTAACGCAGTCGCTGACGCTGCGCCCCCAGCCGGAATGCTACCGTTGCAGCATCGAGAGATGCCCGTTTTGCGCGAAGTCATTCAAAAGCTCGAAAAAACCCAGCCAAAAACCGTCTCGACAGAGCCTGTTTCCTTATCAAACCCCAAACCTGCGTCTACAAAAGACGACACGGCAAACTCAACAGCGCCCCAGCCTCAAGCAGCAGAAACGCCGCGCCAACCCGCACCCAAAGCTGCACCTACCAAAGCCCTTCCAGTCGAAGCGCCAAAGCCGATGCCTGTCGCAGAGATAGAAGAACTGCTTTTCCCTCAAGAAGAGTTTTCAACCGCCAAACGACCCGTAGAAAAACCGGAGACAAACCTTACTGACGATGCCATCTTCAATGAAGCGATAAGCGCACTCGGGAAAGCCTCCCAAGCGATCTCCCAAACCATTCCCACGCCAGTCGAAACCGCAGAGGCCCTCGATCAAATTGCGCAGAAAGCGCCTGTCGAACACAGCAGGGAAAAAGACTTGGAGGAAGAGCAGCCAAACGCCATTGCTAATGTGCCACAGCCGCAGCAGGAGAAGAAACTCTCGATTGAAGATTTTGTACCCATCAACCTGAATAGGACCGCCCCTGCCCCAAGAGCAGGCTTGGAGGATGCTATGGCTACCACCCCCTCCTCAGCGGCTCCCATGCCATCCGTGCCGCCGGAAGATACAGCCTACGCCCCACCGCAGGTTCCGCCTTCAACCCAATCTCTTGTCCCCGCTCCGAAAAGCCAAAGCATGTCCAACCACTCACCGATTCCTACAGGTGAGCAAACTGCCTTCCGTTTTGGTAATGAAGAAGATCGAGGACGTTTCAAGGAAACTGAGCCTGTGCTGGCTGATGGAGGAGAAGACCTGGACGTACCCACCTGGATGCGTCTCAAGCGCAAACTCAAACGCTAAGCGCGGGTTTTGACCAGCTGGGGGATTCCTTTGTGAGATGGCAGGCTTGCTGCTTGAACAGAAGCGGCCTCACTGCCATCCAATGCCGCTCATGCGCAAAACCAAGATCCTATGCACCCTAGGCCCGGTCACCGAGAGTGCCGAAGTTATCACCAGTCTAATCGCCAAAGGAGCCGACATTTTTCGGCTAAACATGAGCCATGCATCCCACGATTGGGTGCGCACGGTCTATGGTCGAATCCGTGAATCAGCTGCTAACGCAGGACGTGAAATCGCCGTGCTTATGGACCTCACCGGACCCAGCATCCGCACGGGAGATGTCGAACAACCTTGGCAGCTCAAAGTTGGCGACGAAGTCGAATTTCGCTGCACGCCTGACGTTCAGCAGACCACCACTTACTCCTGCACGGTGAATTATCCCGATCTGGGGAAAGATCTGAAGCCGGGTGATGTCATCTTTATTGATGGAGGCATGATTCAGGTGAAAGCCCACACCGTGACTCAGAAGCATGTCGTAGCTACGGTGCTCACGCAGGGCGAGATGAAAAGCCGCAGACACATCAACCTGCCAGGGGTCGACGTGCGCCTGCCTCCACTGACCAAGAAAGATTATGCAGACCTCGATCTCGGCGTCGAGCTTGGGGTGGACTACTTTGCCCTCAGTTTTGCCCGTGAGCCCGGCCACATTCAGCATCTGAATCTGCTGCTCGAACAAAAAGGCAGCAAAGCCCGCGTCATCGCGAAGATCGAAAATCAGCAAGCCCTGAAAAATATCGATACGCTGGTTGAGGCCAGTGGCGGGATCATGATCGCTCGGGGTGACCTCGGGAGTGAGTGCCCTATTGAGGACCTGCCGCTCATTCAGCGTCATATCGTCGAGCGCTGTTCTTTCCATGGCCGTAAGGTCATCGTGGCTACACAAATGCTGGAAAGTATGATCGAAAATCCCGTGCCGACTCGCGCTGAGGTCACGGACATTTTCAATGCCGTGATTGAGCAAGTGGACTGTGTCATGCTCAGTGGAGAGACCAGTGTGGGGCGCTACCCAGACAAGTGCGTGGAGGTGCTCGACAGCGTCATCCGCCGCATTGAGCAAAAGTATCCTTCCGGTCGCTTCGCGAGTGACGCTCCGCTGAAAACGAACAAACACAAGACCGTCAAGGCAGCCATCCTCTTGGCCAACGACATTCCTGGTTCAAAGCTGCTGGTCTTCACCCTACGCGGTGTCATGGCACACCTCCTGGCTCATCAACGGCCCCAGTTTGCGCCGATCTTCGCCTTCACACCGAAGCTCCATGTCAGTCGAGCGCTGGTCACGGCAAGAGGGGTGCAACCTTACGTGCTGCCGTTTGAAGAAGGTAATCCGGAAAAGTCCATCCGTGATGCCATCGACCTCCTCCATCATCACTCTCTCGTGAAGCCCGGTGACCCCTTGGTCATTTTGAGCGATGCACTTTATGATGGCGTGAATGTCGATGCCATCCTGCTACGCGAAGCTTGATCGAATCGCGCATGAAGCGCATGTAACTCGTCAGCCTTGAGTTCATCAAGGCTGACGACTCGCCTTCCACTCGGACCAGCCACCGTGAAGAATGTAACAATCGTCCAGGGGCACACTAGCGATCAGCCTTTCCCGCACGCGGCGACTCGCCTCGCACCTCTGGCCACTGCAGTAGATGATGACAGGTCGATCCGCGCGCTCGAGATCCTGCAGTAATTCCAAAAGCTGGACCTCAAACTCCTGCTCATTCAAAAGTCGCGCACCAGGAATATGCTCCGCTAGATATTGCTCACGCGGACGAGCATCGAGCCAGATGACTCGATCACCCCAACGGTCCCTCACCTGCTGCACAGTCAGTTCATCGACCGCAACCTCAGCGACCACTGCATAAAGAGCAGGAGCACGTGGATGCAGACCATAAGAAATCCAGGCGGCGACTGCCGATAGGCAGAGAAGTATAGCCGATTGCATCACCAACTGCCTCATGGCGCTTTCGGCTCCTCTGGCTTACGAAAAATAGAAAAGAAGGCGAGCTGCCGCTGATACTTCGGGATCTTGCTATCGGTCTCGATCTTTAGCGCGCCTAGCATGACATCAGCAGTGCTTTTGGGTTTCACCGTAACCTCATACTCACGGCCAGACTGCACCTCTTTCCAAGAGAACTCCACCCCTTCGCGAGTCGAAGTGATGTTAGTGATATTCATCGGACTAACGCCCGTCATCATAATACGCGTGGTGCGTGCCACGGCTTCCTCTCCCAGCCACCACTGTAGTGTTTTGGGCTCGATTTTTACGACTTCTGGCACCTCCAAGGCAAAGTGAATGATCCACTCAGGCTGCGCAGGATCATCCGTTTGCACGTGCACGGTTTTTTCATGCCTACCGGTGAAGCTAGACACCTTGAATTCTGCCTTACCCACACCTTTTTCACCAGGAGCATAGACCGCCTTGTCCAGTGAGGCACTAAGGCAACTACATGCGCTATCAATGGTCAGCACGCGGACGGGCTTGTTACCTTTATTGAAGAAAACAAACTCCACACTCACACTTTCATCCTCCGGCTTTGACTTCAATTCAATCACTTCGCTTTCCGTAGCTAATTCCGCCTGCGCTTGGCCAGGCAAGACCGTCTTCCAGGTCAAAAGTAACGCTGCGTAAAAAAGGAATAGCCTCATGTCAAAAGATGCAACTCCCGTGCCCCCTCTGTCAACGTCGCAGTCAAAGCAGAACAGATCGGCCAATACGTGCGGCAGCTTTGAGTTTTGGGTGAACTTGCCCCTTGCTGCTCTACCCTGCCCCCTGCAACCCTGACCGCGCCCCGTACGTTTTTTCAGCTATGAGCGATTCCTCCCAGCCTCAATTCACCAACGCCCTCGCAAAGGAAAAATCACCCTACCTACTCCAGCACGCGCACAATCCGGTGAACTGGCTCCCCTGGGGGGATGAGGCCATCGCCAAAGCCAAGGCTGAGGACAAACCGATCTTTCTCTCGAGCGGCTACTCGACCTGTCACTGGTGCCACGTCATGGAGCGCGAATCATTTGAAAACGAAGACATCGCCGCCGTGATCAACGCGCACTTCGTTCCTGTGAAAGTGGACCGTGAGGAGCGTCCCGACGTGGATCTCACCTACATGACTTACGTTCAAGCCGCAACCGGCGGGGGTGGCTGGCCCATGAGCGTCTTCCTGACCCCCGATCTGAAGCCATTCTTTGGTGGCACTTATTTCCCACCAGAAAACAAAAGTGGCCGCATCGGCTTCAAGAACTTACTCCTCGAATTGAACAAAGCCTGGAAAGAAGACAGGGAAAAAGTGCTACAGAGCTCCATCCGTAGCATCGACAAGCTTCAAGAACACCTTGATGGAGAAAATGAAGGAGCAGAAGTGCAGACGGACACCGTGATCCAAAAAGCGTACGATGACCTCGCCAGTCACTACGACTATCATGAAGGCGGTTTCAGCGGTGCACCCAAGTTCCCACGCTCTTCGTCGATTAACCTGCTTTTGCGCATCCAACAGATCTGGAAAACTCAGGAATCGCGTCAAAGCGAAGCTGAGTGGGCGGGCGAGATGTCAGTTCGCACCCTGCGCGCCATGGCTGCTGGCGGAATCTGGGATCACGTCGGCGGCGGCATGCACCGCTACAGTGTCGACGGCTATTGGCACATTCCCCATTATGAGAAGATGCTCTACGACCAGGGGCAACTGCTTTGGGCCTATGCCGAAGGCCATTTGGTTACAGGCTCTGCTTTCCTAGCCGAGATTGCTCGTCAAATCGTCAGCTATGCGAAGCGAGATTTGCGTCACCCAAACGGAGGCTTTTTCTCTGCCGAGGATGCTGACAGCTATGCAAAAGAAGGTGATGATCACAAAAAAGAAGGTGCCTTCTACATCTGGACTGCTGCAGAGATCGACGAATTGCTCGGCAAAGACGAAGGCAGCATCTTTCGTTATGCCTATGGCGCACGTCGAGATGGCAATGCACGCCCCGAAAGTGACCCCCATGAGGAACTGAAAGGCACGAATACCCTCTTCCGCGCCTATTCGGCCAAAAAAACTGCCGAGTTCTTCAAAAAGACTCCTGAGGAAGTGCAGATCATTCTCGACCGAGGCATCAAAGCACTCTTTGCAGCTCGTGGAAAACGACCCCGGCCGCATTTGGATGACAAGATCATCACCGCTTGGAATGGCCTTATGATTTCAGGCCTTGCACGTGCTGGAGCTGCGCTAAGTAGTGATGAATTCATTCAGCTCGGCTCAGAAGCCGCGCAATTCATCCACGATCAACTCTGCACAGAGCCTGGCAAAGGACTGCATCGCAGTTGGCGCGAAGGAGGACGTGGCCCGAAGGCCTTTGCCATCGACTACGCCTGCCTCATCCACGCACTGCTGGATCTCTATCAGGCCAGTTTTGAAAGTCGATGGCTTCAGTGGGCTGTCACGCTCCAAGCTGAGATGGATAGCTTTTTCCTCGATCAAGAAAAAGGCGGTTACTACAGCGTGCACACAGACATGAGTCACTCCGTTCTACGCATCAAAGAAGACTACGATGGGGCCGAGCCCTCGCCAAATTCGCTAGCCGCTCTGAATCTGAGCCGCCTAGCCGCCATGCTGGATAGCGCGTCTCATGCCGAGCAGGCGAAAAAGATAATCACACTCTTTGGTAAAACGCTTCAAGACAGCCCCAGCGCAGTTCCTGTGCTTGTCATGGCTGCCAGTTTTATATCGCGCGGCAAACAACAAATCGTGCTCGCTGGAGACAAGAATACACCCGAATTTCAAGCGCTAAAAAAAGCCGTTCATACGCGCCTATTGCCCCATGCCGTCGTGCTTCACGCGGATGGCGGGGAAGGACAGCAATTTCTAGCAAAATACAATGCAGCCATGAATGGGATGAACCCTATCTCAGGGAAAGCTGCTGCTTACGTTTGCCAAAACTACACCTGCCAAGCTCCTGTGACGGAGCCCGTTGATTTGCAAAAACTTTTATGAATTAGACACCGCGCACCACGGACAGGTTTCCGCACGCGTGTGGCCATGAAAACAGCAGTTAGCATGCATGACATAGACCTTACTCACATCATGCCTGTGGCATGACAGCTTGAGCAATAAGCGAAACAGAAATCATGTCGATTCAATAAGACACGATGTCTGGCGTTGTTTCATTTTTCATACCCACGGCCTACTATCCCCATGATTTGACAAAAACAGAATAGAATAAATTGGGGTAGCAAAGAACCCGAGACATTATGACCGATCTGGTAGAACTCGAAAAGCAGCTCTTGTGGCATCCATTCACCCCCATGCAAGCATGGTGCGCTCAGGATCATGAGCCCCTTCTGCTAACCTCAGCACAAGGTTGTAAACTAGTTGATCAGCACGGACGAAGCTACCTTGACGGGAACAGCTCCATTTGGACAAACATCCATGGACATAACCACCCAACCATTAATGCATCGATCAAGAACCAGTTAGGAAAGGTCGCACATACCTCTTTTCTTGGATTTTCTCATGAGCCCGCCATTCAATTGGCAGAAAAACTCATCGGGTTGTTACCAAACAGTCCGTTAAAGCGGGTTTTCTATTCCGATAATGGCTCGACCGCTATCGAGTGTGCGGTCCGAATGGCCTTGCAGTATTGGAAGCAAAATGGGCACCCTAAGCGTGATACCATTGTCAGCTTTGATCGAGCCTATCACGGAGACACCCTTGGTGCTGCAAGCTTGGGAGGCATTCCGCTTTTCAAAGGAAGCGGCAATGATTTTGGTTACCCGACTCAGCGAGTGTCTAATCTGGACGTCCTCCAGAGCATGGACACACAACAAACGGAGCACTTAGCAGCCGTCATCATTGAACCTCTCATACAAGGCAGTGCAGGCATGCAATTGTGGCCAAGAGGGATGCTTAGCGCACTTTCCTCGTGGTGCCAAAAGCGAAACATCTTCCTCATTCTCGATGAAGTCATGACGGGATTTGGTCGCACCGGAACGATGTTTGCCTGTCAGCAGGAAGAGGTTAGCCCTGACTTTCTATGTCTCGCCAAAGGCTTTACCGGAGGCTACCTTCCTATGGCTGCCACGCTAACTACAACACGCGTTTTTGATGGCTTCCAAGATACAGACAAGACCTTTTATTATGGACATAGCTACACTGGCAGCCAACTAGGCTGTGCAGCCGCCTTGGGAAACCTTCAAGTTTTTGAAGAAGAGAGAACATTGGATAGCTTACCCTCAAAAATCGAACACCTTCGAAACGAACTCGACAGGCTAAGCAAGAAGGCTTCCGTCCGTGAAGTCCGTCAATGTGGATTGATTGCAGGAATCGAACTAAGCCCGCCATCAATGATTGAGGCATGGGGTGCCAAAATTTGTCTCCAAGCAAGAAAGCATGGGCTTTTAACCAGACCTATCGGAAACACGGTCGTTCTGATGCCACCGTTGGCCACAAGTTTAAAAGAGATTAGCGAAATGGTTGAGGCGATTGCGCTATCTCTTGATGACTTAGCTTAATTCATCCCATTCTCCGAAAAGTCGATCAATAAAAGGGGGAATGAGGGGAGGGAAGAAAAAACCCCTAACCTTTCGGAGAGGGGTTTGTAATCTGGCGGCGTCCTACTTTCGCATGGCCTATCGCCATACTATCATCGGCGCAACAGCGTTTCACT